>CAZGYX010000020.1:0-28396 GCA_964530735.1 uncultured Alistipes sp. | reverse complement strand
GCCGTGCCGCTTCGGGCAACATCATCCCCTCGTCGACCGGCGCCGCCAAGGCCGTAGGCAAGGTGATTCCCGAACTCAACGGCAAGCTGACCGGTATGTCGATGCGCGTTCCGACCCTCGACGTTTCGGTCGTCGACCTGACCGTCAACCTCGCCAAACCCGCCAAGTACGACGAAATCTGCGCTGCCATGAAAGAGGCGTCGGAGGGCGAACTGAAAGGCATTCTGGGTTACACCGAAGAGGCTGTCGTATCGTCGGACTTCTTGGGCGACCCGCGCACCTCGATTTTCGACAAGGCTGCCGGTATCGCGTTGACCGACACTTTCGTGAAGGTCGTTTCGTGGTACGACAACGAATGGGGTTACTCGAACAAGGTGCTCGACCTCATCTCGGTGATGAAAGCCTACAACAAGTAGTCTTCGGGGTTCGGCCGCGTGCCGATTCCGACAACCGACCGGTCCGGGATTCGTCTCGGGCCGGTTTTTTGTGCCGCCTTTCCGCGTCCGGCAGCGCCGAAAGGTATTATCTTTGCAGGACTGACGGACAAATCGTCAAACCAAATCGTATCAGAACATCATGAAAAAACGTATGTTGTTGCTTGTCGGGTTGTTGTCGGCGGCCGTGTGCGCTTTCGCGTCCGACGAACGTCCCATTACCGTCGCGGAGCTTCCGGCGAACGCCCGGCAGTTCATTCAGCTTCATTTCGGCGATGTGCAGGTGTCGCGCGTCGCGGTCGACGGCAAACTGCTCGACAAGGAGTACAAGGTCGTCTTCGCCGACGGCCGCAAGGTCGAGTTCGCCCGGAACGGCGAGTGGGAGGAGGTCGAAGCCAAACGCGGCGATTTCCCGATGTCGGTGGTCCCGCAGGCGATTCGTTCGTACCTGCACCGGTACTATCCCGATGCGGCGGTCAAGCAAATCGACCGCGACCGCTACGGGTACGAGGTGAAATTGCGCAGCGGAATCGAATTGGAGTTCGACAAGAACGGCCGGCTGCTCAAAGTCGACGATTGATTCGGCCGGGCGTCCGGCGCAGTGCGTTCGGCCGCCGCGGTGCATTCGCGCGACCCGCGCCCGGGGAGGGTGCGGGTCGTTTCGCCGTATAGGTGCGGCTTATGGCGTTATCGGAAAATACGATGCGGATGTTTGCACGAATGACGAAAAAGTGTCGTATCTTTACACCGCAAGAAACTAAATTCAAAAACGATACGGTTATGTTAAGCAACAAACTGCACGATGCGCTCAACGCGCAGATCAATGCCGAGATGTGGTCGGCTTATTTCTACCTCTCGATGTCGCTGGATGCCGAGAACAAAGGGCTCAAAGGCGTTGCCAACTGGTTCAATATCCAGTTCAAGGAGGAGCAGGACCATGCCCGCATCCTGATGAACTACGTACTTTCGCGCGACGCCGAAGTGAAACTCGCGCCCATCGCCGAAGTGCGCACGTCGTGGGCTTCGCCGTTGGAGATGTTCAAGGATACGCTGGAGCATGAGAAGAAAGTGACCGCCATGATCCACAATCTGGCCGCCATTGCCGCCGAAGACAAGGACTACGCTTCGTCGAACATGCTCGTGTGGTTCATCAACGAGCAGGTCGAGGAGGAGGAGAACGCCCGCGAAATGGTTTCGGCGTTCGATGCCGTCGAGGGCAACAAGTTCGGGCTCTACATGCTCGACAAGGAGTTGGCCGCCCGCGCCTATGCGGTGCCGGGCCCGCTGGCCTCGAAAGAGTAGCCGTTTTTCGGCGTACGGAACATCCGGTCGGCCGTCGGTCAAGGTGGGGTATTGCATCGGGGGGCACGCATGTCTGGAAGGTTGATGAGTTAAGGGCGTGCACTCCGGATTTTCAGACCGGCGGTCGGACGGGTGTCTTTGTTTGTTTGAAAAACCTTCCGCATCTTGAATTTCCGCGCCCTTGCCGAATCTTCGGAACGCATGCCCGTGATGAAGGCCCTCGTGCCGTTCGTGCTCGGTATCGCGGCGGCCGATTATTGGTCGCTTCCGTTGTGGTTCGTCGTCGTGGCGGCGGTTGCGGCCGGTGTGCTCGCCGCGCTGTTCCGCTCGGGGTGGGCACTGGCCGCGATGCTGGTTGCGGTCGGATTCGGACAGGCCGAGTTCCGCCGGCACGCATGCTCTGTGCCGCGCGAAGTGCCGACCGAGTTCGACCTCCGCATCGAGGGCATCCCGTCCGTTCGCGGACGTGCTGTTTCGGTCGAGGCCGTCGTGACGGCTTGGCGCGACCCGTTGTCGGGCGAATGGTTCGCGGCCGATGACCGGTTGATGCTCTACGCGGATACGCTCGTCGGTCCGGTGCACGGCGAACGGATGCGTTGCCGCAGCCGCATTCGCGATTTTCGGGGCGGAGCCGAGAGTTACCGCCGGCTGATGCGGCGGCGCGGATTCGCCGGTACGATGTGGGTCGGCCTGCGGGATGTCTCGATGCGGCATTCGGGTGGAAATCCGTCCCGGAACACGCCGCCGGAGGACGCTGCTATCGGCTTGTCAAAAACGTTCCATGCCGGTGCGGTCGAACGGCTCGCGCGGCTCGAACTCTCGGACAATGCCGCCGCGCTCGTGCGGGCAATGGCGGCGGGTGACCGCAGTCGGATTACGTCCGATTTGCGTGTCCGTTACTCCCGCGCCGGATTCTCGCATCTGCTCGCCGTATCGGGATTGCATACGGGCATCGTCTTCGGGTTGATTTACCTGCTGTTGGGTTGGCTGTTGCTGTTGCGGCACGGCCATTTGGTTTATTACGCGTGCAGTGCGGCGGCCGTGTGGCTGTTCGTCGCGGCGGCCGGTTTCCCGCCGAGTGCGGTGCGCGCCGCCGTCATGTTTACGCTCGTGCAGGGCGCGCTGTTCGCGGGGCGGGAACTGGCCGCGTTGAACTCGCTCGCCATTGCCGCATTCGTCATGCTGTTCTGGCAGCCGGCATGGCTCGGCGACATCAGTTTCCAGCTTTCGTTTTTGGCCGTCGGCTTTTTGCTGGCATGGGGCGTTCCGCTCCAGCGGCGGCTGCGCACGCACCGGCGCGTGGTCGATGCGCTGATCGGTTCGTGGGTCGTCGGCTTGGTGGCGGGAGCGGCCACTGCTCCGTTGGTCGCGCACACGTTCGGTATCGTGCCGTTGGCGGGTATTGCGGCGGGGCCGTTGGCCGTGCTTCCGGCCGCCGTCATCGTGTTGTGCGGCACGGTCTGGATGTTGTTGCCTTTGCCGTTCTTGGCGCCGCCCGTCGGCGGTTGCATCGAAATCTCGGCGCGGGCGCTCGATGCGCTGGCCCGCATCGCCTCCGAAGTGCCCGGCGGCTACGTCGAGTGGCATCCCGGCAGCGGAACGACGCTGGGTATCTATCTGGTGCTGTTGGCGGTAACGCTTTTCGCCCGTGCGTTCGTGCCGCGCGAACGGAAAAACGGCGGACTGCTCCGTTAATGCGAAAAAATCATTATATTTGTAATGGCAAGTTATCGAAAAATCGCATGGAATGTAAAATAGATTCCGCATCGCGCATCGCGGTCATCGGTTACGGCAGTTGGGCGACCGCACTCGTCAAGTTGCTGACGGGCAACGAACAACGGGTCGGGTGGTACGTGCGCAATCCCGATGTGTTGGAGTCGCTGCGCGCCGAAGGACGCAATCCGCGCTATTTGAGCGACGTCGAGTTCGACCGCTCGCGCATCGCGCCGTCCGACGACCTGAATGCCGTCGTGCGCGAGGCCGACATTCTGGTCTTGGCGGCTCCGTCGGCCTATCTGAAAACGTTTCTCGAACCGCTGACCGAATCGCTCGCCGGCAAATTCGTCCTTTCGGCTATCAAGGGCATCGTGCCGGACGACTATCAGACCGTCATCGAGTACTTGCACGGACGTTACGACCTGCCGTACCGGCAGCTCGGCCTTTTCACGGGCCCGTCGCACGCCGAGGAGGTGTCGCGCGGCAAATTGTCGTATCTGACGGTGGTTTGTCCCGACGGGGAGCTCGCCCGCGCCATCGGCCCGAAATTCGCTACGCCCTACATCCGGTTGAGCTATTCGACCGACCTCTACGGCATCGAATATGCCGCCATTCTGAAAAATATCTACGCGCTGGCCGTCGGATTGGCCGTCGGGCTGGGTTACGGCGACAATTTCTTGGCCGTGCTGATTGCCAACTGCGCCGACGAAATGACCCGCTTCCTCGACGAGAGCTATCCCGCCGGGCGCAACACGCGGGCTTCGGCCTACTTGGGCGATTTGCTCGTGACGTGTTATTCGTCGTACAGCCGCAACCGCCGGTTGGGGCTCCTCGTGGGGCATGGATGCACGGTCAAAAGCGCGTTGAGCGAGATGACGATGATTGCCGAAGGCTACTTCGCGGTCGACTGCATCCGGCACGTCAATTTCCGGCACAAGGTCGACATGCCCATCGCCGATATGGTCTACGACGTGTTCTACCGCAATGCGTCGGCCCGCCGCCGGATGCGCGAACTGACCGAAAAATTATTCTAACGATAAATGAATCTTATGAAAAATCTGAAATTGGACATCCGCAAGTCGGGGGTCGAAATCACACCGGCCATGCAGACCGAGGCGCAGCAGGCCAATGCGCTGCTCCATTCGGGCAAGGGTGCCGGCAACGATTTTCTGGGTTGGGTGCACCTGCCGTCGTCGATTTCCGACGCCGACCTCGCCGCTTTGCAGGCGCAGGCCGACAAATTGCGCGCGAAGGCCGATTTGGTCATCTGCATCGGTATCGGCGGCTCGTATCTGGGCGCCAAAGCGGTGGTCGAGGCGTTGACCGACCCGTTCAAGCTGCTGCACAAGGAGCAGAAAGAGCCGACGGTGGTTTTCGCCGGACAGAACATCTCCGAAGATTACGTCAGCGCGCTGATGAAAGCCTCGGAGGAGCACTCCATTGCGGCTATCGTCATCTCGAAGTCGGGCACGACGACCGAACCGGCTATCGCATTCCGCTTGATCAAGGCCGCTATCGAGAAGCGTTACGGCAAGCAGGAGGCCGCCGAACGCATCGTGGCCGTCACCGACAAGGCGCGCGGCGCCTTGAAGACCCTCGCGACGCAGGAGGGTTATCCGACGTTCGTCATTCCCGACGACGTGGGCGGCCGTTTTTCGGTGTTGACGCCCGTCGGGTTGTTGCCGTTGGCCGTCGCCGGCGTGGACATCGCCGCGTTGGTCAAGGGGGCGCAGGAAATGGAACGGGCGACGGCCGAAAACGTGCCGTTCGAGGAGAATCCGTCGGCCGTTTATGCCGTCGTGCGCAATGCGCTCTATCGCAGCGGCAAGAAAATCGAGATTCTGGGTTCCTACGAACCGCGTCTGCAATACATCAACGAGTGGTGGAAGCAGCTCTACGGCGAGAGCGAGGGCAAGGAGGGCAAAGGCCTGTTCCCGGCCAGCGTGACGCTCACGGCCGACCTGCACTCCATGGGGCAGTACATCCAAGAGGGCGAGCGGACGTTGCTGGAAACGATTATTTCGGTGGCCGAACCGGACAACAAGGTGGTCATCGAGCCGGATGCCGAGAACCTCGACGGACTGAACTTCTTGGCGGGCAAACGCATTTCGGAGGTGAACCGCATGGCCGAGCTGGGCGTGCAGCTGGCCCACGTCGACGGCGGGGTGCCCAACATCCGCATCGAGCTGCCGAAGGTCGACGCGCATACGATCGGCGGGCTGCTCTACTTCTTCGAGAAGGCTTGCGGCATCAGCGGTTATATGCTGGGCGTCAATCCGTTTGACCAGCCGGGCGTCGAGGCTTACAAGAAAAACATGTTCGCCCTGCTCGAAAAGCCGGGCTACGAGGAAGCCACCAAAGCCATCAAGGCGCGGTTGTAACGGCTTCGCGCCGAATCGCACGAGGGCGGCACCGGATAGGGGCCGCCCTCGTCGTTTCGTCCGACAGGCCTGTTACGATGCGGTTCTCAATCGGCGAATGGTCTTGCGGATGCGGGTTATCATCAGCACGGCCGCGGCCGTCAGCCCGACGAGATAGCCGAGAAACAGCCCAGACGGCCCCATGCCCAGCGTGAATCCGAACAGATACCCGACGGGCAGGTTCAGAATCCAGTAGGAGACGATTGCGATAGGCGTGATGATGCGCACGTCCTGCAATCCGCGCAGGATGCCGACCGAAATGTTCTGCAATCCGTCCGACAGCTGGAAAAGCGCCACGAACAGCAGCAGTTCGGAGGTCATCGCGATGACTTCGGCATTGTCGGTGAAATAGAGCGGGATGAGGCGGCGCAACGCGACGAATACCAGCATGGCAAACCCGTTCCATGCCAGAATCAGGTGGTACGAGGCTTTCGCCGCCAGCGAAAGCCGGTCGATGTCGCGCGTGCCGTAGCAGTGCGAGACGCGGATAGTCGTGGCCGCGCCGATTGCCGTGACGATCATCCACGCGGCGTTGTTGACCGTAATGGCGATTTGGTTCGCGCCGATCGCCTGCGTCCCGAACCAGCCCATCATGATGTTGGTGCCGATGAAAGCCGACGATTCCAAGAACATTTGCGACGCGATCGGCACGCCGATGCGCAGGAGCGACCGCACCGTCGCCCGTTGCAGTTTGCGGAGCGAGAATCCGTCCAGATAGTGGCGGTACCGGTCGCGCGAACAGAAATAGCCGATGATGAGCACCGCCGCCGTGATGCGCGCCAGCAGGGTGGCGAGGCCGGCTCCCGCAGCCCCCATGCGCGGCATGCCGAGATGCCCGTAGATGAAGACCCAGTTCAGCCCGATGTTCGTGAGATTGGCCAGAACGGTCGCGATGAGCTCCGCATGGGTGTTGCCCACGCCCTCCAAGAATTGCTTGAAGGCGAAGAACGCCATGATGAACGGCATGCTGTACGCCAGCGTCCGGTAGTAGGGCAGGGCCATGTCGACCACTTCGGCCGGTTGTCCGAGCCGGTAGAGCAGCGGGATGCACGCCACGTGCAGCACGGTGGCCGCGATGCCGAGCAGCGTGTAGAACAGGATGCCGTTTTGGAGCAACTCGGCCGATTTGCGGCGGTCACCTTGCGCGAAGAGTTCGCCGACGAGGGGCGTCAGCCCCATCGCCACGCCGATGGCCGTGATGAAGAAGATAAAGGATATGGAGCCGCCGAATGCGACGGCCGCCAGCGGCGTGGGGTCGTCGCCGCCGAATTTGCCGACCATGACGTTGTCGGCCAGCTGGGTGAGAATCTGGCCGACTTGGGTCAGCATGACCGGCAGCGCCAGCCGGATGTTGGCGCTGTACTGCGATTTGTAGGTGGCGAAACGGTACATTGGCCGCAAAGGTAATAAGAAAAGTCGAAAGTGCTGCACTTTCGACTTTTCTCCGGTTACGCGACCCGCAGCGTCACGCCTTCCGACGGGTCGGTTTCGATGACCACCGTGTCGCCCTCGTGCAGTTTGCCGTCGACGATCAGTTCCGACAGCGGTTCTTCCACGTGGTCGAGCAGCGTCCGTTTCAGCGACCGCACCCCGTAGCGCGATTCGTAGCCCATCGCCGCCAGCCGGCGCCGGGCCGGGTCGGTGATTTTCACCTCGTAGCCCAAGCGTCGGGTGCGGCGCAGCAGTCCGCCCAGTTCGAGTTCCACGATGCGCTCCACGTCGTCCAGCTCCAGCGGGCGGAATTGCACGATGTCGTCGATGCGGTTCAGAAATTCGGGCGCGAAGGTCTGTTCCAGCGCCTTGCGGTATTCGGCCTGCGGCGTCTCGACCAGCGCGGCGCTTTTCGACGAGGTGCTGTACCCTACCGAAACCGGCCGTTGCGCCGCCGCGCGCGAACCCACGTTCGAGGTCATGATGACGATCGTGTTGCGGAAGTCGACCTTGCGGCCCGAACCGTCCGTGAGATGCCCTTCGTCGAAGAGTTGCAGCATCGTGTTGAACACTTCGGGGTGGGCTTTCTCGATTTCGTCGAACAGCACCACCGCATAGGGTTGGCGGCGCACCGCTTCGGTCAGCTGGCCGCCTTCGCCGTAGCCCACGTATCCCGGAGGCGAGCCGATGAGGCGCGACACATTGTGCTTTTCGGCGTACTCGCTCATGTCGATACGGATCAGGCCGCGCCGCTCGTCGAACAACCATTTCGACACCTCTTTGGCCAGCAGCGTCTTGCCCACGCCCGTCGGCCCGACGAACAGGAAGACCCCGATCGGGCGGTTTTCGTCTTTCAGCCCCGCCCGCGAACGGCATATCGTGCGCGAAATGCGTTCTACGGCTTCCTGCTGTCCCACAACACGGCCCGACAGGTGGTCGCGCAGGGCGTGCAGGCGGCTCATCTCGCTCTCCGAAATCCGATCGGCCGGAATGCCCGTCATGGCCGTGATGACCTGCCGGATGTGCGTTTCGGTAATCTCCACCGGATTGGCTTCGAGCGTGCGGCGCCACTCGGCCCGTTCGTCGCCCAGCTTCGAGCGCAGGGCCAGTTCGCGCAGGCGGGCCGATGCCGCCTTTTCGTAGACCGCCCCGTCGATCGCTTCGCGCCGTTCGCGCTGCACCTGACAGAGGGCCGTCTCCATTTCGCGCAGTTCGGCCGGTTCTCGGGCCGACAGCAGGTGGATGCGCGAACCCGCTTCGTCGAGCACGTCGATCGCCTTGTCCGGGAAGTGGCGGTCGGTGATGTAGCGTTCCGAAAGCGTCACGCAGGCCCGCAGCGCCTCGTCCGTGTAGCGCACGTTGTGGTGGCGTTCGTAGTGCGGCGCGATGTTTTGCAGGATGCGCAGCGTCTGTTCGGGGGTCGTCGGCTCGATGAGCACCTTCTGGAAACGGCGTTCGAGGGCCGAATCGCGTTCGATGTTCTCGCGGTATTCGTTCAGCGTCGTCGCGCCGATAGTCTGCAACTCGCCGCGCGCCAGCGCCGGTTTCAGGATGTTGGCCGTGTCCAGACTGCCCTGCGTCGAACCCGCTCCGACGATGGTGTGGATTTCGTCGATGAAGATAATGGTATTCTGTGCCTTGCGCAGTTCGTCCAGCAGCTGCTGCATCCGTTCCTCGAACTCGCCGCGGAACTTCGTGCCCGCCACGAGCGACGAGATGTCGAGCGAGAAGACCCGCTTGTCGGCAATGGTGTAGGGCACCTCGCCCGCCGCGATGCGCAGGGCCAGCCCCTCGACGACGGCGCTTTTGCCGACGCCCGCTTCGCCGATCAGAATCGGGTTGTTCTTCTTGCGGCGCGACAGGATCTGCACGACCCGTTCGATTTCGGCTTCGCGTCCTACGACGGGGTCGAGCAACCCCTCGCGGGCCTGCCGCGTCAGGTCGACCCCGAATTTTTCGAGCAGCCGGTTCGTGTCGTCGGCCGGCCGGTCGTCGGTGTCGAAATCGAGCATGTGTACCTGTATTTCGGTGCGGAAATCCTCTCCCACGACGAATTTCTGCATGTCGGCGCCGAGGGTTTCGGCGTTGATGCCGAACGCCTCCAAGACCTGCGCCGTGGCGGTCGCGGGGTCGGATGCGATGAATTGCAGGGCATGGCCGGTCGATATGCTGCGGGTTGCGGATGCGGTGTTGCGCAGTTCGTCGGTGAAGGTCCGGTAGAAAGTCTCGGCATGCGGTTGCGCGTCGGGGTGCTCGGCGGGTTCCACCGCAAGAATGGCGCGTTCGATGCGCTGGCGCACCTGATGAAGCTCCCAGTCCTGCAAACGGGCCGAAAGCAGTTGATAGGCGAGCGAGCCCTCCTCGCGGAGCAGTTCGAGCGTGAGAAAGTCCTTCAACGAGTGACGGATGCCCGCTTTCGTCGTCTGGAAGGCGGTACGGGCGATGAGCCCTTCGAGCGTTTTCGAGATTTTCACTTGCATGTTTCGTCGTCTTTTCATTTCGCAAATAGAACGACGGAACCGTCCGGCTTATTGTGCGGACTTTTTCGATAGGTTTTGTTTATACGGGCTGTTCCGCTTCTTCCGCCCATGTACGCAGCTGGTGCAGAATCGGTAACAGCGTGGCGGTGCGCGGGGCGAGGCGGTATTCGACGCGCGGCGGCACTTCGGGCCAGACCGTGCGGACGACCAGCCCCGCGTCTTCCAGCCCGTCAAGCGTCGCGGCGAGCATCCGTTCGGAGACGCCGCCCGGAACGGCGCGCCGCAACTCGTTGTAGCGCAGCGTTCCCCGTTCTTCGAGCGTCAGCAGCACCAGCAGCGCCCAGCGGCTGCCCAGCTGTTCGATGAGCCGGCAGGCGGGCGAGGGGGCGGTATCGGAAATTTTTTTCATTTTTTTCGGCGGGCCAGCGGGTTGAGGGTCAGCGAAACTTACAAGCAGGGAAGTGGCTTACAGCCGTTTCCGTTCTTGTTTCCGTGCGGCCGCCGCCTTACCTTTACCGCCCAAAATTACGAAAATTATGACGAATGATTCGCTCGACCGGTTGCATTTCACCGGTACCGTGTGGCGTCCGCCCCACGAGGCTTATTCGGTCTTGTTGCAGGCCACGACCGGATGCACGCACCACGCCTGCAAGTTCTGCGGGCTTTACGGCGGCCTCCGCTTCCGCGTGTCGCCTATGGAGGAAATCGAGGCCGACCTGCGCATCATCGCCCGCTGGCAGCCGCGCGCCCGCCGGATCTTTCTCGTCGGGGCCAATCCGTTCGCGCTCGGTTTCGGACGGCTCGTGCGGCTGGCCGACCGGATCCGCGATCGGCTGCCGAAAGTGCAGTCTATCGGCATGTTCGCGCGCGTGGACGACATCGCCCGCAAGACCGACGCCCAGCTGCGCGAGTTGCGCGCTTACGGCTTCACCGGATTGAGCATCGGCACCGAAACGGGCGACGACCCCACGCTGCTGCGCATGAACAAGGGTACGACGGCGGCCGAAATCATCGCCCAAAGCCGCCGGCTCGACGAGGCGGGCATCGAGTACTATTTCACCTACATGTCGGGGCTTGCCGGTGCGGGTAACGGCCAACGGGCGGCCCGCGCGACGGCCGATGTGTTCAACCGCACGCACCCTTATCTGATCGGGCTGGTGTCGCTTACGGTCTTTCCCGACACGGCGTTGGCGCGGGAGGTGCAGACGGGCGAATTTCGCGAGGCGGGCGAGCTGGAACGGCTCGACGAGGTGCGGACGCTGCTCGAACGGTTGGAGATTGCGACCACGATTGCGGGGCAGACGGTTTCCAACCCCGTGCCGTTGTTCGGGCGGTTGCCCGAAGACCGTGCGCGGCTGTTGCGCGAACTGGACGATGCCCGAACCACGCTCCACGAAACAGCGTTGGCCGAGTATCGCCGCAGTATCGGACATTTGTGAACGGCGGCCCGTTTCAGTGCTTCGTCCGCCGGAATTCCACGACGAGCGCCGAACGCGGCGCCACCGAAGTCGAGTCGCTTACCGTGACCTCCTCGCCGGAGAGGACGTCGCGCCCTGCGGAGAGCGACTCCGCAATCTCGGCATAGTGCGACCACGGCACCGTCTTGCGGCCGCGCGAATTGTTGATGAAGACGAAAACGGCGTCGGTGTCGTCGTAGCGGAAATAAGCGTAGGTGTTGTCGCGCGAAGCGAAGTGGAGCGTCCGCCCCGCATGGATGACCGGTTTGGTCTTGCGCCAGTTGAAGAGGCGGCGGGTGTATTCGTGCACTTCGGCAACTTTGCCCTGCCGCTGGGCCGGGTCGAAAAGGTCGACGGCATCGCCCTGCCAACCGCCCGGGAAATCGACGCGCAGGCCGCCGTGCCCTTGTGACGGGTCGGCGGAGCGGAACATCAGCTCGTCGCCTGCGAAGAGCTGCGGAATGCCGCGCAGCGTGGCCATCAGCGTCATTGCGATTTTGACACGGCCCGCATCGCCCCGCACGAGGTCGGCCAAGCGTTCGGTGTCGTGGTTGCCCGTGAAAATCATCATGTGCGAGAGGTCGTGGTAGGCGAAATCGTCCGAAAGGGCGTTGTAGACCCGGATCATCCCTTCGCCCCAGCGGAGCGAATCGGTCGGCAGCGCCCGGCGGATGGCATCGTAGAGCGGGAAGTCCATGACAGAGGGCAGGTGCGAGTCGAACCCGTCGCGATTGGGGTTGCCGCTTTGCCAGTAGGCCAGCTGGGGGACGTCGGTCGTCCAGCATTCGCCTACGATGTTGAGGCCGGGGTACTCTTGCCGCACGGCGGCGCACCACGCGCTCATGGGGTTCTTCTCGTTGTAGGGATAGGTGTCGACCCGCAGGCCGTCGAGGTCGGCATACTCGACCCACCACACGGCCCATTGCTGGAAATAGCGCAGCAGGAACGGGTTGTCGAGGTTCATGTCGGGCATCATGCGGTCGAACCAGCCGCTCTCCTGCACCCGCAGGTCGTACTGCGAGGCATTGGGGTCCATGTTGGTCGAGAACAGGTTGTTGGTCTGCGTATATTCAGGGAAACGGTGCACCCAGTCCTCGAACGGCAGGTCTTTCATCCACCAGTGGGCCGCGCCGCAGTGGTTGGTCACGATGTCCATGACGGCTTTGAGCCCGTGCGCGTGGCAGGCGGCGACGTAGTCGCGATAGAGTTCGTTGGTGCCGAAACGCGGGTCGATGCGGTAATAGTCGGCGCAGGCATAGCCGTGATAGGACGAGGCGGGTTCGTCGTCCAGCAGCAGCGGCGTGGCCCATACGGCGGTGGCACCGAGATCGGCGATGTAGCCGAGACGGTCGGTCATTCCCTGCAAATCGCCGCCGTGCCGGCCGAAAAAGGCTCGGCGGTCGGCTTTTTCGGCCGTGTCGGGCGTCGAGTCGATAGCGGGGTCGCCGTCGGCGAAGCGGTCGGGCATCAGTAGGTAGATCATGTCGGCCGTCGTGAAACTCGGCCGTGTTGCGGAACCCGTGCGGCGTGCGGCAATCTCGTAAGGCACCTTGAACGTTTCCCCGTCGTGCGTGAAAAGCAGGTAGCGCGTGCCGGGTGCGGCATCGGCGGACACCTCGACGTCGGCGAAAAGATAGTTGGGGCTGTCGGCCTTGTGCAGGGCGGCGACGCGCACTCCGGCGGGGCCTTCGATGCGCACTTCGCAGGCGGCGATGCGGTCGCCGTGAATCATCAGTTGGAGCGGCGTGCGCATGTCCGTCCACCACGAAAGCGGTTCGACACGGGCGACTCGGCTGCCGGCATCGGCGACCGTCTGCGGGTCGAATCGCGGGGTTTCGTGGCAGGAAATAGCGGACATGATACACGACAGAAGCAGGAAACGGGACGGCTTCATAGGGTTATCGGGTCAGAATCCGGTACTCCCACGCTGCCAGCTCGAACTCCTCGCCGGCCACGATGCTGCGGGGTTCGCCGGTCAGGGCATCGGTATATTCGCCCGCGACTTCGACGGTGGGAATGACGTGCTGCGGCTCGGCCGAGAGGTTGAAGAAGCAGGCTACCTTGTTGTCGCCCGCCGTGCGGGTGAATGCCAGTACGTCGGACACGGCGCCGCCCATGTAGACCGGTTCGCCGCCCTTGCCGCACGAAGCGAGTGCCGGGTTGTTGTGCCGCAAGGCATTGAGCGCGGCATAGAAATCCGTCCAACGGTTCGTCTCCCAGCACGGTACGGGGTCTTTCTCGAAGAACTCGAACCGGTGGTCGTAGCCTATTTCCTGCCCCGTGTAGATGAGCGGCAGCGTTTTCGGCAGCACGTAGGTCAGCGCGGCCATCGTGGCGGCGGCATCGCCCATGCGGTCGAATTCGGTGCCGGCCCACGAATTTTCGTCGTGGTTGGAGGTGAAGTACATGCGCAGTGCTTCGGCGGGATACTCCTCGTCCTGACGGGCCAGCAGTTCGCGCAAGTCTGCGGCCGATTTTTTGCCTTGTGCGATGTCGTTCATCAGGTGGTGCATCTCCCAACCGTAGGTGGCGTCGAAGCCGTCGGCATGGAACTGCGGCCCTTCGGCTTCGGCCAGCAGGAAAATATCGGGTTTTGCGGCGCGCAGCTCGGCGAACGCTTCCGTCCAGAAATCATCGGGCATCTCTTTGGCGGCATCGCAGCGGAACCCGTCGACCCCTTTGCCGACCCAGAATTTCAGCACGTCGCGCATCGCTTCGCGCATGGCGGGCGTGGCATAGTCGAGTTTGGCGATGTCCGTCCAGTCGTATTGTACGACGGGGGCGCCCGTCGCATCGCGCACGTACCATTCGGCCGGTTTCTCCGTCACCCATGCGTGGTCGGGCGAGGTGTGGTTGGCCACGTAGTCGAGTACGACGCGCAGCCCCAGCTTGTGGGCACGGGCCACGAAGCGCTCGAAGTCGGTCATTGTGCCGAATTCGGGATTGACGGCGCAGTAGTCGCGAATGGCGTAGTAGGAACCCAACGTCCCCTTGCGGCCTTCGACGCCGATGGGATGGATGGGCATGAGCCACACGATGTCGACGCCCAGTTCGCGCAGGACGGGCAGCCGTTCCTCTGCGGCGGCGAGGGTGCCTTCGGGGGTCGTCTGCCGCACGTTCATTTCGTAGATTACGGCGTTGTGTATTCCGTCGGCGCAGCCCGCAGGGGCGGTTCGCCGGGTGCAGGCGGCACTGGCCAAAAGCAGTGCCCCGAGCAATAGAGTCAGCAGTCGTTTCATGGTTTTATTCGTTTTCGGTTATTATTTCAAAGCCGTAGGGAGGAAGTTCCACCGTGAACTCCCCGTCGGGTGCGAGGCCGCAACCGGCCCCGAAGTTAGCCTTTAATTTCGGATTTTCGGCAAAACGGGCCGGAAGCGTGCATGCGATGCGCTGCGGGCGGTCGCCGAAGTTGAGCGCGACGAAGACCCGTTCGCCCATGTAGACGCGGGCGAAGAGCCACGTCTCGTCGGTCAGGGCCAACGTCTTCATGTCGCCGTACAGCAGCGGCATCGAACTGCGGCGCAGGCGGGTGAGGGCGCAGGTGAGCGACCGCACGGCCTGCTCGTCGGGCGTGTAGCCGTCGAAACGCATCATGCGGCGGTTGTCGGGGTCGTTGCCGCCGGGTTCGCCGTATTCGTCGCCCTGATAGATGCAGGGAACGCCCGGAATGGTGCAGTTCAGGGCTTCGGCCAGCGCCAGTTTGCGGTAGCCGACGGGGTCGCCGACCCCGATCCGACGGGTCCAGCCGGCGAGTTTGTGGTCTTCGTCGGGCGAGAGGGCTCCGCCGGCCAGCGAAACCAAGCGCGCCTTGTCGTGGTTGCCGGTGATGTTGCCCATCGTGTGGTGGGCGCCGTAGGCTGCCGACGAACGTTCGATTTCGGCGGCCAAGTCGCGCAGCGAGCGGCCCCGCACCGCAACGTCGAGCAGCGTGTGGTAGACGTTGAAGTCGAACTGGGCGTCGATCATGCCGCTGCGGACATACGAACCGATCAGTTCGGGCGAACCGTAGGTTTCGCCGATCTGCCACAGACGGCGGTCGGGAAAGCGGCGTTTCATCTTGCTGCACAGCATCCGCCAGTAGTTTTCGGGAATGTGCTTGCAGGCGTCGTGGCGGAAGCCGTCGAGGTCGTATTCGGCGATCCAGTAGAGGGCCGAATCGGTCATCGGCCGGCACACTTCGTCGCGTTCGAGGTCGAGCGTGGGGATGTGTTCGTCGAACCATGTGGTGAGGCGTTCGTCGTCCCACAGTCCGAGATTCTTGCGGCCGTCGGGCAGGTGGAGCGGCGTCACCCAGTCGGGGTGGGCTTGCAGCACGGGCGAATGGAGGTGCAGGTGGTTGGCCACGTAGTCGAGGATGACGTTCATGCCGTGGGCGTGGGCCTTGTCGAGCAGCGTGCGCAGGTCGTCGGGCGTGCCGAAGCGGTCGTCGACGCGCGTGGTGTGGACGGGCCAGTAGCCGTGATACCCCGAAAATCGGGTAACAGGCTGCTCGTTGAGCCCCCACGCGTCGCGCGGGTTCTGCGTCACGGGCGAAATCCACAAGGTCGAGATGCCCAGCGAATCGAAAAATCCGGCTTCGATGCGGTCGGTGATGCCGCGCAGGTCGCCGCCCTGATAGTCGACTTGCGGAAGGACGTCGGTGCGGCGGAGCGGTGCATCGTTGGCGGGGTCGCCGTTCTCGAAACGGTCGATCATCAACGAATAGAGGATTTGGGCCTGCCGGTCGTGGCGCGTGAGTTGCGAAGCGCGGCGCACGGGCGCGCCCTTTTCGAGCGGAATCAACAGGTCATTGAAACGGGCGTCGTCCGTGACGGCGAAAATCCGCAGCCACGAACGTGCCGCATCGGCGGCATCGGCCGGAATCGTCACGACTGCTCCGTTGTCGGCCGTTGCGACGCAGGTTTCGGGCAGACGGCAGTTTTGCCAGAGTGCCACGACGCGGCGGGGCCGCTGCGACATCGCTACGGAGACCGTCCGTCCGTCGCTCTGTTCGGAGCAGGCCCACGTCTCGGGATTGCGGTCGCCGCCCCATGCGACAATGGAGAGGCAGCGGCCCTGCGACCATGCTTCGAGCGTGGCGACGAAGGCCCCTTCGGGTGCCGTGACGACGAATTCGCTCCATTCGTCGTCTGTCGGTTCGACGCACAGGGAGGACGAAGTGACCGAATCGGCTTGCTCCCACTGCGGGAGATAGTCGGTCAGCAGCAGTCGGTTGGGACCCGGCTGCAACAGTGCCGGCACGATAGGCTCGGCATTGCCTGCGGCGGGCGCATCGGAGAAGATACGCGACCGGCAACTGCCCGTCAGCGCGGCCGCCAATAGGAAAAAGAGGATCCGTTTCATGACGAATTATTTTAACAACAGGACGATCGAAGCGTTGCCGCCCAACCGCACCGACGATTTTTGGCCCAACGAGCCCGACACGTTGCCGAGCGTTGCGACGACCTTGTCGACAGGCTCCGTGAGCGTGAGGTTGGCGGCAGCCGGCGAAAAGTTGTGGAGAACGAGCATCCGTTGGTCGCCTTGGGTGCGGTACCAAGCGGCGATTTGCTTGTATTGCGTGTTTCCGGCATGGTAGACCGGATGCGGGGTCATCGTGCCCGTGGCCAATGCGGGATAGGTGTTTCGCAGGCACCCGAACGTGCGGTAGACCTGCAAAACCGAAGCCTCGTCGGCCTCCTGTGCGGCGGCATCGGCTACCGATTTCATGCCGGCGGCGACTTTGGCGGCATCGACCGGCTCGGCGGTGTAGCGGTCGCCCCACTTCATGGGGTGGCGGACATATTCGTCGCCGCCCTCTTTGGTGCCGACGAATCCCAGCTCCTCGCCGTAATAGATGTACGGCGAACCGCACGAGGTGAGCAGCACGGCACCGGCCTGCTTGGATTTGGGCAGCGAACCGTTCAGTTCCGAGCGGGCGCGGTTTTCGTCGTGGTTGGACAGTTTGGTGGCCTCGATGAAATCGGGGCGTACGGCGGCGTAGCGTTCGCGGTAAGCGAGGATGTCGCGGGCGAAGTCGCAGCCCGTCGCGTTGTTGAGGGCATCTTTGAGCCGCCACCAGTAATCGAACTCGAAAAAGGCGGGCAGACCGAGATAGTAGGGTGCCACGCGGTCGTGGCTGTCGTACATTTCGCCCACCATGTAGATGTCCTCGCCGTGGCGGGTGCGGTAGACGGCGTTGACCGTGTCGTAAAACGTCTTCCAGAAGCGGGGGTTCTCGTCGGAATAGCCGTCGTGGTAGATGTGTTTGGCACCGTCCAAACGCAGGCCGTCGATGCCCAGCCCGATCCACTTTTCGACCGACGCGCAGACGGATTTGAAGGCGGGCGATTCGGCGCAGGTTTCGACGGGGCCGTAGTCGAGGTCGGCGAACCACGACGTCCAGAAGTGCGAGTGGTACATGACCGACCGCATGTAGGGCATCAGTACGTCGGCGGGGTCGGTCGAACCGGTGTTGGCCACGAGCGTCATGGGCTCGCCCCAAGCCAAGACGTTGCTGCCCGATGCGGCGCCGTACTTGGTGCCGGACGTCCATGTCGTTCGGGAGGTGCGGATGAGCAATCCCCACGGCGAGGCGAACTCCATGCAGAGCGTATAGAGGTTGTCTCCGGCGGTGTAGAACTCGATGCACTCGGCAGGGTCGCCCAGATAGAGATATTTGTCGCCCGACGGTGTGCCGCTGTTTTCGATTGCGTCGACCTGCTCGACGGTCAGGGTCATCTTGGCCCAGTCGAGGGTGAATTTCACTTTGGGCGTCGCGTCGCCTCCGCTCACGGCGGCGAACCACTGTCCGGCGTCGTATCCCGCACCGCCCTCGCGGGCGATCATGGGAATTTTGCCGTCGCGAATATCCTGTCGGGGGTTGTCGGAAAGGATGTAGTAATCGCAGTATGGGCTGTCGGGGTCGTTCAGCGCTTCGAGGAACCACGGGTGCTCTTTGCTGGTGTGGTTGATGACGTAGTCCATGTAGATTTTGATGCCGTGCGCGTGCGCGGCGTCGATCAGCCGTTTGAAATCCTCGTCGGTGCCGAAACGCGGGTCGAGGGCTTCGTAGTCTTTGACGTCGTAACCGTGGTACGATGCGGCCGGATGGGCGGGCGAGAGCCACAGTGCCCCGACACCCAGTTCGTCGAGATAGTCGAGTTTGTCGATGATGCCCTGAAAGTCGCCTACGCCGTCGCCGTCGGAATCGGCGAAAGCATAAATCAGCAGTTGGTAGGTGATGTCGGCGCGTTTTTGGCCGTCCCACGCTTCGGGGGCGGCGGAGAGTTGTTGGGCGGGGCGCTTCGGTTCGGCATCTGCCGGGTCGCTGCCGCAGGCTCCGGCACTGCCGAGTATGCCCAAGAGCAGCAGGAGCGAAAAAAATCGTTTCACAATCATGGTCGAGCGGTTTTTGGGGCCGGTGCACTGGTCAAGGTGCATCGACCAAAAAGCGGGCGGAGAAGCCGTTGCGTGCTGCTCCGCCTGCTCGTTGCGTGCGGTTAATCGCTAACCGTAAAAGTAATTTTGTAAGGCGTATGGGTCAAATCGAGGATGAAATCATAAGTTCCGGCCGATATCTGGATATTGTCTCCGTCAATCGTCAGATTGTTCGGGTCGCCACCGAGATTATCACTCCAATCTCCGTTGAAACGCACCTTGAACGTGCCATCCGTTGCCGTTATGCCCGAAACCTTGTAGAGTCCGTCTTCGGCATCGCGAACCAATTCGGCGTAGTCTTTGTCCCAGCCGCCGACACCGTCGCCGATCAGACCGACTTTGGTAAGCGGCGTAGCTTTGGCGGTCATGTCGACAAGGTTTACATCCCAACGATAGAGACCCGAAGCGATTTTCAGATTCTCGCCGGAATCCGATATTGCACCTTCGGAGCCGCCGTCACCGTAATTCGGACCGTCCCAATTGGTTTGAACCGTGAATTTGAACTCCACCTCGACATCGGCGAACATCGAGACATAGCCCCAATACGTGCCATTTTCGGTATTGCCCCATAATCGCGGAGCAGTGTCAGGAGCCCATCCTTGGAAATTACCCGTTACGCCGATGGTTTCGGGATAGAATACGGCATTATAGGGCGTGAAACGGGCGCAGACGATGTTGGAGAAGTTCTCCGTTCCCTCGACCACGGCATTCTTGTCGGAGAGCATCGAAACGGCGACTTGCAGATAGGCATCGGTTTCGATTCCGGGTTCGCCGCCGGCGTTGATCAGGGCGACGTTGAGGTCTTTGGCCGTCATGGCCGCCTCGTCGTCGCCGAACGTGGCGTTGACTGCCTGCCGGTCGGTCATGGCTTCGTCCAAAGCGACATAAACCGTGTATTTGACCGGTGCAGGGAATCCCAGTTCGGCTTTGGTGTAGGACATCGTTATGTTGGGGCTGTCGGCCGTGAGCACACCGGCCCCCGTCACGGTACCTGCAACTGGCGCCGTAACCTTATCTGGAAGGTACTGCGCGTCGATATGTTCCTGTTCGCACGCCGTCAGCGCAAGGCCGGCCCATGCGAAAAGTGCTATACTCAATAACTTTTTCATGATAGTCGATTGTTAGGTTTTGAATAAGGGATCAATAGCCCGGATTCTGCGTCAGTTTGCCGCTGGCATTGATGTCGGCGGGAACCAGCGGCATCAGCGCGCGGTAGTCTTCGACAGCGGCGCCTTCCTTGACGGCGCCTTTCCACTGCCAGCAGTAGTCGCCGGTGGTGAACTGCCCGAAACGGATCAGGTCTTGGCGGCGGTGGCACTCCCAGTAGAGTTCGCGGGCGCGTTCGTCGAGCACATTCTGCAACGAGTAGGGTTCGGCAGGTTCTTCGGATTTAACGAGGCCGGCACGTACTCGCACGGCTTTGAACGCTTCCTTACCGTCTTGCTCGTCAGCACCGCCGCGTTTGGCGCACTCGGCCAGCATCAGATAAGCGTCGGCCGAACGGAACATCGGGAAGTCGGTATCGACGAAACCGGTATCCTGACCGGGCGTGCCGTCGCTGTTGACATTCTTGAATTTCATCGACTTGTATCCGCCCGACTTGAAATCCACGAGATTTTCGATACTCTTGCCGTAGCCGGTGAAGAACAGGGCGCGGGCATCCGCCACCTCATCGAACTTGTCGGAAAAATCCTTCGTGAGCGACAGACCGCCCCAGCCCGACGAGATACCCATCGCCGCAGCGTCCATGCCTTCGCCCGTACCGGCGAAGATCAGGAAGTTGGTGCAGCCGTAGGATTTCACGTTGATGCCGTCCTGCGGAACGACGAAGATGATTTCGTCGCCGTTGTAAGTCATGTTGTTCGTGCGGAGGTGGTTGTCGGCAAGGAACAGCTCGGCATAGTTGCCGTGCAGCGGGTAATCGGCCATCACCTGCTTGCAGAGCGCGGCGCAGTCGGCATAGTGGTCGCCGCAGCCCCAGACTTCGGCGTTGAGGTAGACTTTGGCCAGAATCATGCGTACCATGCCCTTGTCGCCGCGGCCGTAGACGTTCTGTCCGGCTTCGGCCAAGTCGTTGCCGTCGAGCAGCTCGGTGCACTCTTTGACGAGCCATGCGTAGAGGTCGGCGCGCGAAATCTGCGCGGGGCTTTCGGCACCTACGGGATTGCCTTCGGTGGAGAAGGGCACGTTGCCGAAGATGTCGATAGCGTGGTAGTAGCTCAATGCACGCAGGGCGCGGGCTTCGGCCACGAACGCGGCGCGTTTGGGGAACTCGTCGGCCGACAGTGCGGCGCTGTTGGCGCGGCGGATGAACTCGTTGCACAGGCTCACCTGATAGAAGACGCGGTAGTACATCGACGAGATGAACTGATTGGTCGTCGTCCAGTTCATGTTGTGCAAATCCTGCAAACCGATGTCCGTCCAGCAGCAGGTCGCCTCGTCGGTGGTGAGCACCTGCATGTTGAACAGCGCGCGGACGTACTGGCCGAAGCCGCCGTCGACGCCCGAGATGTCGGGATCGCCGTTGGGCCCGTGTGACGAACTGACGGAAAGGCCCTGATAGCATTTCGCCAGCAGCTGTTCGTAGGCGTCCTGCGAATCGAGCACATCTTCCGGGAGTTGGATGTTCTCGTCGATAGGCGTGGTATCCAGATCGCCGACGCAGGAACCCAGCCCTATCGAAAGAGCCGCTGCGGCGGTCATCAACAATACTTTATAGCTTTTCATAATTGAGATTCGTTTAAGGGGTGGATTAGAAATTGAATTTCAGGCCGAGCATGTAGGTGCGCGGACGCGGGTAGAAGTTGTTGTCGATGCCCGAGAAAATTTCGGGGTCGATGCCCTTGTAGCCCGAAACGGTAGCCACGTTCTGCACGGTGCCGAAGATGCTCAGGTTCATGGGGCGCTTCGACGACTGGCGGAAATCGAAACGGTAGCTCAATGTGATGTTGTCCAGTTTGAAGAACGAGGCGTTGCGCACGTAGTAGTCCGAAAGGTACTGCGGTTCGGCGAAGTTGTCCTTCAAGGATGCCGCGTGGCGGTTGCTGACGAACGCGTTGGTCCAGAGGTCGCGCGTCGCCGTGCCGTTGGATTCCACGTTGGCGTAGACGTAGTTGCCGACGTTGGCGTGGGCCGAAACGGCCAGCGTGAGGGCGCGCCACGAAACGGCGGTGTTGAAACCGAACGTCACGTCGGGAGCCGCTTTCTTGTAGCAGTACTTGTCTTTGGAGTCGACTTTGCCGTCGCCGTTGCGGTCGACGTAGACGCCCTCCATCGGACGGCCCGCTTCGTCGTAAACCTGCTGGTAGACGTAGAACGAGTTGAGGGGCTGGCCGGTTTGCTGCACTTGGCAGTTGATGCCCACGCCGCCCGAGATGCCGCCCGTGTCGACGCCGTAGTAGTCTTCGCGTTCGTCGTCGGCCGTCAGCCGGGTGATCTTGTTCTTGTTCCACGCGGTGTTGAAGCCGACGGTCCACGTCCAGTCTTTGGTCTGGATAGGCACGGCGTTGATTTCGAATTCGACGCCGGTGTTTTCCAAGTCGCCGATGTTGGCGTTGAGGTAGTTGGTCAGGTTGGCTCCGGCAGCTACGGGCGTCCAGTTGAGCAGGTCTTTGGTCTTGCGCTTGTAGAAGTCGATGCTACCGTAGATGCGGCCGTCGAGGAAGCCGTAGTCCAAACCTGCGTTGTAGGTGGTCGTGGTCTCCCATTTCAGGGCGGCGTTGTAGCCGGCAGGCGTGATGGGCGTCATCCAGTTGTCTCCGAACGGGTAGAAGCTGCCCAATTCGTTGTAGATGTAGGTGGCCAGCGTGGGATAGTCGCCCGCGTTGAGGTCTTGCTGGCCGGTCTGGCCCCAGCTCAAACGCAGTTTGAGGTTCGACACGGCGCGGACGTCGCGCAGGAAGGCTTCGTTGGCGATGTTCCAGCCCAATGCCACCGACGGGAAGAGGCCCCATTTGTTGTCGGAGAAGCGCGAGGTGCCGTCGTTACGCACGGTGGCGGTAATCATGTAGCGGCTGTCGAACGTGTAGTTGACGCGGCCGAAGAACGACACCAGATAGTATTCCGTCTTCGAGGTCTTGGGCTCGGCGATGTAGGCCGAAGGGTCGTTGGCCTTGTAGGTCTCGCCGAACGACGACTTGTAGAAGTGCTGCCACGAATAACCGGCCATGATGTCGAAGTTGTGACGGCCGATGGTCTTGTTGTAGTCGGCGTAGAACTCCAACGTCTGGTCGCGGCGCTGCTGCGAGTAGTTGCGGTGGTAGCCCGAGCCTTGCTCGGTGGTGGCGTGCATCGACTGCTCGGTGTCGGGCGCTACGTCGACCGTACCCTTCGACTTCACATAGTCCAGACCGAGATTGAGGTTCAGCCGCAGGTCTTCGAGGCCGTGGATGCGGTAGTCGATTTGGGCGTTGCCGATGAAGCGTTTGGCATTCGACTCGTCGTGCTTGTCGTTGAGCAGCGCGACGGGGTTCTGCGTCGCCATGGTGTTGTAGTTGCCGATAGTGTGGTCGGGACGGCCTTCGGCGTCGGTCTTGCCGTAGTTCCACCAGTAGTAGCCGTTCAGGCCGTCGGGGTCGTAGACCGGCTGCGTGGGGTCGAACTGCACGGCGGCACCTACGGCATCCTGATTGGCGAAGCGGCTGTCCATGTTCATGCCCTTCGCGTTGAGGTTGATGTTGAGGTGGTTGTCCAGCAGAACGGGATTGAGGTTGACGGTGAGCGTTTCGCGCGTCATGTTGTCGGTTTTGAGCGTACCGTCTTGGTTGAGGTAGCCGAACGACACGCGATAGGGCATGCGGTTCTTCTCGCCCATCTTGACATTGCCCGTCAGGCTGACGTTGGTGTCGTAGGACTGGGCCAGCTGGTAGATTTTCTTCTGCCAGTCGGTGTTGGCCGAGCCCAATGCACGATAGGCGTCGTTGTCCGTGCCGCCCATGAACCGCTCTACGGCCGTGCGCATCTGGTCGCCGGTCAGCACGTCGACATACTTGGCATTCTGGCTCAACGAGGCCGTGAAGTCGACGGCTACGCGCGGAATGGCCGAGTCGTTGCCCGAACCTTTCTTGGTGGTGATGATGATGACGCCGTTCGAGGCCCGCGAACCGTAAATGGCCGTAGCCGAAGCGTCTTTGAGAATGGTGAAGGTCTCGATGTCGCTGGGGTTGATCGAAGCCAGCGCGTTGCTCACGCCGTCGATGCCCGAGTTGGAAACGGGCAGGCCGTCGACGACGATCATCGGGTCTTGCTGGGCGCTGAGCGACGAAGCACCGCGCACGCGGATAGTCGCCGCGCTGCCGGGTTGGCCGCTGCCGGGGGTAACGACCACACCGGCGCTCTTGCCGAGCATCAGGTCGGCCGGCGAGGAGACCAGACCCTTGTTGAGCTGGTCGGCCTTGACCGTGGCCACCGAACCGGTCATGTCGTTCTTCTTGACGGTACCGTAACCGATGACGACCACTTCGTCGAGCGACGTGAGGTCTTCTTCGAGTACCACGCGGCGCAGGTCCGCCGATGAAGCGATGCGTTCTACGGTTTTGTAACCGATGAAGCTCGCTTCGACTACGGCATTGGGGCCGGTTACGGTCAGTGCATACCGTCCGTCGATGTCGGTCGTCGTGCCGCGGACGGTTCCGCGTTCGATGACCGAAACGCCGACCATCGGGGCGCCCGAAGCATCGACTACGACGCCACTAACCTCATAATCAGTGCTTTGCGCAACTGCGAGGGGGGGGTAAAATTCAAGAGAATCATCCCCAAACACATAGCTACAAGTTTTTTCATAAAGCCATTTGTGTTAGTTAATAATTGGTTGGTTTGGTGTTGTTTCGTGTTCGTATGTTTTATCCGGGCGGCGGCGCGGTTTCCACCGCCCGTGCCCGGGTTGCAGTGTCAGTGTCGGCCGTCGGGCAACAGGCGCCGCACGCCGCAGACGGAGATTTCGACCGGTTCGCCCTCGTTCCGCACGTCGATGCCGTCGTGCGTGACGGTCACGGTCAGAATCCGCCCGCGATAGTCCACGCGGAACGTCAGCGAACGCCATGCTTCGGGCAGGTGTGGCTCGAAATCCAGCACGCCGCCGCGCATCCGCATGCCGCCGAACCCCTCGACTACGGCCAGCCACGAACCGGCCATCGAGGTGACGTGGCACCCCTCCTCGACCTCACGGTTGTAGTCGTCCAAGTCGAGGCGCGACGTCCGCAGGTACATTTCGTAGGCTTTGGCCGCATCGCCGATTTTCGCGGCGAGAATGGCATGCACGCAGGGCGAAAGCGACGATTCGTGCACCGTGCGGGCCTCGTAGAACCGGAAATTGCGGCGGATCGTCTCCGTGTCGAAATCCTCTTGGAAGAAATAGAGCCCCTGCAACACGTCGGCCTGCTTGATGAAGCACGAACGCAGGATGCGGTCCCACGACCACTTCTGGTTGATCGGCCGTTCGGCAGGGTCGAGGTCGCTGACGAGCTGCTGTTCCTTGTCCAGATAGCCGTCCTGTTGGAGGAAAATGCCCCGTTCACGGTCTTCGCCCAAGTACATTTTCGCGTTTATCTCCGCCCAGCGCGCCGTTTCGGCCGGTTCGTCGAAGTGCCGCTTCGCGCAGATGCGGGCGTAATCGTCGGGGCGGTTCTCGCGCACCCACGCGGCCGCTTCGGTGGCGTAGCGCATGCACCAGCAGGCGAGGTAGGAGGTGTACCAGTTGTTGTTGACGTTGTTTTCGTACTCGTTGGGGCCCGTGACGCCCAGCATCACGTACTGCTGCCGCGCCTCCGACCACGTGATGCGCTGCGCCCAGAACCGGGCGATGGACAACAGCACCTCCAATCCGCCGTCGGCCAGATAAGCGTGGTCGCCCGTGTAGCGGATGTAGTTGAAAATGGCATAGGCGATAGCCCCGTTGCGGTGGATCTCCTCGAAGGTGATTTCCCACTCGTTGTGGCACTCCTCGCCGTTGATCGTCACCATCGGATAGAGGGCCGCGCCCTCCTTGAAACCGAGTTTGGCGGCATTTTCGATCGCCTTGTCCAGTTGGTTGTAGCGGTAAACGAGCAGTTCGCGGGCGACCTCCTGACCGGCCGTCGAGAGATAGAACGGCAGGCAGTAGGCCTCCGTGTCCCAGTAGGTGACCCCGCCGTACTTCTCGCCCGTGAACCCTTTGGGGCCGATGTTCAGACGCGTGTCGACGCCCGTGTAGGTCTGCAACAGCATGAAGATGCAGAACCGGATGCCCTGTTGGGCGGCCGCATCGCCGTCGATAGCGATGTCGCAGCGGTGCCAGCGGGCCGCCCACGCCTCCTCCTGCTCTTTCAGCAGGGCATCGAAACCGGTTCGCAGCCCGTCGGCCGCTGCGGCGCAGGCCGCAGCCGACAGCTCCTCAGGCCGATGATTGAGCGACGAGCAGATGCCCGCATACTTGTATAAAGTGGCCGTCTTGCCTTTTTCGCAATGCACCGTCGCCGTCCGGCGCGGTTTTTCAGGCTGGGTCTCGCAGACGAACTGCGCCCCCTCCAATGCGACGGCTTGCGCCCATGCCGCCTCGAACCCGCTTTTGCGGGTGCGGCTCTGCGTGGCGTCCGCTTCGGTGCGCACCGGTTCCCAGAATTTTTCGTCGTAGTTGGCATCGGCGTTCCGCACGTCGGCGTCGATATAGGGCGAGAAGGTTACGTCGGCCGCCCGGTTCACCGGCGTGACGCTATACCGGATGACGCCCAGCTCGCGCCGCTCCAGCGACAGGAACCGCACGGCTTCGACCTCGACTTCGGCGCCGTTTTTCAGCACGACGGTCATCCGGCGGGTCAGCACCGACCGCCGCATGTCCATTTCGCGGTAGAACCGCTTTACCTCGCACTGCGCCAAATCCAGCTCCTCGCCGTCGATGCGCACGTCGACCCCGATCCAGAAAGCCGCGTTGAGCACTTTGGCGAAATAGTCGGGATAGCCGTTTTTCCACCACCCCACACGGGTTTTGTCGGGGTAGTAGACGCCGCCGAGGTAGTTGCCCTGCAACGAGGGGCCCGAATAACGCTCCTCGAAGTTGGCCCGTCCGCCCGTCACGCCGTTGCCCAATGCGAACAGCGATTCGGACGACTTCACGCGTGCGGGGTCGAACCCGGTTTCGGTCAACATCCACGGGTCGATGCCCGGATTCAGTCTATCGTTTTGCATAGCGCTTCGTATGTGAAATTTTCAAAAGTCCGAATGGTCATCGTCGCGGCCGCCAGTGTACGGGCGTCGCCGACGCCCACCGACCGCATGCCCGCCCGCGTCGCCGCTTCGATGCCCGCCGCCGCGTCCTCGAAGACGACGCATTCCTCCGGCGAGGTAGAGAGCAATTCCGCCCCTTTTAGGAATACTTCGGGGTCGGGCTTGGCGCGCGAGACCAGCGTGCCGTCGACAATCGCATCGAATGCGTCGCGCAGCCCGCAGCGGTCGAGAATCGTTCCGGCGTTCTTCGACGCCGAGCCGAGTGCCGTCTTGATTCCGTGCCGTCGGAGGTCGGCCAAGAAATCGCGCACGCCCGGCAGTACGTCGGCGGGGGTCATGGTCGCGACGTAGGCGAGGTAGCGCGTATTCTTTTCGGCCGCCAGACGCTCTTTTTCCTCCTGCGAAAAGCGGTTTTCCATGCCGCCGGCGCGCAGCACGATGTCGAGCGACGCCATGCGGCTCACGCCTTTGGTCGCCTCGCCCTGCTCGGGCGTGAACTCGAATCCGAGCCCGTGCGCCATGTCGGCCCACGCCCGATAGTGGAACCGCGCCGTGTCGACCAACACGCCGTCCAAATCGAATATGCAACAGGTAATCATGCTATTTTTCCTTGATGAAGAATACCGACACCGCGGCGCACGCCATGAAGAAACCGGCCAGCGCAATCATCGCCATCGGATTTCCGTGGAAGAGGTGCGTTACGATCACTCCGCCGGTGAGTCCGACGACGATTTGCGGAATGGTAATCGTGAAGTTGAAGATGCCCATGTAGACGCCCATGCGGCGTGGTTCGACGGCCCGCGAGAGGATTGCATAGGGCATGGCCAAAATGCCGGCCCAAGCGATGCCGATGCCGATCATCGGGAGCATCAGGGCGTATTTGTCGCAGAGGAGGCACAGGCCGGCGAATCCGGCCGCTCCGCACAGCAGGCAGAGGGCGTAGACGGATTTGTTGCCCCAGCGGGCGGCGATGCCGGCGATGAAAAGCGATGCGATGCAGGCCGGAACGGGATAGATGCCGTTCAGGACACCGACCCATGTTTGGGCTTCGCCTTCGGAGAGGGGTGTGCCGCCGACGGTCGCCACGCCGGTAATGGCGGGTTTGAGGTAGGTCCACATCAGGAACAGCGCGGCCCACGAGAAGAACTGCACGATGCCCAACTGCCACATCGCTCGGGGGATGTGGCGCATCAGTTCGACGAACGAAACCCGTCCGGATTTCGCCTCGTCCTCCGTCGGGAGAGGCAGTTCGTTGTATTTCGAAAACTCTTCGGGCGGATACTCTTCGGTTTTGAAAGCGGTGACGAGCACCGTCGCCAAGAGAATGGCCCCACCTATATAATAAGACCATGCGATGTGGTCGGCGACTTGGCCGGGCACCACCTCGTCGGATACGCCGCAATGCGTGAGAATCAACGGCAGGACGGCACCGACGACCGCCCCGAGGTTGATGAGGAACGTTTGGACGACATAGCCTTTGGTTTTCTGCGAATCGTCGAGCATGTCGGCGACCAGCGCGCGGAAAGGCTGCATCGTGA
>CAZGYX010000019.1:0-30508 GCA_964530735.1 uncultured Alistipes sp. | reverse complement strand
GGCGGATAGATATAGGTGTTGCGCACCATGAACTCTTTCAGAATGTCGTTCTGAATCGTTCCGGCCAGTTGGTCGAGCGTGCAGCCCTGTTCCAGTCCCGTGACGATGTAGAATGCCAGCACGGGCAGCACCGCGCCGTTCATCGTCATCGATACCGACATCTTGTCGAGCGGAATGCCGTTGAATAGCACTTTCATGTCCTCGACCGAGCAGATCGACACGCCGGCCTTGCCCACATCGCCTACTACGCGCGGGTGGTCGGCGTCATAGCCTCGGTGCGTCGCCAAGTCGAACGCCACCGACAGGCCTTTCTGTCCTGCGGCGAGGTTGCGGCGGTAAAATGCGTTCGATTCTTCGGCGGTCGAGAAGCCCGCATACTGGCGGATCGTCCACGGACGCATCACATACATCGTCGAATAGGGGCCGCGCAGGAACGGGGCCATACCGGCCGCATAGTTCAAGTGCTCCATGCCTTCCAAGTCGGCGGCCGTGTAGTTTCCCTTCACGGGAATCTGTTCGGCCGTCACCCACGGTTCGTTTTCGGTGCAGCCTTTCGCCGCGCAGGCGTTGCCGGCTGCGGCTTTGTATTCCAGTTCTGAAAATTTCGCTCTCATAATCGGATTCCCAGCTCTTTAAGGTACGACTTCAAGGTTTCCAGCACGTTCGACTTCACGTTGATGAAGTTCGTGATGCCTTGTGCTTCCAGTTCGGGCGTGCAGGCCGGCGCTCCGGCAACTACCAGTATCGCCTTGCCGCCCAGCAGTTCCTTGACTTTCGGCGCTGCTTCGGCATAGTCGTCGTCCGACGCGCAGACCACCACGATTTCGGCTTTCGATTCCAAGGCGGCTTTCGCGCCCTCTTCGAGCGACTTGAAATAGGTGTTGTCCAGCACGCGGATTCCGGCGCAGGCGAAGAAGTTGCACGAGAACTGCGCCCGCGCGCGGGCCATCGCCAAGTTGCCGCACGTCAGCATAAAGGCTTTCGGCTCCTTGCCCGAACGGTCGACATGCAGACGCATCTCCTCGAACGCCATCGCTCCGCGATAGGGCGTCAGCACATTGCCTGCGCCTTGCGTACGGGTTACGGCGTCGGCCGCGATTTCCGCAGGGGCCGTTTCCGTGAAGTTGGGGTACTGGTTCGCACCCAGCAGAACCTGACGGCGCGTCGCGATGTTCTTGTCTTTCGCGGCGGCCGATGCGTCGATGCGTTCCTTGATGAATCCGGCCTTGTAGGCTTCGGCATAGCCGCCCTTTTCTTCGACTTCGAGGAAGAGCTTCCATGCTTCGGCCGCAATGGATTGGGTCAGGTTCTCCACGTAGTACGAACCTCCGGCCGGGTCGACCACTTGGTCGAAGTGGGCTTCGTGCTTCAGCAGCAATTCGGCGTTGCGGGCGATGCGTTTCGAGAACTCGTTAGGCGTCTCGAACGCACGGTCGAACGGCGTGACTTCCAGCGAGTAGACTCCGCCGATAGCGGCCGACATCGCTTCGGTCGTGCCGCGCAGCATGTTGACATAGGGGTCGTAGACCGTCTGGTTCCATTGCGAGGTTTCGGCATGGATTTGCATCTTGCAGGCGCAGTTCTGCGGGCCGTAGGCCTTCACCACATTGGCCCACAGCATGCGGGCCGCACGGAATTTGGCGATTTCCAAAAAATAATTCGACGTCACCGAGAACGAGAAGCGCATCTTGCGCGCGATCGTTTCGGCATCGACGCCCCGGTCGGTCAGACGGGCGAGGTAGTCGTTGCCGGCCGAGAGGGCGAATGCCAGTTCTTCGACGATGGTCGAGCCTGCATTGCCGAACAGCTGGGCCGATACGGTCACGATGCGCACGTGCTTGTACTCTTTCGCACGTTCCAGCAGTGCCGCGATGCGGGCGAAGCATTTTTCGCCGTCGGGCGAGCAGAAATCGCCGTTCGTCGCCAAGTTCTTGACGAGCGGGTCGATGCAGAATGCGACGTGCGCATCCTCCTTGCCGACGTGCTCTTTTTCGAGTTTCGCCAGCACCAGTTCGGCGAATGCCCCCATGTGCTTGCCGCTGAATACGAGGTCGACGGCCGGAATGTGGATGCCGTGCAGCAGCACGTCGAGTTCTTCGGCCGTGAAGTTCTCCTTGCGGATGCCGAATCCCAGCGAATCGACCCCTTTGTTGAGGATGTCGAGTGCTTCGGCATTGGCTTTGGCGGGGTCGTCGACCTCCACCGTCTGGTGGATGCGCCAGCGGTTGTCCGTGCGCGTACCCCGGACATACGGGAACTCGCCTGCCTGCGAGCCCAAGAAACGGATGCCGTCGAGATTTTCGGCGCGGTAGTAGGGGCGGACGTTGAACCCTTCGCCCGTACGCCAAACCAGTTTGCGCTCGTAGTCGGCACCTTTCAGATCGGCCGTAATCACCTCTTCCCACGCTTCGGTCGAGACTGGCGGGAATTCGGCGAACAGCTTTTCGCGGTTGGTGTTTGCCATAGTTTTATTGAAGAATTAGTATGAGTTTGCGTTTTGGCGCATAAAATTACGAAATTCCGGCGAATTGCGGTAAAAAAGTGTGAAAAAAATAACAAACTCTCTTTCGCGTCTCGCGCGGCGCACGGCGTTGCGGTCGTTTCCGTCGGAACTGCGCCCGTCGCGGGAAATTTCAAAAATCCGCAAAAATCCGAAAATTGCCCCAAAAATGCGCTGTTATTTCGATAACAGCGCAAAAATTCGGGTAAAATCGGAAAATTCGCACCTGTTTTTCGGAAATTCGGCGAAAAAAAATCGTGTTTTTCTGAAAAATCCGATTTTTGTGCGAACAACATTCCGGAGAAAAAACTACCTTTGTCCCTGTAAACGGAAATGGCCGGATTCGGTGCAAAACGCCGGCCGGCCCGAACGACTCAATCCAAATTTATCGCGATGTCTTTGTTACGGTTCAAAATGGTCGATGCGGCGATCAACCACGCCGCCGTCGAACCCAATGCCCCCGAAGGACGGCCTTCGGATTATTTCGGCGAAAAGGTATTCAACCATGACGCCATGCGCAAGTACCTCGACAAACGTACTTACGCCATTCTCTCCGAGACGATGGAGAAACGGACGCCGCTGCCGTTCGAGGTGGCCGACAGCGTGGCGGCCGGCATGCGCCAGTGGGCGTTGGAGCACGGCGCCGACCATTATACCCACTGGTTCCAGCCGCTTACGGGCGGTACCGCCGAGAAACACGACGCTTTTGCCGAGCCCGACGGCGAGGGGGGCGTCTTGGAGGAGTTTTCCGGCAAATTGCTCGTGCAGCAGGAGCCCGACGCTTCGTCGTTCCCCAACGGCGGCATCCGCAACACGTTCGAGGCGCGCGGTTACTCGGCGTGGGACCCCACCTCTCCGGCGTTCATCGTCGACACGACGCTTTGCATTCCGACCGTCTTCATCGCCTACACGGGCGAGGCGCTCGATTACAAGGTGCCTTTGCTGCGCGCTGTCACGGCCGTCGACAACGCCGCGACGGAGGTGTGCCGTTATTTCGACAAGAACGTGCAGCGCGTCTTTTCGTACCTCGGGTGGGAGCAGGAGTATTTCCTCGTCGACGAAAGCCTGTGGGCGATCCGTCCCGACCTCGTGCTGACCGGCCGCACGCTCATGGGCCACGAATCGGCCAAGAACCAGCAGTTGGAAGACCACTATTTCGGGGCCATTCCCGCGCGCGTCATGGCGTTCATGAAAGACCTCGAATACGAATGCCTGAAATTGGGCATTCCCGTCAAGACCCGCCACAACGAGGTGGCTCCTAACCAGTTCGAGCTGGCTCCGGTCTACGAGGAGGCGAATCTCGCCAACGACCACAACCAGTTGTTGATGACCGTCATGGACAAAATCGCCCGCCGTCACCAGTTCCGCGTGCTGTTGCACGAAAAGCCTTTCAAGGGCATCAACGGTTCGGGCAAGCACAACAACTGGTCGTTGGGCACCGACACGGGGGTCAATCTGTTGGGTCCCGGCAAGACCGCATCCGAGAATTTGCAGTTCATCACCTTCTTGGTCAACGTCATTTCGGCCGTGTACAAATACAACGGGTTGTTGAAAGCCTCGATTATGAGTGCGACGAACGCCCACCGTCTGGGGGCCAACGAGGCGCCTCCGGCAATCATTTCGACCTTTCTCGGCTCGCAGGTTTCGGGCGTGCTCGACAAACTGGCGGCCAGCAAAGGGGACAACGCCATCCGTTTCGACGCCAAGAATGTCTTTAAGATGAGCGGTATTTCGCACATTCCGACCCTCCTGCTCGACAATACCGACCGCAACCGGACTTCGCCGTTCGCCTTTACGGGCAACCGCTTCGAGTTCCGCGCCGTCGGGTCGTCGGACAACTGCGCCGAAGCGATGATCGTGCTCAATTCGGTCGTTGCCGCCGAGTTGCGCGAGTTCAAGGTGGCCGTCGATGCCAAAATCGAGGCCGGCGCCAAGAAAGAAAAGGCTATCTACGAGGTCTTGAAGCAGAAAATCAAGGCTTGCAAGGCGATTCGCTTCGACGGCAACGGTTACTCCGACGAGTGGAAGGCCGAAGCGGCCCGTCGCGGGCTCGACTGCGAGACCTCCACGCCGTTGATGATCGACCGTTATCTGGACAAGAATACAGTCGCGATGTTCTCTGATTTGGGCGTATTCTCGAAGGTCGAGCTCGAAGCCCGCGCGGAGGTGAAGTGGGAGACCTACGCCAAGAAAATCCAAATCGAGAGCCGCGTGTTGGGCGACCTGACGATGAACCACATCGTGCCGATCGCGTCGAAATACGAGGCGATGCTCCTCGACAAGGTTTTCAAAATGACCCAGATCGGGGGCTTGAAAACTTCGTCCGACATGGCCTTGATTCGCAAGATTCAGGACCACACGGCGGCCATTCAGAAGCTGACGGACGACATGACCGAAGCGCGCAAACGGGCCAACCGCATCGACGACCAGCGCGAAAAGGCCATTGCCTACCACGATACGGTGGCCGTGTTCCTCGACGAAATCCGGTACCATATCGACAAGCTGGAGGAGATCGTCGACGACCAGATTTGGCCGTTGCCGAAGTATCGCGAGCTGCTTTTCATCCGATAAAACGGTCGACAGCATGAAAAACCGGAAATCCTGTGCAGGATTTCCGGTTTTTCGTTGCTCCGAAGCAACGCCTTTCTTCCGGTCGGGCCGGACTCGGGGCATTTACTCTTCGTTGCGGTAGGTGTGCTCCACGTAGATGGCGTGCATCAGGGCCTCGCGTTTCGCAACCGAAGGCTTCGTGAAGTATTGACGACGGCGCAGCTCTTTCAGCACGCCCGTGCGTTCGTATTTCCGTTTGAATTTTTTGAGGGCGCGTTCGATGTTTTCACCCTCTTTTACCGGCATGATAATCATGACTTTTCGTTTGTTTTTTGTTAGTTTTTCCGTTTTTCCAATCGAGGCCGCCGGCTGTGCGCCGCTCCTCCTGTTCCTGAATGAAATTTCCTGTCAGTCAGTCCCGTCCCGATGACCGAATACCAAATACGGAGCCAGTCTCGCTGCCTCCTCTCGGGTGAATATCTTTTGTTCGATCAACTCTTCGACGGTACTCCAACCTCCTTTCAACGATCTTTCGTGTGCGAATTTCCGAAGCTGCTGCTCTCCGATGTACGGATGATCTTCCAACGTTTTCGGGTCCACAAAGTTAATATCAATTTTCCGAATTTCGCAACTGTCGCAGTAAATTTGTTCGATTATTTTTTCGTAGTTGCTCTTCGAGATGCCTTTTATGTCCGAAAGTTGCTCCGCTCGGGCGAATCCGCCCAGCCGTTCGCGATAGCGTACGATTCGTCCCGCCGTCTTTTCTCCGATGCCGTTCACGCGGAGCAGCTCCACCGAATCGGCCCGGTTCAGGTCGATGCGTTCATCGACGGGGCGGGGCTCCGCTTCCGGGAAAATGATGTAGGGTTCCAGCGCCGCCGCCAGCGAATCGTCTATCACGAAACTATCCCGGACGCCTGCCATATCATGGACATGGGCTTTGTCGCGCCAGTGGATGAAAGCCTCCGCCTGCTTTTCCGACAGCCGGGTGACGGCTTGCAGATAGCGCGCGCTCACCGTGTCGATGCGGAACGGTCGAGGTTGCTGCAATTTCCGTGCTGGCAGTTCTTTCGGGGTGCGTTCGGGCTTGAATTTGGGCTTCAGCGCAAACGCTTCTCCGATGCGGATGTAAGGTTTCAGTTGCAAGTAGACCGGATGCTCGATGCCTCGGCATTCGTCCACTTCTTCGGGGATGCGGAATACTTTGCCTCCTGCCCGGTATCGGAGCAGGCTCAAAGCCTCTTTTTGTCGGAATCCCATTTCGAGCATCTCCTCGTAGGTGACCGTATTGGGGTCGAACGGGCGGAGTTTCAGCTCCCGTACCGCCGCGTCGCGTTGTTCATCAGCGGGTTTTGCCGTCTGTTCGGCGGTTTGCATCTCCTGTTCGACCCTGCGGGCATCTTCCGGGTCGCTTTTCGGTTGCGCCAGCATCAGTACGCCCACGCCGATTGCCGTCAGCGGCACGAATACGAGCAGCCCGCGTATTTCCTGTTCGGTAAAGAATTTTGCCATAGCCGGTTATGATGCTGCAAAGGTACGCTTTTTTCTCGAAAAATCCGGCTGTTCCGGTCAAAACGAAATTTTTTAGTCGAAAAACTATATAAAATAGTTGCACGCAAAGAAAATTTAGTTACCTTTGTCCCGTGAACAGAACCGGAAACCTATGGAAAATCCGAAAAACGAACGCCTGACCCGCCGTGAGGAGGAGTTGATGCACTGCTTTTGGGCGCACGGCCCGTTGTTCGTGCGCGAACTGGTCGAAATGGCGCCCGAACCGAAGCCCCATTTCAATACACTTTCGACGATGGTGCGGACGCTCGAAACCAAAGGTTATCTTTCGCACAAGTCGTTCGGCAGCACCTACCAGTATTATCCCCTCGTGAGCGAGGCGGAGTTTTCGCGCCGCACGTTGGGCAACGTCATCAGCCGTTATTTCGAGAACTCTTACATGGGGGCCGTTTCGGCTCTGGTCGAGGAGGAGAAAATTTCGGTCGACGACCTGCGCGAATTGCTCGGCCGCATCGAAAACCAGTCCAGTCGTTAGCATTATGTACGCGTTGGCGATTTATTCCCTGAAAGTCGGGGCTTGTCTGGCGGTCTTCTATTTGTTTTTCAAGTTGTTGTTGAGCCGCGAGACCCTCCACCGCTTCAACCGCGCCGTGGTGCTCGGTGCGATGTCGCTGTCGTTCGTCCTGCCGTTGTGCGTCATTACCGTGACGCACGAATTGCCCGTGTTGCCCGAAGCGTTTTTCGCGGATATTCCGGTTGCCGTTGCCGATAGTCCCGACGTGCCGGCGGCCGAGCCTTTCGCGTGGGAGCGGTTGCTCGGCGCGATTTACCTGCTCGGTGTGCTCGGGATGCTTGCCGCCACCGCCCTGTCCGTCAGCCGGGTGATGCGGTTGGTGCGGAGCGGCCGTCGCGAGCAGCTCGACGGCGGCGTCACGCTCGTGCGTTTGCCGCAGCCGGTTACGCCGTTCAGTTGGTGGCGTTACATCGTGATTTCCGACGCCGACTGCGCCGGTTGCGGGCGCGAAATCATCACGCACGAACGGGCCCACCTGCACCTGCACCATTCGTGGGATTTGCTTCTGACCGACCTTGCGGGGTGCTTGCAGTGGTTCAACCCGGCTATGTGGTTGTTGCGCCGCGAGTTGCGGGCTATCCACGAGTACGAGGCCGACGAGGCGGTGCTCGACAGCGGCGTCGATGCGCGGCAGTACCAGTTGATATTGATAAAAAAGGCTGCTGGCGGGAGGTGGTACTCAGTCGCCAACAGCTTCAATCACAGTAAACTTAAAAACCGTATTACCATGATGTTGCAAAAAAGATCATCGCGGTGGGCGGGGGCCAAGGCGCTCTTCGTCGTGCCGCTCGCGGGATTGGCTCTCGGGGCCTTTGCCGAAACCGTTTACGTCCTCCCGCAGGACAAAGGTATGCAAAATTCGGTGACCGAAGAATTTTTTGCTGGAAAATCCGACAAACAGGTAACGATTCGGGTGCGGGTCGTTGATGCGTCGGGCGAGCCGTTGGCGGGGGCGACCCTGCGGGAGCACGGCACGCAGCACGTTACGACGACTGACCGGTCGGGGTGGGCTTCATTGCGGATTGCTGAATCGTCGTCGGCGGATTTGTCGATAGCGGGTTACGAAACAGTCAATCTGACCTATCGCGGCCATACGACTTCGATGACCGGTCGCGGCTCGATGCGCTCGCTCGTGCAGTCGGAACACGAAGCGGAGATGCTGGTGCAGATGTGTCCCAACCCGATCGTCATCAAAGGTGTAGACGGCTCCAAAGTGCAGGAACAGCCGTTGTATTTGGTCGACGGCAAGGCGGTCGCCGATTTGAATGATGTGAATGCGTTGATTCCTGAACGAATCAAGACAATAACCATTTTGAAAGATATTTCGGCGGCCCCGTACGTTGAAAAGTACGGCGACAAGGCCAAAAACGGCGTCGTGCTCATCACGATGAAAGAGCCGGGCGAACCGGACAACGTTGCGCCCGCCGATGCCAAGGATATGGACGATGTCGTAGTCGTCGGTTACGGTTCGTTCCCGAAGCCGGAGGAGTGGGAAGCCCAGCAGCAAAAGTTTGCGGAAATGGACGCCTACTTCCAGAGCGACGAATGGAAAGCCAAACAGCAGCAGTTGGAGAAAATCGACTCCTATTTTCAGAGCGATGAGTGGAAGGCCAAAGAGAAAAAGTTCGCGGAAATGGATGCCTATTTCCAGAGTGACGAGTGGAAAGCCCAAGTGAAGAAATTGGCGGAGGCCGACGCCTACTTCCAAAGCGATGAATGGAAAGCCGTCCAAAAGCAGCTGGAGAAAACCGATGCCTATTTCAAGAGTGACGAATGGAAGTCCAAAGTGAAGCAGCTCACGACAATCGGTACGGTTTCGTCTGTCAAGGTCGGCGCACCGGAAGGCTCTCAAATCATTTACTACATCGACGGTCGGTTGTCGAACGGAGCCGAAGTGAATGCACTCGCCCCGAACAACATCGCTTCGGTCAACATCAACAAGGATAAACAACCTGACGGTACGACCGTTTCGACCATTGCCGTCGTGACCAAAGGGCATGGCATCCGCACCGTCAAGGTCGGCGCCGAAACCGGTAAGACCGTTATGCCGGTGCTCGCTTGCGCGGGTTCCATTAGGAGTTCCCGAATCGGTACGACGCGGGTTTACGAGGGGAAATTCCGGTTTACCAGCCTCAAAAATCTTCCGCAGGATGCTACGATTCTGCTCGATGGAAAAGAGGTCACCCGTGAACAGCTCATCGACAAGAAATTGCGGAAGGCTTATTTTTACATGGGCGACGCCGCTGCCGAACGGGGCAATTCCGCTGGGGTCCTCCAGTGTTCCCGCTCCCGCAAATAAGCTCTCGCTGGCGGAGTTCGGCTCCGCATGTGCCGCAAGTGCCGGGATGCGCGACCGTATCCCGCCGCCATAAGCCTGCATGAAAGGTTCGCCTCCTGCGAACGGCCTACCACCGCCGTTCGCAGGATTTTTATGTGCATGGGGGTGCGGGTGCGGCCGTTTTCGGGCGCTTCATGCGCGGGCGGGCGGATGATTATTGCGGGTTGCTGCGGCCGTTTATCGGAATCCCACGATTTCGGGGCGGGTCGGCCGGAACCGGTATTCGGCGAAATGTTTGGTATTCGAGAGGCTGAACCAGTCGCTGTCGACGATGCCGCCTTTGCCGAATCCCATGCCCAAGCGGATTTGCAGCGTGCCGAATATCAGGCGTTCGTTTCGGATGCGCAGGCCGACCCCGAGCGTGGCGAATCCCGCGTTTTTGAACGGATTTGGCGAATATCCTAATGTCCCCGCGTCGAGAAACCCGAAGAACGCGAATCGGAATCCCCACGGTTGGATCGGCGTGAAGACGACGGTTTCCGTGTTGAGGATCATCCGGTTGGTGCCTGTCGCATAGCGGTCGAACGCTTGCAGGCCGTTTTCATCCGTGAACCCGATGACCTCCTCGTATCCCCGTTTGCGGTTCCAGCCCCGCGTGTAGTTGAGTGCCAAGAACTGGCGGATGCTGCTGCGTCGGACCGTCAGCAGGTTCGAGAACCACAGCGCATCGACATCCACGGCACTGCGGTTCCACGCTCCGGTGCTGTGGTCGATGTGGCTGCCGAGCGTGAACCCGCCCATCAGATAGCCTATGCGCCGGAATCCGCCCGTGCGGAACCCGACTCCCAGATAGACCGAGCGGTCGAACTCCCCCCACGTGTGGCCCGTCACGACTTCGGCTTTGTAGCCGGTCGCTATGTACTCCTTGCGTCCGAATCCGTAGACCATGTTGGTCATGAAAAGCCGTTCGCGATAGAGTCCGATGCCCCCGAGCAGATCGTCGTAGTCATGCAGGGCGGGATTGTAGTCGGCCGCGACTTCGGGACGCTCCATGAACCTGCGGTAGTTGTAGCGGGCGGTCAGAAAGATGTTCGACCGGATACTCCGCAGCTGTTTCGACCAGCCCGCCCACAGGTCGAGATTGCGCACCTTGACCAGCAGCGACGAATCGCGGTCGAGGAAGTACTCTTTCGTCCGCATTTCGGTGTAGGACGCGCCCATTTCGTAGTCGGTGGGTTTCAGGAACTCCTTGTGCAGGCTTATCCGCAGGGTGTTCTCGAAGAAATTGCGGCCGCCCCGGACATCGAACGTGAAGAACGACCCCAGCAGGTTGGGCATTTCGTATTCGACGATGTTGCCGCCGTAGTCGAACGTGTTGTATTTGAGGTTGGTTTCGACCTTGAAACGGGTACCTGTCCCGAAGATGTTGCCGTCGGTCAGTCCCAGCATCAGCCGCTTTTCGGAATAGAGGTCGGCGTCGACGCTGATCGACCAGCTGTCGCGGACTTGTACGACGATGTCCACCCGCTCCGCGTCGTGCGGGTCGGGTTCGACCGTGATTTCCGTGTCCGCGATATACGGACGCGACAGCAGCAGTTGTTGCGTGCGGACGACCGATTCGGGGTCGAACCGTTGCCCGGCCGCGAACAGCAGGTCGCGCCGGATGATGCGTTCCCGGGTGAGCGAATGGAGTTTGTTGCCGGTTCGTTCCAGCCAGTTTCTTTTCGCGTCGAAGGGTTGTTTGCGTTCGATGCGGATTTCGCCGATGATTTTTCCGGCATACGGGGCCAGCATGCCGGTTTCGTCGCAGATGTCGCCCGTTGCCGGCGTGTCCGCGTGCCGTTCGGCGAAAAGCAGCCGGTAGAGCATGCGGGAAACGGCCGTGCGGTGGGTTTTCGAGGCGATGCTGTCGTAGAGCCGTTGGTTGCGTTCCGTCACGCGGGTATCCAGCGTGTCGGCATCGTGCGGGGCGACGGCGGCATCGAGTTTGGCGGAGTCGATCCGTCCGCGATAGGGGAGCGGACGGGCGGCGGTACGGGCTGCGAACGGGAGTAGCGACAGCAGCAGGAGCGATGTCAGGAATATGCAGCGGCGCGAAAACATAGTCTCAAAGATAACGCAATTTTCGCAAAAAAAGTATGTACGGACCCGCCCGCGCCCCGTCGCCGTGCGGATGCTGCAACCGGATTCCGTTCCGCCGCTCGGATAAAAAGGCTTCCGGTTCGGAAACAAAAAAGCCCCGAACGAATCGGGGCGGATGAAAGAAAAATCGGCGGGTTACCGTCGTCCTTCTTTGGCTTCGATGCACTCGGTGGCGTGCGGCACCTTCATGAGCCGTTCCTTCGGAATCAGCTTGCCGGTGGTTTTGCAGATGCCGTAGGTCTTGTTCTCGATGCGGACGAGCGCCATTTCCAGATTGCGGATGAATTTCATCTGATGCGTCGCCAGCCGTCCGTTCTCCTCTTTCGAGAGCGTGGACGCGCCCTCTTCGAGTACCTTGTAGGTCGGCGACGTATCTTCCGTGTCGTTCCCCTCGGTGTGGGTGATCGTGGCACGCAGCAGTTCATAGTCCGCACGGGCCGATTCCAGTTTTTTCAGAATCAGATGCTTGAACTCTTCGAGTTCTTCGTCGGTGTATCTGGTTTTCTCTTCTGCCATAGTCCGTTCTTTTATATGAACCTTTTTCGCCTCGGCATCGTCCGGATAAATTCGGCTTTGCGCTCGGCTTCTAATGTAAAATTAAGCAATATCCGCGAGACCGCCAAATAAATCGGCGTATTTCGTCGGCTAAATTCGCGTAACGCCGATGCGCAGCGTTTCACCGTCGATGTCCGAATCCGTCACGACCGCGCCCGCAGGCGTTGCCGCGCCCTTGACCTCTACGGCGAGCGTTTGCGACGCGATGTAGTCCGCATGGGCGGCCAAAGCCTCCGCTACCAGCTCTTTCGCTTCGATTTCGACACGGATTTTGTCCGTTACGGCGAAATCCGCGTCTTTTCGGATATTCTGGATACGGTTTATCAACTCGCGTGCCACGCCTTCGGCCCGCAGCGCGTCCGTCACCGTGATGTCCAGTGCTACGGTCAGTTTGCCTTCCGTCGCTACCAGCCAGCCCGGCATGTCCTCCGACGTAATCTCGAAGTCGGCCGGCGTCACCGTGATGCGTTCGCCGTCCACTTCGAGCACCGTTTCCGCCGACCGCTCGATTTGCGCGATGCGTTCCTGCGTGAATTCCGCCGTCATTGCCGCGATCTGCTTCATGTACTTGCCGTAGCGCGGGCCCAGCGTCTTGAAGTTGGGTTTGATGTGCTTCGTGATGACGCCCGTCGTGTCGGCTATCAGTTCCAGTTCCTTGACGTTCACTTCGTTCAGGATCAGCCCCTGTACGGCGGCGATGTGTTCCGCCATCGCCGCATCGAGCACCGGCACGACGATTTTCGTCAGCGGTTGGCGCACTTTGATGGAGACTTTGCGGCGCAACGCCAACACCATCGACGACAGTTGCTGGGCCAGTTGCATCCGTTCTTCCAGTCGGGTGTCGATGCGGGTTTCGTCGGCTGCGGGATAGTCCGTCAGATGTACCGAGCCTTCCGCATGTCGGCCGCTTACGGCGTTGAGATCGCTGAAAATCCGGTCGCTTATGAACGGCGCGAACGGCGCGGCCAGCAGCGATACCGTTTCCAGACAGGTGTAGAGCGTCTGATAGGCCGCCAGCTTGTCCTCCGTGAGGCCGCCGCCCCAGAACCGTTTGCGGTTCAGGCGCACGTACCAGTTCGACAGGTTTTCGCACACGAAATCCTGAATGGCGCGGGCGGCCGGCGTCGGGTCGTAGCTTTCGAGCGATTCGGTGACGTTTTTCACCAGCGTGTTGAGCAGCGACAGAATCCACCGGTCGATTTCGGGCCGTTTGTCGAGCGGCACTTCGGCTTCGCGGCCCGTGAAACCGTCGACATTGGCATAGAGCGCGAAGAACGAGTAGGTGTTGTAGAGCGTGCCGAAGAATTTGCGGCGCACTTCGTCCACGCCGTCCGTATCGAATTTCAGGTTGTCCCACGGTTGCGAGTTGGTCAGCATGTACCAGCGCGTGGCATCGGGCCCGTAGTCGGCCAGCACGGCGAACGGGTCGACGGCATTGCCCAGCCGTTTCGACATCTTGTTGCCGTTCTTGTCGAGCACCAGTCCGGTCGAAATGACGTTCTTGAACGCCACGCTGTCGAAGAGCATCGTCGCGATGGTGTGCAGCGTGAAGAACCAGCCGCGCGTCTGGTCGACCCCTTCGTTGATGAAGTCGGCCGGAAAGACCTTGCGGTCGTCCAGCGCCGCCTTGTTCTCGAACGGGTAGTGGATTTGCGCATAGGGCATCGCGCCCGAATCGAACCACACGTCGATGAGGTCGGGTTCGCGCCGCATCGGTTCGCCTTTCGACGATACCAGCACGATGTTGTCCACATAGGGGCGGTGCAGGTCGATGTTCTCCGTCGAGTAGTTCTCGGCCGACATGTCGCCCGCCTTGAAATGCTTGTAGGGATTTTCCGTCATCAGACCTGCCGCCACCGATTTTTCGATTTCGGCGATCAGTTCTTCGACGGAGCCGATACATTTCAGTTCGCTGTGGTCGTCCGTCGCCCAGATCGGCAGCGGCGTGCCCCAGAACCGCGAACGCGACAGATTCCAGTCCACGAGCCCTTCGAGCCACTTGCCGAAACGTCCCGAACCGGTCGATTCCGGCCGCCAGCGAATCGTCTTGTTCAGTTCGATGAGCCGGTCGCGCAGGGCCGTCGTGCGGATGAACCACGAATCCAGCGGATAGTAGAGCACCGGCTTGTCCGTGCGCCAGCAGTGGGGATAGGAGTGCACGTGTTTTTCGATTTTGAAAGCCTGCCCCATGGCTTTGAGCATCACCGCGATGTCCACGTCGAGCGTCGCATCGGCATCGGTCAGCGTTTCGTCGTAGGCGTTCTTGACATACCGGCCCGCATATTCGCCGTATTTCGCCGTGTCGACGCAGCGGGTCACGAATTCCGCATCGAGTTCTTCCAGCCGGAAGAATTTGCCTTGCCGGTCGACCATGGGCTGTGTTTTGCCCGCCTTGTCGACCACGAACAGCGGCGCGATGCCTGCGATTTTCGCCACCCGGTCGTCGTCCGCACCGAACGTCGGCGCGATGTGCACGATGCCCGTACCGTCGGAGGTCGTCACGTAATCGCCCGTGATGACCCGGAACGCATCGCCGTACTCCTCCATCGGTTTCACCCACGGCAGCAGTTGTTCGTAGCGGATGCCGGCCAGTTCCGAGCCTTTCCAACTTTCGCCGGTCGGTTCGTAGGCGCCCTCCATTTTCTTGGTGAAGTAGGCCGGTACGAGGTCGACAGCCAGAATGACCGTCTGCGGCTTGTCCGTGTAGGGATTGCGGCACTTGATTTTCACGTAGTCGTAGTTCGGGCCGACGGCCAGCGCCGTATTCGACGGTAGGGTCCACGGGGTCGTCGTCCACGCCAAGAAGTAAAGTTCCCCGTCTTCGACCCCCGCAAAAAGTTTTTCGCTCTCGGCATTGCGGACGATGCGGAACTGTGCCGTGCAGGTCGTGTCCTTCACATCGCGGTAGCAGCCCGGCTGGTTCAGCTCGTGGGTCGAAAGTCCCGTTCCGGCTGCGGGCGAGTAGGGTTGAATCGTATAGCCTTTGTACAGCAGCCCCTTGTTATAGAGTTGTTTCAGCAGCCACCACAGCGTTTCGATGTACTTGTTGTCGTAGGTGATATAGGGGTTGTCCATATCGACCCAGTAGCCCATTTTGCGGGTCAGCTCCTCCCACACGCCCGTGAACTCCATGACGGCCTCGCGGCACGTGCGGTTGTACGCTTCGATGCTGATTTTCTTGCCGATGTCCTCTTTCGTGATGCCGAGTTTCTTTTCGACGCCCAGTTCCACCGGCAGGCCGTGCGTGTCCCAGCCCGCTTTGCGGTGTACTTGGAATCCGCGCTGCGTCTTGTAGCGGCAGAACGTATCCTTGATCGTACGTGCCATGACGTGGTGGATGCCCGGCTTGCCGTTGGCCGACGGGGGCCCTTCGTAGAATACGAATGCGGGATGCCCTTCGCGCGTGGAGATGCTCTTATGGAACGTGTCTTCCTCGTCCCATTTGCGGAGGACTTCGGCGGCCGTTCCGGCCAAATCGAGGCCTTTGTACTCTTTGAACTTCATATTTACCGTATTTTTATTCATTCGGGGGTGCGCCGCTTCGGCAAGCGCGGTCCGGCGTTTTCGTCCGAACTCCGCAAATGTACGAAAAAGTCTGTAAAAAACGGAACCCGCGTCGTTACTTGCGAATGACCCGCGCCGGATTTCCGACCGCTACCGCGTCGGACGGAATATCGTGCGTGACGACCGCTCCGGCACCGATGACCGTCCGGTCGCCGATCGTGACGCCCGGACAGACGATGACGCCGCCGCCCAGCCAGCAGTCGTCCCCGATGACGATCGGACGTCCCATTTCTTTGCCGGTCGCCCGTTCTGCGGCATCGAGCGGATGATGCGCCGTGAGCAGTTGGACTTTCGGCCCCAGCATCGTGCGGTCTCCGATGCGGATCGGCGCGAGGTCCAGAAACACGCAGTCGAAATTGATGAACGCGTCTTCGCCGATGTGGATGTTGAATCCGTAGTCGCAGTAGAACGGCGCCCGGATGAATCCCCGACAATCGGGGCACAGTTCGATCATCGTCTGCCGGTAGGCCGCGTCGTGGTCCGCCAGTTCGGCATTGAACCGGTGCATCAGGCGGGTCGCCCGCCGTCGGGCGTGACGCAGTTCGCGGTCGGCGGGGTCGAACCATTCGCCCTGTGTCATTTTCTCGCGTTCGGTCATGGCGTTTCAGTCGAACGATTGCATTTCAATCAGCTTGGCATAGATGCCGTTGCGGGCCAGCAACTCGGCGTGCGTGCCTTGTTCGGCGATTCGGCCGTGGTCGATGACGATGATCCGGTCGGCATTGTAAATGGTCGAGAGCCGGTGGGCGATGACCACCGACGTGCGGCCGCCCGCCAGCAGCTTGTTCAGGGCATCCTGCACCGATTTCTCGCTCTCCGTATCGAGGGCCGACGTCGCTTCGTCGAGAATCAGGATTTCCGGGTTTTTCAGCACGGCCCGCGCAATGGAAAGCCGCTGGCGTTGCCCGCCCGAGAGTTTCGAGCCGTGATCGCCGATGCACGTTTCGTAGCCGTCGGGGCATTCGCCGATGAATCCGTCCGCATTGGCGATGCGGGCCGCCGCCGCAATCTCTTCCGGCGTCGCGTCCGGCTTGCCCATCGCGATGTTCGCCGCAATCGTGTCGTTGAACAGCACCGTCTCCTGCGATACGACGCTCATGTGGGCGCGCAGGCTCTCCTGCCGGTAGTCGCGCAGCGATACGCCGTCGATGAGAATATCGCCGGCCGTCGGGTCGTAGAAACGGGGCAGCAGTTCGCTCAGCGTCGATTTGCCGCCGCCTGACGGGCCCACGAGCGCGACGGTTTCCCCGCGCCGGATCTCGAACGACACGCCGTCGATGACCTCGCGCGAGCCGTCGTAAGAGAAATGTACGTCGCGGAATTCGATTTTGTCTTTCAGTCCCGTCAGTTCTATCGCATCGGGTTTGTCTTGGATTTGGCTCTCCGTGTCGACGATCGCGAAGATGCGCTCGCCGGCGGCGATGCCTTGATTGATGTTCGCGAACTGGTCGATGAACGTGCGCACCGGACGGGTGATTTGCGAGAAAATGGCGATGAACGCGAGGAATCCGCCCGGATTGAGCGACTGGTTGGCGACGAGCGCGCCGCCGTAGACCAGCACGATGCCTACGGCCGTGATGCCCAAAAATTCGCTCATGGGCGAAGCCAGTTGTTGGCGGCGGGCCATCGAGAGGGTCAGCCGCGACACATCGGCATTGATGTCGTAGTATTTCTGTTTGATGTATCGGGCGGCGTTGTAGCTTTTGAGTACTTTGATGCCCGACAGCGATTCATCGAGCGTCGCGACCATTTCGCCCTGCCGTACTTGGTTGGTGCGGGCGGGGTGGCGGAGCCGTTTCACGATGCTGCCGATGAGCAGCGCCACGACGGGCAGGAAAAGAATCGAGAAAATCGACAGCTGCCACGAAATGGAAAACATCATGGCGATGTAGCCGATAATCAGGAACGGTTCGCGGAAAGCCACTTGCAGCGTGTTGGTGATGCAGAACTGCACGATGCCGACATCCGACGTGATGCGCGAGATGATGTCGCCCTTGCGCTGGTCGCTGAAATAGCCCACGTGCATGTCCACCACGCGCGAGAACATCTTGTTGCGCATGCGTTGGAGGGTGCGGGTGCGCATGCTTTCGACCGTCCACGAGCCCAGATAGCGGAACAGGTTGCTCAGCAGGCTGACGCAAATCGTCACGCCGGCCAGCATCATGAGCAGGTTTTGTTGTTCGTAGGTGTCGAACAGCCGGAAATAGACGAAATTGAAGAGCGTCGAAACGTATTGCATGCTCATCTCCACCGGCGGCAGGGTTTCGACGGGTCGTGGGGTGATGCCGTCGCCGAACATCGTGTTGATGATTGGGGCGATGAGCCCGAACGTCAGCGAGTTGAACAGGGCATAGAACACCGAGTAGAAAAAGTAGGGTATGGCGTATCTGCCGATAGGTCGGGCGAAACTTAACAGTCGCAGGTAGGTCTTGAACATGCCGAAAGTGATATAAAAACAGCCAAAGATACGAAAAAACTTTAGCACTTATATACATTTACACTAAAAGCTCCGGACATCCGGTCCAATGCGTTAGAGCTTTCCGCTCCAAGCCTTTTTCAAGGAGGAGGGGCAACCTGTTAACACGGCCCAAAGACTGCGACGCTACAACTCCAAAAAGCGAATTGAAAGTTCGCTTAGTTTTTGCTTTCCTGTTGTTTTATTCATTACTCCCAACGAAAGCAATGTGTTTCAATGGCAGCTTATTTTTATCATCGTCAGGCATCTTGTTGTAGTTATCCTGCCACATCTGGATAAAATCTTTGCCGTCAATCAGTTTGATATAGGCCTTGCTGGTTGATGCCTCGGTGCGAGCTTGCTTTGTATAAGTGCCGGAGGTGACGAACAAGGCAATGTCACCGTCGCGCAGAATACCGAGCAGGCTACGGATGTCTTGTGGCTGAATGTTGTCGTCTGGTTTGTGCTTTACCTGCACCTTGATACGCGGAGTCTTTACACCAAGAGCGTCGATGTAAGCTATCACGTCCACGCCACCATCGCGACCTTTCGGAGCTATAAAAGGCGTGTAGTATCCCATCGCACGGAGCAAAGCAGCTACCATGTCTTGAAATTCGTATGGATTCTTTGCCTTGATATATTGGCGGATTCCCTCGTTAGCCTGTTCTTCCAGTTGCTCGATGTTGATAATTGTTTCTTTTTCAGGAGTTTCTTCCTCTACCGCGTCATCTTCGTCCAAATCTTTTTCTTGTTTCCACTTGCAATATGCAGCATTGGCATTGCGCAAAATCTGTTCTGCGCCAAGCTTTATAGCATCTTCTCCCTCGGGTGTGAGATACCATGAACCTTGCTTTTTCAAAATGTAACCAGCTTTGTTGTAGTCGATGGAATAAAATTGCACCATTGTCCACCATCTGATGTTCTGCAACTTTCCAGCCCGTTCCTGTTCCCATTCCGTAAACTTGACATTCTTCTGTATGATGTCGTTGATTTCTTTCGTGGCAACAGTTCCGTCATGGTCTTTCATGTACTGCATCACAGCAAACAAACATTTTGCAGCACATGCTGCTGATTGGGATAGAGGTTTCATCATATAAGTGTGTATAAGAAGAAATTCAGCCGCATCGACCAAGCGGCGGATGTCAACTGACAAATATAACAAAATTTACGATAACGATTATACAACTTTTTTATCTTTTAGGAAGTTTTCGAAATGCTTTTTTGTTTTTACGGTCACTGTACCCCCCCCCTCCTTGTCTTTGGAGAGGGGGCTATCCGCAAAGCGGCTGGGTTTTGGTGGAGCGTTATATATAGTTACTGAATTTTTTATCGGCGGGACCAATTGTTTTTGCGGAACGGGAGTTTCAGCACCCCGAAAAGGGCTTCGCCGAAGATGCCGCCCGACATTTTCGACGCTCCCTCGCGGCGTTCGGTGAAGATGATCGGGATTTCGCATAGTTTCAGTCCCAGCCGCCATGCCGAGTATTTCATTTCGATTTGGAACCCGTAGCCTTTCATGCGCACGGCTTCGAGGTCGACGGTTTCCAGCGCGCGCCGCGAGTAGCAGACGAATCCGGCGGTGGCATCGTGAACCGGCAGGCGCGTCACCGCCCGCACGTACAGCGACCCGAAGTAGGAAATCACCCGGCGCGAGAGGGGCCAGTTCACGGTCTTGCCTCCCGCGACATAGCGCGACCCGACGGCCACGTCGTTTCCTGCGGTCAGGGCGCGGTACAGCCGTTCCAGATCGTTCGGGTCGTGCGAAAAATCGCAGTCCATTTCGCAAATCGCATCGTAGCCGTGTTCCAGCCCCCAGCGGAATCCCGTCAGATAGGCCGTGCCGAGCCCTTGTTTCCCGGCCCGTTCCAGCAGGTGCAGCCGTTCGGGAAATGCCGGTTGCCGTTCGCGGACGATGCCGGCCGTGCCGTCGGGCGAGCCGTCGTCGATGATCAGCAGGTCGAACGGTTCGGCCAGCGAGAATACCTTGTCGATCATCGCTGCGATGTTTTCGCGTTCGTTGTAGGTCGGTATGATTACCAGTTTGCGCATATGGGTTGGGATTTATTTCGTCGGTAGCGTTCGTGCGGGGCGTTTGCGGCGTTTCATCTGCCGAACCGTCAGCCGGACGGGCTCCGGCGTGAGGCGCGATTCGATGATTTTCTGCAAGGCTTTGTCGTAGGTCCAGTCGTCGAGCGGGCAGTCGTCGCGCAGCCATTCGAGGGTGCGTTCGGGTGCTTTCGCGTAGCACTCCGCTACGGCCCACGCCACGCCCATGCGGACGTAGTAGTTTTCGTGCCGGATGCCGCCCAAAAGCCGCAGCAAATCTTCCAAATGCTCGGCATCGGTGAAGTTTTGCAGCGACGTCACCACGGCGAGCCGCAGGTCATAGGGCGCTTCGGAACGGAAATAAGGTTGGATGAACCGCCATACGGGGTCCCGTTCGTCGGCGCGCAGCTTCCGGCAGAATACGTCGCACACGGCCCAGTTGTCGATGCAGGGGACGAACCGTGCCGTGTAGTCCAGCCGTTCTTGCGTCGTGCAGGGGGCCAGACTGATGACCAGCCCCTGCAACATGCGTTCCTCGTAATAGGGCGCATCCGCCGCTTCGATTTCGGCGAGCCATTTCCGCCAATTGTCGCGGAGGATCTCTCGCGCCAGTTGTCGCAGTTGGGGCATCCGCACGCCGATGATGCCCGTGACGCCCGGCAGCAGTTTCGCATTGAACCGGCCGTATGCAGGGTCTCCGAGTGCCAGCAGGCGTGTCCGCAAATTTTCAGTCATTCGTTCCGTAAGATTCCGAAAACAAAAATAATCTTTTTTACGGAAGGCGCGACGGGTTCGTGTAAAATATCGTACCTTTGCATCGGATTTTGCGACGGGACACCGTTGTCGGCCGGCCGATATTCGGCAGGGTTGCGGCGTTCGGTTCCCGTCCGGAAATTTAGGTGTGCAAATGAAAAAAATTGTCAAAATCACAGCCATTACGGTGATTGTTCTGTTGCTGGTATTGCTGCTGGCGCCGACGCTTTTCCGTGGGAAAATCGCCCGCATCGTCAAGCACGAGGCGAACGAAATGCTCACGGCGCGGCTCGACTTCGAGCGGTTGGACATCAGCCTGTTGCGCCATTTCCCGCATGCTTCGGTCGACTTGAAAGGGTTGACGCTCGTGGGGTGCGACCGGTTCGAGGGCGACACGATCGTCGCCGCCCGCCGCATTTCGGTGGTGGTCGATTTGTTGTCGTTGTTCGGCGACAGCGGTTTCGAGGTCACCAAAATCATTCTGGCCCGTCCCGAATTGCACGCCCGCAAGCTGGCGGACGGCGCCGTCAACTGGGACGTCATGAAGCCTGCGGAGGAGGAACCGGAGGAGCCGGAAGAGGAGGCTTCCGAACCTTCGGCGTTCCGGCTTTCGTTGAAAAATTTTACCATTTCCGATGCGGCCGTTCGCTACGAGGACGATTCCACGCAGATGCGTTTTTCGACCGAGCCGCTTTCCCTGCGGTTGCGGGGCGATCTTTCGGCCGAGCGCACCGGCCTCGACTTGCACTTGTCGGCCAAAGCGCTGCGCTTCGTTTCGGGCGGGATTCCGTTGTTGAGCGGGGCCAATGCCGAGCTCGATGCGGCGATCGACGCGGATTTGGCCAACAGCCGCTTCACGTTCTCCGACAACAAGTTCCGGTTGAACGCTATCGAACTGGGCCTCGACGGTTGGGTCGAACTGGCCGAAAGTGCCGTGCGAATGGATTTGTCGGCCGGTTGCGAACAGGTGCAGTTCAAGGACATTCTGTCGTTGGTTCCGGCTTTCTATACGCGCGACTTCCGCAACCTGACCGCCGGCGGTTCGCTGTCGATGGGGGTATGGGCGCGCGGCGAGCTTTCCGGCCGCAATCTGCCCGCATTCGAGTTGAAAACCGGCGTGCAGAACGGCAGTTTCCACTATTCGTCGCTGCCCAAAGCCGTGACCGACATCAACATCGCCGCACGCATCGCCAATCCGGGTGGCCCGATGGACAAGACCGAAGTCGACCTTTCGCAGTTCGGGCTCCGTATGGCGGGCAACGCCCTTTCGGCGACGCTCTACGCGACGAACCTCGCTTCCGATCCCACGTTCCGCGCTGCGGCCAGCGGCAAGGTCGATTTGGGGGCCGTGAAAGAGGTCTACCCGTTGGAGAAGGATATGTCGTTGAACGGATTGATTACGGCCGACGTGAAAGTTTCGGGCCGCATGTCCGCAATCGACAAGAAGCAGTACGAAAAACTCGGTGCGTCCGGTACGTTCGTCATCGAGCAGTTGGCGTTGAAGCTCGCCGGCCTGCCCGACGTGCGGATAAGCCGTGCCGCCGCGACGATTACGCCGTCGGCGATGACGCTCGGCGATTTCGGGGCGACGGTCGGCCGGAGCGATATTTCGGCCAACGGCCAGTTGTCGGGGTATCTCGGTTACCTGTTGCGCGACGCGCAGCTTTCCGGTCGGCTTTACGTCAAGTCGGAGTTGCTCGACCTCAATGAAATCATGGCCGCGCTCCCGCAGTCGGACGAATCCGAAACTGCGGCGAAAGAGCAGACCGCTGCATCCGATACGCCGATGCAGGCGATCGAAGTCCCCCGTAATTTGAACTTGTCCCTTTCGACCGAATTGAATAAAATTCTTTTCCAGAAAATGACCATAGCCGGTCTGACGGGCAAAATGGGGATAGCCAACGGCGCGTTGTTGCTCGACGGCCTGAAAATGCGCTTGTTCGACGGTACGGTAGCCGCTTCGGGCAGTTATTCGACAGCCGCGAATCCGCAGCGCCCGCAGCTGAAACTCGCGGCCGACATCGCCGGAGCCTCTTTCTCCAAGACGTTCGAGGAGTTGGAGCTGATTCAGAAACTGGTGCCGATTTTCGCCAAAACGGGCGGCGACTACTCCATGTCGCTCGACTTGGCGACCGCGCTCGACAGCACCATGTCGCCCGAACTGCAATCGTTGAACGCTTCGGGCGAAATCCGTTCGGCCAATATCCATGTGCAGAATATCGGGGCGTTCGACGCTTTGGCCAAAGCGCTGGACAACGACGCTTTGAAACGCATCGAAGCGAAAGACGTCGCGATTCGGTTCGCCGTGCGCGACGGCCGTGTCACGACCCAGCCGTTCGATTTGAAGATGGGCAACATCAAGATGAATCTTTCGGGTTCCACGGGGCTCGACCAGACGATCGACTACGTGGCGAAGGTGGCTTTGCCGTCGGGGGCGACCGGCGGGGTGTTGCAGAACGTGAACGTCAATATCGGCGGCACGTTCTCGTCGCCGAAAATCACGCTCGGCGTGAAAGAGGCGGTGCAGGAGGCGGTGAAAAACGTCGTCGACCAGCAGATTCAGAAACTGACCGACAGCGCCTCGCTTTCGGAGGAGGTTCAGAAACAGGCCGACAAGCTCCGCAGCGAAGCCGAAAAGGCGGGCGACAAACTCATCGAGGCGGCCCGAACGCAGCGTCAGAAGTTGGTCGACAACGCGGCGGCAAAGGGTGCGCTGGCTAAAATCGCCGCCGAAAAAGCGGGCGACAAATTAGTTTCCGAAGCCGAAAAGCAGGCCGAGAAATTGAAAGCGGAAGCCGAAACGCAGATTGCGAAACTGACGGCCGAAAAGACGCAGGAATAAATCCGTGCGCCGATACACGATGCAGGGCGTTATCCGTAGGGATAGCGTCCTGTGTCGTTTTTGGAGGGAGCCGTATCCGAAACCTGTGTCGGCATTTTCCGAGTGGTATTCCGCGTCATTTCGGCAGACTGTCTCGGTAGAGGCTGTCGGGAATCGTCAGGCCTGCCGAATCGAGGCGGGCGATGGCCTCTTCGACGGCTTGCCGCCATTGTTCTTCGAGCGGGTCGAATTTGATACGCAGTCGGACGTGTCGGCGCGGGCGGAGTGCGATTTCGGATACCGAGTCGCAGCCGGTAATGGTAATCCGGCAGTGGAGTTCCTTGCGGGCGATGTCGCATGCGAGCCGGAAACGGTTGTCCGATATGACGCACGAATCGAGAATCGAATCGTCCGCCGCATTGCGCAGATAGGCGCGGGGGTGCCCGATGACGCGGATTCGGTCGCTGAATATCCCTTCGACGGTCGCCGTGCGGGTGGTGTCGCGCAGGGCGAAGATGCCGGTCGCTACGGTCGTGAACAGCACCAGCAGGAAAATCGTGAGGTTTTTCATCGTTTGAAAATTTTAGTACAAACATAAACTAAAATTTTCGGAGTTGCAAATCCTCTTGCCGGAATGGTCGTATTCGCGAGGGTGGAATGGCTTACAATTTTACTCGGATATAGGGTGCTCCGCTGCGGCGTGCCGCTTCGAGGCCGATTTCCGAATCCTCGAATATCAGCGTTTCCGCCGGTGTGCAGCTTTCGCGGCGCATCGCTTCCAGAAAGCAGTCCGGCGCCGGTTTGCTTTGCGCGATGTCTTCGCCCGTCAGAATGCCGTCCACCCGTCCGTTCGGAGCCTCGTCCGGGCGGCTCTCCGGCCCGCAGAGGGGAGCGTCGGCGGCATCGCCCGTTCCGGCCGCCTTTGCCGTTCCGGCCGTTTCCGGCCCGCCGATGCCCAAATGGCGCATCACGTGGTCGATATTGGCCCGGCTGCCCGTTGAAACGATCCATACCCGTCCGCCTTGTTGCCGGAAGCTGCGGCAGAATTCCCACAGCGGTTCGTTGAGGCGCACGGTATCGAAAAATTCGGGATAGAGCGCGATTTTGCGCAGGCGCAGCCGTTCCCGCTCCGCCGGGTCGGCGATGCCGTAGCTGGTCAGGAATTCGTTGCAGCGCATGCCGAAGTAGCAGGTTTCGTACTCCGTTTCGGTGAGCGTGTAGCCCGCTTCGCGCAGGGCCGCAACATAAGCCAGCGTATTGGCCCGCCGCGTGTCGGCCAGCGTGCCGTCGAAATCGAGCAAGAGCAGACGTATTCGCATGCCGTACTACTTCTTTTTCGCCGCCAGTTCGTAGCTGCGGCCGATTAGCGGAGCGATTTCGTCGAACGGCGCGGCACCGTCCAGCCGGACGGTGAGCCAGTTCCGTTTGTTCATGTGGTATCCCGGGAAATAGCGGTTGTAATCCAGCAGCCGCGCTTGGGTTTCGGCATCGGCGCGGATGTCCAGAATCTCCATGCGCTCGTCGCCGCCCAGCCCCAGCTTGTCCGACCGCACGGTCAGCAGGATCGCATACCACTTGGCGTTGTCTTTCCGGCGGAAAACGGCATTGTCCGGGAACTTTTCCCAAAGGAATTCCGGTTCGTCGCCGTATCGTTCCCGCAGGTGGCGGATGATCCGGTGGGTCTGTTCTTCGCGGAAAATCTCTTCGTGCGTGATGCCGAAGTCGTGCAGCCAGCCGTTGCCTTTTTCTTCCATGTTTCCGGTTGTCAGTCGAACGATTGCATGCGCGTCTGGGCGATGCGCATGATGCTCTGGTAGCGGGTCGGCGTCAGTTCCATGAAAAAGTAATGGATCGGATCCACCCGCATGCCGTTGTAGCGTACTTCGTAGTGGAGGTGCGGCGCCAGCGAAAGTCCCGTGTCGCCCGATACCGCGATGATGTCGCCGCGATGCACCGCCTGCCCTTTGCGCACGTTCGACTTGTTGAGGTGGTGGTAGGCCGTTTCGTACCCGTTCCCGTGGTCGAGGATGACCGTTACGCCCGACGTCGAATTGCGCATCGACACATCGCGCACCGTGCCGTCCGCCGTCGCGAACACGCTCGAACCCTCCGGTATCGTGTAGTCCACGCCCTGATGCGATTGCAGCGTCTTGTAGAACGGGTGGTAGCGCATGCCGTAGGAGGCCGTCAGCCGCGTCAGCTGTTTGTTGATGACGGGTTGGATGGCCGGAATCCGGTCGACGCCGCGCCCTGCCTGTCCGATGAGCGTTTGCAGCCGGACATAGGTGTCGTTCAGTTGGCCGAGCCTCTTTTCCAGCGCGGTCGTGTTGTTTTTGAGGTCTTTGCAGAGTTGGCGCGAGGTGCGGGCGACGATGTTCCCGTAGGAGTTCGTCTGCTTCTGCTCGAAATCCGCTCCGAGACCTTTCGGTTCGGACTCGAACAGCGTTCGGAAGACATTGCGGTCGCGGGCTTGGACGTTGCCGACCACGAGCATGAGCGAGTCGTAGCGCGTGCTCAGCCGTTCGTATTCGCGGCGCAGGCCGTCGGTCGAGTGCTTGATCGCGTATTCGTAGGGCGTATCGAAGAAAATCGAAAATCCGATGTAATACAGCGCGGCCGCCCCCACCCACACGAACAACTGTACGATCGTGCGGATGATGCGTTGCCGGCGGCGTTTGCGGCGGCGGATTCGTTCGATGATAGTCTTTTGGGGCATCCTATTCGTATTTGGTTTCGCGCAGTTGTTTGATGAGGCTGTCGTACTCTTCGGGGGTCATGTCGCGGTTGAAGTAGTTGATCGGGTTGACCGGATTGCCCTTGATGATGACTTCGTAGTGGAGGTGCGGCCCCTGCGAGAGGCCCGTGTTTCCCGTTTCGGCAATCAGTTGGCCGCGCAGGACTTTCTGCCCGGGCTTCACATGGATGTGCGAAAGGTGGGCATAGCGGGTTTTGTAGCCGAATCCGTGGTCGAGCAGCACCATGTGGCCGTATCCGCCGTTGTAGCCGTGCGTATCGGCGATTTCGACCGTCGCGTCGCCCGTCGCGAAGACCGGTGTCCCGCGGTCGCAGCCGAGGTCGATGCCCTTGTGCGGACGGACGTACCCCAGTACCGGATGAAGACGGCGCATGGTGAACGCCCCGATATGGTCGCCGTGGAGCGCTTTGCGGTTGATGGGCCAAATGGCCGGTACGGCGGTCGAGAGGCGTTCCTTGTTGTGGGCCAGCGATTGCAGTTCGTCGAGCGAGACCGATTCGAGGTAAAGCGTGCGGGCCAGCGCATCGAGTTGTTTCCATGTGCCGATCAGCAGCGGTGCGAAGTCATCGTCGGCCAGCGCGGCGTATTTCGTATCGGGATAGTGGTGCCATACGCCTTCGATCGAGAGCGTGTCGGTGCCGAAAAGCGAGCGATAGACGTTGTTGTCGCAGGCGCGGAGTTCGTCGACGATTTGCTGGGCCGTGCGGATGCGCTCTTGCAGCACGCGGTAGCGGATGACGAGTTCGTGGTTTTCGCGGTCGATGCGGTAGATTTTCGGCGTGTAGAAAAAGTAGGAAAAGACCGCATTGACGATCGAAATGAGGATGAACCCCAGCAGGATTTTGCGCAGCAGCCGGTAGGCGCGCAGCCGGAGCGACGGGGTTCGTATCCCGTGCGCAGCGGCTTCGTCCTCGCGGGCGAAGGTTTGGACATCCGGTCTGCGGGCAAATCGTTTCATCGGCGAAAAATTGCTTTCGTTCGTGCAAAATTAGCGTATTTTGTGTAATTTTGCAACCCGAAAAAGATAACGGAATAATCGGATAATTTGTTGTATGATGGAATCGAATGAAATCCGTCGGGTCTTTCTCGACTTTTTCGAGCGCAAGGGCCACCACATCGTGCCGTCGGCGCCGATGGTCGTCAAGGGCGATCCCACGTTGATGTTCACCAACGCGGGCATGAACCAATTCAAGGATATTTTCTTGGGCAACGCGCCTCGCAAGTACCCGCGTGCGGCCGATACGCAGAAGTGCCTGCGCGTCTCGGGCAAGCACAACGACTTGGAGGAGGTCGGCCACGACACCTACCACCACACGATGTTCGAGATGCTGGGCAACTGGTCTTACGGCGATTATTTCAAGAAAGAGGCCATCGAATGGGCTTGGGAGCTGTTGCACGACGTCTATAAGTTGCCCGCCGGGCGGATGTACGCCACCGTGTTCGAGGGGTGCGATGAGGACGGAGTGCCGTTCGACCAAGAGGCTTACGACTACTGGCGGCGGTTCCTGCCCGAAGACCACATCATTCGCGGCAACAAGCACGACAACTTCTGGGAAATGGGCGAGACGGGTCCGTGCGGGCCTTGCTCGGAGATTCACTTCGACTTGCGCGACGAAGCCGAAATCGCCGCCAAGCCGGGCCGCGAAATGGTCAATACGGGGCATCCGCAGGTCATCGAAATCTGGAACCTCGTCTTCATGCAGTTCAACCGCAAGGCCAACGGCTCATTGGAGGAGCTTCCCGCACGCAATGTCGACACGGGCATGGGCTTCGAGCGTTTGTGCATGATTTTGCAGGGCAAGAAATCGAATTACGATACCGATGTTTTCCAGCCTACGATCGGCCGCATCGCCGACATGGCCGGCAAGAAATACGGCGACGACCCGAAAGCCGACGTCGCCATGCGCGTCATCGCCGACCACTTGCGGGCCATTGCGTTCTCGATTGCCGACGGGCAGTTGCCGTCGAACGTCAAGGCCGGTTACGTCATCCGCCGCATTCTGCGCCGGGCCGTGCGTTACGGATATACCTACCTCGGCTTCACCGAGCCGACGCTCTGCAAACTCGTCGCCGGACTGGTCGCTCAAATGGGCGCGCAGTTCCCCGAACTGAAAGCCCAGCAGGCCCTTGTCGAAAAGGTCATCGAGGAGGAGGAATCCGCTTTCCTGCGGACGCTGGCTACGGGCATCAACCTCTTGGACGGCGTCATCGCCGAGACGAAACAGTCGGGCAAAAAGGAGATTCCGGGTGTCAAGGCGTTCGAGTTGTACGATACGTTCGGCTTCCCGATCGACCTGACCGAGTTGATTGCCCGCGAACAGGGCGTCGGGGTCGACCTGCCCGCTTTCGAGAAAGAGTTGCAGGCCCAGAAGCAGCGTTCGCGCAACGCTGCGGCCGTCGATACCGACGACTGGGTGGAGTTGTTCCCGTTGGCCGAGAGCGTTTTCACGGGTTACGATACGTTGACCGAGCAGGTGCGCATCGCGCGTTACCGTCGGGTCACGTCCAAAGGCAAGACTTCCTATCAGCTGGTTTTCGACCGCACGCCGTTCTACGGCAATTCGGGCGGCCAGATCGGCGACGTCGGTACGATCGAGCATGCCGGCGAACGGATTCCGGTCGTAGCGACCGAGAAGGAGAACGGGTTGATTATCCATATCGTCGAGACGCTTCCCGCGAATCCCGAAGCGGAGTTCACCGCTGCGGTCGATGTGGAAAAACGCCAGTCGGCGGCCAACAACCACTCGGCGACCCACCTCATGCACGAAGCGTTGCGCAAAGTGCTCGGTACGCATGTCGAGCAGAAAGGTTCGATGGTTACGCCCGAGTTGTTGCGTTTCGACTTCTCGCACTTCCAGAAGGTGACGCCCGAACAGTTGCGCGAGGTCGAGCGGTTGGTGAATGCCGCCATTCGCGCCGATTATCCGTTGGAGGAGAACCGCAACGCCACGCAGGAGGAAGCCGCCGCCTGCGGTGCGATGATGCTGTTCGGCGAGAAATACGGCGACCGCGTGCGCATGGTGCGTTTCGGTACGTCGGTCGAGTTGTGCGGCGGTACGCATACCAGTGCGACGGGTAAAATCGGATTCTTCAAGATTCTGAACGAGAGCGCCGTTTCGGCGGGCGTGCGCCGCATCGAGGCGGTGACCGGCAAACAGGCCGAAGGCGTCGTCTATGCGGCTGAGGATGCCATGCGCAATCTGGCCGAGTATCTCAACAATCCGCAGGTGTTGCAGGCCGTGAAGAAGATGCTGGAGAGCAACGAGAGCCTTTTGAAAGAGGTCGAGACGCTGCGCCGCGAACAGGTGTCGCAAATAGCCGAGAAGATTCTCGCCTCGACCCCCGAGCGCGACGGCATGCAGCTCTTCGCGACGCATTCGCACCGGTTGCCGGAGTTCGTCAAGGATTTGGCTTATACCCTGCGGGCGCGTGCGCCCCGTCTGGTCTTCGTCGTCGGTTCCGACAACGGCGGCAAACCCGCGTTGACGGTGATGTTGGGCGAGGAGATTGCGGCGCAGGGCGTGAATGCCGGTGCCGTGGTGCGCGAGGCGGCCAAACTGATGCAGGGCGGCGGCGGCGGTCAGGCGTTCTTCGCGACGGCCGGCGGCAAAAACGTCGACGGATTGCAGGCCGCTATCGACAAGGCGGTGGAACTGATCAAGGCGCAGCTTCGGTAAGGAAACGTTAAAAAGGAAAGTGATGAATACGCAAAAAGTTCTTTTGATGATTCTCGACGGGTGGGGAAACGGCCGCCACGACAAGGCCGATGTCATTTCGACCGTCCGTCCCGCCTATATTTCGGCCATGACGGCCCGGTATCCCCACGCCGAATTGCGCACCGACGGCGAGAACGTCGGTTTGCCCGACGGCCAGATGGGCAATTCGGAGGTCGGCCACCTCAATATCGGTGCCGGCCGCGTGGTCTATCAGGATTTGGTGAAAATCAACCGCGCCTGCCGCGACAATTCGATTCTCAAGAATCCCGAAATCGTCGAGGCGTTCGAGT
>CAZGYX010000018.1:0-31192 GCA_964530735.1 uncultured Alistipes sp. | reverse complement strand
GGTCGATCGAACAGAAGTCCGACCGCACCAGGTTCCTGCCGCTTGCATCGAAAGCAAGCGACAAAAAATCGAACTCGAAAAAGCAAAAAAGTTCCGCCGTAGCATCGTCAGACTGCTTTTTATTGCTTCTGCTCGGCGGAAATAGGGTCGGGAGCGAAAATGACACTCCGAACCGCAAAACGGTCTATCGCGTTAATAAAAAATTCGTATATTTGTATGATTTTTCATCAAACATTGACCTGAACGAATTATGGAACAAAATTCTGTGCGCGAGTTGCAGGATGTCGTCATCCGGTTTTCGGGTGATTCCGGCGACGGAATGCAGCTGACGGGCACGCTCTTTTCCGACACTTCGGCGCTGATGGGCAACGGGATTTCGACTTTTCCCGACTATCCGGCCGAAATCCGTGCGCCGCAGGGAACCGTTGCGGGCGTTTCGGGCTTCCAAGTGCACTTCGGTGACCACAGCGAGTTGAATCCGGGCGATTATTGCGACGTGCTGGTCGCCATGAATCCCGCTGCCTTGAAAGCCAACCGCAAGTGGCTGAAACCCGGTGCTACGGTGATTCTCGACGGCGATTCCGTTACTGGGGAGCACTTGCAGCGCGCCGGTTTCGCGACGACCGATTTCGTCACCGAACTGAAACTCGACGAGTACAACCTCGTCGTACCCGACATCACCTCTTTGACGCGCGAGGCGCTGAAAGAGACCGGCTTGGACAACAAGGCGGTGGTGAAGTGCAAAAACATGTTCGCGCTGGGCATCTGTTTCTGGATGTTCAACCGGCCCGAAACGCATGCGCTGGAATACATCGACTCCAAGTTCCTGAAAAAGAATCCCGTCGTCGCACAGGCCAACAAGCTGGCGCTCCGCGCGGGGTACGATTATGCGGCCAATACGCACCAGTTCGCCAACACCTATACGGTGGCTCCGGCCCGGTTCGAAAAGGGGACTTACCGTTCCATTTCCGGCAACGTCGCGACGGCTTGGGGGCTTTGCGCCGCCGCCGAAAAGGCGCACCTGCCGTTGTTCTGCGGGTCGTATCCGATTACGCCCGCGACGGTCATTCTCGAAGAGTTGGCCAAACGCAAGGACTTGGGCGTCAAGACCGTGCAGGCCGAAGACGAAATCGCCGGCATTTGCACGGCTATCGGCGCGGCCTATGCGGGTAATTTCGCCGTGACTTCGACTTCGGGGCCGGGCCTTTCGCTCAAAAGCGAGGCGCTGGGATTGGCCGTCATGACCGAACTTCCGTTAGTCGTCGTCGATGTCCAGCGGGGCGGCCCGTCGACCGGCCTGCCGACCAAAACCGAGCAGAGCGACTTGCAGCAGGCGCTTTACGGGCGTAACGGCGAGTGTCCGGTGGCGGTCGTCGCCGCTTCGTCGCCGAGCGATTGTTTCCGCTTCGCTTTCGAGGCCGGACGCATCGCCATGGAGCACATGACGCCCGTCATCCTGTTGACCGACGGATTCATCGCCAACGGTTCGGAGCCGTGGTTGATTCCGCAGATGAAGGATTATCCCGAGATTCATCCGCCTATCGTCGAGAAGGCTCCCGAAGGCGGTTTCATGCCCTACGTGCGCAACGAAAAACTGGCTCGCGGGTGGGCGTTCCCCGGCAAGGCCGGATTGGAACACCGCGTCGGCGGACTGGAAAAGGACGCCGTGAAGGGCAGTATCTCGCACGATCCCGCCAACCACCAGAAAATGGTCGACTTGCGCGCTGCCAAAGTGGCCAAAATCGCCGAGGATATACCCGTGCAGGGCGTCGTGGGCGACCCCGAAGGCGACTTGCTGGTCGTGGGGTGGGGCGGCACGCGCGGCCACTTGCAAAATGCCGTCGAGGAACTCCGCAAGGAGGGCAAACGGGTGTCGCTGTGCCACTTCAACTACATCAACCCGCTGCCGCGCGGCGTGCGCGAGATTTTCGCACGGTTCCGCCGTATCGTCGTGTGCGAGTTGAACGAGGGGCAGTTCGCCGCCTACCTGCGGCAGCAGTTCCAAGAGTTCCGCTACGAGCAGTACAACAAGTGCGAGGGCCAGCCCTTCACGATCGTCGAACTGAAAGCAAAATTTTCTTCCTTATTGAGTTAGAGCATCATGGCAGATTATAAATATACTCCCGCCGATTTCAAGAGCGACCAAGAGGTGCGCTGGTGTCCCGGATGCGGCGACCACGCGATTCTCAACGCCGTGCAGCGCGCCCTGCCCGAAATCGCCGACGCGACCGATACGCCGCACAACCTGTTCACGTTCGTGTCGGGCATCGGGTGTTCGTCGCGCTTCATCTACTACATGAAAACGTTTGGCTTCCATTCCGTGCACGGGCGCGCCAACGCCGTGGCTACGGGGGTCAAGGTGGCCAATCCCGATTTGGCCGTGTGGGTTTGCACGGGCGACGGCGACTCGCTGGCTATCGGCGGCAACCACTTCATCCACGCAATCCGGCGCAATGTCGACCTCAATGTCGTGCTCTTCAACAACGAGATTTACGGCCTGACCAAAGGCCAGTATTCGCCTACCTCGAAACTGGGAAAAATCACGAAAACTTCGCCTTACGGCACGGTCGAAAAGCCGTTCAACCCGGGCGAGCTGGTCATCGGGGCCAAAGGGACGTTCTTCGCCCGCTCGGTCGACATGGAGGTGATGCTGTCGAAGGATTGCATGGTCGCCGCCGCCAAGCACAAGGGCATGTCGGTGGTCGAGGTGTTGCAGAACTGCGTCATTTTCAACGACAAGACCCACGCTTCGTTCGCTGCCGACAAGGCCACCCGTGCCGAGCATACCATTACGCTGCGGCACGGCGGGAAGATGCTTTTCGGGGCGAACAACGAAAAAGGGCTCGTCTTCGAGAACATGAAGCTGAAAGTCGTGACGGTCGGGCAGGACGGCTATACGTTGGACGACGTGCTGACCCACGATGCCCACGAGCGCGATACGACCCTCCACTCGATGCTGGCGGCGATGAAATATCCCGATTATCCGGTCGCTTTGGGGGTAATCCGCTGCGTTGAGGACGACGCCGTGTACGATGCCGCCGTGCAGCGGCAGGTCGAGGAGGTCAAGGCTTCGAGCCCGATTCGCTGTGTCGACGACCTGTTGCGCTCCGGTGCGACGTGGGAGGTCGAGTAGTCAGAACCGGGTGAGCAGTTTGGCGTTTTTCTCGCGTTCTTCGCGCTCGAACGAAGCGAGGTAGTTCTCCGTCGTCTTGATGTCGGAGTGGCCCAGACTCTCCGAGATGTAGGCGATGTTCGCGCCGGCGCGTTTCAGCACCGTGGCGAACGAATGTCGGGCCGTATAGGTCGATATGTGGCCGATGCCGAGTGCGTCGGCCACTTTTTTCATCCGCCGGTTGATGTGGCGGGTGAGCGTTTTGGTCTTGGTTTTCAGTTGGACGGCCGTTTCGGTTCCGTCCAGCACCGGAAAAATAAAGTTGTTCGGGGCCGGTTCGTTGCCCCATTTGCGGATGATTTCCTGCATCAGCGGCACGACGATCGCCCGAATCGGACGCAGGGATTTCGTCCGGTGGCGTGTCTTCTGACGGACGTAGCACAGTTCGCCGTTCTGGATGTCGTGGTAGCGCAGGTTCACGAAATCCGCCACGTTCAGCCCGTTGCAGAGGTACAGGAAAAGCCAGTAGTCGCGGTATTTGGCCGTCGATTCCTTGCCGTCGTCGAATTTGACGATTGCGCCGATCTGCTTGATCGAGAGGGCCATTTTGCGCCCCGAACCCTCTTGGATGACGAACCGCCCCTGCCCGAACGGGTATTGCATCTCCTTGATGATGCCGTCGGCTTTCGCACGGTTGAAGATGCCGCGCAGCGCCCGCAGATAGATGGCGATGGTCGTCTGGCTTTTGCCTTGCAGCCGCATGAAGTCCTCGAACCGCATCAGCCACGAGGGCGAGATGTCCTGATATTGCAGCGTGCGGCTCGAAAATTCGCGCATGGCCCGTAGCAGGGCCCTGAAAATGTCGGCCGTGCTGATCCGGCCCGCCTTGCGCTGCTCCTGTTCACGGGTGGAAATGGCATCCAGAATGGTTCTCGTGCCGCATCCCTTGATGCGGGCATCGAGCAGCCCGAACGAAAATCCGCCGCGGTCGGCCAGCTCTTCGACCGCTTCCCGCACGAGGTTGAAGCTGCTCTCGATGTCCCGCCGCACGGCCAGCAGCGCCCGCATGCGCGTCGTGCCGAGCCGCTGCCAGTCTTCTTGCGACAGATTTTTGCCCGTAGGGTAATAGACATGCGTCCGGTGATAGGTCACGCGGGTCTTCACGGGGTAGTTCCCGTTGGCGAGGGCTCGTCGCGAATCGAGGATGACCGAGACGGTAATTCCGTCGCGGGAGTAAAAGTACAGGGAATTGTTCATACGATTTGCACACAACTGCCGGCTAACTTTTCGACGAAAGCGTGACGCAAAGATAGAAAAATCCGAAGATTTTGTCCTCCGTTCAGCCGGGAATGTGCAACGTTTTTCCCGCGTTCGCGCAGGGAGGTGCTATTCCGGTTTACCGTCCGAGAAATTCGACGATGCGGCGGGCGAAACGGTCGCTGGCGCCCGCCCCCCCGATGACCGTGCGCAGTTCCGCGAAATCGGCCAGCATCCGGCCGCGTTTCGCTCCGCCCGGCAGAATGGCACGCAGTTCGCGTTCGGCTCGTGCGATGTCGAGACCGGACTGGATGATTTCCGCCACCGATTCGCGTTCGAGGTTGAGGTTCACCAGCGATACGTAGGGCACTTTCAGCACATAGGGGCGCAGTTTCACTTGGAACCACAGTGTGCGGTAGACCACCACTTCCGGGATGCCCAGCAGGGCCGTTTCGAGCGTCGCCGTGCCCGACGTCACGACCGCCGCTTCGGCCGCCGCCAGCGTTTCGTAGGTCCGGTCGCAGACATAGCGCAGGCCGCTGCCGGCCATGTAGCGGTCGTAGAGCGACTTGTCGAGCCAGTGTACGCCCGCCACCACGAACTGGTATTCCGGAAATTTCTCCGACAGACGGGCCATGAGCGGCAGGTTGTCGCGGATTTCGCCGCGCCGGCTTCCGGCCAGCAGCGCCACGATAGGCCGTTCGTCCAGCCCGTTTTCGCGGCGGAACGCTTCGGGCGTCGGCAGGGTAGGCCGTCGCGCTTCGATCGCGTCTTCCAGCGGATTGCCCTCGAAAACGGGTTGTATGCCCTTGCTCGCGAAGTAGTTGCGCTCGAACGGGAAGATAATCAGCAGCAGGTCGACGAACCGGCGGATGCCCTTGACCCGCCATTCGCGCCATGCCCAGACTTTGGGGGCGATATAATAAATGGTGCGGATGCCGTGTTCTTTGGCCCAGCGCGCCATTTTCATGTTGAAGCCGGGATAGTCGACCAGTACCAGTGCCTCGGGGGCGTATGCCGCGACATCCGCTTGGCATTCGCGCAGTTGCCGGCGAATGGTTTTCAGGTTCCGCAGCACTTGGACGATGCCGAAGAACGAAGTCTCGCGATAGTGCTTCGCCAGATTTTCCGTTCCGCCCGCTTCGGCCATCAGGTCGCCGCCCCAGAATCGGAATTGCGCTTCGGGATCGGCTTTCCGCAGCCCTTTTATCAGGTTCGCGCCGTGCAGGTCGCCCGACGGTTCGCCGGCCAAGAGGTAGTATTTCATGATTTTCTTATTTTTCCAATAAATCCGGACGCAGGCGTTTCGTCCGTTCGTAGGCCTGTTCTTCCTGCCACTTCGCGATTTCGGCGAAATTGCCCGACAGCAGGACATCCGGCACGCGCCAGCCCCGGAATTCGGCCGGCCGGGTATAGTCCGGTGCCGACAGCAGGTTGTCCTGAAACGAGTCCGTCAGCGCCGACGTCTCGTCGCCGATAGCCCCCGGAATGATGCGCACCACCGAATCGGCGATGATGCAGGCCGCCAGTTCGCCCCCCGTCAGCACATAGTCGCCGATCGAGATTTCGCGCGTCACGAGATGCTCGCGGATGCGGTAGTCGATGCCCTTGTAGTGGCCGCACAGGATGATGATGTTTTCCAGCGTCGACAGCCGGTTGGCTTCGTGCTGGTCGTAGCGTACGCCGTCGGGCGAGGTGTAGATGATTTCGTCGTAGCGGCGTTCCGCCTGCAACTTTTCGACCAGCTCGAATACCGGTTCGCACTTCATCACCATGCCCGCTTCGCCGCCGAACGGGTAGTCGTCGGTCGTCTTGCGTTTGTCGTGGGCGTAGTCGTGCAGGTTGTGGACGACGATTTCCACCAGCCCTTTTTGTTGGGCCCGTTTCAGGATGGACTCGTTGAGCGGCGAGGCCAGCAGTTCGGGGACGACGGTCAGTATGTCGATGCGCATGGTCGGTTCAGTTCCGGGTGAATAATATGTCTTTTTCGCTTCGGGGGTCCAGCGCTGCCCACCGGCCGCGTTCCAGCGTGCGGCCTTCGTAGCCGAGTTCGCGGAACAGCTCGATGACTTGCCGGCGGTTTTCGCCGCCCGTTTCGACGAGCACCTGCGGGTGGAATCGTTCCAGCAGCGGCCGCAGGTCGCGCAGGACATGCAGTTCGTAGCCTTCCACGTCGCATTTGATAAAATCCAGCCGTTCGCATTCGGCGAACAGCCGGCTGCCGCGCCGCATTTCGGCCGCGTATTCCTGTGCCGCCGGATTCTCCGCCGGTCGTTCTTGCTTTTCCGCCGGTTGCCCGTGCTTTCCCGCCTTTGTTCCCTGCACAGCCTCTTTAATAAAATTGCGGCCCGTGCCGAAATAGCCCGCCGTGCGTACCGTGTCGTTCGCCATGCGGACGGTGCCGTCCGCTTCGCCCAGCGCATAGGGCAGAATCTCGACATTGGGGCAGCGCCGGACATTGCGCCGCAACACCGCCAGCACCGGCGGCATCGGTTCTACGGCATAGACCTTTCCTTGCGGCCCCACAAGCCGGGCCAGCGTGCGGGTGTAGTAGCCCAGATTCGCTCCCGCGTCGATACATACGTCGCCCCGCTTCACGATTCCGGCCAGCGCATGGACATACTCCATCGCCGGACTCCGCCGCCCCCAGCCGAGCCGCTGGACGACGAAAAACAACCGGCTGACCACCCGCAGGTAGTTTTCCAGCGAGAGCGTGCGGTAGAGCAGTTTATGGAGGGGCGATTTCATCTATTCTTGGCGGTAGTTCATTTCGTCGTTCAGCACTTCGACGATGAACGGGTTGTACATCGTTTCGTGTCCGAGGTCGCTTTCGGGGCCGTGTCCCGGATAGATTTTCACCTCGTCGCCGAGCGGCAGGATGCGTTCCAAAATCGAGCGCATGATCCACGAATAGTCGCCTCCCGGCAGGTCCGTGCGGCCGATGCTCTCGCGGAAAAGCGTGTCGCCCGTGAACAGCGATTTCGACTCCGGTTCATAGAGCACCGCATGGCCCGGCGTGTGGCCCGGCGTCGGGATGACTTGCAGCGTCGTGTTGCCGAACCTCACCTCCGGCATCCCGTCCAGATCGGCATCGCCCAGCGGCAGCGTCCCGACCTGCACGCCGAATACCGATCCGCTCGCCGACGCGCCTTCCAGCAGGAACCGGTCTTTGAACGATACGGCGAACGGCACGTCGTAGCGCGCCTTGACATGCGCCACGCCCAGCGTGTGGTCGAAATGGCCGTGCGTGTTCACCGCCAGCACCGGCCGCAGGCCGTGTTCGGCGATGAATCCGTCCAGCGCGGCATCTTCGCGGGGCGTCGCGTTTCCGGCGTCGACGATGACGCATTCCGCCGTTTCGTCCCATACGACGTAGGTGTTTTCCTGTATCGGGTTGAATGTCAGCGCGGCGATTTTCATAGGCGTACGGTGTTTTCCTTATGGCAAAATTACAAAGAAAACGATAAAAAAACGAAACCCGGAACGATGCTTTTTCGCGGGCGGGCTTTTTTTGCCTGCTGCGGATGCGAAAAAGAGCCCTCCGCCCTTGCTCGGTTGGAAAAAAATCGCTACATTTGATGCACGGACGCGCCCCGTCTCCGTGCGCGTCCGACGTCGATATGCCGGAAGTAATTATAAAATAATCGTTTAATAATAACCATCATGAAAAAATCAATCGCCAAGTTCTTGTTCGGTGCATGGACAGTGCTTGCCGCCGGTTTGTTCGCCTCTTGCGTGGACGATAACGACGACAACGGGATGCCGTTCATCGAAGTGACTCCCGAAACGCTCGTATGCGCTCTCGACGGAAATTTCGAGGGGGGGGGAAATTCCTTTGAGGTCAACTCCAACCGCGCGTGGACGCTCGTAGCCGAAACGGGCAGCGAATGGATCGAGTTCGCGCCCAAAGAGGGAAACGAGGGTACCACGAAAGTGGAGTTGCTCGTGCCTTCGTCGAACGAAGGACGGGTCGGGACGCTCACCTTCCAGCTTGCCAACGCCTACGGCGTCTACATGACCCAGTCGGTCACTGTCCAGCAGGGCGAGGCTCCCGTCACGGGACCCATTACTTCGCTGGTCGCTTATCTCAAAGAGGAACTGGCTTCTGCGTCGGGTACCGTCGACCTGAATTATTCGGAACCGACCGTCGAGGGCGTCATCCTCGCCAACAACCAGTACGGCAACAATTTCGGAAAACTCTACGTGGGCGATAATGTCACCGCGCCCAATTCGGCCATCGTGCTCTACGATACCGGCGAGTTCACCAAAGACAAGAGCGCGAACTATCCCGTCGGCAAAAAAGTTACGCTCGGCCTTTCCAACGCCAAATATTCGCCTTTCCATAACTTGCGTGAGTTGAAGGATGTCGTCGTCACGGTTTCGGACGAAGATGCCGTCGAGGTCGTCGTGCCGACGCTGACCGCCGCGCAGTTGAACACGGGCAATTATCAGGGCCAGTACGTCAAAGTTACCGGCGTAACCCCGCAGGCCGAGTTCGTCGGTCAGGCATGGGTTACCACTGATAAACATACCGTGAAATTGGATGCCGCTGGTGTGGAGATTCAGACCTACATGAGTACGGCCTCCGATGCGCCCGATTTCGCCAGCCTGCTTATCGCTGCCCAGACCGGAGCCATTTGGGGTACTGCCGAGCAGAATAATAGCGACGTTCAGATTATCCCGACCAAGCCCGACGATGTCATGGAGCTTACTGCGGGCGGCGACCAGCCGGCCGTCACGACGGGTTCTGCCACCGCTGTCACGGCTACTTCGGTTACGTTGGCCGGTTCGTCGCGCAACCTCGACAACGCGACCGAAGTGGGTATCGCCTATAAAGTCAACGATGCGACCGAAGTGGCTCCGACCGAGGTTCCGGCTGCGGCCGTCGCTGCCGAGTGGTCTGTTGAGGTCACCGGCTTGACCGAGGGCACTACCTATATGTATTATGCCTATGCGAAAGTCGGCGACGATGTAATCACGGGTACCCCGAAAACCTTTACGACCAAAACGGTTTCCGACGCCGACATTTCCGTCGATTTTTCGGATACTTCGGTTTATCCGTCCGGCTTCCCCACAGGAAAAGGAACTACCGCGTTGGAAACCTATTTGTTCGATGGCCGTTATAACATTGCTCTTTATGCGCCGGATGCGTATTACAGATTGTCGTCGACCTACGAGAGTCAAGAATATGTATGCCTGTTCATGGGTAAGAAAGGGGCCTATCTGGTACTTCCCGCGCTTGAAGGCAAGTCGCTGGTAAAGGTAGTGGCTAAATCCAGTCCCAATGTAGCGGCAGGCGTCGAAATCGGCATATCGGATATGAACGATGTCGTAGTCGACGGTGGTGCGGTTCAGGCATGGCAAAAAAATGATACATATACTTATGAATTGAATGGCACTGCTGTTAATACCAGCTACAAACTCTATGTCAACAACGACAAAAACGTTCAAATCTCTACGCTCGACCTCTATTATATGGATGGCGAAGCTATCACGCTTTCGCCCAAAACGGCCGAACTGACTTTCGAGCCCGATGAAACGGCTGAAAAGACGCAGGTATATACATGGACTGGCGTCATCGACGGAGAATTAACCGCTTCGATTGTACCCGAAGATTTTTTCACGGTAACGGTTGATGAGACGGACGGCAAGACCGTGAAAGTCACGCCGAAGAGTGCCAACGATTCCGCCGCGCCGCGTACCGCTACCGTTACCGTCACCTTGACGGATAAAACGGACGCTACCCGCACGGCCACCGCTACGATTTCCGTAACGCAGGCTTCCTCCACTCCGCAGCCTATCAGCAGCGTCATCGCTGGCGGGAAAGATAAAAAATTGGCTATTGCAGGACAGATTGTCGGAATCAATACCAATGGGTTTATCGTGAAAGACGATACGGGGTTGCTGTATGTCTATCTCGCTACGCAGACGACACACAGCGTGGGTGACAATGTGAAAGTCTATGGTACGACGAGCGAATATGCCGGTTTGATTCAGCTGACTGCAACCGAGTCGTCGGTAACGCTGGTAAGTTCGGGAACTTATACCCAACCGGAGCCCGAAGAGTTGGACGCTGCCGCGATAGATGCTTATGTCGCAGGAACCATGTCTATTAAATATGTGCGATATGCCGGAACTTTGAGCATCAGCGGTAATAATTATAATGTCAGCGTTACCGGCACGTCGGTGAAACCTCGCCTGCAATATGTTCCGGCTGGACTTATCGATGCGTCGTTGAATGGGGAGCCTGTCATCGTAACCGGTTATGCGATGGGCGGAACTTCATCCAATCTCAATACGCTTGCTATCGAGGTCAAAAAAGATGACTCGGCGCCTGTTGCGACCGTGCTCGCTCAGTGGGCATTTGCCAGTGCCGATGCGTTGAATGCAACGGGTGGAGATACGAATTCGGTTATTTCAACTGTAGGAGTTACGACCTCTTTCTCTTATACAGGTAGTAGTAACTCGATTTATTGTGGCGGATGGGATGGCGCAGATGAGACCGAGCACCAAAAGTATTGGCTGTTGACGATTCCTCATTCGGACGCTATACCTGCTGCAGCCAAGCTGACCATAGCTTGGGAGGCTTGGGGATCGAATACAAGTCCGAAGAACTGGTTTGTCGAGTATTCGACGGATAATGCTATTTGGGAACGAATAGCTGCGGTTACTTACAAGAACTCGAATAATGATAGCCATTCTGAAACGATAATTGTTCCTTCGGAAATAGCGCCCGGTACTTTGTATATCCGATTCATGGTCGATGGAACGACCTCTATTGGCAATGCTACGGTAAATAGTAGTGGTAATAGCCGTATGGCGAATATCAAAATTTCGTACGAATAAATTTTGTTCTCGCCGCCGGCAGGACGATGCCTGCCGGCGGCATGGGACGGAATGTACGGACTTTTTGTTGATTTTTAACTTGAATCCGAATGACTTTCAAAACGATATTTCGTTCGCGGACGGCCGTACGGGTCGTGACGGCGATATTCGGCATCGCGCTTTTCGCGATGACCGCCTGCAATGACGACGACGGCGGATTCGGCGGGCCGTTGGTCGAATGGGACTGGTCGAAACCGATCCACCCCGACCAAGAGGGAAATGCCGTGTTGCTTCTTTCCGGTGCGGTCGGCACTTCGTGGACGGCCGAAATCATTTCCGGCGGCGACTGGGTGTCGTTCGACCGCTCGGCTCCGGCCGACGGAAGCGGCACGTTTGAAACGAGCGGCACGGTCGGACGAGGCCTTGCCGATACGCGCCTGCTGGTCTATTATTGGCCCAATTCGACGCCCGACGAACGCAGCGCTATCATCCGTTTTGCCTACCGCGGGGCCGAGCCGGTCGCGTTGGAGTTGGTGCAGAACAGCGCCGCGGGCAACCGCGACATTTACCAGACCGGCAAGGACAAGGTTTGGCCCGAAATTCCGGCCAAACTGACCGGCAATACTCCTTATATAAAAACGGATAACCTCCTCTACGTGACCCATACGGCGCCGTTGACCGACCCTGTGACCGACCGCACGTTCAACGCACGCAATTACACGTTGTGCTTCGACAAATCGAAATTCGGCGCATGGTGGGTGGCTTATCCGCTGCACGAGGTCTATACCGGTACGGGCCGCAACGAAAGTTGGGCTTTCGACCCGAAAATCGAGGCCGAATATCAGGCCGACCTGACCCGTTCTTACGCGGGGAATTTCGACCGCGGGCACCAGATTCCCAATGCCGACCGCAACGCGAATCTCACGATGCAGGCACAGACGTTCTATTTCTCGAACATGACGCCGCAAAATTCGAATCTCAACCAGCAGCCGTGGGGCCGGCTCGAAGCCAAAGCGCGCGATTGGATGTGCTCCGATACGCTTTATGTCGTCACGGGGGCTTGCTGGAAGTCGAATATGGACAATACCACGACCGACGCGGCCGGTAAGGAGTGCCCCATTCCGAGCCACTACTTCAAGGTGTTCGTGCGCACGGTCAAGGGCAATGACCGCGAGCTGGGCGACGAATTGTGGCGCCACGAATGCCAGTCCATCGGCTTCTGGGTGGCGAACGCCAGCGGTCAGGGCGAGGCGAAGGATTGGGTGAAAAGCGTCGCCGAAATCGAGCAGTTGACCGGTTTCACCTTCTTCCCCTCTGTCAGTGAAGCCGTGAAGGAGCAGAAAAACCCCGCTGCGTGGGGCTTGTAACCCTCCGATAACGTATATTGAGAAAAATGAAAAAAAATCTCTTTTTCGCTTTTGCGCTCGTCGCGTTGTTCGCGGTCGGTTTCGCGCAGAAACCGTACAAGGTGGTCTTTTACAACCTCGAAAATTTCTTCGATACGATCAACGACCCCGAAGTGCGCGACGACGAGTTCACGCCCGACGGCCCCAAACAGTGGAATACGGCCAAATACCGGAAGAAACTGGACAACATCGAACGCGTGTTTTTCGGTATCGCCGCGCTCGACAAGATCTATCCGGCCGTCATCGGCGTGTCGGAGGTCGAGACCCGTTCGGTGCTCGAGGACATCGTGGCCACGCCGCGCCTCGCTCCGGCCGATTACCGCATCGTGCACTACGATTCGCCCGAAGCGCGCGGGGTCGACGTCGCCTTTTTGTACCGTCCCGACGTCTTCAAACTCGAAGGCAGTTTTCCCGTGCGTACGGTCATCCCGACGTTGCCCAACTTCAAGACGCGCGACATTCTGACCATGTGGGGGACGATTGCCGACGAGCCGTTTTTCTTCATGGTGGCGCACTGGCCGTCGCGTTTGGGCGGCAAGGAGGCTTCGGAGTTCAAGCGTATCGCGGTCGGCGAGCAGATGCGCCGCATCGCCGATTCGGTGCTGGCACTGAATCCGGCGACGAAAATCCTCGCGATGGGCGACTTCAACGACGACCCGTCGGACAAGAGCATCTCCGAAGGGCTCGGCGGCCGGCTCAAGCTCAAAACGCTCGCGAAAGGGGAGTTTTTCAATCCTTTCGCCGAGATGCACCGCGCCGGTCTGGGGACGCTGGCTTACGGCGACGCTTGGAATCTGTTCGACAACATCGTCGTGACGGAAAACTTGGCGACGGGTTCGGAGGGCGAACTCCGGTTGCAGCGGGCGCCCGGCTCGAAGTACTACGGCAACATCTTCAAACAGCACTACATGGTGCAGCGCGAGGGGCAGTACAAAGGGTATCCGTTGCGTACGTTCGTCGGAAACAATTTTCAGGGCGGGTACAGCGACCACTTCCCCGTCTATGTCTATTTCGCCAAATAAAAACATTCGCATATCATGAAAATCAAAACATTATTGACCCTGATCCTGTCCGTCGCGACGCTCTCGGCCTTTGCGCAGGGAGGCGGCATCACGGGCAAGGTCGTTTCGCGAACGGGGCGGAGTGCGCTCTCCGGCGTGAAGGTGACGATGACGCCCGGCGAACGGACGGCCGTTTCCGATGCGGAGGGCGAGTTCCTTTTCGACGACGTTCCGGCCGGCAGCTACACGTTGGCGTTCGAGGCGGAGGAGTTCGAGCCGTCGACCATCGCGGTGCGGGTCGAGCGGACGCTTCGCGACCTGAATATGGTCGTGCTCGTGCCCGCCATGCCGCAGCAGACGCTCGACGATGCCATTTTCGCGGAATTCGACACCGAGACGACGGACGACGCGCAGTCGTTGCCGACATCGCTTTCGGCGTCGAAAGATATTTTCAATAACATCGCCTCGTACAAATTCAGCGAGATGCGTTTCAACGTGCGCGGTTACGATTCGCAGAATCAAGACGTTTACATGAACGGTATCCGGCTCAACGACGCCTTGACGGGTTATACGCCGTGGTCGTTGTGGAGCGGCCTGAACGACGCCACCCGCAATCAGGAGGTGACGTCGGGCATCGAAATTTCCGACGCCGGACTGGGCGGTATCGGCGGTACGACCAACATCAACACCAGCCCATCGCAGATGCGTAAGGGCTTGCGCGCCAGCCTCGTGAACGGCAACTCGATGTACCGCTTCCGCGCGATGGTCTCTTACGCTTCGGGGTATCAGGACAACGGTTGGGCGTATGCCTTCTCGCTTTCGACCCGTCAGGGCGGCAACTCCTATGTGGACGGCGTCTATTACAACGCCTACGGTTATTTCGCCGCTGTCGAAAAACGCTTCGGCGCACGCCACCGGTTGGCTTTGACCCTGTTGGGCGCACCCACCGAACGCGGGGCGCAGCAGGCCGCCACGCAGGAGGCCTACGATTTGGTCGGCAACAATTACTACAACCCTAACTGGGGCTGGCAGAACGGCAAACGCCGCAACGCCCGCGTGCGCGACAACCACGAACCACTCGTGCTGTTGAACTATGCGTTCGACATCTCCGACCGTTCGCAGTTGCGGTTGGCGACCTCCGTCCGCTTCGGCAAGAACGGTTATTCCGCGCTGACTTGGCAGAACGGCCCCGACCCGCGCCCCGATTATTACCGCAAGTTGCCGAGTTACCTCGCTTGGGACGGCAATGCGCTCGGTGCGGCTTGGCAGGCGAACTATTGGCAGGCGAATTACGACAACATCCGCTACTTCGACTGGGACGGCATGTACCGGACCAACTACATTCAGAACAGCCCCGCCGACGAGGAGGTTTACGGCCCCGGCCACCGCTCGAACTACATGGTCGAGGAGCGGCATACCGACCAGTTGGACTGGAACTTCGCGGCCTCTTTCTCGCACCTGTTCCGCAACAACTCGAAACTCAACGGCGGCCTGCGCTTCCGTCGCAACCGCACGGAGTATTATTCGCAGGTGAAAGACCTGTTGGGCGGCGATTATTGGGTCGACATCGACAAGTTCGCCGAACGCGATTTCGCCTCGAACGAGCTTGCGTACCAGAACAATCTGGACTACTACGACACGCACGGACACGCTCACGCCGCGCGGGTGGGGGATAAGTACAGCTACGATTACTATGCCCACGTGATGAATGGCGACGCTTGGCTCTCCTACGATTTGAATTTCGGCGGATTGGGCATCAAGCTCGGCGGCGAAATCGGTTACGCCGCGATGTGGCGCGAGGGTCTGTGGCGCAAGGGCTTGTTCCCCGACAACTCCAAAGGCGATTCCAAGACGTTGGATTACCTCACGTACAAGGGCAAGGCCAACCTTTCGTACCGTTTTTCGGGGGCGCATGCCGTCGAAGCGAACATCGTGTACATGCAGAAGGCGCCCGAGTTCCAGTCGGCGTTCGTGTCGCCCCGTACCCGCAATACGATTACGCCGGGCCTTGCGCCCGAGCGCGTGTTCGGGGTCGATGCGGCTTACTCGCTGCGGCTGGGCGACATCAAGGCGCGCGTGTCGGGTTACTACACCCGCGTCAATAATCAGTCGAAGGTCATGTCCTATTACGACGACGTGGCGGCCACCTATACCAACTTCGCCATGAGCGGCATCGACAAGCTCTATTTCGGCCTCGAAGCGGCCGTTTCCATACCGCTCTACCGCACGCTCACGCTCAACGGCGCCGTCAGCTGGGGCCAGTACACCTACGACTCCGATCCCGATTACATCCAGACGCAGGACAACAGCGGCGACATCGTGTCGGCGGGCAAGGTCTATTGGAAGAACTTCCGGTTGGAGAGCACGCCCCAGATGGCGGTCAACGTCGGCTTGTCTTACCGGACGAACAAGAACATCTACCTCTCGGCCGATTTCAACTATTACAACAATATGTACCTGTCGATGAGCCCCATTTACCGCACCGACGCGGTGATTACCTCCGGCATGTCGGCCGCCGACATCGCCAACATGCGTCATCAGGAGCGTTTCGACGGGGCATACACGCTCAACGCCAGCATCGGCAAGAACTGGTACATCCACCGGAAATATACGCTGGGATTCAGCCTCGACATCAAGAACATCCTGAACGACCAGTCGATCAAGACCGGCGGTTACGAACAGACCCGTCTCTCGAAGAACACCGAAACGACCGTGACTTCCTACCAGCCGTTCGATTCCAAGTATTTCTACCTCTTCGGGACGACCTATTACCTGAATATCTATTTCCGTTTCTGACAGCGGCGGACAAAGACGAAATGTTATGATTAGATACCAATTATCCACTTTGATTTCGACCGTCGCGGCGGGGTTGTTGCTCGTCGGATGTTACAACGATTTCGACGCTCCGTCGCCCGAGCCGGGCATGACCGACGAACGGATGCAGGCCGACGGCCTCGCCTATATCTCGATCGGGGATTTGAAGCAGAAATTCTACTCCATGCGGGGCGACAATCCGGGACAGCCCGGTTCGCTGACCGTCGCCGAGCCGTTGTACACGCGCGGCAAGGTCATTTCGAGCGACCGCGACGGCAACATCTACAAGTCGCTCTATATCTATGATGCCGAGAGCGAATCCGCCATCGAATTGAAACTTTCTTCGGGCAATTATCTCTTTCATCCCGTCGGACAGGTCGTGTTCGTGAAGTTGCAGGAGCTCGTCGTCGGGAATTATCGCGGCATGTTGAGCATCGGTACGCGCTCTTCCGACACGAGTTATTCCAATGACAACATGGAGACCGACATCCTGCGCCGGGAGCACATTTTCGCCGGCGAACAGCAGCCGATGCTCGCGTCCGACACGTTGGTGGTGACGAAGGAGAACTACACGACGGTATTGGGCGAGGACAACGGCATGTTCGGCCAAAACGCATTGGGCAGGCTGGTGCGCTTCGAGGGGCTGACGAGCCGGTACGGTACGGCCCAATGGGGTTACCAGAACACGTTCCCCAATTATTTCGCCAACAGCACCTCCTACGACGTCAACTCCCCCGGTTGGAGCGACATTCCCCAATGGGCCACTTGGGCGGCCAAACGGGCGTTGCCCAATGAGAACGGCTCTTTCACGGAGACCTATTTCTACGGTTCCGCATGGTTTTCTTATGCCGACCCGGCCGCAGGGACGAAAGGCCAGTATACGCCCGGAAATTACGTCATCCGCACGAGCGGTTACAGTTCGTTCCGCGACGGCCGCATTCCGGCCGACGGGGATACGGTCGACATTACGGCTATCTACACCGTTTATACGAGTTCGAGTGCGACCGCGAGCACGGCCAAAGGCAACTGTGCCTATCAGTTGGTGCTCAACAGCGAAAAGGACGTCGTCCTGAAACTCGAAGACCAACCGCTGACCGACCCGCAGGAGTAATACCGCATCGGTTCCGTTGATCGGGAGCCGAGTCCGAACAGTCGGGCTCGGTTCTTTTTTTGCGCCGGTTCGCCGAAACGGCGAGGGCCGGATTTCGGAATTGAAAAGTCTTGATAAAAATCCTATCTTTGCTCCCACAAACCGAAATTTATGGCAAGGAAGAAAGCGAATTACCCCTTGATCGAGGGGCTCGAAATAACGACGCTCGCCGCCGAAGGCAAGGCGATGGGACGTTGGAACGATGTCGTGGTGTTCGTCCCGATGACCGTTCCGGGCGATGTCGTCGACGTGCAGATCCGTTGCAAACGGCGGCGTTTCATGGAGGGGTACGTCGTCCGGTACGTGCGCCGGTCGCCCATGCGGGCCGAGCCGTTCTGCGAGCATTTCGGCACTTGCGGCGGGTGCAAATGGCAAAACCTGCCCTACGACGACCAGCTGGCTTTCAAGACCGCGCAGGTGCGCGACCAGTTGGCCCGTATCGGCAAAATCGAATTGCCCGGAATCGCCCCGTGCTTGGGGTCTGCCCGGACGCACTTCTACCGCAACAAATTGGAATTCACGTTCGCCGACCGCCGGTGGTTGACCCGCGAGGAGATTGCGGCCGACACCGACATCGCGGCAGGGCCTGCCGCCGGTTTCCACATTCCCGACATGTTCGACAAGGTGTTGGACATCCGCCGGTGCTGGTTGCAGCCCGACCCGTCGAACGCCATTCGCACCGAGACCAAGCGTTTTTGCCTCGAACACGGTTACTCGTTCCACAACGCCCGCGAGCATACGGGGCTGATGCGCAACCTGACCGTCCGCACCGCTTCGACCGGCGAGGTAATGGTCATCGTCGTCTTCGGGGCCGACGACCGCGCGAAAATCGCCGCGCTGCTCGACTTCCTTGCGGCGACTTTCCCCGAAATCACGTCGTTGTTCTACATCGTCAACACCAAATTCAACGATTCGACGGCCGACCTCGACCCCGTGTTGTATCGCGGCAAGGACCACATCGTCGAGGAAATGGAGGGCTTGCGCTTCAAGGTGGGGCCCAAGTCGTTTTACCAGACCAATTCGGCACAGGCCTACGAACTCTACAAGGTCGCCCGCGATTTCGCCGACCTGCACCCCGATGAGGTGCTTTACGATCTTTATACCGGCACGGGCACCATCGCCAACTTCTGCGCTTCGCGATGCGCGCGCGTCGTCGGCATCGAGTACGTGCCCGAAGCTATCGCCGACGCGCGCGTCAACTCCGAAACGAACGGCATCGCGAATACCGTCTTTTATGCGGGCGACATGAAGGCCGTGTTGGACGACGCTTTCATCGCCGCCAACGGCCGGCCCGACGTCATCATCCTCGACCCGCCGCGCGCCGGGGTCGACGAGCCGGTCATCGGGGTCATCCGCCGCGCCGCGCCGTCGCGTATCGTCTACGTGAGTTGCAATCCCGCCACGCAGGCCCGCGACTTGGCACTGCTTGACGCCGATTACCGCGTCACTGCCGTGCAGCCCGTCGACATGTTCCCCCACACGCACCACGTGGAGAACGTCGTGAAGCTCGTGCGGCGCGACGCATAGCACCGTTTTTGCTGGGGGGGGTGTGGAGTGCTTGTTATGGATGCAAATCTGATCGTACCGTTTTTGTTGACGCTCGGGGCCGGTCTCGCAACCGGCATCGGCAGCGTGGTCGCGTTCTTCGCCAAACATACCAACCGGCGGCTGTTGTCGTTTTCGCTCGGCCTGTCGGGCGGGGTGATGGTCTATGTGTCGTTCGTCGAGTTGTTCCCGCAGGCCGAAACCGCGCTCTCGGAGGCGTGGAGCGGCGGGGCGGGACATTGGCTTGCGGTCGCGGCCTTTTTCGGTGGCATGTTGTCGATCGGCATCATCGACCGGCTCGTGCCGTCGGTCGAGAACCCGCACGAGGCGCACCTCGTCGAGGAACTCGACCACCGCCCGCTCAACCCCAAGCTGATGCGCATGGGGCTTATGACGACGCTCGCCATTGCCATTCACAACTTCCCCGAAGGAATCGCCACCTTTGCGGCGGCGGTCGACAACCGCACGTTGGGCGTCGCCATTGCCGTCGCTATCGCCATCCACAACATCCCGGAGGGAATCGCCGTCTCCGTGCCCGTGTTTTACGCCACGGGCGACCGGCGCAAGGCGTTCGTCTATTCGTTGTTGTCGGGGTTGGCCGAGCCGGTCGGGGCACTGCTGGCATGGTGTGTGTTGATGCCCTTCATGACGCCTACGCTCATGGGGTGCGTCCTCGCCGGTGTCGCCGGCATCATGGTGTTCATCTCGATCGACGAGCTGCTTCCGGCCGCCCGCGAATACGGTGAGGCGCATACGGCCATTTACGGCGTAGTTTCGGGCATGGCCCTGATGGCCGTCAGCCTGTTGTTGCTGAAATAGGAATCGGATTATGGAGATAGTCGTGCTGTTATTGGGTTTGGCGCTGATTCTCGGCGGCGCCAATTTTCTGACCGACGGCGCTGCCGCCGTCGCGCAGCGTTTCTGCGTGCCGGAGTTCATCATCGGGTTGACGGTCATCGCCGTCGGCACGTCGACCCCCGAACTGGTCGTGTCCGTGCTCTCGGCCATTGCCGGCAAAAGCGACGTGGCAATCGGCAACGTCGTCGGCTCCAACATCTTCAACGTCTTCGTCATCGTGGGCGTCTGCGCCGTGATTCGCCCGCTGCCGCTGACTTCGGGCAACATCCGGCGCGACATCCCGTTCGGCATGTTCGGTTCGCTGCTGTTGTTGTTCGTCGCCTGCGACCGCTTTTTCGGGTTCGGCGACGCCGACCGCATCGGTCGCGCCGAGGGCATCGGCATGTTCCTGCTCTATATCTTCTTGATGTGGTACACGGTGAAGCACACCGAACGTCCCGCCGCTCCCGCGACCGACCGGCCGGCCGAATCGCAGCAACCCTCTTCTATAAAATTGTGGCTCGCCGTCGTGATGATCGTCGGCGGATTGGGGGCTTTGGTCGGCGGCGGCGAGTTGTTCCTCGACGGTGCTACCCGCATCGCCCGCAAATTAGGGGTCAGCGAATCGGTCATCGCCATTACGCTCGTTGCGGGCGGTACGTCGTTGCCCGAATTGGCCTCGTCGGTCGTCTCGTTGTTGAAGGGGCGGGCAGAAATGGCGTTGGGCAACGTGCTCGGCTCCAATATCGCCAATATCCTCTTGATTCTCGGGGTGAGTGCGACGATTCATCCGCTCTCGATGGGCGGCATCACGTTCGCCGACATTTTGATGGTCGTGTTGAGTTCGCTGGTGCTTTTCCTCGCGGCCTTTACGTTCCGGCGCAAGGCTATCGACCGCCCGGAGGGCGTGTTTTTCTTGGCGATTTACATCGTTTACATCGGCTGGCTGGTCAGCAAGTAGCGTTCCAGCAGACGCGGTACGGCATAGTCGTCCACTTCCGCAATCGGCACGGCGCAGGCTTCGGCCGCCGGAGCCAATGCTTCGACTTCGATGCGGTGCACCGTCGCGTGGATTCGTTGATGCGACAGCTGATGCTTCGGCAGGTCGATGCTCCCGCGCAGCACCCATTCGTCGCCGACCCAGCGCCGGAATGCTTCCGTTCGCGGGAGTTCGTGCGCTTCCATGCCGGTCTCTACCAGCGGAAATTCGTAAAGTCCCTGCCAGATGTCGCCCGCCCCGCGCCGGTGCAGTACCGTGCGGTCGCCGCAGACGATGTGCAGGTAGTGGAACCGCCGGTCGCGGACGTGCGTCCGGCCTTGTTTGACGGGCCGTTCCGCTATGGTTCCGGCCGCACGGGCCGCACAGCGTTCCGCCAGCGGACATTCGTTGCAGCGGGGTTGCGCTGGTGTGCAGAGCGTCGCGCCGAAATCCATGACGGCCTGATTGTAGGCGGAGGGTTGCGCATCGCCGAGCAGTTCCTGCGCCAGCGAGGCGAAAAGTTTTTTCCCGGTGCCCGTGTCGATCGCTTCCGTCAGGTCGAACAGACGCGCCAGCACCCGATGAAAATTCCCGTCGACGGCGGCATGGGGCAGGTCGTAGGCAAACGCACAGACCGCCGCCGCCGTGTAATCGCCCACGCCCCGCAACGACCGCACCCCTTCGTAGGTTTCGGGAAAACGTCCGCCGTATTCCGCCATGATTTGTTTCGCGGCCGCATGGAGGTTATGCGCGCGACTGTAATATCCCAGCCCCTGCCACAGTTTCAGCACTTCGTCTTCTTCGGCGGCGGCGAGCGACGCGACCGTCGGGAACCGTTGCGTGAAACGGAGGTAATACTCCGTGCCCTGCGCCACCCGGGTCTGTTGCAGAATGACTTCCGACAACCAGATGCGGTAGGGGTCGCGGGTTTCGCGCCACGGCAGCGAACGCCCGCAGCGTTCGTACCATTCGATGAGTATGTCGGCGACCGGGTGCATGGACGAGGTGGATTCCGGTGCGAAGATACGATTTTTCCTGTTTCGGAATCAAATTTGAAGCATTCGCCGTATCGTTAAAAACCGAAAATTATGGAAAAGCGTCGCAATCTCGTGAACAATACCTCCGAGAGCCGTTACGAAATGGAGGTCGATGGCCAAAAGGCCTATGTCGATTACCGGACTTATCCCGACGTCATCGAACTGACCTATACTTACGTGCCCGAATCGTGCCGGGGCAAGCGGTTCGGGGGCGAATTGGTCGAGACCGTGTTGGAGCACGTCCGCGCACAGCGTTTGAAGGTTGTTCCGCGTTGCGGGTTCATCGCGCGGTGGATTCAGGTTCACCCCGAATGGGAGGGCATCGTCGCGACCGAGACCGTTCGGAGCGGGGAATAACAAAGGGGGCCGTGCCGAACGGCCCCCTTTTTATTTCGCCTTGCCTTGCCGGGCGACTGCCTCCATGCGGGCGGCGATTTCCGCAGGGTCGCCCAGAAAATAATCTTTCACGCAGTTCATCTCCTCGTCGAATTCAAAGACATAGGGCGCTGCCGTCGGCAGGTTGAGTCCGGCTATTTCGTCGTCCGAAATGCCTTTGAGGTGTTTGACGATTCCGCGCAGGCTGTTTCCGTGCGCCACGACCAGCAGTGCGTCGTGTTGCGCCAGCGCGGGCATTATCGTGCATTGCCAGTAGGGGAGGGCCCGCGCTGCCGTGTCCCGCAACGCTTCCGTGAGCGGCAGTTCGGCGGCAGGAATCCCCCGATAGCGGATGTCCAGACGCGGGTTGCGTGGGTCGTCCGCCGCGAGCGGGGCGGGCGGTACGTCGTAGCTCCGGCGCCAGATGCGCACTTGTTCATCGCCGTATTTCGCGGCCGTTTCCGCCTTGTCGAGCCCTTGCAGCGCGCCGTAGTGTTTTTCGTTGAGGCGCCAGCTTTTCGATACCGGAATCCATTGCGCGTCGAGTTCCCGCAGCACGATGTCGAGCGTCCGCACGGCCCGTTTCAGATAGGAGGTGTAGGCACGGCCGAATCGCAGTCCTTCGCGGCGCAGCAGCGCTCCGGCTTGCGCCGCTTCGCGTTCGCCCTGTTCGCTCAAATCGACATCCGTCCAGCCCGTAAAACGGTTTTCGCAGTTCCATACGCTCTCGCCGTGACGGAGCAACACGATTTTTTTCATCCGACTGCCTTTTGTAGCGGAAACGTTGCAATTCGGATTCCAAAACCGGATTTTTTCCGTTATTTCCGCGATTTTCGGAATGCGGAGGGCGATTGTCCCGTGTGTTTCTTGAAGTACCGCCCCAGATAGGACTGGTCGGGGAAGTGGAGCCGGTAGGCGATTTCGAGGATCGACAGGTCGGTCGATTGCAGCAGGTGTTTGGTTTCGAGTACGACCGCACGGTCGATGAGCGTTTTGGCGGCTTCCTGTGTCGTCTTGCGGACGATGGCCGAGAGGTAGCGCGTCGAGATGCACAGCTTGTCGGCATAGAACGAGACCTCGCGTTCGCGGGTGCAATGCTCTTTCACCAGTCCGATGAACCGGTGCAGCAGTTCGCTCTGGCGGTTCGAGGGCTCGGAGGTGCGGCGTTCTTGGAACTGTTCCGAGAAGCGTTGCATCTTGTCGTAGGATTCCAGAAACAGGTTTTGCAGCCGGTTGCGGATGATGATGTCGCGGAAACGGTTTTCGCGGTCGCGGTAGGTGTAGCCCACCATTTGGAACCAGAATTTCGCGCCTTCGGCGATCTGCTCCGACGGGTCGAAAAACGGATGTTCTTCCAGCAGCCGGAAAAAGGCGGGGTCGAACCGGCCCGCTATTTCGATGAACAGGTCGTGGGAAAAAGCGCAGTATTCCATGCGGAAATCGGGTGTGCGGTCGTCGAGCCGGAACGACGTTCCGGGCAGCAGGAAGATGAGCGTGTTGCGCCGGATCGTCCCGCGAAAGAGGTCGACGCTCCCTTCGGCCGAGCCTTCGCGGCAAAGGAGAATCACGCCGTTGTCGGCGTGGACGGTGCGGTTGTCGAAATCGGCGAAGTCGGATTCGCCGACGGCGAAAGGTTCTTCGAGCAGGGGATGAAACGTCTTTTTCGGGGGCACGGTTATTCTTTTTCCGAACAAAAATAGCGAAAAATTCCCAAATCCGAACGATTTTGTTCCGAAAAGTACCAAAAAAGTGCGTAAATTAAAAAACTTAAAATCGTTTTATCCGGTATTTTTGCAGCGGGAAAAATTCAATCTATTATAAAGAGGTATTTTATTTATGAAGCGAAATTTTGTGAAAACGGCTGTGGCGGTTTGCTCGTTGGCCGTTGTTTCGTGCGGACAGGCGCCGACGGCCATGCGGCCGGCCGAGTACGCCGTGCTGACGGTCGCCACGACCGATCGGGAGGTTCCGAGCCACTATTCGGCGACGATTCGCGGACGTCAGGACATCGACATCTACCCGCAGGTGGGCGGGACCATTTCGGAAGTGTGCGTGGTCGAGGGCCAGCAGGTCGAAAAGGGCCAGCCCTTGTTCATCATCGACCAAGTGCCTTACAAGGCCGCCCTGCAAATGGCCGAGGCCAACGTTTCCGCGGCCAAAGCGGGCGTCGCCACCGCACGGCTGACCTATGACAGCAAAAAGGAACTGTTCGCCAACAAAGTGGTTTCGCAGTTCGACCTTTCGACCTCGAAAAACCAGTTGCTGACCGCCCAAGCGCAGCTCGCGCAGGCCGAAGCCCAGCGCGTGAATGCCGCCAACAACCTCTCCTATACGGTCGTGAAGGCTCCGTCCAACGGCGTCGTCGGGACACTGCCCTACCGCGTGGGCGCATTGGTCAGCGGCGCAATGCCCCAGCCGCTGACTACCGTGTCCGACAATTCGGACATGTACGTCTACTTCTCGATGACCGAGAACCAGTTGCTCGCCTTGACCCGTACTTACGGTTCCATTGCCAATACGTTGAAGAACATGGCCGACGTGCAGCTGCGCCTGAACGACGGTTCGCTTTACGACAAATCGGGCCGCATCGAAACGATCAGCGGCGTCATCGACCCCTCGACGGGTACCGTCTCCCTGCGGGCCGTCTTCGCCAACGGGGGCGGGTTGTTGCACAGCGGCGGTTCCGGCAGCATCATTCTGCCGACCGTCTACCGCGATTGCATCGTCGTGCCCCAGCGCGCCACGTTCGAGGTGCAGGACAAGGTCTATGTCTATAAGGTCGTCGACGGTGCGGCTGCTTCGCAGATGATCGACGTCGAGAAAATCTCCGACGGCAAGGAGTACATCGTCCGCAGCGGCCTCACGCCGGGCGACGTCATCGTCGCGGAGGGCGTCGGCCTGATGCGCGAGGGTACGCCCGTCATCGCCAAAGGTTCGCAGGCTCCCGCCGCGCCGCAGGCCGCCGAACCCGCAACCGGAAAGGAGGAATAACCCATGACACTCAAAAGTTTTATCGAACGCCCCGTATTGGCGTCGGTCATTTCGATTCTGATCGTCATCGCCGGTATCATCGGCTTGGCGTCGCTGCCTATCGAGCAGTATCCCGACATCGCGCCTCCGACGGTCATGGTGCGCGCCTCGTACCCGGGCGCCAGCGCCGAAACGATCCAGAAATCGGTCATCGTGCCGTTGGAGGAGGCTATCAACGGCGTGGAGAACATGGACTACATCACGTCCAGCGCGGCCGTCGGCAGTGCTTCGTTGCAGATCCTGTTCCGTCAGGGCACCGACCCCGACATGGCGGCCGTCAACGTGCAGAACAAGGTGTCGCGCGCGACGGGTCTGCTCCCGTCCGCAGTTACGCAGATCGGCGTCACGACCATGAAGCGCAACCCGTCGATGGTCAAGATTTTCTCCTTGTACAGCCCCGACGATTCGTATGACGAGACGTTCCTCTCGAACTACGCTAAAATCAACATCGAGCCACGTATCCAGCGTATTCAGGGCGTCGGCGAGGTCTTCACGCTGGGTGCCCCCTATTCGATGCGCATTTGGTTGAAGCCCGACGTCATGGCGCAGTACAAGTTGGTTCCGTCCGACATCACGGGCGTGCTGGCCGAGCAGAACATCGAGGCGGCCACCGGTACGTTGGGCGAGAATGCCGACGTCGCGTTCCGGTACACGATGAAGTATCGCGGCCGTATGATGACGCCCGAAGAGTTCGGCGACATCGTGATTCGGTCGACGGCCGACGGCGAGGTGCTTCGCTTGAAGGACATCGCCGAAATCGAACTCGGCAGCGAATCCTACGGTTACAAAGGTTTCACGAACGGTCATCCGGGCATCAGTACGATGGTCTTCCAGACGGCCGGTTCCAATGCCACGCAGGTGGTCGAGGAGGTCGACGCCCTGCTCGAAGAGATAAGTCTCGATTTGCCCAAAGGCGTGGCTATCGCCCACCTGCACAGCGTGAACGACTTTCTCTACGCTTCGATGCACGAGGTGCTCAAAACCCTCATCGAGGCCATTATTCTCGTCGTCTTGGTCGTCTACGTCTTCTTGCAGGACATCCGGTCGACCTTGATTCCGACCGTTTCGATTCTCGTCGCGCTGGTCGGTACGTTCGGCTTCCTCGCCGTCGCCGGCTTCTCGATCAACCTCCTGACGCTGTTCGCGCTCGTGCTGGCGATCGGTACGGTGGTCGACGATGCCATTATCGTCGTCGAGGCCGTGCAGGCGCGCTTCGACGTCGGGTACAAATCCTCCTACATGGCCACGATCGACGCCATGTCGGGCATCACTTCGGCAATCGTCACGTCGACGCTGGTCTTCATGGCCGTGTTCATTCCCGTCGCCATGATGGGCGGTACTTCGGGTATCTTCTATACCCAGTTCGGTATCACGATGGCCGTCGCTGTCGGTATTTCGGCGCTCAACGCCCTGACGCTTTCGCCTGCGCTTTGCGCGCTGTTGCTGAAGCCCTACATGGACGAGAACGGCGAGATGCGCGATAACTTCGCCGCCCGCTTCCGCAAGGCTTTCAACGCCATTTTCACGGCGATGATCAACAAGTACAAGTACGGCGTGCTGCTCTTCATCAAGCGCCGGTGGCTCATGTGGTCGACGCTCGTGCTGGCGTTCGCGGCCCTCGTCGTGCTGATGAACACCACCAAGACCGGTCTCGTGCCCGACGAAGATCAGGGTACCATCATGGTCAACGTGACCGCCGCTCCGGGTTCGTCGCTCGAATCGACGCACCGCATCATGGAGACGGTTTCCGACCGCATCGAGGGCATCCCGCAGATTCGCGACTACATGCAGGTGGCCGGTTACGGCATGATTGCCGGTCAGGGTTCGTCGTACGGCATGTGTATCATCAAGTTGAAGGATTGGTCGCAGCGTCCCGACAAACAGGACGCCGTGCAGTCGGTCATCGGACAGATTTACGGCCGCACGATGGACATCAAGGACGCGCAGATTTTCGCCGTCGCTCCGCCGATGATTTCGGGTTACGGTTCTTCGACCGGTTTTTCGATGCACTTGCAGGACCGGGCCGGCGGCGACTTGACCGATTTTTATAATATCTATCTGCAATTCATCGGTGCGCTCAACCAGCGGCCCGAAATCGCCATGGCCTATTCGACTTTCAACATCAACTTCCCGCAGTACGTCGTGGACGTCGATGCCGTCAAGGCCAAACGGGCAGGCGTTTCGCCGAACACCGTTCTTTCGACGTTGGCCGGTTATTACGGCGGACAGTTCGTGTCGAACATCAACCGTTTCTCCAAGATGTATTACGTCACGATGCAGGCCGACCCGCAGTACCGCCTCGACCCCGAGTCGCTCGACCATGCGTTCGTGCGCCTGAACAACGGCGAGATGGCTCCTTTGAGCCAGTTCGTGACCCTCACGAAGGTGTACAGCTCCGAGGTGTTGAACCGTTTTAACCTCTATAACTCGATTGCCGTCAACGGTACGGCCGCCGACGGATATTCGTCCGGCGATGCCATTCGCGCCGTTCGCGAAACCGCCGAGCAGGTATTGCCGCGCGGTTACGGTTACGAGTTCGACGGCCTTTCCCGCGAGGAGGCCCGCACGGGCAGCAACACCGCTATCATCTTCGGTATCTGCATCCTCCTGATTTATCTGATTTTGAGCGCACTTTACGAAAGTTTCATCATTCCGTTCGCCGTCATTCTTTCCGTGCCGTGCGGTCTGATGGGTTCGTTCGTCTTGGCCAAAATCATGGGCTTGGAGAACAACATCTACCTCCAAACGGGCCTTATCATGTTGATCGGCCTGTTGTCCAAGACGGCCATTCTGTTGACCGAGTATGCCGGCGACCGCCGCCGCGCGGGCATGACGCTCACGCAGGCTGCCGTTTCGGCCGCCAAAGTCCGTCTGCGTCCTATTCTGATGACCGTGCTCACGATGGTGTTCGGTATGATTCCGCTGGTACTCGCGCACGGGGTCGGTGCCAACGGCAACTCGACGCTCGGTTCGGGTGTCGTCGGCGGTATGATTATCGGTACATTGGCACTGTTGTTCCTCGTGCCTGCGCTCTTCATCGCCTTCCAGACCATTCAGGAGAAGATCAAGCCGTTGGAACTGGATCCCGATCCGCAGTGGTCGGTGCGTGCCGAAGTCGAGGAGTGCAAAAACGAAAAGGAGGAATAAAACGATGAAAAAGATAATGATTCTGTGCGCGGCGGTCGCCTTTACCGCTTGCGGCATCTACAAACCGTACAGCCGTCCCGACGACATCCGCACCGACGGGCTTTACGGCCCTGTGGAGAGTTCCGACACGACGTCGCTCGGCGATTTGAGTTGGACGGAGGTCTTCACCGACCCGTTGTTGCAGACGTTGATTCGCACCGGTTTGGCCAACAATACCGACATGCAGGCGGCTCACCTGCGCGTGGAGCAGGCCAAAGCGGCGCTTTCGTCGGCCCGCTTGTCCTACTTGCCGATGTTCAATTTCGCACCGCAGGGGGCGCTCAGCAGTTTCGACAACAGCAAGTTTACGAAGACCTACAACCTTCCGCTGACGGCCAGCTGGGAAATCGACATTTTCAACGGCCTGACCAATGCCAAACGGCGTGCCAAGGCGCTCTATGTGCAAAGTCAGGCTTACGAGCAGGCCGTGCAGACCCAGTTGGTCGCAGGCATCGCCAACCTCTATTATACGTTGTTGATGCTCGACAGCCAGTACGAGGTGAGCACGCAAACGGCCGACAAGTGGCGCGAGAGCGTCCGCATCATGCGGAACATGAAAGAGGCCGGTATGACCAACGAGGCCGGCGTCGCCCAGTACGAGGCCAACAGTCTGGCGATTCAGGCTTCGCTGCACGACTTGGAGTACTCCATTCGCGAGGTCGAGAATACGCTCGCCACGCTTCTGGGCGAAACGCCGCACGCCATCGTGCGCGGACGGCTCGACGCCCAGCAGTTGCCCGATGCGTTGCTCGTGGGCGTTCCCGTGCAGCTTTTGGCCAACCGTCCCGACGTGCGGGCCGCCGAACTTTCGCTCGCGGTGGCTTATTACGCCACGGCTTCGGCACGTTCGGCGCTCTATCCGAAAATCACGTTGAGCGGTGCCGCCGGTTGGACGAACAGCGCCGGTTCGATGATTGTCAATCCCGGCAAACTGTTGCTTTCGGCGGCCGGTTCGCTCGTGTTGCCGCTTCTCAACGCACGCGCCGGCCGTGCGCAGGTGAAGATTGCCAAAGCCGAGCAGGAAACCGCCAAACTGAACTTCCAGCAGACGCTGCTCGATGCCGGTGCCGAGGTCAACAACGCCTTGATGCAGTGCCAGACGGCCCGTGCCAAGAGCGAGTTGCGCAGGTCGCAAATCGAAGCGTTGGAGCGTGCCGTGAAGAGCAGCGAGCTGCTCATGCAGTACACCCCGACGACTTACCTCGAAGTCCTGACGGCGCAGCAGTCGTTGCTGTCGGCGCAGTTGTCGCAGATTTCCGACCGCTTCGACGAGATTCAGGGCGTCGTGACGCTCTACCGTGCGCTCGGCGGCGGCCGCGACGCTTCGACGAAGTAACATTTTCCGCTCGAAACGGTTGCGCGCCTTTCGACAAAGGACGTCTTTTGAATTGACCGAACCCGACCCCGAATCATTCGCGGGCCGGGTTCGTTTTGCATCGGCTCGGGAATCTGCCGAAAAACATTTGGTCGGAAATGAGATTTTCGTTACTTTTATCCGACTTTTCGAGCGATCGATTTGACTTATGGAAGAGATTACGAACCGCAAAAAGCCCGACAACTGTCTCGTTTGGGCGATTTTGGCCACTGTTTTTTGTTGCCTTCCTTTCGGCATCGTCTCCATCGTGTATGCCGCGAAGGTGGATTCCGAGTGGGCGCTCGGACATTACGACGAGGCGGAAGCTGCCGCCAAAACGGCGCAAACTTGGGCAATCGTTTCGGTTGTGGTGCCGCTCGTCGTGCTATTTTTGTATATCGCGCTTATTACGTTGGCTGCGTTTGCGATTGAGGCGGCTTAATCGGTTGTTGCCGGTTGCGGCGCTCCTCGCCCTGTTCGCGGTCGGGTGGTTTTATTACCGGTTCGACCCCGAGCGCACCGTTTGGATGCCGCAGTGCCTGTTCCACCGCCTGACCGGTTGGAATTGTCCGGCTTGCGGTGCGCAGCGCGCGTTTTATCATCTTTTGCACGGCCGTTTCATTGCAGCTCTTCGGTTCAATCCGTTCATGCTCGTTTCCGTGCCTTATCTGGTTGCAGTGGGGTGGACGACTTTCGATCGCCGGCCGCTCGCTGCGCGCTGGCGCGAATACGTGCAGCATCCGCGTGTCGTTCGGGCTTATTGCGGGCTGGTCGTCTTGTGGTGGATAGGCCGCAATATCTTCGGAATGTAACCGGAGCGTAAAAAGGGAGCGGGCCGTGCATTGTGCACGGCCCGCTCCCGTCGTGTCCGGCCGCAACCGGAGGGAGGTTATTCGGACATCAGGATTTCGAGCATCTTGATAGCCGACTTCGCAATCGGGGTGCCCGGGCCGAAAATGGCTGCGGCACCGTCGCGATAGAGTTCATCGTAGTCTTGGTACGGAATCACGCCGCCCACGATGACGATGATGTCCTCGCGGCCCAGCTTTTTGAGTTCGGCGATGATTTGCGGAACCAGCGTCAGGTGTCCTGCCGCCAGCGACGACACGCCTACGATGTGGACATCGTTTTCGACCGCCTGCTTGGCCGCTTCGGCCGGCGTCTGGAACAGCGGGCCCATGTCGACGTCGAAACCGACATCCGCATAGCCCGTCGCTACGACTTTCGCGCCGCGGTCGTGTCCGTCCTGCCCCAGCTTCGCAATCATGATGCGGGGTTGACGGC
>CAZGYX010000017.1:0-35411 GCA_964530735.1 uncultured Alistipes sp. | reverse complement strand
CCTCGACGAAAAATTTACTAACAATTAAAATCGAAGACGATATTATGGCGGTAGTTGGCACGAATAACTGGAACGCAATTGCGTACGGGAATGGAAAGTACGTGGCAGTAGGCGATGGCGGATATATTACAACCTCGACAGATGGGGTGAATTGGACAACGCCTAAACAAATTATATCGAGGAACCTATATAGTATTCAATATGGAAACGGTGTTTTTGTAACCTGCGGCGGGTATAACATTGCGTATTCTATCAATGGTGATGATTGGACGTTAATATCGCCAAATGTCAGCGCCGGCAACATGTACTTTGATAATGTCGTCTACAAAAACGGTACGTTCGTAGTAAATTTCAGCTATAAATGTTTTACTTCTGTGGACGGAAAAACATGGACTGAATGGGTGCACATAAAAGACGAAACCGGTCAAGAATTGCAAAATAGGGCATATGCGATGATAGTTATGCCGTAATACCGAACACAATAACACAAGAAAAGCGACCTTAATAGGTCGCTTTTTATTTGGTACATCAAAGTATATAGATGGGTTTGAAAATATTATCGTGCGAATACATAATACATTATTTTATTAGATACAATCAATTGTTACCCTACTCGTTCCGGTGTGACGGTTCTCTAAGTGATCGAACGAATAACAATGTGTAATGAGCGGTATAGTATCGATCAACCGGAGTATCTCTGCACACTCGTATCCATCCCATCACACGAATCATGTCAAGTTTGGTTCTGTTTGCCAAGTAATTCAAAACTATCGTGTTCGATATAACATAAGCCTCCATCAGAGGTTCTATTTATTTTACAAAAATAACTATATAGGATAAAATATCATACTCGAAATCGATAATAATGCCTGTATGCATAATGCTATATTCCTTAATAAATAGTAGCCTTTTCAGAGTCTCGAACTTTGCCGCATGCGAGCATCGGTCTGTAAAAAACGAATAATTTTATTTATAAATGAAATATTATGGTTATATTTGTAATAGCAAACGGACTAAGATCACAGGATCGGAACTCCAGAAACATAATACGATTGATTAGATACGGCATTAGGCTTATGAAAACGGCTAACACTACAATTGGTCAAGTGGTAGCGACAATGCCTTCTGATACAAAACAGGAGATTGCTTTGGAAGTCGCTATATCCAACCGTATCTATGAACTGATGACAAAGCGGGGATTGTCGAAAGTGAAGTTTGCCCAAGCGTTGGGCAAACGTCCGAGTGAGATTACCAAATGGTTGAGCGGCCAGCATAATTTTACGATTCGCACGATCTCTCTACTGTCGGTATTTTTTGACGAAGATTTGATTAAGGTTGATAATAAATAGTTGGCAAAAGCATATGAAAGATATCCTGAAAAAGTATTGGTGGGCAGTTGCGATCATAATATTAGCACCCGTTGTGATCAATTTCGCTTTGCAAATTCCTGCATTTGTGCGGATTGTCGGAGATAGTACCAATTGGTTGACATTTTGGGGCAATTATTTGGGTGGCATTGTAAGTGCATTAGCAACATTGTTTGTTTTGTCCAAAACATTGCAGCAGAATCACGAAGAGAACGAACATAACCGTACTGCAAATTACGAGGCAAACGAAAAAAATCGTATTGCAATTGAACAGGAGAATAAAGCAAATCGGGAATTGCAAATTCGGGTTATTAAACATCAACAAGAGATGCAATGGCTGAATTTATTTCGGCAGGCAAGTGCGCAATATATCCAAATCTACAATACGAATGATTTAATTGCAGTTGCGAATGTACTTATTGCCAATCCGCAAGAAGCGCATAATATGTTAAAACCGCTTTTTGACAGAGCTGTAATATACGATACACAGCTCGCATATTTGCGCAAGGAGAATAATGACACAGAAAAATTGATGAAAAAAATATCCCCTAAATTTGATCGGTATAACGATGTACTTCAGGATATCCAACAAATAGTAGGTTTTAGAAGGAATAATCCTATGGCAATGTTCGGTCATTTAGTTACCCAAGTACCGATGATGACTATATCGCGAACCATGAAAGATACAATAATACAAATGACGACTATGCAATCGCGTGGTTCTGTGCAACCATTTGTAGATGTTGTGATTAAGCGAGTTTATGATATTAAGGGCGATATGAAAGAGATACAAGATTTATTGTATGATTATATTCATTCGGAGCAAGCAAGAATCGATAAAATTTTAGAGGAATAACATGTCGCAGAATAAATTAAATAAACTGGAACTTACTTGGATTGGTAAGTACGACGAGGATAAGCAACCGCTGGAACCGAGGATATTGGTTGAGAATTCCGAATACTCCTATGGAGAGGTGGAAACGGGTGTGCTGCCGAACGGCAAGCCGTGGAATGGCAATATGCTGATTCACGGCGATAATCTGCTTGCGCTGAAATCGCTCGAACAGGACTATGCCGGCTGTGTCAAATGTATTTACATCGATCCGCCATACAATACGGGAAATGCGTTTACTCACTATGATGATGGCGTAGAACATTCTCTTTGGTTGTCGCTTATGCGGGAACGTCTCATTATATTGCAACACCTCTTAAAACCGGAGGGTACAATATGGATTTCTATTGATGCTGACGAAAGTCATTATCTCAAAGTGCTTTGTGATGAGGTTTTCGGACGTCGTAACTTCGTTGATGAAGTTATTTGGCAACGTTCTTTTTCTCCTATCAACTTAAAAAAGACGCTTTCTCGTTGTCACGATACGATTCTTGTCTATACGAAAGAACATACCGAGAATTTTGAACTCAACCGTTTGCCCCGTAGCGTAGAGGCAAATGAACGATACAAGAACCCAGATAATGATCCTCGTGGACCTTGGACTTCTGGTGATCTATCGGTAGGACCGGCTGTTGAAGAAAATATATACCCAATAACAAATCCAGTTGGGCGCATATGTTATCCTCCTGCCGGTTATTCATGGAGGCTCAATAAAGAAAGATTTGAAGAATATTTATCAGATAATCGCATTTATTTTGGACCTGATGGAAACAATGTCCCTCGAATTAAACGTTTCTTGTCTGAAGTAAAAGACGGTGTTGTCGCTATGACATTTTGGCCGTATCAAGAGGTAGGACACAACCAAGATGCTAAAAAAGAGATAAAAGCATTCGGTTTTGACTCCATATTCGACACTCCCAAACCCGAGCGTCTGATTGAACGTATATTAACATTGGGTAGCAACAAAGGCGACCTTGTGCTCGACAGTTTCCTCGGTTCGGGAACAACGGCGGCTGTGGCGCATAAAATGGGCAGGCGGTGGATTGGTGTGGAACTCGGCGACCATGCCTATACGCATTGTGCCGTCCGCATGAAGAAAGTGATTGATGGGGAGCAGGGCGGCATCAGCAAAGCTCAAAACTGGAAAGGCGGCAGCGGTTTCAAATTCTATGAACTTGCGTCGAGCCTGCTCAAAACCGACAAGTTTGGCAACCTCGTAATCAACAAGGAGTACAATGCCGATATGCTGGCGGCGGCAATGGCGAAACAGGAAGGGTTTACATACTCCCCGTCGGCAGATGTATATTGGAAGCAGGGGTTCAGTTCGGAGAGCGACTACATCTACACCACCACGCAGTTTATGACTGTCGAAGGTTTGGCGGCCATAGCCGAGCAGTTGAAGGCTGGCGAGTCGCTGTTGGTGTGCTGCACGGCTTTTCAGAAAGAGTGCCGCCACGCCTTCCCGAACATCACCGTCAAGAAAATTCCGCAGATGCTGCTCGGCCGTTACGCCTTCGACAAAGACGACTACTCGCTCAACATCGTCTCCCTGCCGGGGATAGAAGCGGATAAGTTTTTGGACGAAGATTTGGAGGAAAAAACATCATCATCGACCACAGAACAAAGTTTGTTCTAAAAATATTTTATAGATTTGTAAGTATATTTGCGCAATATGAACTATTTTATAAAAAACATTAAGGTTAATAAGTTGCTGCATTTGCAGGATTTCAATATTCCTATTGAAAATGCGCACACTCCACATCTTATATTAACAGGTAAAAATGGATCAGGTAAAACCATTTTATTGAATGCCATTGCGGATTTCTTGGAGACTGTAAGGAGTGATAAAGGTTTAGGTGTTCTTAAAATAGAAGATCACATTAAGTCTAATCGCAATCTTCTTAAAAATGCAAAAACAGATATAGAAAGATTGCAATGGCAGAAAGATCTTAAATATTGGGAAGATAGATATGCTCAAATCTTCGGAAAAATAAATATCGAATTTGATGATATTTACAAATTACCAGCTTTAATACAAAATGGGGAGTTTATATTTGCGTTTTATATGGCAAATCGTAAATCCCAAATGATAGAGTCTAACAATCCCCTCAAACCGAATCTTCAGCAAAAGCACAAAGTTTCAGAGACTGCTACAAATCAGTTCCTATTCTTTTTATCGGATTTGAAGATTCAAGAGGCCTTGGCACGCAATGAAAAACAGATAGATGATGCAGACAGCATCAATCAATGGTTTGTTGAATTTGAAAATTTGCTAAAAAAAATTTATCAAGATAAAAATCTTAAGTTACACTTTAACTATAAAGATTATTCGTTTAAGATAAACACAAACGGCAAATCATTTAAATTTACCGAAATGTCAGATGGTTTTAATGCAGCCATCGACATTATTGCCGATTTGATTCTTAAAATGCAAAATGGCAATTCTCTAACGCGCGACTATCAAAAGCAAGGCATTGTTTTGATCGATGAAATCGAGACGCATCTGCATCTGGAATTACAGCGTATCGTAATGCCGTTGCTTACGAGAATATTCCCGAATATTCAGTTTATTGTAACGACACACTCTCCTTTCGTATTGAGTTCGATGCCTAATGCTGTCGCTTACGATTTGGAGCATGGAGAAATTATCGATGAATTAACGGAGTATTCGTATGAATCGCTTGCTGAAGGGTATTTTGGTGTCAAAACAGATTCCAGCTACATGGAGATGCGGTTAGAGTCTTTTAAGGCGTTGCTAGAAAAGAATGAGCTAAGCAATGGCGATAAAGAGCAGTTAATAAATCTTATATCAGATTTTGGTAAGATATCAGAAGCTGCGTCTCCAGCGATTGTGGGAGAGTTTATGCGCCTTAAGGTAAAGTATTCAAACAAGATTAATGCTTTACACAAATAGTAGATTATGATAAGAGTTTACAAAAGCCCAAACGCACCTCTATCGTTATCGACTACCAATTCATATGATGGAGAAGATGTATTGCTGCAGTTAGAGACTGATCATTATAAGAAGTGCTATTTATGCGAAAAAATTCTGTGTATTGAATTTCAAGTAGAGCATCACAAAAGTCAGGACAATTACCCGGAATTAAGACAGGATTGGAAGAATCTGTTTTGGTCTTGCAGTTATTGCAATGGGAAAAAAGGTGCGCATTTTGACAATTTGCTTGACCCTGTCACCACAAATATCGAGAAGGAGGTCAAGCAAGAGTTAATTTTTGCTCAAAAGCAAGCGGTGTTTACACCATTAATACAGACTGCCGCACATAATGATACCTGTAAATTTCTAACAAGGATTCACAACGGGACAAACAAATTGAGGACAAAAAGAGAGAAGAATTTTTTTGACTATGTTATGGGGGTTATCAATGATTTTTATCGATTAGTCAGTCAATATCTAACCTCTCCTACTGAAGAAAATAAAGATCTCGTAAGAGAAAATCTGCAAATAGACAAGGAATGTCTTGGATTTAAGTACTGGATTATTAAAAATAACGCAACATTATATCCAATATTTGCTGCCGATATGGTGTGGAACAAACAATGAACTCGATAGTCCAAAACATAAAACAGCGTTTATCGCTCCGAGAGCCATTGGCAGAGGCACTCGAAGTGGTGGCGAAGTTGGTAGATAAACTCGCCTTAAAGAAACCTGCTGTTGAAGATGACTATAAGGCGTATCTTGAAAAGCAGTTGCAGTTGGCGCAGGAGGTGTGTCCATTCTGCAAGGATTTCGAGCGCGATTTCCCCTCGTTTGCGTTCTCGATAGCAACGGGTATCGGCAAAACGCGGTTGATGGGTGCTTGCATCGCCTATCTTTATCTGAAAAAGGGTATCCGCCACTTTTTCATCCTCGCACCCAATCTGACACTCTACGAAAAGTTGATTCGCGACTTCGGAGAACCTTCCTACGAAAAGTATGTATTCAAAGGCATAGCCGAATTCGTACACAATAAACCCGTGGTAATAACCGGCGAAAACTACAACTCGGCACACGGTCTGTTCTCGAAGCACGAAATTCAGATCAATATATTCAATATTGCCAAATTCAACTCTGAAAACAGAGGCGGAGCACCCCGAATGCGTCGTTTGGCAGAGTGCATAGGCCAATCCTATTTTGACTACCTCGCATCGCTCGATGATCTGGTTATTCTTATGGACGAGGCGCATCGCTACCACGCAGATGCTTCGAAAAAAGCGATCAATGAATTGCATCCTATCCTCGGGTTGGAGATGACTGCCACCCCGACGGATGAAAAGGGCAAATCGTTCAAGAACATCGTCTATGAATACAACCTCGCGCAGGCTTTGGAGGATGGCAAGTATGTCAAAGTGCCGACTGTCGCCCGACGCAGGAACTTCCAGAGAGGCAACCTCTCCAATGAGGAGCTGGATCTGCTTAAAATCGAGGATGCAATCAATATCCACGAACGCACGAAGATACATTTGGAGCTTTATGCAAGAAATAATAATCTGCCGATTGTCAAACCATTTATCTTGGTCGTCTGCCGCAATATCGACCACGCGACGAGAACGTTGCATCTGATCGAGGAAGAGTTGTTCGATGGCCGTTACAAAGGCAAGGTTCTGCAGATAGACAGTTCGACGAAGAAAGATGAAGATGTAGACCGCCTCTTTGTATCGCTGGAAAAACCGGATAATCAGATCGAGATAGTTATCCACGTCAATATGCTCAAAGAGGGATGGGATGTAACCAATCTCTACACCATTGTTCCGCTTCGTGCAGCTGAGGCGCCTATTTTGATAGAGCAGTCGATAGGTCGTGGACTTCGCTTGCCGTATGGCGGCAAACGAACCGGTGATGCAGATGTGGATAAACTGACCGTTATTGCTCACGAGAATTTCGAGGCTGTTATCGCCAAGGCACAAGATCCATCTTCGGTATTAAGCAAGTATACATATATAGAATTGGACGATGATGATTTATCGCCGGAACCGGGCAAGGTAACTCCGGTGCAAACCATCATTGATATACAGCAGCAAAAAGCCATATCTGCAGCCCGAACAGAGGTCGAGAAACAAGAAACGAAACAGGTATGCGATGCTATTCGAGCAGTATTCAGTGTGATACCTTTGGCAAACACGCAGATAAAGAGCAAAGCGGAACTTACAAAACCGGAGGTAAAGGAGTTTATCCGCAACCACGCCATTCATGCTATACGGGAAAGTGCCAAACGAACCGATCCTCTTTTCGCAGAAGAAATAGCGGCAGAACAAATCAAACAGGTGGATACCGTATTGGAAATTGCTGTTGCGCAATTTATCGAGAACATTATCGAAATACCTTGTATGACCGTTCAGAAAGAGGTCTTTCGTGCGGAATTTCGATGGTTCGACCTCGATACCGCAATAGGCTTCGACCTTCCTGCGTTGGCAGAAGAGATTATTCGAGTAAGCATAGGCGCGGGCGAAAAGAGTGTCGAAACCTTCCGGATTGAGGCCGGTCGCAAGTTCGAGAAACCATTGGATCAGATTGTCAGTACACTGATCGACTACGACGATATCGATTATGATGAAAATTCCGAATTGTTATATCATCTCGCAGAACAGGCGATCGACGCTATATCATCGCATCTGGACGATAAAGATGACTTGCCTAAAACCGTGTTTGAGTTTAAGAAAGCTATTGCCAGCAACATCTATGGGCAGATGAAGCGGCACTTTGTGATGACATCCACAGGATATGTCAAAGCAAAAGTGCTTCCATTTGTCGGTATAGTAAATCAGGATGTTAAAGAAATAGAGGGATATGGACGCACGGACTACCGAAATACTATCTCGCCGACACATCTGCGCAAGTTTATCTTTACGGGCTATCTGAAATCGTACTATGCCGAATATAAGTTCGATAGTAAGACCGAGCATGATTTCTCGGTTGTTTTGGAGAATGATCAAAAAGTGTTGAGATGGCTACGTCCAGCTCGCGAGCAGTTTAACATCTATTGGTCTAATGGGGCGAAGCGTTATGAACCGGATTTCATTGTTGAAACTGCCGACGCTATTTATATGGTTGAGACAAAGGCCGCCAATGAATTAACCGATGAAGAGGTCTTAATGAAGAAACAAGCAGCAGAAGAATATTGCCGCAATGCTTCGGAGTTTACATCCGAAAATGGAGGTAAGCCATGGAAATATGTGATTATTCCGCATTCGGAAGTTCAACGCACCGATTCGTTTGAATATATACTCAACACAAGTGAACTCTCTATTCATAGTGCAAATAAAGATTTTAGCAGCTCATTGCTTTAACTTCCAACGCTCTTCGAGTAAAGCACGGATCCGACCGTTGATATCGTGATTTGCATTAAGCAAATCACTGTAGCGATCGCTTGCGCGCTTGTTTTCAGCGGCAAGGCATTGTAGTTCTTGGCGATTCTTTTCGAATTTGCCTTCCAACCGATCGAGTTCGACATCGATCTCCGGTCTTTTTCGGTATGCAGTCTTCATAATCTATTCGTCTTATATATATAGCTCTACCCTTCAACAAGGTACACGATTATCAGCTACTCGATCGGAAATACCTTCTGCCACCCAACTCTCGATACGCAAGCGGACCGGTCCGCCCGTCGAATGATATAGGGAATATTGCTGCGGTCTTTTACTTCGTCCACAAACTCGTAAACCACGCAGTCGCCTTGCAATCGGAAGCGTTGTCCTTTTGCGAGTTCGTCGATACGAGTAGTCGGTTTCAAATATTCTGACAAATACCCCGTATTGCAGATCTTCTTCCAACTGATTTCATTCGACTGCGGGTCCATCTCGACCTCGACGATCAATTCGTACCCGTAGTCGTCTTTGGTGGTGAGCCACACCCTGATGGGTCCGTTATTCGGAGCGAGACTTTTAACCGTTACCTCCGAAAATACGTAGTCGCTCTGCTGCCGCATATAGTTCAATGCGATCTGTTTTGCCTGTGCACTTATCATGTTCGGGCGTTTTAATCGTTTATTATTCAGTTGTTTATCGCACTGCAAACATAACATCGTTATTCGGAACACGCAAGTCGATTCGGAATTATTATCGTATTTATTTTTCAATTATTTAGAATAACATCGGAACGCGTCGAAGAAATCCATCCGTCGCTCGACCTCCTCGAAAGTCTGCCCGTATTTGAAACCTTCGGACGACTTATTTTCGACCTTCGAGAGCAGTTGCAGTTCGCGCCACAATTCAGGATGGCGGCGGCGCAAATCGACGAAGACCAGTATACGGCAGTTAGGGCAGAACCAGCAACCGCCTCGGTGAGAAGTTCGGTAGATGGGCGACAGCAAATCGTATTCCTCGCACTTGCGTCGGGCGTCGGGCGTCCGTCTCGGTGTAGCCATACTTGTCGAGCAGACTCGTTTTGCGGATATACCCTTTATCCTGCATTCGTGCGAGACGTCTCGGTTCATCGGCCGCGATGCCGACGTATTGCACGACGCCCCGTTTGCGGAAACGACCGTAATAGCGATGTATAGACTGAATCTTCAGATCGCGGTTGGCGCAGCACTTGCCGCCGATCAACCAGCCGCGCAACATACCTTTGTGCGCCCCGCTTTGAATGACCGTACGGAAGAGTGTTAGATAGTCTTTCTCCGAATGGACAATATCGACTCGAACGCCCAAAGCGGCAAGACGCGGAATCGCCGTCGAATAAATCCACTCGATATGCTCGGGTATTTCACCGCTGATGTTGCGTCGGTAATCGAACATCACCTCCGAAAAAACGGCAGCATCCAGCGGCTCGCCGTGTTCGAGGGCAAGGAGAATCGTAGCGATCGAATCCTTGCCGAACGAACACGAAGCGATATAGGCGGGGTTGTCATAAGCGAATGTTTCCACTCCGGTATCAGTAATTCGTCGTGATCCACTCCTCCTGCCGGCGGCGGGAGACCTTCGAAGCCGTGATGGTACGGTCGAGTTTGTGGATCTTCCATCTATGTTCGGCGGTGAGGCGTTCGATCTTTTCGTGCGGGAACATAGTGAGCATGAACTTACCCTTGACTGTCGTGAGCGTATCGAGCAATCTCGAAAAATCCATCTCGTCGAATGTGCCGTTGTTGTGTCCGCAGTCGCTACCGACATAGGGAGGATCGACGAAATGGAATGCTTCGGGAGAGTCGTAACGTCGGATGACATCGATGCCGTCCTCGCACTCGACCGTAACACGGCCGAGCCGCTCGCACAACTCCGCCGTGAATGCCTCTTTTGCATTGCGGAGTTTCAGTGTCGTCGTACCGCTGCGGTCATAGCCGAACGTCCCGTCGATCATTGAAGCGAAGCCCAACTTCGTACAGACCCACACCGCCCAAGCTCGCTCGACGGGCATAAAAAACGATGGATGCTCGTTGATATGCCGTGCGTGCGCGTGTATCTCGCGGCTGTGGAGCGTTGCGTCGATCATTGCCTTGAGTGCCGGATACTGCGTCTGTGCCACGCGATAGAAGTTCACCAATTCTGTATTCGTGTCGTTGATGACCTCGCACTGCGCAGGCGGCTTGGCAAACAGCACAGCGCAGCCGCCGCAGAAAGCCTCAGTGTAAAGCGTATGTTCGGGTATCAACGGCAAAATATGCTTCAGGAGCATCTGCTTGCCGCCATAGTAGGAAATCGGAGTTTTCAATCTTGCCATAAGGGTTTTGTTATCGGAGTTTGAGGAATAAGAATAGCAGAAGCGTCAATGCGACTAAAGCCGTCGCCCATTTGAGCCACACAACGCCATTGGACGGTTGTTCGTCGATCTGCTCCTGTACATCATTGCGAGCAGCCGTGTTGATTCGGCTATGCGAAATGCTGTCGGTAAGGATCGTGCGGTCGTTCTGCATCGACACTTCGGTATAGGTGATGCGCTTGACCGGCTGCTGGGAAACTCTTGTCTCCGGAATCTTCGGAGGCGGCAGAACGGCACAAAGCGTATCGCTCGGAGTCGATCGCTCTGCAGGCGGGTAAAATTCGACAACAGTCCGGCGGAGCGTTCCGATTTGCCGCTCGAACTCTTGCTGAACCAGTTCCGTAATAGTCGAGTCGGAGATAACGAGCGTTTCGTGCTGCTCGGATCGCGTGTTTCGGAGCGGAGAACAGCTGCCCGCAGCGATCGTTAGGGTAAGTAAGGTTATTTTCGGATACATCGTTTCATTTCTTCGATTCGTTCCATGCGCTCCTGCATGGTCGGTTTTTGTTTTGTAGAAGTTGTCGGCACCTCCCACGGCAGCGGGAACATCTCTGACATCGGACGACGGTCTTTGCGGTCGAGCTGGATACAGGTCATAACCCATACCGCCCACCGTTCGCGCTCCCAAGCCTGCCGTTGCCGGTCGCTCTCGCGTTTCGCCCATCCGAACCACGCATAGATGAACTCGGCAGGCGTCAGGCACTCGAAAGCCTCGGGCGCCAGTCCCATCTGCCCGACGGCGATGGCGAACCACCGCTCGTAAGTTACCGTTTGCGGCTCCCCGCCGTCGGGCGCTTCCCGTTTTTTGAGAGGTCGCCCAACTTATCCGTCAGCGGCGCGATGCACTCGACGAAGAGTTCCGAAACCGTGAGAATAAGCGCCGGCTCCTCGTCGAAGATGTCCCACACCTCGTCTTCGGTGTAGCGACGGTCGCAGCCGGCACGCCGTGCGCCCTCGTTGAGTCCAGTAACGGTCAGCGCAACGATGCTGTCCAGCGATCCGAGAGCTTCGGTCGAAGCGACTGTTTGCCCGAACTCCGCACCGCGCTGCTTGGCGAATTCGTCGATGGCGCGCAATCCGAAGTGGATCGGGCGCGGCGTGCCTTGAATGATGATCTCTTTCATTGTAGTCAGGATTTAGGTTTGTCTGCCGGCGTAAGATTACCGCTACCGGTCAATGAGTAACTGTAAGTGGCATTATCGCCCGCAGGTGTCGAAAGCGAAAAAGTCGTGATATAGGCTTTGCCCGTGTACATCTTCGTGAGCCCCGTAAGCGGCGACTTGACGACTACATCGACGAGTTTCTTTTGAAGCACCAAGTCGAGGACCTCCTCGGCGGTATGGCTGTTTTCGATCGAATCGTCCACGACGACCAATCCGTCGCCGTCCACCGACCACGAAACATCGCCCGGCCACTTCTCTTTGCCATTAGTGTCTTTCGTACGCAACTCTTTCATCTCCAAGTCGACCTTCAGCGTGTGCGTCGTGGCGTGGAGCGTCGTCTTATCGTCCACCAAGAGGATGATGTCCTCTCCCTGAACGACCTGTTTGTTTCCGTAAGTTTCAGGCATAAGCGTAAAAATATTTCGGTATAAAATTTGTTAAAATAAACAAATATGTTTACTTTTGCATCGTATGAGCAATTTAATCGACATACTGAAAGGAGTACATCCGGGACTCTTCTTACAACGCGAACTGAATAATCGAAACCTGAAAAGCGGTCGGTTCGCTGAATCTATCGGTGAGCATCCCCAAACCATAAGCGCCATTATTCGCGGACGCAGGTCGATGAATATTCCGCTGTCGTTGCGAATCGAACATGCGCTCGCGTTGGAGGAAGGCATCCTCATGACCCTGCAGGTCCACTACGACATTGTGCAGGAGAAGCGAAAACTTTCGGCCGCTCACCATCCGGATCTCGACAAATACCGACCTTCCCTGTTTTGGGACACATCGTTCGACAATATCGATTGGGATGCCCATAGCAGTTACGTTATCAATCGCGTAATGGAGCGAGGCAATGAAGAAGAGATCATCGAAACCATCCGTTTTTATGGTCGAGAAACCATTTTAAGCAAGATAGTATTATCGCCGTCATCTCCATTCTCATCGGTTATCAAAAAGAACCTGAAGCGATATCTCGATTATGAAGCATAAAACATTGCAATACCATACTGTCAAACCCATTCTGCGGTCGTCGCTCGAACATTTGATGACTCTCGAAGCATTCGCCCCGTTCCGCCTTGTCGGCGGCACCTCGCTCAGTTTGCGCTATGGACATCGTATGTCCGACGATATAGATCTATTTACCGATGCCGAGTATAGATCTTTGGATTTCCATAAATTGCAGGAAATTCTGCGCAAAGAGTTTCCTTATTGTCAGGGTGATTGCAGAGAGATCGTCGGCTTCGGAGCCTCATATATCATCGGACAGAGCCGGGAAGAGTCCGTAAAACTCGACCTGTTCTATACGGATGATTTCATCCGTCCGGCAGAGCAGCACGATACGATCCGTATGGCGGCCGTAGACGACATCGTTGCGATGAAGATGGATGTTATCGCCCGCAGTGGCCGTAAAAAGGATTTTTGGGATTTGCATCTCCTTCATAATGCCTATTCTATCGAGCAGCTGCTCGCTTTATACGCAACACGATATCCCTACGGAGCATCGCGCGAAGGATGCCTTGCGGGATTGACCGATTTTACGAAGGCGGATGGTGATCCCGACCCTGTTTGTCTTGAAAATAAAATCTGGCAACTCATAAAACTCGATTTTATGGATTGGGTTAAACAATTCTGAATGTCATCGTCGCACCGTGCAGGTCGTAGTCTGCATAGTATTCTGTCGCCGAGGAGACGAAACGGCTGCGTTTGCCGTCGAACTCCGCGCCCTCCAAGGCGGCGATTACACGATGTTTGAGCTTTTCTGCACAAGCAACCTTGGCATCGTAAACCGCGACCTCAGATATCGTCCGATAGCCGGCGATGCCGTGCAACGTCCTTACGGGCACCTCCTCCGGTACCGTGAACGCGGCAAAAGGCGCAGGTGTCCGGGCATTGACAGCACCGGCTTGGATTTTATCCGCCAATTCGGGAATTTCCCGTTCCAAAAGCGAAATCAACTTATGGGCAGGAAAACGAAATGTACAAATAGAGAATAGCAAGGAAGCAGTACAACGGTAGTAAAATCAGAGAGTTACGAGAGAACGACAAAATTTCGGCACGCAAACGAAATGTGTATTTACTTGGATTTTGCTTGTATTCCACGCGATCGGTTGAGGCGGTGAGTTGTATTTTGCTTGGATATTACGGGGCATTACTGCGGTTTCGCCCCTTTTCTGTGCCGAATATTCACGAGAGTGCCGCCACGCCGCGAAATCGCCTAAAATCGGGCGAATCGGCGGAGTGCTCAACTATCGCCTAAACACCGTTTGAATGCCGCTCGAACAACACACCTACTGACTGAAATTGTACATTTCGTTTTTACTGAAAATCGCCCGAAATCGGTTTTGCATACCCTATTGGGTGCCCAAATGGATGCCTATTTTCACAAGATAATGCCCCCTTTACGGACAAAAAACGGGTCAAAATCGGGCGTTTTTCATCGGTTCGCCCCCCTTTAATGCACTTTTTCGACAAGTATTTTGCAATAGAAACACGCGCATATTTCGCTGTAAAATAGCGATTTATGCGCATATTTTCTTTCTGAGACCCCGAAAAGGGGTATATTTTGCTCTTATTCGGCTCTTACAACCCCTACAACAAGGGCTATCGAATAGATTTTCTCCAATGGTAACTCGAACGGTTCGTAGGCAGTATTGTCCGACACAAAAACGATGTGGCGATCGTCGCTACCTCGTCGCACCCGCTTGATGATTACGCCCTGCTCGCTATCGACAACATAAACCTTATTCCACTGAAAGAACGTATCGAGCGGCAGGCGCTTACAGGCGACAATATCGCCGCTGTAATACTTCGGCTGCATAGAATCGCCGCTAATGCGGATAAGGAACTCCGCCCCTTTGAACATCGGGATATTGTAGTGCTCGCACTCTTGTTCCATCACCTGCGCACTATTCCCTGACAAGACACCTGCCATTGCCTCGATTGGGATCAAGGGAATACCGCCGACGGTAGTCGGTTCTGCGGCGGCGACTTGTACCTGTGTGTCTGCGTCAGATCGCAACATATCGCCTTGACCTGTTAAAAGCCATTTCGCAGATACGTTACTACATTTTACATATATCAATTCCGCATCAAATGTTTTACGAGCCACCCACGCGCTTATAGTTTGCGCGGAAACACCTAACATATTGGCAAATTGTGATTTATTGCCGCCTGTATATCGCTCGACAAGAGCCTCAACCATTAACGCCTTATCCATATCTTTCAATCGATAGTACTACATTTTGCGAATTTATCCGCAAAATATTTGCTTTATATCTATAAAGTGTAGGCATTTGCATCGTGTTACACAAATGTAACTAACGGGCAAATATAGTAAAAATATCGGAACGATGGCAAAGGTGCTAACAGAATACGGTGAGCGCAAGTATCTCGGACAAATCTTTGGGGTTAGCCAGTTAACAATTCGCCGAGCGTTAGACGGACTGACAAATACCACACTTGCACTATTCAGCTGCTATTCAGTATATCTATTTCGTACTTTTCTCGATCAAAGCCTCGATCAACCGCTCCAAAAAATCCGTACTCTTCGTTTTGCAGTTCAAAACCTCCTCGCGGATTTTATAGGCATTCGGCAAGGAAATATTGAGCGTTCTTTCGGCGAACGTGACCAACACCGAAAACGGGGCATACTTGCCAACGGCATTCAAAATAGGTCCGAAATACTCCAAGGCGGAAAGCAGCTCGACCAAATCCCGCTTCGTGAACTCCGAACTCCAAAACAAGTCCGGAATATCGTTTTTGCAGGGAGGCTGGAACAACGATGGATGTACGATTCGTTCGTTCAACAGTCTCAATTCCGATTCGACGATTCGTTTGGCCGCCGCAATATAACGGGCTGCAGATACCTCGTCTGCAGTCGCTTTGGTTCGTGTTCGTGACGGATGCAACATCTCCAACCGTACTTGCGTATGCGTCAAAATCCGAAAAAGCTGTTTGTAATCCGTTGTACTGTCGCATACCTCGATGACCGTACGGAGAAAAGCGTTGTATGACGACTCCAATTCGTCTTGACGACAAAAACAAGATGCGGATAACAGGTTGATGAAAGGCGTATCGATCAGCGGATTCATAATTGTCTACAAATATTAGAGGAGCTGATGACTTCCTATTCTCCGTTCAAAATGTGCGGAACATTTTCCCGTATTTTCTCGACCGGCCAATCCCACCAGCGCAATCGCAACAGGCGTTCGATCGTATCCGCATCGAACCGCTTGCGGACTTCGCGTGCAGGCACTCCGCCGACAATCGAATACGGTTCGACGTCTTTTGTCACGACAGCCCGCGCTCCGATAATCGCACCGTCGCCGATATGCACACCGGCCATAACGACCGCTTCGAATCCGATCCACACGTCGTTGCCGATGACGATGTCGCCCTTATTGTCCCAAGCCGATGCGACATCTGCCCTGTCCAAACCCCACTCCTCGTAAAAAAGCGGGAAAGTATAAGTCGACAACGACCGCAACGAGTGATTGGCACAGTTGAATAGGAATTTCACGCCGCAAGCAATCGAACAGAACTTTCCGATAACGAGCCGTTCATGATGAACCGGATAGTGATACAGCACATTGTTCCGCTCGAAATCGCACGGATTGTTCACAAAATCGTTGTAAATCGTATAGTCGCCGACCTCGATCGACGGGTCGCGGACGACGGCATTCAGGTAAACCGTCTGCAAGTCTCCGGTACGGGGATATATTTTTGACATCATTGTATTATGGATATAACGATGCAACCCTTGTTGGGGTCACAATCTTGTTTTTGAATTATCGATTGAAAAATTCGGAAAATACGGGCATGATGAACCGATGCCGAAGAGCGATTCCCCGACACACCCGGAGCAGGATAGCTATATACAGCGTTGCCACTTCATCGTAAGGCAAAATTACACCAAAATCCCGAAATTCAAAATCCATTCGCTTGCATCGCCGTATTTTCGACTCTATGCGGATTTTCGTCGCTTCTTTCGCCGTTTACGTGGATAATCGTATCAATTTGCAGCACACGATGTTGAAGACCATGCACCGAAACATCGCACCGCCGCACACGATAACCGAAAAGAACGCAATCATCATCCGGCCGAACCGCACCGACCGCGTCGTGCGAATTTGGCACACGGATTGTTTACTCCGCCGGAAGTAAACCATAATCAACACAAAATGAAAAAAACACTCCTCTCTATCGCCTTGCTCGCTTTGGCGGCGGCAGGCATCGTCGGTTGCTCGCAGTCCCGCGAATGGAATCGGGAACAACGCAAAGCAATGCGCGAAGCCCTGCGCGAGTACCGGCAAATGGTCTATCTCGACGACCTGACCGACTCCGAATTCGTGCTCTTCACGGACGATGTGGCCGAAACGCTCGAAGACAACTACCCCGTTTACACGACCTTCGTCGCAATGCCCGGCATGTCGGACACGGTCGATGTCGTGGTAGTGACGACCATCGTCGACGAACTGAATGCCGATGCGCACAACATGCGCCACATCTATCCCTACAACTATCTCGTGGCGCAGGGCGTCCTGCCGGCCGGGCTGGATCGAGACCAGCAGCGTTCGTTCTACAAATGTTTCGCGAACAAGGTGAACAATTCGTACAACACGATGACGCAATTCTTCAACGCGATACTGGCCGACACGACCGACATGTCGCAAATCCGCCAACTGGAGAACCAATGCGCCAGCGACCTTTTCGACTGGACGATTACAGAGGTAGACGTTATCGAAACCAATATCTAACCGGTTCCGCTCCACGAAAAAAGCACCGTCCCGAAGGCGGTGCTTTTTCTTTATTCTGTCCGGCCGGTCTCCCGGCAGAACCCGGCCCCGACGACGACCCGAATGGCTTTCGGCACGACCGAAAATTCGAGCGGCGTTTCGCCCAGAATTTCGCCGTCCACCTCGACCGAGACTTCCGGCGAAGATTCGATGCGAATCCGACGGCCGCGGGCTTTCAGGACGTGGCGAATGCGGTAAATCCCACCGTTGAAAAGGTAGTGCAACCGAAAGAGCAGGTGCCAGAAGTGCACAGGCCGAATCAGCGACAGGTCGAGCATCCCGTCGTCGGTAACCGCTTCGGGCAACGGCTGGAAGCCGCCGCCGTTGTACTTGCAGACGCCGATGGCTATCGACAACAAAAAACCGTTGTAAATCCGCAGGCCGTCGACATGCACCTTGATGCCCGTCGATTTGTAGCCGAAAAACGACCGCACGGTACACCACGTATGCCGCCACCGGCTCGTGCGTCCTTTCTTTTCGAGGTGGGCCAACCGGCGCACGACGAACGCGTCGAATCCGACACCGGCGACATTGACGAAATAACGGTTCTGCCGGAAATGCGCCTCTTCGTAGGATACGACCCCGACGTCCTGCAAAAAAGCCTGCTCCGCGCCGATTGCCTGCACGGCATCGGAATAACGGCCGGACAAGCCGAACGTCCGTCCCCAGTCGTTCCCCCAGCCGACGGCGATGACCGCCAGCAGCACCTCGTCGGGGCGCACTTCCTGCTGGATGAACAACCCGTTGACCACCTCGTGCAACGTGCCGTCGCCGCCCACGACGATGATTTTCCGATAGCCCTCCTTGACCGCCGTGACGGTCAGTTCGGTGGCATGGAACTTATGCTCGGTGAAAACCGGCTCGCAGACGATATGCGCTTCGCGCAGATACTTGGAAATCTGCGGAAAATCGTCCAACCCGCGACCGTTGCCGGCCACGGGATTGACGATGACGAACCATTTTTGCGCTTCGGCCACCACCCGTCAGGCCTTTTCGGGGGCGTGGCCCAGCGTGTGAACCAAAAATTCATAGAATTTCGCGACCGAGGCGATCTCCACCTTCTCGTCGGGCGAGTGGGGATAGGCAATCGTCGGGCCGAACGAAATCATGTCGAGGTTCGGATAGGTCGCCCCGATGATGCCGCACTCCAAACCGGCATGGATAGCCGTCACAAGCGGTTTTTTGCCGTAAAGCGTTTCGTAGGAAGCGACCATCGCCCGCAGAATCGGCGAATTCATGTCGGGATTCCAGCCGTTGTAACTGCCCGACAGCTCCACTTCGGCTCCTGCCAACCCGAACACGGCGGCAATCGACTCGCCCAATGCGGCTTTCTCGGTATTGACCGAACTGCGCATCAGGCATTGCAGTTTCACCGTCCGGCCGTCGGATACCACCCGCGCCAGATTGTTCGAGGTCTGCACCAGTCCGGACATGGCCGTCGACATGCGATAGACCCCGTCGGGACAAGCGACGACGGCCTTCACCAAAGCGGATGCCACGCTGCGGGGAATCATCTGTGCCGGAACCTCGCACGGCTCGACATGCAAGGCAATGCTGTCCTCGATGCCGGCGAATTCGGCCTGCACCGTCTTTTCGTAGGCTTTCAGTTCGGCCGCAAAAGCATCGTAGGCTCCGGCAGGCACCAGCACGACGGCTTCCGCTTCGCGCGGAATGGCGTTGCGCAGGCCGCCGCCGTCCACCGAGCAGAGCAGCACTTCGCGGGAAGCAGCCGCCTCGACGAGGAACCGGAACAACAGTTTGTTGGCATTGGCCCGCTGGCAGATAATCTGGATGCCCGAATGGCCGCCTTTCAGCCCCTTGACCGAAACGCGCGCGGCCTTGTAACCGCTGGCGGGCGCCGGTTCGGCCGTGTAGCCGAACGTGATGTTCGCATCCAAACCGCCGGCGCAACCCACATAGAGTTCGCCCTCCGTTTCCGAGTCGAGATTTAATAAAATATCGCCGTGCAAAAGTCCTGCTTGAAGACCGAAAGCCCCCGCCATGCCGGTCTCTTCGGTAGCAGTGAAAAGCGCCTCCAACGGCCCGTGCACCAACGAATCGTCCTCCAACACCGCCAGAACGGCCGCGACGCCGATACCGTTGTCGGCGCCGAGCGTCGTACCGTCGGCCGTCACCCAATCGCCGTCGATGTAGGCGTCGATCGGGTCTTTCGTGAAGTCGAACTGTTTGTCGTTGTTCTTTTGCGGCACCATGTCGAGGTGCGCTTGCAGGACGATTCCCTTGCGGTTTTCCATGCCGGACGAAGCAGGCTTGCGCACGTAGATATTGTGCGCCCCGTCCTCCTTGCACTCCAAGCCGCGAGCCTGTGCGAAGTCGAGAATATACCGGCGGATTTTCTCCTCGTGGTGCGAGGGGCGCGGAATCCGCACGATTTCCGCAAAATGTTTCCAAACGAGCGCCGGTTGCAGCGCAGTCAGATTTCGGTCCATAATCGTATCTGTTTTTCAGTTTCCTTGTTTATCCGCTTTTTTCGCGTGCCGGTCGAACGCATCGACGATCTCCTTCACCAACCGGTGCCGCACGATGTCGCGCTGGTCGAACTCCACGATGCCGATGCCCTCGACCCCGTGCAAATAGGTCATCGCCCGCACCAATCCGCTGTCCGTTTTCTTGGGCAGGTCGATTTGCGTCACGTCGCCCGTGACGATGAAACGGGCATTGCGCCCCATGCGCGTCAGGAACATCTTGATTTGCGGCAGGGTCGTATTCTGCGCCTCGTCCAAAATCACGAAAGCGTTGTCCAGCGTCCGGCCGCGCATGTAGGCCAACGGGGCGATTTGCACCGTTCCCTCCTCGATATATTTTATTAATTTGGCGGGAGGGATCATGTCGTTCAGGGCATCGTAGAGCGGTTGCAGATAGGGGTCGAGCTTCTCTTTGAGGTCGCCCGGCAGGAAGCCCAGTTTCTCGCCCGCCTCGACCGCCGGACGGGTCAGGATGATGCGCCGAACCTGCCGCTCTTTCAAAGCCCGCACGGCCAGCGCGATGGCCGTATAGGTCTTGCCGGAGCCCGCAGGCCCCACGGCGAAAAGCAAATCGTTCTTGTCGTACGACTCGACCAATCGCTGCTGGTTGGCCGTCCGCGCCCGCACGATATTGCCGTTGTTGCCGTAGACGATGACATCCTGTTCGACCGCCTTTTCGGGCATATCGGTACTCCTGCCCGCAAAGCACTGGTCGACCACCTGCGAGGAGATGTGCCCGTACTTGACGTAGTAGTCCACCAGCCCCTCCATGCGATGCGCGAAACGGGCGGTCTCGGTTTCGGAGCCCAGCACGCGGAGCGACGAACCCCGCGCCACGATTTTCAACCGCGGGTGCAACCCGACGATTTGTTCCAAATAGGCATTCTTCGGGCCGTAAAGCTCGCGGGGGTCGACCCCGTCCAATACGATTTCGCGCTTGACCGATTCCGCCATGTCAGAAAAGATAACCGACGCTGAATGCCACGCTGTACGAACCCAGCTTGTCCACCTGCGCCCCGTCGGGAAGCACGACATCGTGCTTGCCCCGGAACTGGCCGTTGTAACGCACGTCGATCAGCAAATGCCGCACCAACACGACACCGGCCCCGACCGAATAGGAAAGCGTGGGCCGAATCCGTCCGAAATCGGCCAAGTCGCCGCCCGATTTGCTTTTGCAGTCGTTCATGACGGTGAACACGGGCCCCGCGTATATGCGCAGGGGTTTCAATAACCGGAACGACGCCAGCAGCGGCACGTCGATGGAATTGGAACGCAAATCGAGCTGTCCCCCGCCGTCCGCCAAGCGAACGCGCAACCCCTGCCGGAGATACAAAATCTGCGGTTCGATAGCAAAAGCGCGCCATTTCACGGCCGAGACGATGCCGAAGTGCCAGCCGAGCCGGTTGCGAATCGAACCGTAATCATCCGAAAGTTTGTAATCGGGAACGTCGATTCCCCCGAGAACGCCCCACTCCACGCCGGGACGGGGCAACTTGGCCGCAACAGGAGCGGCGGCCAGCAAGCACAATAAAAGAACGATCGTCTTACGCATGTTTTTCAATCAATTATGGACTATCACAAGTCGGATGCAAAGCCAAATTCATTCGAGCCAGTCCAAAGATACATATATTTACGAAAACTGCACCCTTTTTCCGGATTTTATTATCTTTGCACCATGTCTATCGTACGCAATACCGAGAGCGACCTCGAATTCGAGAACCGGATCCGCCCGCAGGAACTGGGCAACTTCGCCGGACAGGACAAAATCGTCGAAAACCTCCGCATATTCATCAAGGCGGCGCTGATGCGCGGCGATTCGCTCGACCACGTATTGCTCCACGGCCCCCCGGGACTGGGCAAGACGACGCTGGCCAACATCATCGCCAACGAAATGGGCGCCCAACTGCGCGTCACGTCGGGCCCCGTGCTGGACAAGCCGGGCGACCTCGCGGGACTGCTCACCGGACTGAATCCGGGCGATGTGCTCTTCATTGACGAAATCCACCGGTTGAGCCCCATTGTCGAGGAGTATCTCTACTCGGCGATGGAGGACTACAAAATCGACATCGTGCTGGACAAAGGCCCTTCGGCCCGCTCGATTCAAATCGAACTGGCCCCGTTCACGCTCGTGGGCGCCACGACGCGCAGCGGCCTGCTGACCTCGCCCCTGCGGGCGCGGTTCGGCATCCAATGCCACTTGGAATACTACGACGCATCGGTGCTGGCGGGCATCGTCAAACGCTCGGCCCGCATTCTGGATGTTTCGATCGACGACGATGCAGCCCTCGAAGTGGCGCTCCGGTCGCGCGGCACCCCGCGTATCGCGAACGCCCTGCTGCGGCGGGTGCGAGACTTCGCAATGGTCAAGGGCGAAGGCCATATCGACCTCGAAATCACGCGCATCGCATTGCAGGCACTGAACATCGACTCGCGCGGCTTGGACAGCATGGACAACAAGATACTGACGACCATCATCGAGAAGTTCAAGGGCGGGCCCGTCGGACTGAACACCGTAGCGACCGCCGTAGGCGAAGACTCCGGCACAATCGAGGAGGTCTACGAACCGTTCCTGATAAAAGAGGGATTTCTGAAGCGCACGCCGCGCGGACGAGAGGCCACAGAGCTGGCGTACAGCCATTTGGGCTATGCGCACGGCGACGGCGAAGCGGGAACGCTGTTCTGAATACGGAACAAAAATTGCACACCCGAAAAATGCGATGCCCATTCAGCGGCACCGCATTTTCGCTTATGGAAACAATCGAACAGGCGGCCCTGCGCTACCACAGCGAGCCGCGTGCAGGCAAAATCGAGGTCGTACCCACCAAACCGCATCACACGCAGGCGGAACTTTCGCTGGCATACTCGCCGGGAGTGGCCGAACCGGCCCGCGCCATTGCCGCCGACCCCGACGCTGCCTACCGCTACACGAACAAGGGCAACACCGTAGCGGTCATCTCGAACGGCACGGCGGTGCTGGGACTGGGCGACATCGGCCCGCTGGCGGCGAAACCCGTCATGGAGGGCAAAAGCATGCTGTTCAAGATATTCGGCGGAATCGACGCATTCGACATCGAAGCGGACGCCGCAGACGTCGAAACATTCGTCCGCACGGTACGCGCCATAGCCCCGACGTTCGGAGGCATCAATCTGGAAGACATCAAGGCACCCGAATGTTTCGAAATCGACCGCCGGTTGCAGGAAGAACTGGATATTCCGGTGATGCACGACGACCAGCACGGCACGGCGGTCATCGTAGCGGCGGCCATTCTCAACGCGATGAAAATCACGGGGCGCGAAGCCGCCCGGCAACGGGTCGTCATCAACGGGGCGGGTGCGGCGGCCATTGCCTGCGCCCGATTCCTGCCCCTGCTGGGCATCCGGCGGGAAAACACGGTGCTGTGCGACAGCCGCGGAGTCGTGAACCGCTATCGGTCGGACCTCAACGTCCACAAGCAGGAGTTCGCGACGACCCGCCGCATCGCGACGCTGGCCGAAGCGGTCGAAGGCGCCGATATTTTCATCGGCGTATCGAAAGCGGATGTGCTGACGCCCGAAATGCTGCGCACGATGGCCGAACGTCCCATCGTACTGGCACTGGCCAATCCCGACCCCGAAATCGCCTATGACAAGGCCGTCGGTTCGCGTCCCGACCTGCTGTTCGCGACGGGGCGGTCGGATTTGCCCAATCAGGTGAACAACGTGCTGGGATTTCCGTATATTTTCCGCGGTGCGCTGGACGTACGAGCCCGCCGCATCAACCGAGCGATGATGTTGGCGGCGACCCATGCGCTGGCGGAACTGACCCGTGAGCCGGTACCGACCTCCGTCCTGCGAGCTTACGGACTGGAACGGCTGGAATTCGGCCGCGATTACCTGATACCCAAGCCGTTCGACCCGCGTCTGCGCGGTGCGGTCGCAACGGCCGTCGCCCGTGCGGCAATGGATTCGGGCGTGGCCCGCACGCCGATTACGGACTGGGAAGCCTATCGCGAACGGCTGAAAAGCAAAGAGTGAATACGGCGGCTGTCTTCAAGGCCGCACGGAGCATCGGCCGCGCTTAAACACCCGACGATTTCGGGGTTTCGCGCACGGAATACGACCGCAGCACCAACCCCACGCCGACGAAAATCAACAGCGCGAACAGCACCGTATCGAAATGCAATTTGTCCAACCCCATAGCGACCGACACGACGATCGCCAGCACGGGCTGCAAGTAGGTATAGATGCTCGTGACGGTAGGTGCGACGTATTTCAGGCCGTAATTCAACAACAGATTCGGGAAAAAGGTCGGAACGATGAGCACGAACAGCGTCGGGAACAACGCATGGTGCGCGATATTCGCGTAATCGGCATGCACGATGTCGGCCAGACCGAACGGCAGCGTGATAACGGCCGCCATGCAGTAAATCCACCGGATGACGGTAATCGGCCGGTATTTGGCGACGATGCGTTTGAAAAGCACCATGTAGAGCGCCGAAACGCAGGCGCTCGAAATGATGAGGATGTTACCCAACAACTCCGACTTTTCGTGCACGGACGAAGCCCCCGAAAGCACGACGCAAACGGCTCCGGCCATACCGAGCGTCAGACCCGCGACCTTCATGCGCGAGAAGCGGTCGATACCCAATACGACCGAGACGACCAATACCAAAATCGGGATGAGGGTATCGATGATCGACCCGTCGATAGGCGACGTGCGCGAAAGGCCGAACATCAGAAACGATTTGCGCAGCACGCCTATCAGCAACGCCGCCCCGACCAGCTTGCGCATATCGGCAGGAGCGACCTTTTCCGCACGGGGACGTTCCGGGCGGCTGTCGGCCGGAAGCCGCCGGTTGGCCGAATACCACCGTGCCCATTGCCACCCCAACGGGATGAACGACAACACGGCCGCGACGAACAACGAAGCGGCGACCATGCCCATCGGCCCCATGTAACGGGGCAGCACGATCGAATAGAACGGGAAGTCCATCGCCCAAATGGCGTTGGCGAACAAGAGTGCGAGATGCGGTCGTAATTTTTCCATGCGGAGGCTCCCCGCAAGAACCGTGCAAAGCGACGAACGGTCAGAACTGGAAGTAGATGAACGGCTGGATGTCGCTCGATTTGATTTGCATCACGCACCAAATCAACGCGGCGGCCATGACGACCTGCAACATCATCGGCGCGGCGGTCACCGTCCGCTGAACGAACGAATCGAGGCGCGCGGGCATCAGGTGCAGGAGATAACCGACGGCCAACAGGGCGAAAACACCGACATAACCGGTTACGATTTGCGGAATCACGCCCGCCTGAAAGTCGAAGAATATCTGGTGAAGCAACAATTCGACGGTCTGCATCGACTCGGCCCGGAAAACCAACCAGCCGAAACACACCAGATTGAACGTGAAGAAAATACCGGCGACGCGGCTCAAGCCGTTCATTTGGGCACCGGAGGGCTTGGCTCCCGGCACGACGGCCAACCAGATTTTGTGGAGCGTCAGCGCGACGCCATGCAACGCCCCCCAAAGAATGAACCGGAACGCGGCGCCGTGCCACAATCCGCCCAAAAGCATCGTGAACATCAGATTGAAACCGGTGCGGATACGCCCCTTGCGGTTGCCGCCCAACGAAATGTAGACGTAATCGCGCAACCACGAGGAAAGCGAGATGTGCCACCGGCGCCAAAACTCGGTAATGGTGGCCGATTTGTAAGGCGCATCGAAGTTTTTGGGGAACCGGAACCCGAGCAACAAAGCGAGGCCGATCGCCATGTCGGAATAACCCGAAAAATCGCAATAAATCTGCAAGGCGTAGCCGTAAATGCCCATCAGGCACTCGAAACCGGTGTAGAGCAGCGGTTCGTCGAAAATCCGGTCGACGAAGTTGAGCGAGATATAGTCCGAAATGACCGCCTTTTTGAAAAGACCGGTCAGAATCAGAAAGACCCCCATGCCGAACATCTCGCGCGTGACGGTCGGGCGGCGGCGAATCTGCGGCAGAAAGTCGCGCGCGCGGACGATAGGCCCGGCGACCAGCTGCGGGAAAAACGAAAGGTAGAAAAGGTAATCCAACCAATTCGTCAACGGACGCAACTGCCGTCGGTAAATGTCGATGGTATAGCTCATCGACTGGAAGACGAAAAACGAGATGCCGACGGGCAGGAATATGTCGGGAAAGCGGAGAAATCCCGCCCCGAACAGATTGTTGGCGATGTCCGCTAGAAAATTGGTGTACTTGAAGTAACCCAGCAAGCCGAGGTTGACCGCGACGCTCAACGCCACCCACCACCGGCGGGCGGCAGGCCGTTCGGTGCGGGCCAACGCGCGTGCGATGAGAAAGTCGCTCGTAGCGGCGAACAGCAGCAACACGAAGTAGATGCCGCTCGACTTGTAGTAAAAATAGAGCGAAAAGAGGATGACATAGACGATGCGGGCCGTCGTCGCCCGACGCAGCAGGTTGTAAACCGACAGGAAACCGGCGAACAGAAACAGGAACAACCCGCTGCTGAAAATCAGCGGTGCACACGAATCATAGGAGAGCAGTTCCCCGACCCTTAACAAAATATCGCTCGTCGTTTCGGGCATGTCAGAGAGGTGCTACAACGATGTCGGGCAGCAACGCCTGCCGGATTTGCTCGCGCTGTACCGAATCGAGCAGATTTTCCGCCGCACGGCGCGCCTCCTCCGCTTTGCGGGCTTCGTAGGCCGCCCGCACTCCGGCGTGAATCGCATCGGCCAACGACCACGCGACGCGGCGTCCGCCCGCGTAGTTGATGTGGGTATGGTCTTTGGCGGCCCACCCGTTCGCCACGAAAGCCGACATGCCGCCCCACGTGCGCATGGCTTCGTCCGTCGGCCAGAAAGCCGCACCGGAACGTTGGGCGGCGGCACGCTGGCAGGCGACCATATAGGGAATCGCATCCATCGGCTCGAAGCCGCTGCCGGTCTTCACCGAACGGTCGCTGACGCCCAACAACAACACGGCAGCCCCCGGGAAACACTCGCGCACGAACGCGACCATCTGTTCGAGCTGAACGCCGTACCGGCCGTAAAGCCGGACGCCCTGCTGCATGATGTTGAGCCCGTATTGCAGAATCACCAAATCGTAGTGCAACAAGGACTGCATCTGCGCGTCGACCGAAGGATTCGTCCAAAACAGCGCCCGCCCGTTGTTGCTGCGCACGGAATAGTTGTCCACCGACACGCCCCGTCCGTCGAACAAAGCCCCGTAACCGACGAAGCCGTCCTGCCCTTCGTCCACGCGGAAAGCCAGCGAACCGATACGCGGCGCGCCGACCACGATTTCGCGCACGGCGGGGTCGCCTTCGATCGCGAAACTCCGCCACAACGAATCGTTGACCGTCACCTCGACCCGGCTGTCCGAAGGACTGATGAAGAAAATCCGCGCTTCGGTGCACTCGTCGAGCCGTTCGCGGAAATCGGTGCAGGTCCATGTCGTAGAGGCACCCGCCGCAGGCTGGCTGACCCACCCCGAAACATAGAAGCGGTGTTGCAGCGCTTCGGGAGCGTTCCGGCGCTGCATGATGTTGTAGGAAGTCCACCCTTTCGACGCGGTTTTGACCGAGCGGCGATAGGCGGTCAACGGCGAAGCCATCGGAGCGAAGCCCGTACCGCCGCCGCCGTAAGCGAGTTGCAGCCGTTCGCGCAAATCGGACGTCAGGATGTCGCCCTCGACGAACGAATCGCCGAGAAACGCGATGCGCACGGGCCGCTGCGCGAAAAGCAGCGTATCGAAAAACGCCGCCATGTGCCGGTCGCCGTAATCCTCGATAGGCACCAACGCAGGGCTCAACTGCACATCGTCGGGCTTGCGGGCAAGCGTTCCTGCGCCGAAAGAGGCCGGAGTACCGGCATCGTCCGTTTCGGGCATATCGTCGAACCGGCCGAGCGGGTGCCACTCGTAGACGATTTGCGCACCGTGCGGCGCGCTATCGGCCGCGACGATCCATTCGGAGACCGCATCCAAGTCGATGCTCGATACCTCGTCGTCGAAGTCGAGCGCGGTTTCCGCCGCGAACACGTCGTCGAACGTCAAGATGTCCGAAAGGATGTTGGCGCGCCGCAGGCGGACACCGCCGATCGTCTGCGGCGGAATGAAGCCGACGGCCACGAGCACCACGATGAGCGCCGCGACCACGAGCCACCCGCGCGAAGCGTAATCTTCCCTGCTGCGGTCAGTCACGGCGTCCGAGAATCAGGAAAACGTAATAGAGCACCGAAGCGATTGCACTCAATGCAGCGACGAGATAGGTGCGGGCCGCCCACGAAAGCGCCTCGCGGGCCTGCGACAACTGCGCATCGGGCATCGTGCGGCTAACTTTCAGCCATTCGAGCGCACGGGCCGAAGCGTTGTATTCGACCGGCAAGGTCACGATGGAAAAGAGCGCCGACATGGCGATCATCCCGACCCCGACCCAGCACAGCAACTCGTTGCGGGTCGTAGCGAGCAAGACCAATCCGAGCAGAATGACCCACGTGGCGGCCGTCGAAGCGAACTGCACGACCGGCACCAGCCGCGAGCGCAATCCCAGCGGAGCGTATCCGCGCGCATGCTGCACGGCGTGGCCGCACTCGTGGGCGGCGACGGCGGCGGCAGCGACGCTCGACGACGAATAGACCGAATCGCTCAAATTGACGGTCATGGTCTGCGGGTTGAAATGGTCGGTCAGATGACCCCGCACGTGCGTCACCCGGACGTTGTGGATATTGTTGTCGCGCAGCATCTTCTCGGCGACTTCGGCACCGGTCAGCCCGCCCGGGAACGACACTTTGGAGTATTTGCGGAACACCGACTGCAAGCGGGCCTGCACCAAGTATCCGGCGATACCGATAGCGATAATCAACAGGAGCATTCCCGACTGGGCGCCCGTGAAAGCGGCTCCCGAATCGGCACGGTACCCGGCCTGCAACAGAACGAAAAGCGATTGAAAAAGCATGTTTACTGGTTTTTATCTCCGAATCGTATCCCGCCGGAAACATTCCGACGGAATTTCGGGCAAAAATACGAAATTTATATGTTACTTTGCATCGAATTTCCAGAAAAACGCACGCAAGTGGATTTGGCATTCTTCATCGCCCGCCGCACGGCCCGTTCCGGCGCCGGCCCGAACGCCGGTGTCATGCAGCACATCGCGGTCGTTTCGGTGGCGTTGAGCATCGCGGTGATGCTCGTGTCCGTCGCCGTGATGATGGGCTTCAAACGCGAAATCGCCCGCAAAATGGTCGGTTTCACGGGACACGTGGTGCTGGCCGATGTTCGGAGCGTCCACGCGCCCGATGCCGCCCCGATACGCCGCACACCGCACCTCGAAATGCTCGTGCGTTCGGTTCCGGGATTCGTCTCGGCAGCCCCCTATGCCGTCAAAAGCGGCATCATCCGCACGGACGACACGGTAGAGGGCGTGCTGCTCAAAGGCGTCGATGCCTCGCATGACCGGACGACGTTCGGCCAGTGGCTCGTCGAGGGCGCGCTGCCCCGCATCGGCGACAGCATCCGCACGAAAGACATCCTGCTTTCGCGTTCGCTGGCCCGACGGCTCCGGACGAACGTCGGCGACAAAATCGAAATGCTCTTCGTCGAACAGGACGCCCGCCCCCACCGCGACCGCTTCAAGGTATCGGGCATCTACGCGTCGGGCATGGACGAAATGGACAACACCCTGATTCTGACCGACCTGCGCAACGTGCAACGGCTTGCCGGCTGGCAGCCGGACGAGGCGACGGGATACGAAATCATGACCTCCGGCCTCGCCGAAGCGGACGCATTCGCCGACGCGCTGAACGACCGGCTGTTCCACGACGAAGCCGACGAAACGGTCAATCTGACGGCCCGCAGCGTGCAATGGCTCTACCCCAACGTGTTCGACTGGCTCAAAGCCCACGATGTCAATGCCGCCGTCATCTTGGTCATCATGCTGGTGGTGGCGTTTTTCAACATGGCCACCGCGCTGCTGATTCTGGTGCTCGGCCACACCCGCACGATCGGCCTGCTCAAAACTTTCGGCATGCGCAACGGCCAGTTGCGGCGCATCTTCCTCTATCGGGCCGGATTCGTCGCCCTGCGCGGACTGGCGTGGGGCAACGGCATCGGGCTGGGGCTTTGCCTGTTGCAAGCCACGACGCACATCGTTCGGCTCGACCCGCAAGGCTACCTGCTCTCGGAAGTCCCCATTGCGTTGGGCTGGGGCCAGTGGGCCGCGCTCAATGCCGGATTTCTGGCCGCTATCGTCGCCCTGCTGGTCGTTCCGGCCTCGATCGTCTCGACCGTCAAACCCGAAGAAAGCATCCGCTACGAATGAGTGTCCTGCCTTACAACGCCCGCGAAACCAAAAAGTCGCAAGTCCGCACGATGTTCGACCGCATCGCCCCGCGCTACGACCTGCTGAACCACCTGCTGTCGCTGAACATCGACCGCGTGTGGCGACGGCACGTGGTGCAAATCGTGGGCCGGAAATCGCCGCAAACCCTGCTCGACGCAGCCACCGGCACGGGCGATTTGGCCGTCGACCTCGCACGCGGCATCCCGCAGGCGCGGATTCGGGCGGTCGACCTGTCGGAAGGGATGCTCGACGTCGCACGGCAGAAAATCGCGGCCCGCAAACTCGACGGCCGCATCGCGCTGTCGGTCGAAGATGCCGAGAAACTCACGCTCGACGACGCTTCGGTCGATGCCGTGACGGTGGCTTTCGGCGTGCGCAATTTCGGGGACATCGACGCCGGACTGCGCGAATTCCACCGCGTGCTGAAACCGCAAGGCCAAGTGGTGATTCTGGAACTGTCGCGCCCGCGCAACCGGCTTTTCCGCCGGTTGTTCGAGCACTATTTCCATAAGTTGCTGCCGCGCATCGGAGGGCTGGTTTCGCACGACCGCCGCGCCTACGAATACCTGCCCGCATCGGTAAGCGCATTTCCGGCACCGGAACGTTTCGTCGAGATGCTTGAACAAGCCGGATTCGGCGACTGCCGCGCCCGCAGCCAAACGTTCGGCATCGCACAAATCTACACGGGAGTGAAACATGAGTAAACGAATACTGCTGCTTTTGTCGGTCGTCATCGCCCTGTCGTTCGGCTCCTGCCGTCGGGCGGCGGAACGGGCGGCCCGGAAAATCCACATCGACGCGATCGAACGCATCGAGCGCAAAGGGCTGACGGGAGCCGAAGCCGTGCTGCGCATCACCAACGGCACGGGCTACAAACTGGAACTGCAACGGGCCGATTTCACGCTCTATTACGCCGGTCAGCGGGTCGGACGGATTCGGCTCCACGAAAGCATCGAGGTCGGAAAACGGACGGTCGAAAGCGTCGCGACCTGCTGGAAAGTAAACGTCGACAACCCGATCGCCCTGTTGCTGGCAAGCCGTGCGTTGCAGGCCGACGACCCGTCGCAAATCACGGTATCCTGCATCATCGAAGGACGCGGCGGGCCCGCACGCATAAATATCGACCGCGAAAAGATGCCGTTGTCGGATTTTTTGAATATCTTTGGCACGACGTTGCAGGATGTAAAAAAATACCTCTTCTGAATATGCGCAGGACGTTTGCGATAATTTTGCTGCTGTCGGCACTGGCCGCCGCACCCATGCGGGCCGGTGCCCAGAAACTCGAATCGTTCAAACACCGGCTGGCACAACCGGCTTTCGCGAACGGGGCCCGTGTCACGGCCGTCGAAGATGCCGAAGCCGCCCAAGCCGTCGCGCAAGCCGAACGCATGCCGGCGCGCAGCTCGTTTCGCGGCTACCGCATCTGCATCTTTCTGGACAACGGCCAGAACGCGCGAGCGGAAGCCCTGCGCGCGAAACTGCTTTTCGAGGAGACCTGTCCGGGCACGGCCGTCTACCTGACCTACGAAAATCCCTATTGGCGGGTCACGGCGGGCAACTGCCTGACGACCGAAGAAGCCATCATGCTGAAAGGACGCATCGCGCCCAATTTCCCGAAAGCCTTTATCAAAAACGAAGAACTGACGCTCCCGGACTTACTGCACTGACAGAGAGGTTCGGACGACGGCCTGTCATAGGAAAAAGGAGTTGAGAGAGGGGTCGGAAAGCACCGAAACAGGCCGAAAAGGGCCGAATCGGATTCAAATTATTAAAAAAACTGACTTTTTCTTGCATAATTCCACCGAATCCGTAACTTTGCAGCGTTAACAACAATCTATTAAACGTTTAAGACAATGAAAAAGATTTTCTCTTTCGCAATCGTCGTGGCCGCTGTCGCCATGATCGGCTGCTGCGGAAACGCCAACAACAAGAAGGCCGAAGCCGAAGCTCAAGCCCAGACGGAATGCGCTAACTGCGAGAACGCCGAAGGCTGCGAAAAAGCAGATTCGTGCTGCTGCTGCGAAAAGGCTGCTGCCGAAGAAGCTGCCAAATAAGCACACGACACCGCACAGAAAGAGGTCCCGAACCAGCTGGTTCGGGACCTCTTTTTTTGCAGTTGCCGGAGCATCGTGGCTACCGTTTCGCTGCGGGCGGGATTATCGAACGACCTGCCCGTCGGAGAGCACGATCTTGCGGTCGGCCATCGACGCCAACCCCTCGTCGTGCGTTACGATGACGACGGTCTGCCCCAACCGCTCGCGCAACTCGAAAAACAGACGGTGGATTTCGTCGCGGTTGCGGCTGTCGAGGTTGCCCGAAGGCTCGTCGGCCAACAACACCGCCGGTTCGTTGATGAGCGCACGCGCAATGGCGACCCGCTGCTGCTCGCCGCCCGAAAGCTGGCCGGGCTTGTGCCCGCAACGGGCGGAAAGCCCCATGAGGTCGAGCAACTCCCGCGCGCGCGTTTCCACCTCGGTGCGGGGACGGTGCCCAATTAACCCCGGAATACAGACATTCTCGAACGCCGTAAATTCGGGCAACAAATGGTGGAACTGAAAGACGAACCCGATGCGCTCGTTGCGGAAACGGGACAAGTCCCGGTCGTCCAACGAAAAGACATCGCGGCCGGCAATCCGCACGCAACCCTCGTCGGGCCGCGAAAGCGTGCCGATAATCTGCAAAAGGGTCGTTTTGCCGGCCCCGCTGGCCCCGACGATAGCGACCAACTCGCGGTCGGCCACGTCGAGCGAAACGCCGCGCAAGACCTCCAACGTCCCGAAACGCTTGTGGATATTCTCGATATGTATCATTCGCTGTTGCGTTTATAGGTTTCAAACAATCGCACCGTGTCGGCTGCTTCGCGCACGTCGTGCGCCCGCAGGACGACGGCTCCCTGCCGCAGGCACTCCCACTGCAACGCCACCGTTCCAGCCAACGCATCGGCAGGCGTCGAATCCAACACCCGCCAAATCATCGACTTGCGCGAAACGCCCGCCAACACGGGGAAACCCAGCCCGCACACCCGGTGCAATCCGGCCAAAAGCGCATAATTCTGCTCCGGCGTCTTGGCGAATCCGAATCCGGGATCGAGCACGATGTTTTCGCGCCGGATGCCCGCCTGCAACATGTCGGAAATGCGGCAGCGGAAATAATCGACCGTCTCGGCGACGATGCCGCGCCGGTAATCGGTCATCGACTGCATGGTCTGCGGCGTCCCCCGCATGTGCATGGCGATGTACGGCAGCCCGTAACGCGCGACGGTCGGAAGCATCCGTTCGTCCAACGCACCGGCCGATATGTCGTTGACCGCCACCGGCCCGAAGCGCTCGACGACCCGCCCGACAATCCCGCTGCGGAACGTATCGACCGACACGGGAATCTGCGGAGCCATGCGCCGGACGATTTCCAGCCCCATTGCGACGCGCCGCCACTCCTCCTCTTCCGGCACCTCGTCGGCACCCGGCCGCGAGGAATATCCGCCGATGTCAAGCATCGCGGCCCCCTCGCGAAGGGCCGTTTCGACCCGCCGTGCGACAGCATCGGCCCCGAACGTGCGGCTGTCGCCGAAAAACGAGTCGGGCGTGATGTTCACGATAGCCATCACCTGCGGCACGGAGAGGTCGAGCGTCATTTCGGTGAGTTGTGTTCTGCGGCTTCCGCTGCGAGTTGCTGTCTGAAAAGTCCGTCCAACTGGGCGACCGCCGGTTCCAAATCGGACTCGAGGATGTTCACCATCGTGAAACCGGCCCGTGCGCAAAGCTCGTCGTCGGACAACTGGGCCGCCATGCGGCTGCGGACATGCGCTTCGTCGCACCGGTCGCGACGGCAAGCCCGCTCTATCCGCAATTCGGCAGGAGCCAACACAGCGACGGTACGGTCGACGCAATCCTGCAAACCGGCCTCGAACAAAATCGCGCTTTCCAGCACGACGTAAGGCGAAGACTGCGTATCGGCCCACCGCCCGAAATCGCGCAAAACGGCGGGATGCACCAGTGCATTCAAATCGGCGAGCGCCTGTGCGTCGGAAAAGACGCAAGCGGCCAATCGCGCGCGGTCGAGCCCGTCCTCCCGATAAATATCGGCCCCGAAACGCTGCGCGATAGCGGCCCGCAAGTCGGCGCATTCGGACATCAACCGTTTGGCTTGGCTGTCGGAATCGTACACGGCGATGCCCCGCTGTGCGAAAAGGCGGCAAACCGTACTTTTCCCGCTGCCGATGCCCCCCGTAACGCCCACTTTCATCATGGGTTCTCGGGTATTTCGATTTCGGGAATCGTCCCGACAGAAAGCACCTTGATGTCGCTGTACCGCACGGAAATAGCATTCTGCAACGACTGCGGGTCGATTGCGACCCGGTCTTTGCCGTCCTCCCCGCTCACGATTTGATAGGTAAGCTCCGCAAGCGGAATCCGCAAGGTCTTGTTCGCGTAGATCCGGTAACCGAACAGATTGGCACCGAGCCCCTCGACGACGCAAACCACCTCGATCGGCTGCCCGTCGACCTGAATCTGCACGTTCTGCTCGGTCGTGTAGGTGTACCCCAGTTTGGCGATATACCACAGAATGAACGATGCGACGAGCAGCGTTAGAAACACCGGCGACACGGAACGCCGCACCCATTTCCAAAAATTTCCCATAATGCAAAGATACGAAAAGTCGAGCGCAGAAGCAAGCGATAGCTTGATTATGCCGAGA
>CAZGYX010000016.1:0-37316 GCA_964530735.1 uncultured Alistipes sp. | reverse complement strand
GTCAACGGCTGGGAGGTCGGCAGCGAAATCCAAGCCCGTTACGCCCGCATCCTGCAAAAACCGGTCATCGGGGTCATCAACCAGCTGGATTCGGACAAGGCCAACTTCGAGGCGGCCTACGAATCGGTCAAGGCCGCTTCGCGCGTGAAGCCCGTCATCGTGCAGTATCCCGTCAATCAGGGGCCTGATTTCAACGCCTTCATCGACGTGCTGCTGATGAAGATGTACCGCTTCAAGGACCACGACGGACACCGCGAGGAACTGGAAATCCCGGCCGAAGAACTGGAACGGGCCCAGCAGCTCAACCGCGAACTGGTCGAAATGGCGGCCGAACACGACGAGGCGCTCATGGAACTTTACTTCGACAAGGGGACGCTGACGCAGGACGACATCCGCGCCGGTCTGAAAATCGGGCTGTCGAAACGCGAGGTGATGCCGATTTTCTGCGCGAGCGGCAAACGCGACATCGGCACGAAACGCCTCATGGAATTCGTCATCAACGTGGCTCCGGGCCCGCTGAAAGCCCCCAAGTTCCGCACGGTCGACGACCAAGAGGTCGAAGCCGATGCCGAAGCACCGGCCGTGGCGTTCGTCTTCAAGAGCCAGATCGAGCAGCATATCGGCGAAATCACCTATTTCCGCGTCATTCGCGGCCGCATCGCCGAGGGTACCGAGCTGGTCAATACCCGCACGGGCAACAAGGAAAAAATTTCGCAGCTGTTCGCCGTTGCGGGCAAGAACCGCATCAAGGTGACGGAGCTTTCGGCGGGCGACATCGGCTGCACGGTGAAACTCAAAGGCACGCGCACGAACGACACGCTGGCGGCACCGTCGGCACCCGTGACCATTGCGCCGATCGTCTTCCCCGAGCCGCGCTATCGTGCGGCCGTCAAAGCCAAAGAGCAGAACGACGAGGAGAAACTGGGAAAACTGCTGGCCGATGCCCGCTACGAAGACCCGACCATTCTGGTGGAGTACTCCAAAGAGCTGAAGCAGACCATTATTCAGGGTCAGGGCGAACATCACCTGAACATCCTGCGCCGCCGCATCCAGAACGAGAACAAACTCGAATACGAATACATCGCGCCGAAAATCCCCTATCGCGAGACGATTACCAAAGTGGCGCAGGCCGACTACCGTCACAAGAAACAGTCGGGCGGTGCCGGCCAGTTCGGCGAGGTGCACCTCATCATCGAACCCTACTGCGACGGGATGCCGGAACCGAAAAACTACAAGGTGCCGGGCAAGGGCGACATGGTCGTGAACGTGAAATCGAAAGAGGAGTACGATTTGGCGTGGGGCGGCAAGTTGCAGTTTTATTCGGCCATTGTGGGCGGTGCCATTGACGCTCGGTTTATGCCGGCCATCCTGAAAGGCATCATGGAGAAGATGGACGAGGGCCCGTTGACGGGTTCCTATGCCCGCGACATCCGCGTCGTGGTCTACGACGGCAAGATGCACCCCGTGGACTCGAACGAGATTTCGTTCAAACTGGCCGCCCGCAACGCATTCAAGGAGGCGTTCCGCAATGCCGGGCCCAAAATCATGGAGCCGATTTACAACGTCGAGGTGCTCGTGCCGTCGGAGTACATGGGGGCCGTGATGAGCGACTTGCAGAACCGTCGCGCGATGATTGCCGGCATGGAATCGGACAAGGGTTTCGACCGCCTGAACGCACTGGTGCCGTTGGCCGAGTTGTACCGGTATTCGACTTCGTTGTCGTCATTGACTTCGGGGTCGGCCACTTACACCATGAAGTTTTCTTCCTACGAACAAGTGCCTGCCGATGTGCAGGATAAGCTGCTGAAAGCCTACACCGACACGGACGAGGAGTAACCGAACGTCCGAATAAGCAGGAGCGGTCTTTTACGGATTTTCCGTAAAAGACCGCTCCTTTTTTCACAGGGTTCAGCGGAACGTATGGAATTTTACGGCCTGCTTTGGTCGATGATCTCTTGGGGAATGGCGTCGCAACGCACGTAAACCGAAATATCCTCGGAATCATCGAGCGCCACCCACACCATGCGGTCGGCCGTGAGGCTGCGGACGATGTAACGGTGCTGCCACTCGCCGATGCCGTAGTCGTAGAGGCCCCGGATAATGGTGCCCGACACCTCGTCGTCGTAGAGCTGGAACCGTCCGGTGCGTTTTTGCGCTTGGAAACTGCCGATGTTTTGGTAAAGCTCGAACAAATTGTCCTTGCGGATGATGCGGAGGTAAACATAGGTGTTTTCGGCGAGCGGCTCGCCGGAAAATTCGGCCAGCCGCCATGTGCCGGCGATGTTGTTGGCGGTGACGGGCAGGGTAATATCGACCGGCTGCTTGTCGTCGTGGCAGGCACCTGTTGCGGCGAGCAGCAACGCGAAAACGGCGATTTTCAGGATATTTTTCATAGATACGGGATTTTGATTGTCAGGAATTCGGGGCATGGGGTCAGTTGCGGGGGCCGAAGACGACCTGCAACATGCGCTGCGAGGGCGGCAGGGACAACCCTTCGAGGAGGATCGGAAGCTGCCGGGGCAGTTCGGCGGTTGCATGGGCGGGGTCGAAGCGGATGACCAGATCGGCGGTCGAGCCGGGGTCGATGCGCGTCGGTTCGCACTCGAAACGCAGGTAATCGGGCAGCAGCCGGCTGTCGGCGTGTAGGGAGAGCGGCATGTCGCCGGCATTGAAGCACTCGATGCGTTCGGTCTGCCGACGGTCGCCCTCGATGCGGACGGCGTGCTGTTTGAGCAGCAGGTTTCCCATGGCATAGGGATAGTCGGCCGTGGGGCGGAGCGACGAAAAGACGCGGCCGGAAAGTTCGAGAATGGCCGAGGGCTGCCGGGCAGACAACTGCGTGAAGACGAAAATCCGCTGCTGGAAGAATCCCGAATGCCCTTTGGGGTGGTATGCGACGGTGATTTCGCCCTGCCCGCCGCCGCAGACCGGCGCCTTGCGGAAAAGGGTCCGGACGCATCCGCACGAAGTTTCGACGCGGGTAACGACCAATGGTTTTTCGCCCTCGTTGCGCCACCGGAATGTGCGTTCGACCGGTGCGCTCTCCTCGCCGATGTTTCCGAGCTCGAAGCGTAGCGATTCGAACCGCATGGCCTCGCTGCCCGCCGCGACGGCGGGACGGGCCAAACTGTCGAGCGTGGCCTGCGGAACAATCGGGGCCGTCTGTGCCCGGAGCGCACCCGTGCCGGAAAGCAGGGCGGCTCCGAGTGCAAGAATCGCTGTTTTACTGCCGACCGTCATGCCGTTAAAGCCAACCGTTGCCATTGGCGCCCTTGCGGACGGTGATGGTGAAATCGAACCGGGTGCCGTCGGAGGCCGTAATCGACGCGGCGGCGGTGCCGGGTTTCAATCCTCGGAAGAGGAGTTTCGCGCCCTGCTGCCGGACTTCGACGACCGACGGATCGGCGACGGCGACGGAGTAGGTGAGCCGCTCGCCGTCGGGGAAATAGAGGGCCGGAACGACGGCGGTGGTGCCGTCCAAAGGCACATAGAGGTTGGGGAACGCCATGGGGGTGCCCTGCTCGGCGATAGCGGCGAGCAGTTTGGCGGCATTGACCTGACCGGAACCCATTTGGCTTCGGTAATCCGACAGAAGCATCTGCATGGCGCGGCTCAAGCCCAGTTCGGCGACGTAGCGGTAGTAGGTTTTTTTGCCGTCGAGATAGTCGTCGATAGGCGTGACGCACTCGTGGAGCAGTTTGTTGAACTCCTCGGCGGTGAAGTGCTTGCGCAACTGCGCGGCGTAGGAGAGACCGAGGGCGGCGACGCCCGAAACGTGGGGGCAGGCCATGGAGGTGCCCTCCATGAAGCCGTAGCCCGACTCGCTGACGTGGTAGGGCAGCGTGGAGAGGACGCAGCCGCTCAAGCCGCGCTGGCTGCTGTCGACGTAGGAGTTCTTGTCGGTGTCGTATACGGCATCGTCGCCGAGGTAGTCGTAGTAGTAGTCCTGGTCGCCGCCGGGGGCGGAGATCGTGGTGCCGGGGCCGTAGTTGGAGTAGACGGCGGGCGTGAAGTCGGCGGCGGTGGCGGCTACCGAGATGCAGGCTTCGGCGGCACCGGGGTAACCGGCCGAGGGCGCGCTCTCGTTCCCGCCGGCGAAGATTGCCAACCCTCCGTCGATGGGGCCGTTGGGCGAACCGGCATTGTGGATGAAGTAGTCGAGAGCCTCCTTTTCGAGGGGGCAGTACTCGGCCCACATCTCCTCGGAAGTGAACGTCGGGGCCCAGTCGTAGCCGTTGGCCGACCCCGAGACGTAGCCCCAGCTGCATTGGAGGATTACGGCGCCGTTGTCGGCGGCGTATTTGATCGCCTTGACCGAGGCGAGCGAATTGCTGGCGGTGTTGCCCGAAAATATCTGGCACGACATGATGCGTACACCGGGGTGCTCGGCCGTGCCGCCGGCAATCGAGGCGATGCCGATGCCGTTGTCGTTGCGGGCGGCGATGACGCCGGCGACATGGGAGCCGTGTCCGGAATCGGCGGCATCGTCCCACGAAATGACGCCGGATTCGGCGACGAAGTTGTAGCCGTGCAGGTCGCCGGCGTAGCCGTTGCCGTCGTTATCCTTGTCGGAACGGTAGATTTCGCCCTCGTTGACCCAAAGGTTGTTGCACAGGTCGGGGTGCGTGAGGCAGACGCCCTCGTCGAGAATGGCCACGACGATCGAGGGGTCGCCCTGCGAGAGCTTCCACGCTTGCTCGCATTGTACGTCGGCACCGACGACGGATTTGCCGGTCTGGGTGAAGCGGTCGCCGCGGTTGATGAGGTGCCACTGGCTGGGCAGCAGCGGGTCGTTGACGGGATAACCGGCCTCGCTGCGTGTGCGCACGGCGGTGTTCAAGGCACCGGTACTCAAAGGCGTGGCCTTTTTCTCGGTGTTGTAGGCGCGCCGGATGGTGCGGTTGAGGCTGGTTTTCTGCACTTCGCCCAACTGCGAGAGCCGTTCGGCGACTTCGGCGGCGCTGTGCCCGCCGGAGAAGCGGACGAGGTACCACTGATGCAGTCCTGCGGCGCGCGTGCGCTCCTCGGAGCTGCTGTCGACGGGGAATACCCGTTCGAGCCGGCAGCCGCCCACCAAATCGAGCACCTCGTCGAGCGGGAGAAGCCCCGAACGGGTGAGGGGCGCGCCGCCGCGGGTGCGGGTGGCCGCGGATTCGATGATCTCGCAGACATAGGGGTCGAACTTGACGAACAGTTCGCCGCCCGAAACCGTCTCGCCGGAGTCGGGAACTCCTTCGGCGGGGAGCGGGATTCGCTCTTTCGTGCAGGCGGCCGCGATGAGGAGCACCGAGGCGAGAATGCCGTAGGGTATGTGTTTCGTATTCATGGTCGATGGTTATAAGGCGTTGTCCTCTTCTTCTTCGTCGTTGTACGAGGGGGGCGTTTTGCAACCCTCGTAAAACTTGTAGTAGTAGTCGAGGCTGGTGGGTTCGTTGTCGAAACCGGCCGAACGTCCTTCGGTGTCCTTGCCCTCTTGGTTGAAGACGAGGATGAAGGGTATCCACCAGTCGAGACCGGGGTGGTAAAGCACCCAGTCGGGCAGGGTGCCGGTGAAGCGGTTGAGGTTGATGGAGAACATCGTGGCGCGGGGCAGTACTTTGGGCGTGCCGATGAGCGCGCGCGGGAGCGTGTCGATACCCTTGGCGTTGGCCGAGTTGGCGATGTCCTCCTCGGTGTAGCGCGGCCACGAAGGATCGTCCTCGAAAGAGGGGAGCGACCCGCGGAAATAGTTGACCGAGAGCGACAGGGAGTCGAGCTTTTCCCATGCGAGCAGGCGGAGCGGAATCGACTCGTCGTCGTAGAAACCGCCGAGCCGCTCGGAGATGTTGTTGCTCAAATCGTAAATCAGGCTCCGCTGGTTGGCGCCCATGAGCAGCACCCGCAGGGAGGGCAGGTTTTCGGGCGTGAGGACTTGCGGAACGGTCTGGAAGTTGTTGCCCCGGATGTCGAGGTATTCGAGGTTGGTGAGGTTCTTGAATCCCTCGTTCAGCGAGGAAAGCCCGTAGGAAAAGAGCGTCAGACGCCGCAACTGGGTGAGTTTGGTGATGGCGTCGCCCGGGTCGAGGTCGAAGAGGAACGTGTTGGTGTTGCTCGAGAAAGCGAGTTCCTCCGCGGCGGTGAGGTACTGCACCTCGAACGGCAGCCCCTCGCGCGTCTGAATCAACTGGAAGCTGGCCGACTTGACGCGGCCGGCCTTTTCGGGCGTATAGCCCTCCATGCCCTCCTCCCAGAGGACGACGCCGTTCCAGTTGTCCATGCGGTCGGAACTGTCCCACGCGTGCCATACGTTCAGCGAACGGCTGATGCCGAGCAGGGCGATCGAATCGCCTTGGCGCGTGTTCTCCGGGATGTCGGGTGCGGCACCCTGCGTGACGGTGAGGTTGTCGTGGCGGCTCAACTCGACGCTGTTCTTGGGGCGGAACACGATGTCGGCGATGCGCTCCAGCGGTGCGGAGTTGATGTTCCAGTCGAAACGCACGGTGACTTCGCGCGGGCGGATGCCGCGGTCGAGCGCGACGGTGTACTTGGTCTCGTTGCGCAGCCACCCGGCGTTGTCGGGAATCACGACGTCGAAATCGACGTTGGTCTTGACCTTGACGTCGAAGTAACGCTGCCCGTACTCGGCATAGTTGTCGACCGCGACGTTGGCTTCATCGAGCGTGATGGCGTAATCGAAGCCCTCTTGGTCGATGCTGATTTCCTGATTGGTCCATGTCTGCTGGTTCTGGATGCGCACGATGCCGTGGCGCGGTGTATTGCGCAGCGCCGAGTCGATGATGATCCGGCAGTCGATCGAACCGCGGCCGTTGGCGGGCGAAATGGTGAGCCACGGCTCGTCGGTCGTCGCGATCCAGTTGTCGCCCGACAGGATGCGCACGACGCGGGTGCCGCCCACGGCGCCGATTTCGATATGCTGCTGGTCGACCTCGAACCCGACGGTCTCGTCGCCGTCGGAACAAGCGGTCCAACCGATTGCGGCGAGGCATATCGCTATGTATTTTACGGTTTTCATAAGCTGTTGTCTGTCTGAAAAAGTGTTATTCCAACATGGCGTCGCAGTTGATGATGTTCTGCGTCTTGTCGTAGATGAGGTTGTAGGCCCCCACGCGCCAGTAGGCGCAGATGGACGAGGCATCGAACGTGATGTTGGGGTTGTCGCTGATGTCGAGGTTGTAAATCAGGTAGGAAATGGTATCCTCGACCTTGCGCAGGTCGTTGGAGCCCAAGAACAGCCCGCGCAGACCGGTATGCTGGTAGATGCCGGTGGGCCACTCGCGCAGGCAGCGGTTGCCCTCGGCGTCGCGCTGTCCGCGCACGGCGTAGACGGTGAGCGACGCGGCGTTGAGCGGCGCGTAGGGGAACGACGCGAACGAGTTGTAGGAGAGGTCGATGCCGTAGAGATAGGGCAGTTTCTCGGCCGTGAAGTCGTTGGGCAGCTCTTTCAGCTGGTTGTAGGTCAGGTCGAGCGACATCAGCGAGGGCGCATATTTGCCGTTGAACGAATTTTTGGGAATCTCCGTGAGGCCGCATCCCGTCATGAGCAGGTAGGAGACGTAGGAGCCGGACTCGCTCAACAACTGCTTGGGGAAGACGCCGATAGGGTTGAAACTCAAAGTCAGGGTGTTGACGAGCACGCCTTTGAAGTCATCGGGGAGTCCCTTGATGTTGTTGCAGGCGAGGTTGACACTGGAAATGATGTAGTGCGACTTGGCGTCGAAGATGTTGGGGAACTCTTCCAGCAGGTTGTACGACGCGGAGAAAGTCTCCATGTCGTCCATGATGCAGAACTTGCCGTCGGTGGTGGGGAACTCGGTGATGAGGTTGTGGTCGAGGCGGATTTGCGTGGGAGCCACTTCAGGCATGCCGCCTTCGGGCAGCTTGCCGATTCGGTTGTTGGTCAGGTCGAGCAGGCCCAGCCGGACCAGCTGCCGGAACTCGTCGGGCACGACCGTTAGCCCGTTGTCGGTGCAATAGAGGATTTGCAGCTCCTTGCGCGAGGGGCCGCTGGCCAAAGCGGCCAGACCGGCGACGAGTCCGTCGGGGTCGTGCTGGCTCCATTGGATATTGTTGGAGATGTTGAGCGAAACGAGCTTGGGCATGCGGGCGAGTACCTGCGGGAACCGGGTCATCTTGGGACAGTTGTAGATTTCCAGATCGGTGCAGGCTTCGAGGAACTCCATTTCGTCGGGCAGGCTTTCGATTTCGCTGTTGGCGATGTTGAGGTTTTCGAGCTTGGTGAGGTTCTTGATCGACGCGGGCAGCGAGGTCAGGCCGTTGCACAGCTTGTTGTGCGAGGTGTCCATCGGACGCGGCCGCAGTTGCCGGCCGGTGCGGGGATCGATGACTTCGCGTTCGGCATAGCCGGCGTCGTAGAGCGCCGTGGCGGCGGTGTGGATGCCGTGCTCGCGCAGCGCGCGGGCGCACGGTTCGGACATCTGCGGCGCGGGATAAATCATTTCGAGGTACTTCCGGTGGTTCTCCATCCGGTTGCGGTGCCGCTCGGCCAGACTCATGCCGGGGTCGGCGGTGGGGTCGTAGGCGAGCAGGTTCTTGTCGTTGTGCGTACCGAGGTATAGCTCGGCCAGCTGGTCGAGCTGCCCCAAATCTTCGGGCATGGCCCCGCGGAAACCGAACTCGCTGATGTCGATTTTGGCGACGCGGCCGTTGGGGTGGAGGTGCACGCCGGGCTGTTCGCCCCAAAGGTCGCAGTCCTTGTTGAAATTCCAGTTGGTACCTGCGGCGTAGTTCTCGCCCGAATAGGACCAGTGCTCGCCGTCGAGCGCTTTCCAGATTCGATAGAGGGCGTAGTAATCCTTGATATAATCGTCGCTCTCGTAGAGCGTGATGCGGGTCTTGGCGTCGGTGGCGGCGTTGTCCGCGACCGTGAAATCGGATTCGGCGGGGGCGGAGTTGACTTCGAGCAGCCGCCGGTCGGAGTCGTAGGTGGTGTAAGCGGTGACGCGGTACGAGCCGGCCGGCAGCGAAAGCAGCGAATCGCAGACCGCGGAGGAGGTGCGGTAGCCGAACGTGCCGTTGGCTTCGTTCCCCTCGTCGAAATGGACCGCGAATTTCATGGGCAGGCCGGTGAACTCGGTGGAGAGGTTGGTGACCTTATGCTGTACGGTGATGTCGATGCGGGAAATTTCGTCGAACGTGTACTGGCGGGTGACGGCGCGCGTATCGGGCGTATGCCCGAACGCCGACATGTCCTTGACGAGCGAGAACCGGACGCTGCCCCGCGGTGCGACATTGACCGTCAGGTCGTGGGACGTGAGGCCGCCCGGCACGACGGTCAGCTGCGGTTCCAGCGGCGAGCCGTTGTAGAGCAGTTCGTCGTTGGCATCGTAGAGCGAGAACGTGATGACCCGGTAATCGCCCGTGAGCAAACGCAGCTTCTCGCTTCGCAGCCCGAATTCGGCAGCGGCCTTGTCGGCGGCCGAAAGGACGAGCGTCTGGGCGATGGTGGTGCCGTTGTATTCGAGGCGCACGGTGACCTTCGTCGCATCGGCCAAGTAATCGAGCTGCGATTGCACGGCCCGACTCTCCGGTGCGGCTGCGGCCGGCACGTAGGAAGCCTCCTTGTAGAGTTTGAACTGCACGTAGCCGTAGTCCGTATCGCGGTTGTCCGGACCCTCGTCGTCGGAACAGCCGGCGAAAAGGGCCGCCGTCATACCGACGAGTGCCACGAGGAGGAAAAATCTTGAAAGTTTCATGTCGAAAAACTTTGTAGGATGTTCTCTGCTAATTATAGGTTGTTGAAAAAAAGCGCCCCTGCACCCTGCTCGGCGCAGGGGCACTCGGTTTCGGATTGGTTTCGGTTATTCGTCTTCTTCCGAATAATTCGTCAGATCGAGCGTGCAGACGAGTACGACTGCTGTTTCCCACGACGAATTGTAGAAGAGGATGGAACTTGTCATAGTCTTCGTATCGCCTTCCAAAAATTCGGCATTCATCGAGATGATTGCCATATCGCCTTGGGGTTCATATTCGATCCAGTCTGCATTCGGACTGGCCATCGCCATATTTGATAGGCCTTTCAGCATCGACATGCTTGCATACGGTTTGTAGTACGTCAGGTGATAAACCGGAGCGCCGTTTCCGGGATTGTACTCGTCGAAGAGTTCTCCCTCGGTCAGCAGTTCCAGTGTCGACCCGTCATATTGCGAAGCATACTCAGGATAATAGAACGACACTTTCACCTCGCCGTCTCCGCCAATCGACGCATTCTCGTCGTAAACGCAGCGGATAAGGACGAAATCGCCTTCGGCATCGGCAAAGACGATGAAACCCGCATGGGCTACACCCTCATTCATTTGCGAGCTTTCGCCGCACGTGTCCTTGGTGGGGTCCATGTTGATGACGGTGCCGTTGGCGGTTTTTTCTACGGTCAGCCACGACGCATTGGCATTCATCTCCGCCCAGTCGTAGTCGTAGCATTTGTACGACGTGTATTCGCGCTGGAACTCCAACGTAGAATCCTCGTTCGACCACTCTTTGGTGTAAATCAGGTTGAAGCCGTCGGTTACATGGAAGTTTTCCAGAAGATCGACATAGTTTTCGGGGTCGAGGCGCTCCAGTGCGGCACCTACTTCGGCCATACCCTCGGGGTTGACGGCCGATACGAGGTCGGGTTTCGCGGCTTGGTTCACACGGGCTACGATGTACTTTTGGTACTCCTCCTTGATGTCCATTTCGGCGAGTTCCCACGCACCTTCGATTTCGGCGGCTACCGAAGCCGGCAGTGCGAGAATCACACCCTTGCGGGCTGCGTCGCTCGTGTTTTCGCTTACCGTAACCGTGTAATTGTAAGTTTTCAGTACGTTTCCTTCGTCCGAAAGGGTGCTTTGGATTTCAATCCATGAGGTGGCCGATTCCTCGGCTTCCAGCCATGAGTCGGAGCTCCATTGGTCCGAAACTTCGGCGAATTTGTAGATAACGGGTTTTTCCGCGCTTACGATTTCACCGTGCATACCGCCCTCTACCCATGCTCCGGCCGAACTGCTGCCGGCACTGTAGAACAGACCTTTGGCATTGAAGCGGCTTTCGGCTGCGAAGCCCGAAACCGAGAAGTGGCCGCGGCAGGCCGGAATCGTCACCTTGTACTCGTAGGTCATGTCGGGGTTGTCCGTGGCGCAGAGCACCAGTTTGCCGTTCTGGTCGCCGTCGAGCGGATATTTCGTCGGGTCGGCTTCCAGACGGATTTCGGTCTTCTTGCCGCTTTCGCCGGAGATGTTCATCTCCTTAATCCATTCCGATTTATCGGCCAGACGCCATGCGAAGTTGGCCTCGATCATAATCGGGAACATGTAACCCGAAAGCCCGATCGGCCAAATCAGGTCGATGCTCTCGGCCGGCGTGTTGTCATAGACGTAACGGAGTTCCCCGTCTTCGCTGTAAAGGAAGCTGCCCTCCTCCTCGTCGATCAGACTCGCATAAAGGGCAATCGTACGCTCTTCGATGCCGATAGTGAGGGTGGCGATGACTTGGGTCTGGCCCGCCATGGTCAGCGTAATCGGGCAGACATGTTCCGCATCGAAGTCGATCAATCCGGAACATTCCACGACGATGGTCGATTTGCCTGCGGTGCCATGAAGCGTGTAGGCGGTCATGCCGTTGTCGAGGAACCAAAAGTAGGTGGCTGCCTCGTCGGGGATTTTGGCCTCCCAATCCATGTTCGGTTCGATGTCGAACGAGTATTGGGCGCCGGGGGCGATGTTGGCCTCGAACGGTTCGGGGAAAACGGGCGTCGATACGGGATCGGTGTCCGAATCGGTACACGAAGCGAAGGCGAGGCCGAAACCTGCCGCCAACAACGCAACCCGAAGGAAGAATTTGTTTTTCATGGTTTTTGCTTTTTGTTAAACTATAATTAAAGAGAACGAGTTTTTGCCGATTCCCGGATTACATGCCGTTTTCGCGCCGCAGCCGCTCGGCTTCTTCGTCGCTGACCCATTCGAGGATGTTGTAGAAAGTGCCGACCGTGCCGACCGGTTTGCCCAAATCCTCGACATAGGCCCGAATCCACAGCGCGACGTAACGGTCGCAGGCGTTGAAATAGGAGAGGCGGGCCGGACTGCTGGCGACCAGAATTTTGTCGTCGCCGTTGATTTGGCCGAAAACCGACTGCTCGTCGCTGAGCACTTGGCCGGGGGCCACCGACACGAGCGGTTCCGCCGGATCGGAGGGGTCGAATTCCAGCTCGACGTCGTAACCGGTGAAGAGCCAGTTGTGCAGGATGACGGTATTCTCCTTGCCGGGGTGCGGCTCGGTGCGGATGAGCCGCTGGATGCTCCGGTTCTCGACGCCGGGGTAGGAGTTGAGGAACATGGAGGTGACGACGCACCAGCCGGAGAATCCGGCGGTCGAGAAAGGACAGCTCTTGACCATTTGGACCCGCGTGGTGTTGCCGTAGAGGTCCCAGACCAGCTGTTCGGGCATGACCAGACGCAGCGTGAAGCGGAGCGTGTCGCCGCTGTCGAACTTGTCGTAGTCGGCATGCACGCGCACCTCCGTGGTGAGTTTGCCGGCCGGGATGGTGACGGTGTTGGACAACAGCCGGTAGTGCAGCCGTTCGATGGCGGTGCTGTTGCGGTCGAGGATTTCGACGCCGAAGTTGCGGTCGTAGTCGCAGGCTTTGGTCGCGGCGACCGGCACGGAGAAGTAATCCTGATTCTGCTGGATCATGTTGACCGACACGGAGTCGGCGAACATGACGTATTCGGCGGCGGAATAGGTGGTGTGCGGCGTATCGCATCCGCCGGCGGCTGCCAGCAGCGCTGCTGCAAGGAGAAAAACCTTTATGGTGTGTTTCATGGTTATCCGTCTGAAAAGTTGAGGCTATTTGTTGCTTTCGTTGGGCAGGATCTCTGAGCCGGGGGCTTCGATTTCGTGCTGGGGAATCGGCCAGACGAAAAGCGGATCGCCGGGGGCGACTTTCAGCGAACTGCCTTCGGACTGGGCGTAGCTCTGGGGGGTGCGCTCGAAGCCCATGCCCCAGCGTTTGAGGTCGTGCAGCCGGAAGCCCTCCATGTAAAGCTCGCGCATGCGCTCGTCGGCGATTTGCTGCTGCCAGTTGTCCTGCGTGAGGTTGAGGCCACCGCCCGACCGGAAGCGCGACTGCTGCAAGGCGGCGAGGTCTTTGGCGGCAGCGGCCAAGTTGGGCTTGGCACTCCGGCAGTAGGCCTCGGCGCGGATGAGGTATTGCTCGGCCAAACGCAGCGGCTTGGGCATGGAGACGTGGAATATCCGGTTGTTCTGAATGAGCGTCCGGTTGCCGTAGTATTTGACCAGTACGGGCCAGTCCATGCCGTTGCTGTACCCGATGACGATGCCGTTGGACGCATCGGCGAAGTAGACCGCCTTGCGCAGGTCGTTGTTCTCGTAGGCGTTGAGCACCCACTGTGCGGGAACGTAATCGGGGTAAAAATAGGTGTAGTCGCGCGTGAGGTTGAGGAACACCGTGCCCAGAGCGCCGCCGTAGGAGGTGGCGGTGAAGCCGATGCGCCAGATGACCTCGGGACCGGCGTCGTAGAACCACATGTAGTCGAAGTAGGTGGTGCCGTCGGAGAGGATTGCCGTGCGGGCCGAGGCCAGCGAGAACCCCCAATCGTCGATGAGTTTCGTGGAGTAGTCGATTGCGGTCTGCCAGTCCTGCATGTAGAGGGCGACGCGGGCATGGAGCGCCTGGGCGGCGGCCAGCGTGAAGAAGACCGCGTTGGCTTCGTTCGCGGAGGCTTCGTCGGGCAGCAGCTCCTCGGCTTTGGCCAAGTCGTCGAGCACGAGCCGGTAGGAGTCGAACAGCGAGGCGCGCCGGGCGGGTTCCGGCTCGAAATAGCTGGTGCGCAGCCGCACGCCCAGTTCGTCGTGGGCCGTGGCGGGGTCGTAGGCCTTGCAGAAGCACTCGATCAGCTTGGAGTAGCAGAGGGCTCGGATGGCGTAGACCTCGCCGGTGTACTCGTCGAGGTCGGAGAGCCGGTCGTCGTCCTCGACGCTCTTTTTCACGTCGCCGATGCGGTCGAGGAAGAAGTTGCAGTCGCCGATGACGGCGTAGAGCGAGCCGTAGACGCCCTCGATTTCGGCCGAAGTGGAACGGACTTTCCACTGCCAGAAGTCGCCGAACGTGTTGCTGTTGCCCTCGGCGGCGTAGACCAGGTCGGTCTGGATGTCGGGCAGCAGGGTGAGGTAGCCGCTGAAAAGGTAACTGCTTTTGAGCGAGGCATAGATGCCGACGAGGTGCTGTTCGGCATCGTTGTAGGTCTGCATGGCCTCATCCTCGGGGATGGCCTGCTGCGGGTATTTGTCCAGGCAGGAAACCGAACCGGCGAGCACGGCGCCGGCAATCAGACCGAATGATATGCGTTTGAGAAATCGTTTCATGATGCTCCGGTTAGAAAGTTAGGTCGAGACCGAAAGTGAACTGGCGCGCGGCAGGATACTGCGCGATGTAGATATTGGATGGACTTTCGGGGTCGAGACCCGAGAAAGGCGTGGCCGTAAAGAGGTTCTGGGCTTGGACATAGAGGCGGATGCCGCTGAAAACCTTGCTTTTACGCAACAGCTCTTTGGGAAACGAGTAGCTGAGCATCAGGTTTTTGAGGCGCAGGAACGAGGCGTCTTCCAGCAGGCGGCTGTCGAATTCGGTGAAGATGCCGTGACGCGGAATGTCGGTGATGTCGCCCGGCTGTTTCCAGCGGCCGAGCAGCCGGTTCGATTGGTTGTAGGAGGCGAAGCGGCCGTTGGACTCGTTGAAATAGCGGTCGTTGTTGATCATCCAGCGGTCGGCGACCCAGCTGAACTGCGCGGAGAGCGACAGACCTTTCCATTCGAGCGAAGTGCCGAAGCCGCCCTCCCAGGGAGCGAACTGGCTCTTGCCGATCATGACCTTGTCTTCGTCGCGCAGCTCGGCGGTCAGCTCGCCGTCGCGCGTATACCAGAGGGCGTCGCCGTTGGCGGGGTTGACGCCGGCGAAGCGGTTGATGTAGTATTCGCCCACATCGTGTCCGACGACCAGCTTGCGGCTGGTGTTGGCCATTTCGTACTCGCGCACGCCGTTGTAGAGTGCGGTGATTTTGTTCTTGTTATAAGATACGGTGGCGTTGACCGTCCACAGGAGATTCCTGGCGGCGACCAGCGTACCGAACAGGGTCAGTTCGACGCCGCGGTTGACCATCGTCCCCACGTTGTCCCAGCGGAAGCCGTAGCCGTTGTCGCTGTAAGACTGCGGCACCTCCATGAGCATGTCGGAGGTTTTCTTGTTGTAGAACTCCAAGTCGACTTGCAGGCGGTTCCAGAACCCGAAGTGCAGCCCGACGTTGGTCGTCCACGGTTTTTCCCACCGCAGGTGCTCGGAACCTTGCTGCGAGGGCGCCACACCGGCGTTGCCGATGTAGTCGTAACCGCCCGAAACGAGGGCCAGATGCTCGTAGTTGGGAATCGAGGAGTTGCCCGAAGTACCGGTCGAGACGGAGATTTGGGCTTGGGTGAGCCAGCGCGAGGCGCGCTCCATGAACCCTTCGTTGCGCAGGTTCCACATGAAGCCCAGCGACCAGAAACGGCCCCAGCGGTTGGCCTTGCCGAAGCGCGACGAGGCATCGGTGCGGGCGGCCAGCTCGACGAAGTAGCGGTTGGCGTAGCTGTACTCGGCGCGGCCGAAGAACGAGAGGTAGCCGTAGTCGTTGTCGCTGGTGTCGCTCCAGCGGACGACGCGCGTGGCGTTGGATATGTCGGTCAGCTTGTTGTTGCTTTGGCCTTTGGCCGAGAGCGAAAAATCTTCGTAGTGGTAGTCGATGCCCTCGTGGCCGAGCAGGAAGTTGAACGTGTGTTTGCCGTCGAGCGAGAAGGTGTAGTTGACCGTGTTGGTCACGGCGAGCTGCAGCCCGTCGGTCGAACTGCGGCTGGCGGTGCCGTCTTGGAGGTTGGGCGAGTATTCGGGATAGGAGACCGAGAAGCCGGTGGTGTGCGAATAGTCGACGCTGAACTGCGACTTCAAGGTCAGCCCCTCGATGGGCATGGCCTCGGCGTAGAGGGTGGAGAATACCTTGTATTTCTTATAGGTCAGGGGGTTGTTGGCCAGCCATTCCAGCGGGTTCTGCCCGTCGCCTTTCCAGCTGCCGTCCTCGATGGAGGCCAGCGAACCGTCGGCGCGAAACGGATTCCAGTAGGGCATCATGAACTGCGCGGCCGAAATCGGCGTGATGATCGACGGCTGGCCCTCGTCGGCCCGTTCGATTTCCTGATAGTTCATCGCGGTGTTGGTGCCGATTTTGAGCCACTTGGCGGCCCGCTGCTCGACGTTGGCGCGCAGCGAGTAGCGTTTGAAGCCCGAACCGGCGGCCGTGCCTTCCTGGTTGTAGTAGCCGCCCGAAAAGTAATAGCTCGTTTTGTCGGTGGCGCCGGAAACGGACAGCTCGTAGTCCTGCAACAGGGCTTTGTCGTTGAACACGGCGTCGAGCCAGTTGACGTCGGTGCGGCGCAGCAGGTCGTAGTTTTTGCCGGCGGAGAGGCCGATTTCCTGCTCGTAGCGGATGCGCTCGCCGGTGTCCATGATATTCCAGTTGGCTTGGGATATCTGCGAGAACCCGACCTGCATGCGGTAGTTGATGACGGGTTTTTCGGCGCGGCGGCCCCGCTTGGTGGTGATGACGATTACGCCGTTGGCGGCGCGGGCACCGTAAATGGAGGTCGACGAGGCATCTTTGAGCACGGAGAGCGACTCGATGTCGGCCGGATTGACGGTGTTGAAGTCGGCGCTCGAAATGGCCACGCCGTCGAGGATGTAGAGCGGTTCGGTGCCGGAATTGATGGAGTTGACGCCCCGGATCTTCATCACCGTGGACTCCGACGGCTCGCCGGAGACGGCCATGACCGAAAGACCCGGCACTTGGCCCTGCAAGGCTTGGTCGAATGCGGCGGTGGGGGTGCTTTCGATGTTCTCGGTCTTGATCGACGAGACGGAACCGGCGATGGTGCCCTTTTTGCGGACGCCGTAGGCGATGACCACCACGTCGTCGAGTTCCTGCGAAACGCTTTCGAGGGCGACGTCGTAGACGAGCGCCGGCGAACCGGCCGGAACCGTGAATTCGACGCTCTTGTAACCGATATATTGGAAAGTGAGCCGGGTGCCCGCAGCGACGCTAATCGAGTAGGAGCCGTCGGCGAGCGTGCTTACGCCGGCCGTGGGCCCGGCGATTACGTTGACCCCGATTAAAGGCTGATGGTCTTCAGCCGAAGTGACTAAGCCGCTGACTTGAATTCCCCCCCCCTTCGGTTGCGCATGGCCCGTGAGAGGCGCGATGCAGCACAGGAGCGGGAAAATAACGAGTAGGAGTTTGGCTTTTTGCATTATTGGAATAAGTGTTTTGCGGCAAAGATAAACATAAAAAACGAGAAAGCCCGCCCGTTCCGTCGTTGCCGTTCAACAAAAATTCCTAATGCTCGATCCGTCGCCCTGCCGCCTTGACCGGTTTCGGGCCGTCCGGCGCGACAGCCGGCAGTGCGGCGAAAAGGCGGGATTTCATAGGCTTCGGGAAGTCGTTTTCAAGGTTTCGATGAACCCGGGCCACAGCGCCCACAGATTCTCGGTGCGCAGCCACAATTCGCGCGCCTGCGCCGCGGGCGACGGGCGTTCGCTCTCGATGTCGTGCAGGTAGGCGGCGTCCGCCGGATGTTCGGCAGCGGTGAACTCGGCGTAGTAGGGCGCGAACCGCTCGCGGAACCGCCGCAATTCGCCGTCGGGCAGGCTGCCCTCCCGCCGGTGGGCCGACCACAGCAACAACACCGCGCGGGCGGCGCTCTTGTCCGAGACGTCGTTGATGATTTCGTCGAACGATTCGTACTCGTCCATCGCCAAGTAGTCGAACGCCAACAGCTCGCACCCTTCCAAATGGTCTTCGGGGTCGAGTTCCAGCAGCAGTTCGAGCAGCGCGGCCGACAACTCGAAATCGTTGATCAGGAAGTGGTCTATGGCCGATGCCTCGACCAGTTCCAATGCCGCCCGCGAGTTGCGGTGGTTCCATTCGAGGTTGATTTCCTCGTTGTCGGGCAGCAGTTCTTCCAGCCGCCGGACGGCGCGGTAGCGTTCGTTGCAGGCTTCTTCGACGCGGCCCGTCGCTTGCAGTTCTCGGCTGTAAGCCAGAACTTTAATAAATTCGTCGCCCGTAAGCTCGAACGTCTGGTCGGGCGTGGGATTAAGAGCGGGTTTTCGCATCGCCTCGCATTTTTATTAAGAGGGTTAGGGATATGGCGGCCGTTGCGACAAATGCCAGCCCGTAGGCCGCCGTGCGGTCGGCCATGCCGAAAAACTGGTCGGAGACGAAGACGAACGACGTGCAGACGTAGGTCATCAGCACGGCCGGTATGAGCGCCACCCAGCGGTTGGCGTGCCGCTGGCAGAGCCATACGACGATGCTCCACAGCACGACGGTGGCCAGCGTCTGGTTCGTCCACGCGAAATAACGCCACACGATGCCGAACGGCAGCTGCGTAATGGCATACCCGACGACGAAGAGCGGGATGCAGATAGCAAACCGTTTCAGTTCGTTGCGCTGGTCGATGCGGAGCATGTCGGCGATGATGAGCCGGGCCGACCGGAACGCCGTGTCGCCCGACGTGATCGGGGCCGCGACGACGCCCAGCAAGGCGAGGATTCCGCCGACGAATCCCAGCGTGCCGTTCGATACGGTGTCGACCACCCATGCGGGGTCGTGGCCCGCTTCGCCCATCGTGGCGGAGAGGCCCGCCGGCCCTCCGAAAAAGGCCATGGCGACGGCCGCCCAAATCAGGGCGATGACGGATTCGGAAATCATGGCGCCGTAGAAGACGCTGCGGCATTCGCGTTCGTTGCCCACGCAGCGCGCCATGAGCGGCGATTGCGTGGCGTGGAATCCCGAAATCGCCCCGCAGGCGATGGTGATGAACAGGGTCGGCACGACGGGCAGCCGGTGCGGGTCGATCTGGAAGTTTTTCCAAGTGGCGGCGGTAAGCTCCGGTATCTCCCAATGTCCGAACACGAGTGCGCCGAGCAGTCCCAGTGCCATGACGATGAGGGCGATGCCGAACACCGGATAGATTCGTCCGATGATGCGGTCGATCGGCAGCAGCGTCGCCACGAAATAGTAGGCCAGAATAATCCACACCCACGTCGGAACCGATATTTCGGGAACGAGCGCCGTGAGCAGCTGGGCGGGGCTCAACACGAACACGGCCCCGACGAGGACGAGCAGCAAAACCGAGAAAATGCGCATGAAATGGCGCATGCCGCCGCCGAGATAGCGTCCGATGACCTCGGGGATGCTCAGTCCGTCGTTGCGCACGAGCATCATGCCCGACAGGTAGTCGTGCATGGCGCCCATGAAGATGCCGCCGAACGTAATCCACAGAAAGGCGACCGGCCCGAAGCAGGCGCCCAGTATGGCCCCGAAAATCGGGCCCGTGCCGGCGATGTTGAGCAGCTGGATCAGGAAGGTGCGCCAGCGGGGGAGCCGGACGTAATCCACGCCGTCGGCCAAGCGGTGGCAGGGTGTCGCGGCCGCGGCGTCGGCACCGGCGAGCCGTTCGAGATAGCGGCCGTAGGTGAAATAGGCGGTGACGAGCAGCACCAGACAAATGCAGAAAGTAATCATTGCGATGCGGATTTCGTGCGAATATAACAAGAAAAGCGAGAAATTTTACAAAATTGTTGCGGGAAAAGAAATTTTTTCGGATATTTGCAGTCCCGCAAAGGGAGGAACCGACGCAAGGCGCGGGCGTAGACGATGCGCACCGCGGACGAACGGAGGTTTCGCAAGGCCGAATTAGCTCAGCGGTAGAGCACTTCACTCGTAATGAAGGGGTCCCGAGTTCAAATCTCGGATTCGGCTCGAAAATCGAGAGGCTGCATGAAAATGCGGCCTCTTTTTTCGTGTGGGTGCTTCGGGGGTGCATGCGTTTTCGCATTGTATTCTACCCCAAGTTACAACCAACAAAAAATCATATCCAGCGTGCCGGCTGTTGCAGAAAAATTTTGTTTTTCTCAACTTTGCAGCGACATATTTCCAACGACAATACCCCACCGAGTGTTTGCGTATTGCGAAACAAATTCCTAAATTTGTCGTGCAGTTCCATTGCGGACTGCGACATATTGTTTAGTGAAAGTGTTTCGCTAATCCTTGACGATAAAATTTGGCGATTTTAGAGAACAAGGATAGGCAATACAAACATTCATCACCGTGTATAGTCCGCGTGTATCATTTTTGATATTTCGACTATTCGGTGTGGGGTATTGTTTATTTGTTCTCGGGCCCGCCAAATGCCTATCGTCAGATAAACGAATTCGGCTCCACACTTTCTTTATTTTATCCCATTTGCTAACCCACCGCAGCGGAGCCGATACGGTGAAAAAACATCTATTATTATGAAAAAGCTGTTTTTGCTTTTCGTTTTCTGCTGCTTTGCAGGTGCGGCATCGGCCCAGTACATGGAGGTCGTGAATTTCCAGTATGTTGAAGCTGTTCATTTGAAAAACGGCAGCATCATTCGCGGTGTTATCATCGAACAAACACCCAATCAAAATCTGAAAATTCGGACGGGTGACGGAAATGTGTTCGCGTACACGTCCGATGAAATCGAGAAAATAACCAAAGAAATCCCGATTTATTACGGCATTCCACGAAAAAGTTACAATTTGCCTCCCATTCGCATTTATCAGGAGACTCAAACACCGAAGTACCAGAGCTCTGCTATTGTCGCTTATCAGGAACCCCGAACACCGAAATATCAAGGTTCTGCCGATATCGCTTATTCGGTCGGTGTGGGCGATTGGCGGTCGGATCGAATCGAACTCTCGACTTCTCATGGTTGCCTCATCAATCCCTATTTTTATTTCGGTGCTGGTTTCGGCGTGCATTTTCATTATAATGCCGATATTGTCACCGTTCCTATTTTCGCTGATTTTCGAGGGAATTTGATGAAAGGACGAATCAAACCGTTCGTGAATCTCCGAATCGGTTATTCGGTCGGCGACATCGGAGGGTTGTATCTTTCGCCGATGGTCGGTGTAAGCATCGGCAGGCTCGACATCGGTTTGGGATACTCACTCCAAAAGATGGACACGTACTTTGGGTCGCACAATAATTATTATGAGTGGACGGAGGTTAATTTGGGGGCTGTAACTTTCAAAGCGGGAATACGATTCTGACCGGTTCGGGTCTCGACACAAAAAGGAACGGTCTTTACGGAAAATCCGTAAAAGACCGTTCCTGCGTATTTGGACGGCTTTGTTTCAGATTTCCACAATGCGGTTGCGGATGGCGTAGACGACCAGCGAGGCGGTGTTTTTGCAGCCGGTTTTTTCGAGGATGTTGGCGCGGTGCTTGTCGACGGTGCGTTTCGAGATGAACAGCTCGTCGGCGATTTCCTGATTCGACAGCCCCCGGCACACGGCCACCAGAATTTCGCGTTCGCGCGACGAAAGCGGCTCGTCGGCGATTGCTTCGCGCGTGCGCATGCGGCCCGCGAGCGACGAAAGCAGCTGCGGACTGAAATAGGTGCCGCCCGCCGCGACCGTCTCGACCGCCTCGACGACATCGCTTATATCCGAATCTTTCAACAGGAACCCGCGCGCACCGGCTTCGACCATGCGCGTGTAGTAACTCTCCTCGCCGAACATCGACAGCGTGATGATTTTCAGGTCAGGGCGCTTGGCCAGCGCCAGTTCGGTGGTCTGCGCGCCGTCGATGCCCGGCATGGCGAAGTCCATGAACACGACGTCGGCTTCGAGCCCGCCGTCGAGCAGGGTCAAAAACTCTTCGCCGCCGCCCGCTTCGCCGACCACACGGTACCCTGTGCGGTGTTCCAGCAGTCCGCGCAATCCGTTGCGGAACAGCGTATGGTCGTCGACCAGTGCGATGCGGTAGTCCATCTGTTTGTTGTTTTGTAATCCCGATACTGCAAAATTAATCCGCCTCCGTCGTTCCGCATACAGTATATGTGCGTATTTTTTACCGGGTTTTGGATCCGTGACATTCTGTATGCAGCCCATGCACGGGTTTCAGCTCACAATGCTTTCGATTTCCTTTATCGACTCTTGGATCCGTGACATTTATTAAAACAATGGCGGCAGATCGGTTCGTAGCTGTCCTGCGCACCGAGCATCACTTGTTTGTCGTCGGGCGTGAGCCGGTGCGAGTGGTGGGCCAAGTTGCCGCAGCGGACGCAAATGGCGTGTACTTTGGTGACGTATTCGGCCGTGGCCATGAGCGCGGGCATCGGGCCGAACGGTTTTCCCAAATAGTCCATGTCGAGCCCGGCCACGATGACGCGGATGCCGTTGTCGGCCAGCTGCCGGCAGACGTCGACCAGACTGTCGTCGAAGAACTGCGCTTCGTCGATGCCGACGACATCCACGTCGGCCGACAGCAGCAGGATGTTCTGCGGCGAATCGACCGGCGTCGATCGAATGGCGTTGGCATCGTGCGACACGACCTCTTCCTCGGAGTACCGCACGTCGATGCGCGGTTTGAAAATCTCGACCCGCTGGTGGGCGAACTGGGCCCGTTTCAGGCGGCGGATCAACTCCTCGGTCTTGCCCGAAAACATCGACCCGCAAACGATTTCGATCCAGCCTTTCCGGCTGGCATTTTCCAAAAACATGTTTATTAATAAGGGGGTGAATAGGTAATACCGTTTTATTAAATCGGGGTGAATGGGCAATATCCTTTGTTTTAGGGTGTACTGCTTCAATCCTCCACGCGGGTGATGCGTGCGCCCAGTGCGTTCAACCGGCCGTCGATGTCCTTGTATCCGCGGTCGATCTGGTCGATGTTCTGAATCGTCGAAACACCCTCGGCCGACATGGCGGCGATGAGCAGCGCCACCCCCGCGCGGATATCGGGCGAAGTCATGCGCGTGGCGCGCAGCCGGTGTTCGTGGTTGTGGCCGATGACCGTCGCACGGTGCGGGTCGCACAAGATGATTTGCGCCCCCATGTCGATGAGTTTGTCGACGAAGAACAGACGGCTCTCGAACATCTTTTGGTGAATCAGCACCGAACCTTTGGCCTGCGTCGCCACGACCAAGAAAATCGAAAGCAGGTCGGGCGTCAGGCCGGGCCACGGCGCATCGGCGATCGTCATGATCGACCCGTCGATGAACGTTTCGATGCGGTAGTGCTCCTGCTGCGGGACGTAAATGTCGTCGCCCTGCTGCTCGAACCGGATGCCCATGCGGGCGAACTGCGCCGGAATGATGCCGAGATTCTCGTAGGACACGTTCTTGATTGTCAGTTCCGAACGGGTCATCGCCGCCATGCCGATAAAACTGCCCACCTCGATCATGTCGGGCAGCAGCGTGTGTTCCGTGCCGCCGAGCGATTCGACGCCCTCGATGGTCAGCAGGTTCGAGGCGATGCCCGAAATGCGCGCCCCCATGCGGTTGAGCATCTTGCAGAGCTGTTGCAGGTAGGGTTCGCAGGCCGCATTGTAAATCGTGGTCGTGCCCGGGGTCAGCACGGCTGCCATGACGATGTTGGCCGTACCCGTCACCGAAGCCTCGTCGAGCAGCATGTAGGTGCCGCACAGGTTTTTACCCTCGACCATGAAGAACTCGTCGGCGATGTCGAAATCGAACTTCGCGCCCAGTTTCTGAAAACCGAGAAAGTGCGTGTCGAGCCGCCGCCGGCCGATTTTGTCGCCGCCCGGTTTGGGGATGTACCCCACGCCGAAGCGCGCCAGCATCGGGCCGATGAGCATCACCGAACCGCGCAGCTTGGTGCAGCGCTGGCGGTAATCGTCGCTCCGCAGGTAGTCGAAGTCGATTTCGCGGGCGCAGAACGTGTAGGTGTCCTCTGCGGGATGTTCCACCTCGACGCCCATGCGGCGCAGCAGCTCGATGAGTTGCAGGACATCGAGAATCTGGGGCACGTTGCGCACGGTGACCCGTTCGGGGGTCAGCAGCGTGGCGCAAAGAATCTGCAAGGCTTCGTTCTTGGCGCCTTGCGGGACGATGCTGCCGTGAAGCCGGCAGCCTCCTTCGACTTTGAACAGAGACATGATCGGTTGTTCGGATTTTCGGGTTTTTGGGGCGGTGCGTCCCGTGCGGGACGCTCCTATGGACAAAGTTAGCAACATTTCGCCTTTTTCCCGCATCGGGGAAATTTTTTCGTGAAAAATTTTTGCGGTTGATTTTTTTGTCGTACTTTTGCAATCCCGACAGTCCGGCGGATCGCGGCACCCGCGACCGGCACGGGAGCAGAAGAACGAAAAATTAATAAAACCGTATAGCTATGGCAATGAAGAGAACATACCAGCCTTCGCGCCGGAAGCGGATCAACAAACACGGATTCCGCCAGCGCATGTCTACGGCCGAAGGTCGCAAGGTGCTGGCCGCCCGTCGCGCCAAAGGCCGCAAGAAACTGACCGTATCGGACGAATCGACGTTCAAATACGCTTAAATTCCAGCCGGATCGCCCATGAGCGGCGAGCAGAGGAGGTAAGAAAATCGGAGCCGATAGGATGTCGGCTCCGATTTTCTTTTAGTTTCGGTGGTGGAGTGCAGATTGCGAAGTCTTAAAAATTTATAGTATAAGTTGCGTTGTATTGTCCTAATGTTTTCGTTGCGAACGGGCCATTGTTTTTACTGACCGATATTGTAATGGCATTGGATGCTGGGGCTCCGCGATATCCCGTTAGTGTTATTCGTGCAACAAAACCTTTATCAACGGGTCCGCATGTCCTCTCAAAAGAACGTGCGGCAGAGAAACTTTCTGAAAGCGATCCTTTTTCTGTATTATAACTTACTCCATCAATATAAAAATAAGATTTCCCTGATATTTCATATTTTACATAATAAAAATCTTTATTGTCATCATTATCAATGCTTGGTGGAAAATCAGAGTCTTTCTCAACCTCTTTTTCGCACGAAAATAGCATAGTTGCTAAAATTGTCATAATGATAAAAATAAAATTTTTCATACTTCAAAATTTAAGATAGTTTATAAATTGCACGAATTTAGTGCTCTTTGAACAAATCCGTTTCGCCCCGCTCGACGCGGCCGTGCAGGGCGGCCAGTTCGGCGATGACCGGCGAAATGTATTCGAGCGTATCGGCGACGGCCGATTTCCCGCCCTCGCCCTTGATGCGGTAGAGCATCGCCGCATAGAGCGCGCGGAAACTCAACTCCGTGTCGCTCATGCCCGGATTGCCCACGATAGCCCGCAGACGGGGCAGTTCGGGTTCCAGCCGCGCGAAAGTCGTGCGGTAGTGCGCCCCCGCCGGCAGTTTGAGCAATTGCAGATGCAGGTCGTGCAGGTCGGCAATCAGGTGCAGCGTGTGTTCCAAGTGGCCTTTCTCCTCCTTGCCCTCCTGCCGCAGGAGGTTCGCCAGCTCCATGTACCACATCAGGTGGGCCGATTTCTGTTCTTCGGTCAGCTCCTTGCGCGGGGCGACCAGCTGCGAGTAGACCGCTTCGGGGCTGAATTGCAAGGCCCGCAGCAGGTCTTCCAGCTGCCACAGATAGAGGATGTATTCGGCGATGTTCTCGCGCCGTTTGGCTTGGGCGATGTCCATGTCGTTCCGGGTTTATTCGCGCGGGGCGGCGGTCTGCGGTTTTATCCACGTCGGAGTGCCCGCGCGGTGGGTCAGGAAGTACTGCTGCGATTTCAACAGGTTGCGCGATTGCAGCACCATGTTCTTGGTCTCGGTCAGAATCGTCAGGTAGAGCATCGACGCTTTGGTGTTCGAGCGCGCTTCGTTGATGCGCGTCAGCTCCGATTTGATGGCTTCGGCAATCGTCTCGAACAACTGGTCGCGCAGGGCCAGCACCATTTCGATGTCGGTGAAGTCGCCGTTGCGCAGCATGACGTTGATTTGGCGGTAGATGTGCTCCACGTCGTCGTTGATCGACATCAGGTCTTTGGCCTGCTCTTTCGAGAGCCCCTCGTGGTTGTTGTCGATGTGCTCGAACGCCGGCCGCGTGATGTGCATCAGCGCTTTGGTCATTTCGTTGAGGTAGTCGACGATCTGCACGTAGTAGTGGGCCGTGTTGACGTCGTTCGTCTGCAAATGCTTGAGCGTCGGCAGCAGCGTGTACTTGCGGTCGCGCGACTGGTAGAACAGGTCGTTGGCCTCTTTTACTAAATTGCGGAGTTCTTTTCGGTTCTCCATCATGACGGCCAGCATCGTGCGGTCGTAGATTTTCGTCGCGCACTCCATGGTGTGGCAGACCTCCTCGCGCAGCGACGCGATGATGTCGTGGTTCGTTTTGGTTTCGGGGGCCGTCTCCTCGTCCTTTTTCTTCGCGAAGCGGCTTTTGTAGAGGATCCAGCCGCACAGCAGCGTCACGAGGACGAATACCGTCGTGCCGCCCCAAATCAACAGGAATCCGACCAGCAGGGCGATGAGGAACCCGCCCAATGCCGTGACGAACCACCCCGCGACGACCGTCGTGACACCCGCGATGCGGTAGACGGCGCTTTCACGACCCCAAGCGCGGTCGGCCAGCGACGAACCCATCGCCACCATGAAGCAGACGTAGGTCGTGGACAGCGGCAGTTTGAGCGATGTGGCCAGCGAAATCAGCAGGGCCGAAGTGGTCAGGTTGACCGTCGCGCGGATCATGTCGTAGGGGGCGCCGCTGTGCTCCACGTCCTCGTACTCGAACCGGCGGGCGATTGCGTTGCGCACGCGGGTCGGGATGACCCGTTCGAGCCCGGCGTTGATGTTGAGCGCGACGCGCACGACGGTGCGCGAAAAGACCGACGAATCGCCCTGCGCCGGCTCGTCTTCGCCCTGCGTCGAGAGCGAAAGTTCGGTTTTGGTCACCCGGAGAATGGCCTCTTTCGACGACCACAGCGCCACGATCATCACCCCGCCGGCCGTCAGCAGGATATAGAAGTTGGCCGGGACATTTTCGGCGAGGGGTTCCATGAGCATTTCGGTGTCGCCCGCCGCACCGGCGATCGAGTAGGCGTCGAATCCGGCGACCGGCACGCCGATGAAGTTCACCAAGTCGTTGCCGGCGAAAGCCAGCGCCAGCGCGAACACGCCCGAAAGGATCGTGATGCGCAGGATGTTGATTTTGAACCGCTGGATGAGGAACAGCAGCGCTGAACAGCAAATCCAGCAGATGAAGAGCGCCGCGGGCAGGTGGTTGTCGATGAGGTCGATGAACCGGTATCCGGTGAGCAGCGTTTTCAGCCCCTTGAACACCGCGAAATAGACGATAGCGGTGAGCGAAGCGCCGCACCACAGCGACCCGAACCGCCGGAAGAGCGTGATGTAGCGGAACGAGAAAATCAACCGCGAAACGTACATGACGGTGGTGCCGCATGTGAAGGCGATGACGACCGACAGGAGAATGGCCGACACGACGCCCATTGCGCGCGACGAGTTGATGTAATCGCCCAAATCGGCGATCGTGAAAGCGGGGTCGTGGTAGATTTTGTAGAGCGACACGGCGACGGCCGAGCCCAACAGGCAGAAAATCAACGACACGGTGGTCGACGTGGGCAGTCCCCACGAGTTGTAGAGCCCGAGCAGGATGACGTTGGCGAACATGACGCCGAGGTAGAGTTTCATCACCTCGCGGAAAGTGAACATGCCGGGATTGAACAACCCGCTGCGGGCGACCTCCATCATGCCGCTCGACGTGACGACGCCGAGCACGATGCCGACCGAAGCGACCAGCAGCACGGTGCGCATCGAAGCGGCTTTGGAGCCGAGTGCGGAGTTGAGGAAGTTCACGGCGTCGTTCGTGACGCCCACGAAAAGCCCGGTCACGGCGAGTACGGCCAGAATGCCGACGATGACGGTGTAGAATTCGCTCATAATGCGGATAGTAATCGTAAACCGAACAAATTTACGGCTTTTTTCGCGATGCCCGCCCTCCGCAACGCATTGTTAACGTTAATTTAACCTTTCATTAGCGCTACGGGCGGTCGGCGGGCTTCGGAAAGTTAGGAAGCGCTCTGACCCATTAATAAAAACATGCGGCTCGAAGAGCCGCGCGGGCCGAAGCCTTCGCCCGCGAAGGCCCGCTCGTTTCCTCGCGAACCTCCGCAGTCTTCGCCCCGCCGTTTTAAGCGTACAGCCGATTGCCGAATGTGGAAACCGTTTGCCCGCTTCTCCCATTACCTTCGCCCGATATTCACCCTAATTTAATATGGATATGAAAAAATACCTTTTGTTGTATGCGGTCTTCGCAACCGCATTGGCCGCGTTCGGCTTGCGGCATTACCGTGCCGAAGTCGTCCGTCTGCGGCAGAATCAGACCGCGCTGATGTCGGAAATCGAGTACCGCCGCACCGAATCGGGCGCACAGGCGGCCGCGACGGAAGTTTTGCAGCTCCGTTGTGCCGAATACGAGCGGCTGCGCGCCGAAGATGCCCGCCGCATTCGCGCACTGGGCATCAAGTTGCGCCGGTTGGAGGCGGCGGCGACCCTTGCGGCCGAACAGCGGATAGAGGTCGCCGCACCCCTGCACGATACGGTCGTCGTCCGCCAGTGCGACACCGTGCTGGTGCGCGATACGGTGCGGTTGTTCCGTTGGCGCGACGCTTGGTGCCGGGTCGAGGGGGTCGTTTCGCCCGATTCGGTCGTTTGCCGGGTCGAGAGCATCGACACGCTGCGCCAAATCATCCACCGTGTCCCGCGCCGTTTCCTATTCTTCCGCTGGGGCACGAAGGCCATTCGGCAGGAGATCGTCCCGGCCAATCCCCATACGCGCATCGTCTATGCGGAATACGTGCGGATAGCGCGGTGAATCGGTCCGTTTGGTATATCCGAAAAAAACGCTACCTTTGTCTTATTGCAGCCCGACCGAGTTGTGGAACCGGCTTGGAAAACGGTTGCAAGCCAGCCGAAATTATGGAACGCATCGTCCTCTTTCCGGGTTCGTTCGACCCTTTCACACGCGGCCACGCCGCGCTGGTCGAGCAGGCCCTGCGGCTTTTCGACCGGGTCGTCGTCGGCATCGGCAACAACCCCGAAAAACCGGGGCTGCTGCCGGTCGAGAACCGTCGGCGGCTGATTGCCGACTTGTATGCCCGCGAACCGCGCATCGAAGCGCAGGTCTATACGGGCCTGACCGGCGATTTCGCGCGACGCACGGGGGCCTGCGCCATTCTGCGCGGCGTGCGGAACACGACCGATTTCGAGTACGAGCGCACGATGGAGGCGACCAACCGCCGCATTTATCCCGAAATCACGACCGTGATGCTTTTTACGCCGTCGGACGTGGCCGACATCGCGTCGTCGACCGTGCGCGAGGTGTTGGCGTTCGGCCGTTCGGTCGACGAGTTCATGCCGGAGGGCATCCGCCTCGAAAATTATTTATAGGGGACGTGTATAGATGAAATAAATGTAGGAAAGCAAGGTGGCGTCCGGATTTTCCGTACTGACCTTGCGTCCGTATAGATGAAATAAATGTAGGAAAGCAAGACAGCGTTCGGATTTCCCGTACCGACCTTGCGATCCGTGCCAGTTAATAAAAAATGGAATTTACAGCTGAAATGATTGCCGGACTGCTCGGCGGCGAAGTCGTCGGGGACAAACAGGCCGCCGTGCACACGGTGTCGTCCATCGAGGGCGGCAAGGCCGGTTCGCTGGCCTACCTGACCAATCCGAAATACGAACCGTATCTTTATACGACCGGTGCGAGCATCGTGTTGGTCGACAAGTTGTTCACGCCGTCGCAGCCCGTCGCCGCGACGCTCGTCAAGGTCGACGACGCCGGAGCCTGCGTGTTGAAACTGCTCGAAATGTACAACGCCGCCAAACCCCGCCGCAAGGGAATCAGCGAGCGGGCTTCCGTAGCGCCCGATGCCACCATCGGCGCGGGTTGTTACGTAGGCGATTTCGCGGTCGTTGAGGCGGGGGCCGTGCTCGGCGACGGATGCCAGATTTACCCGCAGGTCTATGTCGGCACGGGCGTCACGGTCGGCGAGGGCACGGTGCTCTATCCGGGTGTGAAAATCTACGAGGGCTGCCGTATTGGGCAGCGTTGCATCCTCCACGCCGGAGCCGTCATCGGCGCCGACGGGTTCGGATTCATGCCCAATGCGTCGGGCGGATTCGACAAAATCCCGCAGCTGGGCAACGTCGTCATCGAGGACGACGTGGAAATCGGCGCCAACACCTGCATCGACCGCGCGAAGACCGATTCGACCGTCATTCGCCGGGGCGTGAAACTGGACAACCTGATACAGGTGGGCCACAACGTGCAAATCGGCGAGAATACCGTGTCGTCGGCGCAGACGGGCATCGCCGGCACGTCGAAAGTCGGGGCCAACTGCTTTTTGGCCGGTCAGGTGGGCATTGCCGACCATGTGACGATCGGTGACCGCGTGAAGGTCGGCTCGAAGAGCGGCTTGGACAAGGATGTGCCCGACGGCGAAGTGCGTTTCGGTTATCCGGCGCTTCCGGGCATGCAGTACCACCGTTCGGCCGCCGTATTCAAGAACCTGCCCGAGGTGGTGCGTGAACTCCGCACGCTCGAAAAAACCGTCGAAGAACTCAAAAAACAGATAGAAAGATGAAAAAAACGTTCATTTGTGCACTCGCCGCAGCCGCGCTGTGTGCCTGCACGCCGAAAAACGCCTATGTGATCGAGGGCCATGTCGCCGGTCTCGAAAACACGGTTTACCTCTACGAGGGGAACGAAATCGTCGATTCGGCGGCGGTCAAGGAGGGCGTGTTCCGTTTCAAGGGCACCGTCGGGCAGCCGGCCGTGTACTATGTCAGCGACATGCAGGGCGAGGGGCAGACCTATACGTTCGCCCAGCAAATCGTGCTGGAGCCGGGCAAGACCGTCATCACCAAGACGGCGGACGACGAAACGGCCGCGGTGACGGGCACGCCGTCGAACGAGGCGCTCGGGGCATTCAACCGGACGCGCCGCGCGCTGATTGCGGAGTACCGCGATTCGGCGACGACCGACGAACGCCGCGAGGAGATCGAAGCGGAAGTCGACGGGCTGACCGATACGGCCTACGAAGCGAACCGGGGCAACTATTTCGGGGCGATGCTGTTGCAGGAAAAGGCCTATGACCTTTCGGGCCAAGAGTTGCTGGATGAAATCGCGCAGTTCCCGGCCGAACTGCAAGCGACCGACCTGCTGACGAAGCTGAAAGCGCATGCCGAACAGAAAGCCCGCACGGAAGCGGGCAACGACTACATCGACATCGTGCAGCCGAATGCGGCGGGCGAAGCGGTTTCGTTGAAGTCGGTCATCGAAAATCCGGCGGTCAAATATACGCTGGTCGATTTCTGGGCTTCGTGGTGCGGCCCCTGCATGGGCGAAGTGCCCCACCTGAAAAAGACCTACAAGGAGTTCCACAAACGGGGATTCGAGATTTACGGCATTTCGTTCGACCGTGCCCGCGACAAGTGGCTGGCGGCCGTCAAGAACAACGGCATGAACTGGATCCACGTCAGCGAAGTGAACGGGTTCGACACGCAGGCGACGAAGGATTATGCCGTACAGGCCATTCCGACCAACTACCTGATCGACGCCGAAGGCAAAATCGTCGCGAAGAACCTGCGCGGCGAAGCCCTCTACGCGAAAATCTCGGAGCTGCTGGCGGAATAATTTTCGTTTGCTACCAGCCTGCGGATGTTGCGCTCTTTGGGGGCGTGCTCGCCCCCAGCCGCGCGGCAAACCCGAGCGATAAGTGGGCGGCGAGGAGACGACGGATTGTATCCGTCTACAAGGCCAAACAAACCGGATTCGTTGAATACAAGTATTCCGAATCCGGTTTATTCGTCCTTATGCGAAACATTCGTTTCGCCCTCGCCCCGTTAAGAACGGGGATTTAAGCGCGGCTTATTTGATAATCGCCACGCGGTTGGCGACGGGGCTCTTGTACTGGTTGTGCTTGTCGCCCATGCCTTCGTATTTCAGCTGGCTCGGTTTGACGCCCTTGCTGACCAGATAGTCGTAGACGCTCTTGGCGCGCTGTTCCGAAATGCGCTGGTTGACGGCGGCCGTGCCGGTCTGCGGGTCGGCGTGCCCCTCGATCGTGTAGACGTGGTTCGACGGGCCGTTCTTGATGAGGTCGGCTTTCAGGTCGAGACGGGTCTTCTCTTCGGGGGTGAGCGTCGTCGAACCGATTTTGTAGAGAATGATGGTCGACGGGTCGAGCAAATCTTCGGTGGCGACGGCAGTAGCCGCTACGGCGGTCGCTTCGAGCGCGACGGTCTGCGCATTGACTGCGGCCGAGCGGGCCGATTGCAAATCCTGCGCTAAACGGGCGTTCTCAGCTTTGGCGGCTGCCAAAGCGGCGTTGCTCTTGTCGATAGCCTGCTGGTAGGCGCGGATCTCGGCGGCGGAGTAGACCGTGCCGGAGGGACGGCGCTCCCAGTCGCGGCGGTTGAAGCGGTAGGTGATGCCCAGCGTAGCGCCCAGACCGTACATGTAGGCCCCGTCGAGGCGGCTCGGCGCGATGCGCGAGGGCGCGAACAGGCCTTTCAGTTCCAAGTCGATGTCCAAAGCCTCGCATACGCGGAATTTGTTGAGGATACCGTAAGCGAACGCGAACGCCTGACCCGTAGGAGCTTGGTTCTTGGTGTGGCTGTCATCGGTGAAGTTGGCGGCCATGTAACCCATACCGATATAAGGCACGATGTAATAGACCCGGTCGTCACGGTACCCGCCGATCCAGTTCGAGAGGTTGGCCATGGCGTCCATGTGGGCGAACAGGAACGGCCATTTCTGTTTGCCGTACTCGGGGTGGTAGTTCGAGAATTTGCCGCCCTGCAACATGAGGCGCATGCCGACGACCGGATGAATCCATTTCGTCACGGCGAAACTGGCCTCGTAGCCGATGCGGTCGCCTGTCGAACCGATGTTCGAGCCGTTGGAGAATGCGGTGGTGAAGCCGCCGCCGGCCGAAATTTCCCAGTTGTCCCAGAACCCGTTGCTGACGAACCCTGCGAAACTGGGGTACTGGGCCGGTTCCTGCGCCCATGCGGAGGCTGCGAACAATGCGGCAACCAACGATGCGTAAATTTTTTTCATAGTGCTAATGTGGTTTGAATCCGTTTTTTCGTTTCGACGGATTTCCCCTGCAAGGTGCGTGCAAAACCCCAAAAAATTTTATTGGCACTACGGACAGACTTGCAATTTCCGACGGTGGGAAGCGCTCTGACCGAAATGGAATATAGAGGGTGGTAGCGACCACAGCCGTCGGAACCGTACGAACATTCGGTCGCGCTTAAAACCCGTTTCTTAAACGGGCGGCGAACGGAACGCCCGCAATTTTCACCGTGCGGATGGTTTTGGGTACCTTTTGGCAGCAAAAGGTACAGTACAGACAAAATTAAATTCGCTATATTGATGAACCGCACTTTTTGTACCGGCAAAAAGTGCCAAAAACCTCCCCCGCAGCCCCGTTAAGAACGGGGTCTTAAAAGCGACCGAGCGTTCATGTGTTTCTCACGGTCGAATGCGCTTCCGCATAATTTAATAAATACCTGCGCCGTAAAAGCTAAAACGGGCGACTGTCGCGGGTTTGCAAACAAACCGTCCCCATTTTTTACGCTTTTACGACTTGTTTTCTTTACGCCTTTTTTGCCGAGCGGGGATTTATTAGCGCTATGGACGGTCGGAGGACTTCGGACAGTTAGGAAGCGCTCTGACCGAAGCGGGACGAAGACTGCGGAGCACGCGAGGAAACGAGCGGGCCTCCGCCGGCGGAGGCTTCGGCCCGCGCGGCTCTACGAGCCGCCGATAATTTTGAATCGTAAATTATTTTTCGTATCTTCGCACTCGACATATTGAAAGCGCATCGGCTTTTCTTCTATAATCAAAACTTAGACACTTTTGACAGAATGGAGAATTTAAGTTGATGCTCGCGCTGTTTTACGGCGTGGGCATTTCTTCGACCTCCTTCTGTGGGCAGTCTAAGGCCTTGATTATGGGTTGAGTGATTTGCCCGCTTTTTTTATGTCGTAATATAGGTTAAGAGAAAGCGTGGTGCTGCACTTATCTAATAGACGCAGGCCGTAGGAGATATAATGCCTTGACAGCTTAAATAAGTAACAGTCCCACGCTCAAATGGGTTCCTTTTGTTTTCAAAAAGGAACCCATTTACTATTTGTGCGGTTTTCGGGGATGCGGCGCCGTTAGCCGCATTTGGAGTAGCCGCAGGACATGCAGGTCAGACAGCCGTTCTGATAGGCCATGTTCTCCTGCCCGCAGCTCGGGCATTTGCCTTTCGCGCTCGTGCCGTCGACGATGTACTGTTTCAAGGCACGGCATACGCCCGTCTTCCACGTGTTGATGGATTCGCTGTTCAGTTGCAGCGACTCGATGAGCGATACGGTCTTCTCGATGGGCATGCCGTGGCGCAGGACGCCCGAAATCAGCTTGGCGTAGTTCCAGAACTCCTCGTTGAACAGACGCGAGATGCCGCCGATCGTGTTCGTGTAGCCGTAGCGGTCTTTGTACTGGAAATCGTAGCGTTTCGAGCCGTCGGCTTCGCGCACCTTGATGATGTTGCCCTGCTTGATTTTGGGCGGGATGTACATCGCGTCCTCCTCGATTTTACCAGTGAAAATCTCGTAGGGCCGTCCGTTTTGCAGGCCGACGAACGCAATCCAGTTCTCCGTGCCGTTCTTGAACCGCACGATGTCCGCCGGAATCGACTTCGGCCGTTTGAGCGTCGCTCCGGCCTCCTCGGGCTTCTTTTTCGATTTTTTGTCGAGCAGCACGCCGTCGCGGCAGCCGTCGCGGTAGACCGTGATGCCCTTGCAGCCGCTCTCCCATGCCGTGCGGTAGACTTCGGCCACGAGCGCTTCCGATACGTCGTTCGGCAGGTTGACCGTCACCGAAATCGAGTGGTCGACCCACTTCTGAATGGCGCCCTGCATCTTGACTTTGGCCACCCAGTCGATGTCGTTGGCCGTCGCCTTGTAGTAGGGCGAGGCTTCCAGCAGCCGGTCGAGTTCCGCGTCCGATACCGTATCGAGTTTCTTTATATCATAGTTGCCGGTAATCTCCAGCCACTTAATAAAATTGTGGTGGTAGACGTTGTATTCTTGGAATTTTTCGCCCGTTTCGTCCACATAGTCCACATGGGTGTCTTGGTCCGAGGGGTTGATCTTGCGGCGGCGCTTGTAGACCGTGCGGAAGACCGGTTCGATGCCCGACGTCGTTTGCGACATGAGCGAGGTCGTGCCCGTCGGCGCAATGGTCAGCAGGGCGATGTTGCGGCGGCCGACCTTCGCCATTTGGTCGTACAGCGCGGGATCGGCTTCGCGGATGCGGCCGATCATCGGGTTGTTGGCCTCTTTCGCCGCGTCGTACACGGGGAATGCGCCGCGTTCGCCGGCCATTTTGACCGATGCGCGGTAGGCCGCCAGCGCCAGCTCTTTCTGCACCTCGACCGCGAAGTCGATCGCCTCGTCCGAGCCGTAGCGCAGCCCCAGCGCGGCGAGCATGTCGCCCTCGGCCGTGATGCCCAAGCCCGTGCGGCGCCCTTTCTGCGCCATGGTGCGGATTTTCTTCCACAATTCGAGTTCCACGCGGCGGACATCGGCGTCTTCGGGGTCTTTGGCGATTTTGTCGATGATGAGTTCGACCTTTTCCAGCTCCAAGTCGATGATGTCGTCCATCATGCGCATGGCCTTGTCGACGTGGCTGCGGAATTTTTCAAAATCGAACTTGGCCTGCTTCGTGAAGGGGTTTTCGACGTAACTCAACAGGTTGACGGCCAGCAGCCGGCACGAGTCGTAGGGGCAGAGCGGAATCTCGCCGCACGGGTTGGTCGACACCGTGACGAACCCTTCGTCGGCATAGCAGTCGGGGATGCTTTCGCGGATGATGGTGTCCCAGAACAGCACGCCGGGTTCGGCCGACTTCCACGCGTTGTGGATGATTTTGTTCCACAGCTTGCGGGCGTCGATGTCCTGTTCGTATTTGGGTTCGGCCGACGCAATGGGGAACTGCTGGTGGTATTTCGTGTCGTCGAGCGCGGCTCGCATGAAGGCATCGTCGATTTTGATCGAGACGTTCGCGCCCGTGACCTTGCCCGTGTCGACTTTGGCGTCGATGAAGCGTTCGGCATCGGGGTGTTTGATCGAGAGCGAGAGCATCAGTGCGCCGCGCCGCCCGTCCTGCGCCACCTCGCGCGTCGAGTTGGAGTAGCGTTCCATGAAGGGCACGATGCCCGTCGACGTGAGGGCCGAGTTCAGCACCGGACTGCCCGTCGGACGGATGTGCGACAGGTCGTGGCCGACGCCGCCGCGCCGTTTCATCAGCTGCACCTGCTCCTCGTCCATGCGGAAGATGCCTCCGTAGGAGTCGGCGGGATTGCGGTGCCCGATAACGAAACAGTTGGACAACGACGCCACTTGGAAGTGGTTGCCGATGCCGGTCATCGGGCCGCCCTGCGGGATGACATACCGGAAATGGTCGAGCAGCGCGAATACCTCGTCGCGCGACATGGGGTTCGGGTACTTCCGTTCGATGCGTTCGATTTCCGAGGCGATGCGCCGGTGCATTTCGGCGGGCGACTTTTCGTAGATGTTGCCGAACGAATCTTTCAGGGCGTATTTCGTGACCCAAACGGTCGCGGCGAGGTCGTCGCCGTCGAAGTACTTTTTCGATTCGGCGACCGCGTCGTTGTACTCGACTTTCTGCGGTGCTTCGGTGCCGGTGGACTTTGTCATATTGCTATAATATGTATGCTTGTTGTTTCGCGGTCGGGGTGCGTTCCGTCGCAGGGGACGGAAGCGTCTTGCAAAGATGAGACATTTCCGGCAATAAATCCAGCCGTCGGCGGTGAACTTTTCGACAAGTTATTTACAATCGGACAAGAATGCGGGCAGAGGCTCGCGGCACCGGATTCCGGGAAACGGAAAGCGGTCGCGACGAAGTTCGTGCAACCGCTTTTTCCGCAGGAGGGGGGCTTCCCGTGTCCCGTTGTTTCCGGCCGGTGCGCACCCTGTTACTGGTGCTGCGGGCGCAGCAGGTCTTGGACGACTTTCACGGGCGAGAAGGTCGTGATGGGCACATCGACGAAAATCGTGTTCCAACGGGCCATCGCGCCGTTCCACAGACCCGGCAACTCCTGTGCGCGCAATTCGCGTCCGCCGCTCGACTTCGACGAGATGAAGCCCGTCGACGGGTCGGTGTAGTCGCGCAGGTCGTATTTGCGGCCGTCGGCTTTCCGCACGCCGCACACCAGATCGACCGGATTGAAGTGCGTGGCCGATTGCATCAGCGGCAGGTCTTCGGGCGAAATCTGGCTCGATTCGGCGATTTGGAGCGACTCCGTGCCGTCGGGGTTGGCCACCCAGAACGGCCCGCCGCCCGGCTCGCCCTCGTTGCGCACCATGCCGCACAC
>CAZGYX010000015.1:0-37340 GCA_964530735.1 uncultured Alistipes sp. | reverse complement strand
CCGGCAAGGGGCGCGGAGCTATCGCGCCCCGACGAGGACATCACCGTCAGGCTGGACGATTAATAGCTTCGCGCAAAGAGCACGCGGCGGTGCGAGGGTTTGCCCGAGAACACGCACACGCCCTCTTCGGCCGGTGCGTCGAACGGAATGCAGCGAATCGTCGCCTTGGTCGCATCCTTGATAGCGACTTCAGTTTCGACCGTGCCGTCCCAGTGTGCCAGCACGAATCCGCCTTTTTCGTCCAGCACGCGCTGGAACTCCTCCCACGTGTCGACCCGCGTCACCATCGAATCGCGGAACGCAAGGGCCTTGCGGAAGATATTTTCTTGGATTTCGGTCATCAGCCGTTCGATGTGGTCCACCAGACCCTCTTGCGGGCGCGTCTCCTTTTCGAGCGTATCGCGGCGCACCAGTTCGATCGTGCCGTTTTCCAAATCGCGCGGCCCCATTGCCAGACGCACCGGCACGCCTTTCAGCTCGTACTCCGAGAACTTGAATCCCGAACGCACGTTGTCGCGGTCGTCGATTTTCACGCTGATGCCTTTCGCACGCAGCGCTTCGGCAATCGTCTCGAACCGCGCACGGATTTCGTCCAGTTGTTCCAGCCCCTTGTAAATCGGCACCATGACCACCTGAATCGGGGCCAGCTTCGGCGGCAGCACCAGTCCGTTGTTGTCCGAATGGGCCATGATGAGCGCGCCCATCAGCCGGGTCGACACGCCCCACGACGTCGCCCACACATATTCCAGCTTGCCCTCCTTGTTGGCATACTGCACATCGAACGCTTTGGCGAAGTTCTGCCCCAAGAAGTGCGACGTGCCGCTTTGCAGCGCCTTGCCGTCCTGCATCAGCGCTTCGATCGTCAGCGTGTCTTCGGCTCCGGCGAACCGTTCGTTGGGCGACTTGTGGCCCACCATCACCGGCAGCGACATCCACTCCTCCGCGAAACGCTGGTAGACATGAATCATCTTCATCGCTTCGGCTACGGCCTCCTCGCGCGTCGCATGGGCCGTGTGGCCCTCCTGCCACAGGAATTCGGCCGTGCGCAGGAACAGGCGCGTGCGCATCTCCCACCGCACGACGTTGGCCCACTGGTTGCACAGAATCGGCAGGTCGCGATACGATTGAATCCAGTTCTTGTAAGTGCTCCAGATAATGGTCTCCGACGTCGGGCGCACGATGAGTTCCTCCTCGAGCTTGGCATCGGGGTCTACGACCACGCCGTTGCCGCCGGGGTCGTTCATCAGCCGGTAATGGGTCACTACGGCGCACTCTTTGGCGAATCCCTCGACGTGGTCGGCCTCTTTCGAGAAAAACGACTTCGGAATGAACAGCGGGAAATAGGCATTCTGGTGTCCCGTCTCCTTGAACATCTTGTCCAGCGCATCGTGCATCTTCTCCCAAATGGCATAGCCGTAGGGTTTGATGACCATGCAACCGCGTACGGCCGAATTTTCGGCCAGTCCCGCCTTCACCACCAGATCGTTGTACCACTGCGAGTAGTTCTCGTCCGATTTGGTCAGGTCTTTGAGTTCCTTTGCCATAGCGTAATGATTCGTAAATTGTTTTCGGAGTGCAAATATAGCTTATTCCGTCCAAAATTCATAATCCCCCGTCAACAACGGCCGAGGCGCCGCACCGCATAGATCCGGTCTTCGGGCAGGGCATAGCGGGCACGGGCTTCCGCGCCCAGTCGCGCGGCATAGTCGATTTCGGACACCTCGAATCCCGCTTCGCGCAGCCGGTCGGCATAGTCGCGCCCGTAGATGCGCCGGTGGTCGTATTGGCCGAATATCCGCGTGCGTTCCGCCGGGTCGGTCACCGTATCGTCCTCGTAGGTGCGGTCGCGGTCGAGTTCCACCGGCGACAGCAGCACGCCCCAGCCGCCGGGTCGCAGGATGCGGTGCAGTTCGCGCAGCGCCTTGCGGTCGTCGGCGACATGTTCCAGCAGGTGGTTGCAAATCAGCACATCGAACGAGGCGTCCTCCAACGGGATTTCCTGCACGTCGAAGTGCAGGTCGGCCAGCGGACTTTCCAGATCGGCCGTCACGTAGCGGTCCGCACGGCCGGCGAAGTGCGCTTTCAGGTGGCGCATCAGGCACACTTCCGGCGCGATGTGCAGCGTGCGCGGAGTGCGCTCGAAGAGGTCGGTCTCGCGCGTCAGATAGAGCCACAGCAACCGGTGCCGTTCCAGCGAAAGGCAGTTCGGGCACAGCGCATTGGCCCGCGAACGGACATAGCCGTAGGGCATGAACCGGCGGTAGCGTGCGCCGCACACGGGACATTCGACCCTGCGGCTTTTCCGGCTCCAGCCCTTGTAGAAAAGCCCCGCCAGCGGCACGACCCACCCCGCCGCGCGTTGCAGCACGGGGCGCGGCACGGCATTCAGACAGAATCGAACGAGCCGTTTCATTTTTCCAGAATCCGGGCGACTTCGGCTTCGGTTTTGAGCAGTTTTTCCTTGCAGCGGGCAATCAGCTCCGTAGCACGGGCCACCTGCGCGGCCAACTCGTCCACGTCCATCTCTTCGCTGCGCAGCCGGGCCAAAATCCGTTCGATTTCCGCCGTCGCTTCCGTATAGGTCAACTCTTTTTCCACCGCCTTACTCCGTTTCGGTCTCCTCGAACTCCGCCTCTGCGGCTTCGGGTTCCGCCGCGTCCGGTTCCGGCGCAGCGGCGGCAGGCTCGACGCCCGATTTCACCCCGACGATGAAATCACGCAGCGACGTACCCTCCTCGAATACCATCGACCGGTACCCGTCGCGATAGAGCACCGTCGCCACCAACACCGCAATGATTCCTGCCGCGGCCAGCAGTCCGATCAACTTCTTAATCATGGTTTTTGTGCTTTGAGTACCTCCATCGCCCGCACGATGACGTCGTCCGCCGGGTAGATGTTGGCATAAAATCCGTTGTCTTCCAGCGCGGTGTTGCGGCCGATGTAGGCCCGCAGCTGCGCTTCGATGAGTTTGCGCGACCGTGCGATTTCGCGCCAGCGCGGCGCTACGCCCTGCCGCGCCGCATAGCGCACGAAATCCTCCACCAGCGTCCGGTCGCCGTCCAGCAGCCGGTCGAGTTCATCGAGCGTCCGCACGGCATTCAGGGCTTCGCGGTGCCGGTCGGCATATTCGATGGTATAGCGATAGAGGATGTTCCTCCCGACCACTTCGATGAAATAGCGCGTCACGTCGGTCGTATCGGCCGGCACGAACACGTCGGGCATGATTCCCCCGCCACCGTAGACCGCCTTGCCGCCCGGCGTCACCCGTTTGAGCGAATCGGCGAACCGGATGCTGTCGGCCGAGAAAAACTCGTTGTTTTCGTAGCGGTGGAGGATGTCCGCCGCATAGTTTTCCTCGTCGCCGATCGTGTAGGGTTTCTGAATCGAGCGTCCCGTCGGCGTGTAGTAGCGCGCAATGGTGAGCCGCAGGGCCGAGCCGTCGCTGTACGGGATCTGCCGCTGCACCAGCCCCTTGCCGAACGACCGGCGGCCGACGATCGTGCCGCGATCGTTGTCCTGCAACGCGCCGGCAAGGATTTCGCTCGACGACGCACTGCCCTCGTCGACCAATACGGCCAGTTCCATGTCCTGCGCCGAGCCCGTGCCGTCGGCATACTCGCGCAGCTGCTTGCGGTCGCGGTCTTCGGTATAGACGATCAGCTGCCCCTCGTGCAGAAACTCGTTCGCTATCGAAATGGCTTGGTCGAGGTAGCCGCCCGCGTTGCCCCGCAGGTCGAAAATCAGTTTCGTGACCCCTTCGGCGCGAAGCGCGACAATCGCACGCACCAATTCGGCCGTCGACGTGCGGGCGAACTGGCCCAGTTTGACGTATCCGATGCCGTCGGCGATGCGGAACGCCGCCTCGATGCTCTTGATAGGGATGACGTCGCGCGTCACCTCGACATCGACCAGCCCGTCGATATGCTGGCGGGCCAATCCCAGCCGCACCTTCGTGCCGCGCGGCCCGCGCAGCCGCTTGACGATGCGGTTCTGCGGGATTTTCCGTCCGGCGACCAGCGAATCGTCGATTTCGATGATGCGGTCGCCCGCCTTGATGCCCGCCTTGTCGCTGGGCCCGTGCGGAATGACATTCAGCACGATGACCGTATCGGTCGCCATGTTGAACACCACGCCGATGCCGTCGAATTCGCCTTCGAGGGGTTCGTTGAGTTCGGCCATTTCGGCGGCCGGGACATAGACCGAATGCGGGTCGAGTTCCTTGACCAGCAGCGGAATGACATGTTCCGCGAGCGAGTCCATCGAAATGGAATCGACATAGAGGTTTTCGATCAGCGAAAGGGTCTGCGTCAGCTTGTTGTCGGGCACTTGCACGCGTTGCAGCAGGCCGCGCAGTTGCGACACGGTGGAGTTGCGTCCCGTGTAGCGTCCGAACGCCAGTCCGAGCACCACCCCCGCCGCCAGAATCAGCGGGAAAAGAATCGTCCGTTTGGAATTTTTATACATCTTTTTATGCTGTAGCACCGTTTCGTCCCACTATTGTGCCGTTTCCTAATGGCACTTTTTGTTCCGTCAAAAAGTGCCCAAAAACCTCTCCGACATCCGGTCGGATTCAGTGGCGTGACTCTCCGAGCCACATGTTTTTATTAAGGGTCAGAGCGCTTCCTAACTAACCAAAGCCCGTTGACCGCCCGTAGCCCTTAAAACCCGCTTCTTAAGCGGGTTATTTGTTTTTGAACGTATAGGTGAGGCCCACGCTCAACAGCGTTTTCGTCATCACGTCGACGTTCTGCGCACGGTTGTAGTAAAGCTCGAAGTTGATTTGCGTCGTCAGGTATTTCGTCGCCTTGATGTCGATGGTGTTCGTCCAGCGCACGATGGGGTGAATCGGCAAATTGGGTTTGTCCGAAAATTCGTGACCGACCGTCGTGTCGTTCTCGTCTTCCCATTTTTCGAGTGCATTCAGGTAAGATGAGTATTTCGATATTCTGTTGCGTTGGCCGATGTCCGAAATCCAACCGTAGAATGCGTAAATCATCGTGCGGTAGCGCAGGAAACCCGTTTTGCCGAATTTGCGGTCGAAATCGACCTGCACCGACGAACCGCCTTCGTACTTCGATGTTTTGTCCGGGCCCGACAGACCATAGACCTGCCAACCGGGTTTCTTGTCCCAGACATTATCGCGGATTTGCCTGTTTTCGGCGAACGTGGCGTTCAACGCTATCGGCGACAGGTTGACCACGACCGGCCACTTGGGTTTCGGACACGTATAGGTCACACCGAGCGAGACATCCAGATAGCCCGGCGTCATGAAACTGCTCTTGCGGTGCTCCTTTTTCTGCTCCGTACGCGACTTGTAGCCGTTCACGAACTGGCTGCGGAATTTGGCGATCGTACCGTACGACCAGTTTTTGGACATGTTGAATTTCGGCGCCGTCGAAATCTCGAACTCGTCCTGATTCTTGAACCAGATGCCTTCGCTCGTGTTTTCGGCCTTGTTCTCGACCTTCATGCGGTTGTAGCCGAACTTGGCAATGGCGCGCGTGTCGATCGAAAATTTGTTCTTCTTGAATGTGTGTTTGAGGTCGAACACGGCCGTCAGCGCAATGGCGTTGTCACCGCCCGACGTCTTGATCCACGGGTCGTTGTACGAAGTCAGCGCACCCTGCACTCCGGCGCTGATTTCCAGATTGTTCCGTTCCTTTCGGATAGCGGCGCGCTCGGCCTTGTAGCGTGCGAGGTTGAAGTATTCGGCATCGACCGACGACTTGGTTTTCAGCGTATCGCGGAACGAGACGTCCTCGACGCTCGCCTCGACATGGTCGACGGAAAATTGAGCCTTCATGGGCATCGCCGCCCCCAACAGCGCAAAAGAGAGTAGCAATTTTTTCATGGTACTATTGCGGTTCACGAATTTACGAAAAAAAATATCGGCGCAAATTTAACAAATTATTCCCGAAAATCCGTACTTTAGCCCCGTTAAGAACACCGCTTTAAGAAAGCGGTTCCAAACGCGAAGGACGGTCAGCGAGCTTCGGTCAGTTCCCGCGCCGTCACGGTCTGAATGATTATATAGAAAAAATGTTCATCGGAGCACATGTCAGCGCATCGGGCGGTTTGGAGAACGCGCCCGCCCGCGCCCGCGAACTCGGCGCTACGGGATTCGCGTTGTTCACCAAGAACCAGCGGCAGTGGATGGCCAAGCCTTTGACCGACCGCGAAATCACCGCCTTCAAAGCCGCTTGCCGCGAGGCGGGTTACGCTCCCGCAGCCATTTTGCCGCACGACTCCTACCTCATCAACCTCGGGCATCCCGAACCCGACGGGCTGGCCAAATCGCGCGAGGCCTTCATCGACGAGATGCGGCGTTGCGAGCAGTTGGGGCTCGACCGGCTCAACTTCCACCCGGGGAGCCACCTCCAAAAAATCAGCGAGGACGAGTCGCTCGACCGCATCGCCGAGTCCATCAACCTCGCTTTGGCGCAAACTCACGGCGTCACGGCCGTCATCGAGAACACGGCCGGTCAGGGTTCCAACCTCGGTTACCGGTTCGAGCAGTTGCGTTACATCATCGACCGCGTCGACGACCAATCGCGCGTCGGCGTCTGCATCGACACGTGCCATGCTTTCGCCGCCGGATACGACTTGCGCACCGCCGCCGCTTGCGACGAAACATTCGCCCGGCTCAACGAAATCGTCGGCCTGCAATACCTGCGGGGCATGCACCTCAACGACGCGCTCAAACCCTTGGGCAGCCGCATCGACCGCCACGCGCCGTTGGGCGACGGCCACATCGGTTGGGAGTGTTTCCGGTACATCGTGCAGGATGCACGGTTTTGCGGGATTCCGTTGATTCTCGAAACGCCCGACGAATCCCGCTGGCCCGACGAAATCTCCCGCTTAAGAAGCGGGGTTTAAGCGCTACGGCCTGTCAGTTGGTTTCCGACGGTTGGGAAGCGCTCTGACCCTTGTTAATACAAGTCGGCCGCGTAAGCGGCACCAATGAATCCGACCGGATGTCGGAGCCGTCAAACGGAGTGCGGACTAAAAGCGTCCGGCGGAGGGGCCGGTTTGCTTGCAAACCCGCGTCAGGCGCCCGCAGCCAGCGTTAGGCCGCACGCAGTAGGCGAAGACATCGTCGGAGAGGTTTTTGCGGCGCTTTTTGACGGACCAAAAAGCGCCCTGTTAAGAACAGGGTTTTAAGCGCTACGGGCGGGCGACGGGTTTCGGAAAGTCAGGAAGCGCTCTGACCGCCCCGTTAAGAACCGGATTAATCGAAAAGCGAGAGTTGCCCGACTTCGTGGTTGAACGTCAGCCGGTGGTGGGGCGTCACGCCGTATTCGCGCACGGCCAGCCGGTGTTCGCGCGTGGGATAGCCCTTGTTCGTCGCCCAGCCGTACTGCGGATACTCTTCGGCGATGCGGCACATGTATTCGTCGCGGTGGGTCTTGGCCAGCACCGATGCGGCGGCGATGTCGGCATACCGGCCGTCGCCCTTGACGATGCACCGATGCGGAATTTCGAGCCGGCTGCGGAACCGGTTGCCGTCGATGGCCAGAAATCCGGGCCGGACGCCGAGCCGTTCGACCGCCAGCGTCATCCCCTCGAACGAAGCGTTCAGGATGTTGATTTCGTCGATGCGCGCCGCCGACACCGCCTCGACCGCCCATGCGACCGCCTCGCGTTCGATCAGTTCGCGCAGCCGGTCGCGGTTGCGGGCCGTCATCTGCTTCGAGTCGTTCAGCCGGTCGTCGTGGAAATCGGGCGGCAGCACGACCGCCGCCGCAAAGACGGGCCCCGCCAGACAACCCCGTCCGGCTTCGTCGCATCCCGCCTCGGGCAGGTCGTATTGGTACTGCAACTCCAACATGGCGAACAAAGTTAATGCTTTTTCGGATTGCATTTCGGCTTTTTTCCCTATTTTTGACTTCGTCTTAAATACTCCCGCTCGGCAATACCAAATAAATTTGGCATTGCCCTCGCTTATTCGTATTTTTGTACCATAGACCGTATTCGATGAAGATACAAATCGCCCGCCAGCCGTTCGTTCCGGCTTTTCTGACGCTGACACTGGTCACGGCCGTCGCCTTGTGGAGCATGCCCGCCCCCGACGCCGCGACCGGCGAACCGGTGGCGCGCGTGGCCGACATGGTCGGTTCGGGCATGGCGATTTCGATGCCGGGCGAAATGCTGCTCCAATTCCAGCTCGCGTTTCCCGCGTGGGCGCGTTGGGCGACCTTGTTCGCCGCCCTGTTCGCGGGCATGTCCATCGGCCGCATCTCCGTCCACACCAACATCTACGGCGTCAGCAGCTGCCTGACCCTTCCGCTTTTCGGGATTTTCTCCTGCGCGCTGACCGACAGCGAGGCGTCGTTGATGCTCTTCGTCACGGCCCTGTTGCTCGCATCGGGCATGCGGCTGTATTGCGCCGCGTTCCGCAACGGCTACAGCTTCGACGCCATGTTCCGCGCCTCGTTCTGTCTCGGGCTGCTGGTGCTCATACGGCCCGTCGCACTGCCGCTGCTGGTGCTCCTGCCGTTCAGTATCCTGTTGTTCCAGCGCACCCTGCGCGAATCGGTCGTCGCACTCGCGGGGCTTCTCCTCGCTCCCGCCGTGCTGTGTTACGTCAACTGGGCGATGGGCGGCACGTTCGTCGCACCCCTCATCGCCGTGCGGAACGAATTTCTCGGCGGCATCGTCTTCCTGTCGTTCCTCTCGGCCGACGAAATATGGCTGTGGACGGCTTGCGTCTTCGTGGGACTGAACATCTGGGGCATCGGGTCGATCGCCGCGCATTTCTATTCGGTGGGCACCCGCGCCCGCTACCTGCTGGCATATAATATAGGTGTCATGGTGCTCTGCATGGCCACGCTCTGCGGCCCCGCCGCCACGACCACCGATACCGCTTGGATGGCGGTGCCGTCGGCCGTACTGCTGCCGTTCATGTTCGTGCGGATGTTCCCGCCCCTCGCCTCGCTCATCTACCTGTCGCTGCTGGCGGCCACGCTGATGCTCCCCCACCTGCCGCTCGCCTGACGGAAAACAGCCGGAAGATGTCCCATTCGGACGTTTTCCTTTTTTTATTTCTTAATCATACAATAATTAATTGTAAAACTAAATAAATTATTGTAATTTCGATGCCGGAAACGATTCGCGAAATTTTTTATTCAAATCCGTTATAGTGCTATGAAAACTACCATGAATCCCACGGTCGAGGCGCAGCAGCCCATGATCGTGAAGTACGTCGAGACGACCCACAACGGCATCCAGTCCCAGACATCGGCGCGTTACGCCATCGGTTACGTCCTGCGCGGGACGATGTACATCTACGACGGCGACAAACGTCAGGTGCTCAACCGGGGCGAGGTCTTCTACTTGGGCATCGGACGGCATTACGTCGAGTACGTGCCCGACGGCAGCCAGCCGTTCGAGCAGATCCTGTTCTACTACACGCCGGCCGATTTGCAGCGCATCCTGCTCCACCTGAACATCACCTACGGGTTGAGCATCTCCAACGAGCACCTGTGCGAACGCTGCAACGGCCATTCGCACGTGGCGATGCCGGGGTGGAGTTCGCTGCGGAGCTTCTTCGTCAACACCAACAACTACCTGCGCGACGAGGAGTTCCGCCACGACGAAACGGCCGAGAACATCAAGATGACCGAACTCATCTACCTGCTCGTGTCGCACGAGGACTGCTGCCTGAAAAGCAAGGTGCTGAACAACGCCGACGCGGCCAAAGAGAATTTCGAGCAGATCGTCTACGACCACATTTTCCGCGACGTGGCGATCGAGGAGCTGGCCAAACGATCGAACCGTTCGCTCACGTCGTTCAAGAAGGAGTTTTACCGTCACTTCCACATGCCGCCGCACCGGTGGTTCATCCACCAGCGGCTGATGCACTCGCGGCTGTTGTTGATTTCGACCTCGAAGTCGATTTCGGAAATCGGCAACGAATGTACTTTCCCCAACACGTCGCATTTCATCAAACTTTTCAAAAAGGAGTTCCGCATGACGCCTGCGGCCTACCGCAATTCGCACCTCGGCTCGCTCACGGAGAAACAGCCGCACGAGGAGCCCGAAGCGACGCTGCTGCGCGAGGCTTTATGAGTTTTCGCGGCATAAAAATCCAGAAGGAGCAGGGACGTTTCCGATTCGTCCCTGCTCCTTCGCAAACATGGAGGATGGTTACTAATTAAAAAATTTTAATTAATATCCATGCGATTTTTACGAGAAAAATGAAAAAAATGTTGAAAATTGTTTGGGTTTTCAAAAAAAACGCTTACTTTTGTTGATGAAAACGTGGGGATTTCCCACACACTCTCTCATCAACCTAACTAACCTAACCCGAAATCCGACACTGTGCAGTGTCGGATTTCCCTTTTTTCCGCCCCTTTAAGAAAGGGGGTTTAAGCGCTACGGGCGGCATTGCGGTTTCGGACGGCGGGAAGCGCTCTGACCGCCCTGTTAAGAACAGGGATTTAAGCGCGGCGGTCGGTCAGTCGACCTCGCAAAGTTCCTGCGCCGTCACCGCTTTATAACTGCGGTTCTTTGAACCGCGCGGGCCGCAGCCTCCGGCGGCGGAGGCCCGCCGTTGGCGACCTCCGCAGTCTTCGGCCCGCAACGAAGTCCCGAAAATTAATAAAATAGCGTTTGCGTCGTCGCAGTGGTCACCGCGGCGACTTCTTCGGGCGTAAGGCCTTTGAGTTCGGCGATTTTCTCGCACACATACCGCACATAGGCCGGTTCGTTGCGTTCGCCGCGATGCGGAACCGGCGTCAGATAGGGACAGTCCGTTTCCAGCACCATATCGCCGAGTGCCATTTCACGCACGACATCGGCCTGCGGGCTCTTCTTGAAAGTCACCGCCCCGCCGATTCCGAAACAGAATCCGCCCATCGTCCGCAGTTCGCGGTAAACGTCCAGCCCGCCCGAAAAGGCATGAAACACCCCGCGCACGCCGCATCCGCGATACTCGCACATGATTTCCAGCGTTTCGGGCCACGCATCGCGCACATGGACGGCAATCGGCAGCCCGTAGGCCAGCGACAGGTCGATTTGGCGACGGAACGCTTCGACTTGCTCCGCCTGCGCATCGCGGCTCCAATAGAGGTCGAGCCCGATTTCGCCTATCCCGTACCAGCGGGCGATTCCTTCGGGCGGCACGGCCAGATAGCGTTCCACCAATGCCAGCTCCTCGCGCCAGCGCGGATTTTCATTAATCGAGGTCGGATGCAATCCGATCATGGGGAAGCAGCGGTCGGGATGCCGCCGGCACAAGTCGAACAGCCGTTCGTGGCTCTCCGAGTCGATAGCGGGCAGCAGCAGCCGTTCCACGCCTGCTTCGACGGCCCGCGCGAAAACCGCTTCGCGGTCGGCATCGAACGCCTCGTCGTAAAGATGCGAATGGGTATCGGTCAGTTTCATCGTCAACGGATTTTCACATAACGGTTTCCCTGCAACTGCCGCACGGCTCCCGCCAGTTCGAGCCCCACGAGCAGCGCGGCCAGCGTCCCGAGGTCGAACCCGCTCGCACGGCCCAACGCCTCTACCGGCACGGGGTCGGAATCGGGGAAACAGGCCAGCAGACGCGCTTCGTCAGGGGTCAGCTGTTCGGTCGCGGGTTGCGGACGGAGGGCGGCCGCATCGGGGCCGATGTCCCACAGCAGTTCGCGGATGATGTCGCCCGCCGATTGAACGAGTTGCGCCTTATGACTGTATATCAGGTGATTGGTTCCGCGCGACGCCGTGTCCGTCACGCGGCCCGGAACGGCCATGACCGTCCGATGATAGTCGTCGGCACACGCGGCCGTATGGAGCGAACCGCCGTTTTCGGGCGATTCGACCACGACACATCCGGCGCTCAACCCCGCGATGATGCGGTTGCGCGCCAAGTAGCCCGTACCTTTCTGCGGCATCTGCGAATGGGTTTCCGAGACCAGCGCACCGCCATGCGCCACGATGTCGCGGGCCAGTGCCGTATGTTGCGAGGGCACCACCTGCGGCAGCGCGTTCGCCAGCACCGCGACGGTCGGCACTTCGGCTGCGAGGGACGCGCGGTGGGCCGCCGCATCGATTCCGAACGCCAGCCCGCTCACGATGCAAAGGTCGGGGAGACGTCCGGCCAACCCTTCGACCAGCCGGTTGCACACGACCTGCCCGTAAGCGGTCGCCTCGCGCGTGCCGACCACCGACAAACACCGCCGCGCCAACGCACCGACACTTCCCGCCACGTAGAGCACGGGCGGATAATCGGGAATTTCGCGCAGCAGCGGCGGATAGGCCGCATCGGTCGAAGCGAGCACCGTCAGGCCGTTCCGCCGGCAGTATGCCAGCTCCTTTTCCGCCCGCGCGAATCCTTCGCGGCGCACAATGGCCCGTGCGAGGTCGGGGCGCAATTCGGCACGGCCGGTCAGTTCGTCGAGCGGCGCATCGAACACGGCCCGCGCATCGCCGAACGTCTCCAACAGATGCACGGCGCCCTTGACCCCGATGCCCGGGATCATCGACAGCGCAATCGCTTCGAGTGCAATATCCGATCCGTACTCCATTTTTATTAATGCGCGGCTTTAAGCGCGATAGACCGCTATTTTGATTTCGACGGTATCTGCGCTATCGCCGACTTTATTCCATGTTGCGATGCTTTGCATCGCGCGGGCCGGAGCCTTCGCCCGCGAAGGCCTGCCACTTGCGTGTCGTGCCGTTCGCAGTCTCCGTCCCGCAAAATTTTATTTCCGTTCTTTAATTACGCCACTGCGGTAGGCGGCCAGCAGCCGTTTGAGGTCTTCGATTTGCACCTGCAACTCCTTGCCGACGGTCGTGTCGCGCACGGTCAGCCGCGAGGTGGTCGCCTCGACCACGAACTTCGTCGAAAGGATGTCCAGCCCCTCCTCGATAGCCCGCCGCCGCGACTCGAACGGCTGGTGCTGCACCAGCTGCAACCCGTGCGAATTGTATATCAGCGTATAGCCCGCGATGCCCGTTTCCGACTGGTAGGCTTTCGAGAACCCGCCGTCGATCATCAGCAGCCGCCCGCCCGCCTTGATCGGGCTTTCGCCCTTGCCGCTCCGGACCGGTATGTGGCCCGAGATGATGTGCGACGTCGCGGGGTCGAGCCCGAACGAACGCAGAATCATCGCACACGTCGCCGGGTCTTCCATGTGGGTGTAGTAGGCCCCCTTGCACTCGGCACGGGCCCGTTTGTCGTCGACGAAATAGGCCTCGAACGCCGCCATTTTGTCCTTGTCGAACAGCGGCGAATCCGACCCGCACCACAGATACCACATGTAATCCAGCGCTTCGCGGCGGCGTTCCGACCCCTTGCGGCCGAAATAGGCTTCGCGCGCCAGCCGGTCCACGCGGTCGAGCAGTTCGCGGCCCGCCCGCACCTTGCCGCATACCGACACCTGCTTGAACGTGCCGTCGGCATTCATCGGAATCGACGCATGGTAGAGCAGGTTGGAGTTGAGCACCAAGTAGAGGCTTCCCTTGCTGTACAGGAACCGCACGTGCTTCTGCAACTTCTCGCTGTTGCGGAACGCCATGCGCAGTTGCTGGACGACTTCGTTTTCGTCGTCGGTCAGCCGGTAGGGGTCGGCCGGGTCGACCGTCGGGAAAAAGGTGTCGTTCAGCGGGTACGTCTCGCCGCCCACGCGCACCGTGCCTCGCTGCAAATCCATTTTGTCCAGCAGCAGGCGGTCTTCCATGCCGTATTCGGGATGCCGCCGAATCAGCTGCCCCTCCAATTTGAACTGGATGACCGTCACGGCCTTGTGCATCTGGGCCGTCAGCCGCGCATCGCGTTCGTCGAGCCGGCTGTCCTGCAACATGCGCGGCGCGAACCGCGTGCAGGGGTCGTCGCCGTAGACCTCCATCGCCAGACGCGCCAGCGGCAGGAGGTTGATACCGTAGCCGTTTTCCAGCACGTCGAGATTGGCATAGCGGGCCGAAATGCGCACGACGTTGGCCAGCGACGCCTCGTTGCCCGCCGCCGCACCCATCCACAGCACATCGTGATTGCCCCACTGGATGTCGACCTTGTGGTACGTCAGCAGCGTGTCCAAAATCCGGTGCGGGCCGGGCCCGCGGTCGAACACGTCGCCGATGATGTGCAGCCGGTCGACGGTCAGCTGCTGGATGACATGGCTGATCGCGGCGATGAATTCGTCGGCGCGGTCGACCTCGATGACCGATTGCAGAATGGCATTGAAATAGTCCTGCTTGTTGGGCATGTCGCGCGAACCGGATTCGTGCAGCAGCTCTTGGATGATGTACGAAAAGTCGGCGGGCAGGGCCTTGTAGACTTTCGAGCGGGTGTACTTGGTCGAGACGTAGCGGCACACCTCCACCAGTTGGTTCATCGTGATGCGGTACCAGTCGTCGAGTTCCTCCTCGTGGCGTTTGACCCGTTCGAGTTTCTCCTCGGGGTAATAAATCAGCGTGCAGAGGTCGCGTTTTTCGGATTCGCGCAGCGTATGGCCGAAAAGTTCGTCGATTTTCTGCCGGATGACCCCCGAAGCGTTTTTCAGCACGTGCTGGAAGGCTTCGGATTCGCCGTGAAGGTCGGTCAGAAAGTGTTCCGTGCCTTTCGGCAGGTTCAGGATGGCTTCGAGGTTGACCACTTCGGTCGCGGCATCGGCGATGGTCGGGAACCGGCGGGCCAGCAGGTCGAGGTATTTCAATTCGTCGGCCGTACAGAATTCGGCGGTATGCGAAGCGTGTGTCATGTTCGTAGCGGTTTGCGGCTCGGGGCCGGTTTATGAAATGACTAATTTACAAAAAGAAATCCGAAACCAAAAATTTTTATTAGCGCTACGGGCAGTTTTGCGGTTTCCGACAGTTAAGAAGCGCTCTGACCGTTTATTAACATGCGGCTATGCCGCACCATAGTTTCCGCACTGTGAAAATTGCGGAGAAAGAGGTCGAGGGGTCGGAACGCCCGGAACGAACGTGCGAAAAGCGGAGTCTTTCGTGTTCGTTCAGTGAACGACCCCGAGAACTCCCGCAATTTTCGCCGTGCGGATGGTTTTGGGTACCTTTTGCCAGCAAAAGGTACGCGGCGTTAAGAACGCCGTTTTAAGCGCTACGGGCGGTCGGCGAGCTTCGGATAGTTAGGAAGCGCTCTGGCCTTGTTTTGCGGGTCGAAGACTGCGGGGCACGCGAGTTTACGAGCGGGCCTCCGCGGGCGGAGGCTTCGGCCCGCGCGACGCAACGCGTCGCTATTGCATTCGGTCAGAGCGCATCCGACCGTCCGAAGCCGCAAGGCTGCCCGTAGCGCTATTAAAAATACTCTTTCCGGTAGCGGTATTCGTCCCGCAACATTTCAAAACTTTCGGGATGCGCTTTGAGCCGGCGGGTTTCGGATTCGAGGTCGCAATAACCGTCTATCGTGGCGCACAGCTCCTCCCACGAAATCGGACGGGGAGCGGAGGGCACGACCTGCGGCGGATACCACCCCGCCAGCGGCAGCCCGAACCGCCGTGCGACGGCCCCGACCGACATCGCGGCGGCATTGGCCTTGCCCTGCTCCGAGTAACCGGCCACATGGGGTGTCGCCGCCCAAGCACCGGCCAGCAGCGTGCGGTCGAGGTGCGGTTCGTTTTCCCAGACATCGAGCAGGTACGGATGCCCGCTGGCGAGCAGCGCGGCCGTATCGACTACCTCGCCCCGCGACGTATTTATCAAGACGGCATCGGGGCGGAGCAAACCCAGAAAATCACGCCCGGCCATGTGCCGTGTCGCGGCATCGAGCGGCACATGCAGCGTCAGTATGTCCGCTTCGCGGGCCAGCGTCCCCAACGGCAGGAACCCCGCTTCTCCGCGGGCTTCGCGCGGCGGGTCGCAGCACAGCACGCGGAACCCCCACGCGGCGGCATACTCGGCCACCAGCGACCCGACATGCCCCACGCCCACGACGCCCAGCGTCCGTTCGGCGGGCCGCCACCCCTGCAACCGTGCGAGCCGCACCAGCGCGGCCGCGACCCATTGCAACACGCCGCGCGCATTGCAGCCGACGGCCGTCGCGACCTCGATGCCGTGCGCCGCGCACCATGCCGTGTCGATGTGGTCGAATCCGATCGTGGCGGTCGCCACCAGCCGCACGCGCGAACCGCCGAGCAGCCGCTCGTCGCAGCGGGTACGAGTGCGGACGACGAGGGCATCGGCATCGCGCACATCGGCAGGCCCGATGGCCGTGCCGGGCAGATAGGCGACGTCGACCCACGCCTCGAACACGCCCCGCACGAACGGAATAGCCTTGTCAATCACGATTTTCACAACACAAAGATAGGGAAAAGAACAAAAAATGCTTACTTTTGCACGACTGAAACAGAAAAGATGGAACCGCACACATTCGATCCCGACGGTGTCGGCATTGCCAACGGCGCCTATTTCGGAATGCCGTTCACGCCCGACGAAGCCGAGCTGGTGCTCGTATCGGCCGCATGGGACGTCACGGTTTCCTACGGAGCCGGCGCCGTCTACGCGCCCGACGCCATTATCGAGGCTTCGACGCAGTTGGATTTCCATGACCCGTTGTTCCCCGACGCATGGCGGCGCGGCATCGCGACGGCCGGTGTCGATTACTCGTTGCAGGAGCTTTCGCAGCGGCTGCGGAACGATGCCGTCAAGGTCATCGAGCACCTCGAAAACGGCGGCCGCACGGACGATGACTACGCCGTGCGCAAAATCCGGCGCGTGAACGAAGGCTGCGCGACCCTCAACGCCAACATCGAGGCGCAGGCCGCGCACTGGCTCGATGCGGGCAAGACCGTCGGACTGGTCGGCGGCGACCATTCGACCCCCTACGGGTTGATCCGGGCGCTCGGCGCGCGCCACGCGCAGTTCGGCATCCTGCACATCGACGCCCACCGCGACCTGCGCGAGGCCTACGAAGGGTTTTCTTATTCGCACGCTTCGATTATGCACAACGTGTTGAAGGATGTGCCGCAGGCCACGAAGCTGGTGCAGGTGGCCGTGCGCGACTTTTCGGCACAGGAGGCGGCATTGGCCGAGCAGTCGCCGCGCATCGTGTCGTTCGACGACCAGTCGCTGGCCGAAGCGGCTTTCGGCGGCGAGACGTGGGACGCCCAGTGCCGCCGCATCGTCGACGCTTTGCCCGACGAAGTCTACATCAGTTTCGACATCGACGGGTTGAGTTTCGACAACTGCCCCCACACGGGCACCCCCGTGCCGGGCGGTCTGGGGTTCAATCAGGCGGCTTGGTTATTGCGGACGGTCGTGCAGTCGGGGCGGCGCATCATCGGGTTCGACTTGGTGGAGGTGTGCCCGACGCCCAACGACCGCATCGACACCGTTACGGGTGCGCGGATGCTCTGGAAGCTGTGCGGCGCGACGCTGGCGGCCCGCCGTTCATAATCGGATCGCGCGGGAACGCCCCCGCCCTGCATCCCCTCACGCTCACACCCCGAAACAAGAAATAGAATTACAACAACTTAATAAAAATGCGTCTGTTTTCCGCTTATCGTTGGACACGCTCGTACCACCTGTTGAGTACGCGCGGCCACAGTTTTATCAAAGCGCCGTGGGCGGGCGGCGTCGTGCTGCTCGTGTGCGTGGTCATCGCCATGTTGCTGGCCAACCTGCCCTTCACCGCCGATTTTTACCAGCACCTGCTCGAAACGAACCTCTCGCTCGCTATCAAAAGCCCCGACGGCTCGATCGACTGGCTCTTTCCCGAGGGGATGACCGTCGAGAAGTTCATCAACGACGGGCTTATGGTGGTCTTTTTCTTCACCGTCGGGCTCGAAATCAAGCGCGAGGTCGTCTGCGGGCAGCTCTCGTCCGTCAAACGGGCCATTCTGCCCGTCGTCGCGGCCGCAGGCGGCATGCTCGCCCCGGCACTGATTTACCTCTGCTTCAACTCCGGCACGGCCTCGATGAACGGCTGGGGAATCCCCACGGCGACCGACATCGCTTTCGCGATCGGCATCCTGTCGATGTTGGGCGACCGCGTGCCCGCCTCGCTCAAAATTTTCCTCACGGCACTCGCCATCGCCGACGACTTGGGCGCCATTCTCGTCATCGCGCTCTTTTACGGCGGCAAGGTGCAGATTTTCTGCCTCCTCACCGCGTTCCTCGTCATGGCGCTCGTCCTGTTCATGAACCGCATGGGCGAAAAGCGGATGTTCGCTTATCTGGTTCCGGCGGCCGTCGTCTGGACCCTGTTCTACTATTCGGGCGTGCACTCCACCCTCTCGGGCGTGGCCATGGCGATGCTGATTCCGATGACGCCGCGCTACAACAAGGAGTACTTCGTGCACAAAATGCAACGCTTGAACCAGATGCTCGACGAATTCGACTGCTCGAAGGAGGATTTCCCCAACGAAGAACACCGCGAGTGCCTGCGCTACATGAGCCGCCTCTCGTCGCGGTCGGTGGGCATGAGCTACCGGCTCGAAAACGCGCTGGCGCCCTACGTCACGTTCCTCATCATGCCGATCTTCGCACTGGCCAACGCCGGCGTGCACATTTCGTCGTCGGAGTACCTCAACATCTTCCACTTCTCGCACGAAATCGGTTCGGTGGGCATGGGCGTCTTCTTCGGCCTGCTCGTCGGCAAGCCGCTGGGCATCTTCACGGCCAGCTACTGCGCCGTCAAAGCACGCGTCGCCGAGATGCCGCAGGGCGCCACGTGGCGGATGCTGCTGGCCGTAGCCTGCTTGGGCGGCATCGGCTTCACGATGTCCCTGTTCGTCGATTCGCTCGCCTTCACCGACAGCGGCCTCATCGACCGGGGCAAAATCGCCATTCTTATGGGTTCGACGGCCGCCGCCATACTGGGCAGCCTCTGCATCTTGGTGCTGTCCCGCAAAAAAACGCAGCGATGAAACGCCTGTTAGCCGTATTGTTGCTCGTTTCAGTCGCGGCATGTTCCCGCAAAGGCGGCGGCAGCGTCCGACTGCGCACCGACGCCGATTCGGTCGCCTACATCCTCGGCATGAACATCGGCACGAACCTCATGCGCATGGATTCGACGCTCAACATCGAGGCCGTCTGCCGCGGCATCCGCGACGCGGCGGCGGGCGACACCCGTCTGACGATGGCCGAAGCGCAGGCCTACTACCTGCGCTACATGAATTACATGCTGCCCGAAAAGGCACTGGCCTACGAGGAGCAGTTCCTCGCCGACATCGCCAAATCCAACCGCGCCTACGCCCGCACCAAAACGGGCGTCACCTACACGGTCGGCGCAATCGGCGACCAGAACCCCAACGCCATTCCGTCGTCCGACCGCGACACGGTGTCGCTGCGGTGGGTCATCCGCACGGCCGACGGCGCGGAGGTCCGCTCGTCCTACGAACGGGGCGACACGGTCCGCACGGCGATGTCCGCCTTGCGGCCGGGCGTGCGCGAGAGCGTCAAACTCATCGGCAAGGGGGGCCGCATCGACACGTGGCTGCCGGCCAAAGAGGCCTACGGCGCGGCAGGCGATGCGGAGCTGGGCATCGGCCCCAACGCCACGCTCCACTACGAAATCGAACTGCTCGAAGTCGTGAAATGGAACGCCCGCCGATAACAAGAAAACCGCCCGGACACAAAATCATGCCTCACGCGCGACATATCCGAAAAAATGGTTATCTTTGCCGCGTTGATTGCGTTGTAAAACAGTCAAATAAAAAATATCGTTGAAAAGATGAAAAAATTGATTTTTGTAGCGGCCCTCGCCGGCATCGCCGGACTGACCGCCTGCGGCAACAAAGGTGCCGTCCGAATGGGCAGCCTTTCGGATTTCGACTCGCTGTCCTATGCTTTGGGTGCCAACATCGCGTACAGCGTGGGCATCGAGATGCGCGACATCCCGTTCGATTACAAGGCCATGGACAAGGCCCTCGAACAGGGCGCGTTCGGCAAATCGTCCGAATCGCACGACGAGTCCATCGAAAAACTGCGCACCTACTTCATGTCGCAGCGTCCCCAGCGCGTACAGGCCATTGCCGAGAAACGGGCGCAGGCCGACAGCGTGCGGCTGGCCGAAGGCGACACCACCAAAGTGGAGTATCCGGCAGCCGACCCCGACATGTTCGAGAGCGAGGAGGAGCGCACCGAGCTGTCGTATGCGTTCGGCAACGACATCGGCTACAACATCGCCAACAGCGGCCTGCCGTTGCAGATCGTGTGGGTGACCGAAGCCATGCAGAACGTGCGCGACAACAACGCCAAGATGTCGCAGGCCGAGGCCAACGAATACCTGCAATACTACTTCATGGAGAAACGTCCGGCCGAGAACGCCGCCGCATCGGAGGCATGGCTCGCCAAAATCGAGAAGAAATCAGGCGTCAAGAAGACCGAATCGGGCCTGCTCTACAAGGTGACGAAGAAAGGTGACGCAGAGGTCAAGGCGACCGACTCGCGCGACGTCGTGAAGGTGCACTACACGGGCCGCACGCGCGAGGGCAAGGTATTCGACAGCTCGATTTTCAAGAACCGTCCGAAGGAGCAGCAGGAGATGCTCAAACAGCAGGATCCCGAGAACTATGCCAAGAACGAACCGGTCGAATTCCCGCTCAACCGCGTGATTCCGGGTTGGACCGAAGGCATGAAGCTGGTCGGCAAAGGGGGTAAAATCACGTTGTGGATTCCGTCCGAACTGGCTTACGGCCAGCGCGGGGCAGGCCGCGACATCGGTCCCAACGAAGCGTTGGAATTCGAGGTCGAGCTCATCGACGTAACGCCGTTCGAGAAGCCCGAACCGGAACCCGACGACGCGAACGCCGTCGACGCATTCGCCGAACCGGAACAGAAATAATCCTATTCAACACTCCGCATCCTATGGCAACTATCGAAAGTTACGATTTCAAAGGCAAACGCGCCATTATCCGCGTGGACTTCAACGTGCCCCTCGACGAGCAGGGCAACGTGACGGACAACACCCGCATCCGGGCGGCCGCACCGACCATCAAGAAAGTGCTCGACGCGGGCGGTTCGGTCATCCTGATGTCGCACCTCGGACGTCCCAAGAAGAATCCCGACCCGAAATACTCGCTCGGCCAGATCGTCGGCGCCGTCGAGGAGGTGCTCGGCACCGAAGTCGCTTTCGCAGGCGACTGCATGGGCGACAAGGCGGCCGAAATGGCCAAGAGCCTGAAGCCCGGCCAAGTGATGCTGCTCGAAAACCTGCGTTTCTACGCCGAGGAGGAGGGCAAGCCCCGCGACTTGAAAGAGGGTCTCTCGAAAGAGGAGGAGAAAGCGGCCAAAGACGCCTTCAAAAAGGGTCCGCAAAAGGAGTTCGCCAAAAAGCTGGCATCTTACGCCGACTGCTATATCAATGATGCGTTCGGCACGGCGCACCGCAAACACGCCTCGACCTACGTCATCGCCGAGTTCTTCCCGCAGGACAAGATGTTCGGCTACCTCATGGAGAAAGAGGTCAAAGCCATTTCGTCGCTCATGGAGAATCCCGCCCACCCGTTCTGCGCGATTATCGGCGGGTCGAAGGTCTCGACCAAAATCGGCGTCATCAAGGCGCTCATCGAGAAGGTCGATTCGATCGTCATCGGCGGCGGCATGACCTATACGTTCGCGGCGGCACAGGGCGGCAAGGTCGGCAACTCGATTTGCGAGCCCGACATGTTCCCCGTAGCGTTGGAGATTCTCGAGCTGGCCAAGCAGAAAGGCGTGCAGCTCGTCATGTCGCCCGACGCGCTGGTGGCCGACCGGTTCTCGCAGGAGGCCAATACGCAGGAGGCTCCGGCCAACGCCATTCCCGACGGTTGGGAGGGTGTCGACATCGCCGCACAGGGCAAAAAGGCATTCCGCGAACACATTCTCGGGTGCAAGACCATTCTTTGGAACGGCCCCGTAGGCGTCTTCGAGATCGACAAGTTCGCCACCGGCTCGAAAGAGGTCGCGCTCGCTATCGCCGAGGCCACGTCCAAAGGGGCTTATTCGCTCATCGGCGGCGGCGACTCGGTGGCTTGCGTCAACAAGTTCGGATTGGCCGGCAAGGTGTCGTACATCTCGACCGGCGGCGGCGCGTTGCTCGAATACATCGAGTTCGGCACGTTGCCGGGCGTCGAAGCTATCCGCAAGTAATCATCCGACGGAACCGCGGCGGCGCGAAACCCGCGCTGCCGATTTCCATACATAACACGAGAAGCGGCCCCGCATACGGGGTCGCTTCTCGTTTCCATATCTTCCCGCGCGGCGCACCCCCACCCTACCGGAATCATCCGCCTGCTTCGAGCATCGGCGCATTGTATTGATTTTCGATATATATTTTTTGATTTTCGGATTTCTTCATTATCTTTGCGTCCGGAAAAAATCTTCAATCGCACAAATCGCACACGCACAACGCTATGGATTTACTCACCGTCAAACACGTCACCAAGCAATACGTCGGCCACAAGGCGCTGGACGATGTATCGCTCGCCATTCCGCGCGGTTCGGTCTACGGGCTGCTCGGCCCCAACGGCGCGGGCAAAACGACGCTCATCCGCATCATCAACCGCATCACGGCCCCCGATTCGGGTCAGGTCTTTTTCGGCGACCGCGAACTGGCTCCCGACGACATCTACCGCATCGGCTACCTGCCCGAAGAACGCGGCCTCTACAAAAAGATGAAGGTCGGCGAACAGGCCATTTTCTTCGCCCGGCTGAAAGGGCTTTCGCGCCGCGAAGCCATCGCGCGTCTCAAAACGTGGTTTTCCAAATTCGGCATCACGGATTGGTGGGACAAGAAAGTCGAGGAACTCTCGAAAGGCATGGCGCAGAAGGTGCAGTTCATCGTCACGATTCTGCACAAGCCCGAACTGCTGATTTTCGACGAGCCTTTTTCGGGCTTCGACCCGATCAACGCCGAGCTGCTCAAAAACGAGATTCTGGCCCTGCGCGACGCGGGTTCGACGGTCATCTTTTCGACCCACAACATGTCGTCGGTCGAGGAGATTTGCGACCACATCACGCTTATCGATAAATCGCACAACATCCTGTCGGGCAACGTCGACGAAATCCGCCGTCAGCACGGCGCCAACATCTTCGAGGTAGCCTATCGCGGCGACGAGGAGGCGCTGCGCCGTGCGGTCGCCGACCGTTGCGACTGGCTCGACGGCTCGCAGGGCGAATCGGTCTACCGCACGGTGAAACTCCAAATGCGGAACGATGCCGACGTACGTCCCGTCATCGCGGCGGCCAACGAAGCGGTCGAACTGCGCTCGTTCCACGAAATCATCCCCTCGATGAACGACATATTTATTAAGGCGGTGAACGGAAAACTGTAACCAATTCAGAATTAAAACCATGTCCAATACTTTCATCATCATCCAGCGCGAGTTCAACGAGCGCGTGCGGAAAAAATCGTTCATCATCACCACCGTGCTGATGCCGGTGCTGATGCTCGCACTGATGGTCGCCCCGGCGCTCATCATGCAGTACGCGGGCGGCGACACGAAACGCATCGCCGTCATCGACGAAAGCGGTCTGGTCGTGCCGCAACTGCAAAACGACGACGAACTCATTTTCGAGCCGACCGGCCTCACGGTCGACGAGGCCCGCAAGGAGCTGACCGAACACTATGCCGTGCTGGCTATCGGCAGCGACGTGCTGACGAACCCGTCGAACGTGCGGTTTTACGTCAATTCGTCGTCGTCGATTGCGGTCGAGAGCAACATCTCGCAGCAACTCGAACACATCCTCGAAACCGAAAAGCTGAAAGGCTACCGCATCGACAACCTGCAACAGATTTTGGACGAAGTGAAGACGTCGGTCACGATGCAGACCTTCCGCAACGACAAGTCGCAGGACGAGGATACGCAGGCGCAGTCGTCCGTCGCCGCGACGGCCATCGGCTACGTGTTGAGCTTCATCCTCTACATGTTCCTCATCATCTACGGCGCAATGGTCATGCAGTCGGTCATCGAGGAGAAAAATTCGCGCGTCTTGGAAGTCATGGTCTCGTCCGTGCGGCCGTTCGAGCTGATGATGGGCAAAATTCTCGGCATCGCATCGGTCGCCGTCGTGCAGATTCTGATTTGGGGCGTGTTGATTTGCGGCGTCGGGGCGGCCGTCCTGCCGCAGCTGATGCCTGACGAGATGCTGGCCGGCGTCGAAGCCGTGCAATCGGGCGCTGCCCAAGCCCCCGAAATCGCGGCGGCCGCCGACTTCGACCCCGAAATGATGCAGGCACTGGCTACGGTCTCCGACACGGGCTATGTGTTGAAAATTTTTGTCTGCCTGCTGCTCTTCGTGCTGGGCGGCTACCTGCTCTACTCGGCGATGTTCGCCGCCGTGGGGTCGGCCGTCGACAGCGTGCAGGATGCCCAGCAGCTGCAAACGCCTATCATGATTCCGATTATTCTGGCCCTGCTGATGATGATCGCCGTCATCCGCGACCCCAATTCGCAGTTGGCCTTTTGGTTCTCGATGATTCCGCTCACCTCGCCGGTCGTCATGGTGGCGCGCATCCCCTACGACATCCCGATGTGGGAAATCGTCCTGTCGCTGGCGATTCTCTACGCCTCGTTCGTCGGCATGGTATGGATCGCCGCCAAAATCTACCGCGTGGGCATCTTCATGTACGGCAAGAAACCCGACTTCAAGGAGCTGTGGAAGTGGGTGCGGTACAAGTATTGAGAATTTTCAAGCCGGCAGCGAGGGCGAAACGAATGTTTCGCACAAAAATGAATAAGCAAGGACGGAATAGTTCACTATTCGACGTCCTTGCTTATTTGTTTTTGTAGATAGACAACGTCTATCGTCCCTCGCCGCCCACTTATCGCTCGGGTTTGCCGCGCGGCTGGGGGCGAGCACGCCCCCAAAGAGCGCAACATCCGCAGGCTGGAAGAATCACAATCCGTCCAGACACTCCCGGATAATCCGCGCACTGTCGCGGATTTCTTCTTCGGCAATGGTCAGCGGCGGCGAGATGCGGAACGCCGTGTCGCAATACAGGAACCAGTCGCTCATGATGCCCGCCTCCTTGAACAGCTCCATGATGCGGTACAGCTTCGCCGGTTCGCCCAGTTCGACCGCCAGCAGCAGGCCGCTACGCCGGATTTCGCGCACGGCCGGATGGTCGCGCAGCAGTTCTTCGTAGAGGGCGCCCTTGCGTTCGACTTCCTCGACGACACGATGTTCCTGCAAGTAGTTCAGCGCCGCCAGCCCCGCCGCACAGCACACCGGATGCCCGCCGAACGTGGTGATATGGCCCAGCACCGGATCGGTTTGCAGGGTATCCATGATTTCGTGCCGCGCGACGAACGCTCCCAGCGGCATGCCGCCGCCGAGCGCTTTGGCCAGACACACGATGTCGGGCGTCACGCCGTATTTCCGCATGGCGAACAGCGCGCCCGTGCGGCCGAAGCCGGTCTGTATCTCGTCGAAAACCAGCAGCGCCCCCACCTCGTCGCAACGCCGCCGCAGGGCCTGCAAATAGCCCTCGGCGGGCAGGCGCACGCCCGCTTCGCCCTGCACCGGCTCAACGACGACACACGCCGTATGACGCGTGATGCGTTCGAGCTGCGCGAAATCGTTGAACTCGACGGCCTCGAAACCGGGCAGCAGCGGCCGGAAGGCATTTTTCCACTCCTCGCCCTCGGGCGCGCCCATGAGCGACATGGCCGCATGGGTCGAACCGTGATAGGCGCGCCGCATCGACACGACCCCCGTGCGGCGGGTGAAACGTTTGGCCAGTTTGAGGGCACCCTCGACCGCCTCCGCTCCCGAATTGACGAAATAAACGCAGTCCAGTCCGCCGGGCAGCAGTTCGGCCAGCCGCGCGGCATAGCCCACTTGGGGCGTTTCGACCAGCTCGCCGTAGACCATGACGTGCATGTAACGCGCCGCCTGCTCCTGCACCGCCCGCACGACGTCCGGATTGGCATGACCGACGTTGCTCACCGACACACCCGCCACGAGGTCGTAGTAGCGTTTGCCCTCCGGCGTGTAGAAGCACGACCCTTCGGCCCGCGCGACTTCGACCAGCATCGGCGACGGCGACGTCTGCGCCACATGCTCCAAAAACTGTCTTCTTAAAATGTTTTTCATCATTCGTCGGTTTATTCTATCTGTCGTTGTCGGGACAGCCGCCCGAATACTTGCCGGTACACGGCGGCTTTTCGCAAAGTTGTTCGCTGATTCGCTGCATCGCCCGCTCGCGGTACTTGCGCGACAGGTCGAACGTCCGCCCCGCCACGACCGCCTGCCCGCCCCCGACCGAAGCGACATGCTCCGAATTGACGATGTAGGCCCGGTGGATTCGGACGAACCGGTCGTCTAACAGCCGCTCCCACTGCGAAATGCGGGTTTTCGTGCGGTAGCTCCGGCCGTCGAGCGTATGCAGCAGCACTTCGTCGTCGTTCGATTCGACGTAGACGATTTGCGCCAGCCCGAGCGTCACGCGCCGGCGGTCCGAAACGAATGCAATCTCTTTCGTGCGCGGCAGCCGCCGGTCGAGATAGCGCGACAGCAGCGTTTCGGGGATGACGACGGCCGCAAGCAGCAGCACCAGAAACGCCGGATTGGAAAAGATCGCCGGAAACGGCACTTGTTCCGGCCACGATGCAGCCTGCGTATAGCGGTGCGCCAGCAACATGGCCATCCATTCGACCACCACGATGCCGAGCGACACGGCGGTTACGCCCACGCTCCGCCGACGGGGCGCACGGAACGCTTCGGGCAGGAAGAACTTGGCGCAGAACATGCCGGGCAGCATGGCCGATGCGACGAACAGCGCGCGGTCGAACGGATAACCGAATCCGGCCAGCACCGAGGCCAGAACCAGCACCGCCGCAACCCAATAACCGAAAGTCGCAAGGTAACGCATCGCATCCGATTTTTTCGTAAAAATAGCGAAAAAGCGGTTTTCGACCAAACCCGCCGGTGCAGGCAACGGGTTTCGACGTCCCGACAGCGGGATTCGACGTTGCACGGACGGCAGATTCGGGTTTATCTTTGCAGCAAAGGTTTTCGCGAAACCCGCACGTTTTTATTCATTTGAAAAAGCAGCTATGAAACGATTTTTTATTTGGCTCGCCGCACTGGCAGCCCTGACGGCACCCGCCGCACAAGCGCAACACACCGAACAGGAACGCATCGGAATCGCACCGGCCCCGTCCGAACCGGGCCCGAACCGAATCGTCCTCCGCGAACCCGGCTCCGACGAATGGGTAACGGTCGACGTGCCCGCCTCCACCGGCCGGCCGCTGCCCCAACTCTACATGGAGGCCGGCAGCTGCTGGATGACCGTCATCACGCTCTGCCTCATCGCGATGTGCTTCGCCACATGGAAAGCCCCGCGCTGGGTCAAGGAGCTGGGACTGCTGGCGATTTTCACGGGATTCCTGTCGTTGATGGCCGGGTTGTACGGTGTGTTCGACTTCGTGCAGTCCACCGGCAGCAAGGTTTCGTTCCCGCTTCTTTGCGGCGGCCTTCGCGTCGCGCTGATAGCCCCGCTCTACGGCACGGTCGTCTATATGGGTTCGCTCCTGCTGCGCATCGCCTTGAAACCGCGCATGTAACCGCTTCACCGTTCCACGACCGCCACGACGCGCACCTGCCGCATCGGGCGGTCGGGGTCGTCGGTGATGATCGACAAGCGGTCGAGCAGGGGCCCGTAATCCGCCTCCTGCGGGCAGAGCGACACCTCGACCGTGAGGCTCCCGCCCGGAGCTATCCGCTGACCGGGCCGCAGCGACGTGCGGACACGGCCCTTGTGCTCCACCGCCCGCACGGTCAGCACGCCGTCGCCCTCGTTCGACAACGTGAACGTCTGTTTTTCGGCCGCCGCTGCGGCGTGTTTCAGCGTCCCGAACCGCACGATGTTCGTCGACAGCCGCACCGCCGGCACCGGTTTGCCGCGATAGGCCGCCGGGTCGTCCACCGCAATGCCGTGCGCCGCCAGCACCGTGCCGTTGTGCCGTCCCGCGACCTCCACTTCGAGTGCATCGTTCACCGTGCCGTAGTGCGGTTCCTCCACCGGAATCCGATAGGCCACGTCGATGCTTCCGCTCTCGCCCGCCGCAATCCGCTCGGGTGCCTCGATGCGCAGGTAACCGCTCTCCGTCTTGGGCCGCAGGCGGAACGAAACCTCTTTGTCCGACGTATTGACATACTCGACCGCCGCATGCGCCTCACGGCCGAGCGCGATGTACGAAAAGGCATTGAGCGTCGTGCTCAACCGCACGCCTCCGCCCGCATCGACCGGATAACGTTCTTCGATGCTCTTGGGGCGGGGTTCGACCTTGCCCGCGACGGTCAGGGTCGCGATTTTCCGACGGTCGAACGAATAGACCGCCAGTTCCTTGCTGAACATGCCCGGACGGTTCGCCGGGTCGTAGGTCACGGTAATCCGAGTCGCGGCACCCGGCAAGACCGGCTTTCGGGAATACTTCGGCACGGTGCACCCGCACGACGTCACGACATCGAGCAGCACGACCGGTTCGGCGCCCCGGTTCACCCCCGTGAAAGTGTGCGACACGGGGCCGTCGGCCTCGCGGACGGTGCCGAAATCGTAGCTCGACGGCTCGAACACCAGCTGGGCCTGTGCTCCGGCGGCCGAAACGGCCAACCACCCGCAAACGAGAATTTTTCGGAAAATCATGCAATAAAGGTACGATATTTTTCTATTTTTGTAAAAACAAACCCCCGACACACCCGCCCAAACCGAACGGCCATGACACAACAACCCACCGGAACCCAACCGGAAATCTCCATCATCGTCCCCGTCTACAAAGTCGAACGCTACCTGCGCCAATGCCTCGACTCGATTCTCGGCCAAACGTTCGGCGACTGGGAGTGCATCCTCGTCGACGACGGTTCGCCCGACGGATGTCCGCAGTTGTGCGACGAATACGCCGCCCGCGACCCGCGTTTCCGCGTCATCCACCGCACGAACGGCGGCCTGTCGGCAGCCCGCAATTCGGGGCTGCGCGAGGCACGGGGCCGATACATCGGGTTCGTCGATTCGGACGACTGGGTCGCCCCGCAGATGTTCGAACGGCTCTACGAACTGATTACGGAACACGGCACGGACATGGCCCAAGTCGGATTCCGGAAAGAGTACGTCGGACATGCCAGCCCCAAACGGCTGGTCGAGCAAGTCGAAGTGGCCGACCGCAAAAGAATCGTACGGGAAAACATCTACGACGACCGCCTTCCCAACTACATGTGGAACAAACTGTTCCGACGCGAAGTCATCAACTCGGAATTTCCCGAAGGCAAGGTGTTCGAGGACATGGCCGCCATTAACCGTTGGGCATGCGACATCCGGTCGGCCGTGCTCGCCCCCGACACGCTCTATCACTACCGCATGCGCAAAAGCGGTATCATCAACACCCAAATTTCCCGCCGGTTCGAGTATTTCGATGCCTATCGCGAAAAGGTGCAGGAACTGTGTTCGCTCGAACCGGATGCGATTTCGGACAGGGAACGTTCGCGGTTTTTGTGGAATGCCGCCGTCAAAACGGCCAAAATCATCGCCCGCGAAGTGCCGGATTCGGAATCGCGGACGAGACTAATAAATGCAATAGTCGCTGAATGTCAAGGATTTCCCCCCCCCGCAATCGGCGCGCTCGGGCTTAAACGATATTTCCGGGCCCTGTTGCTGTCGAAGCACCCCGCCCTGTTCATCCGGCTCATGCGCACGGCGGCCGCGATAAATCCGGGCCAGAAATACCGCAAGGGACACCTCTACGACTGAAACCGGATTCGTGAAAAAATGAATATCTTTGCAGGGTGGAAAATCCGCTTGCCAACGACATCAAGTACGTACCCGGCGTGGGCGAAATGCGGGCCCGTGCACTGGAACACGAGCTGGGCATCCGCACGCTCGGCGATTTGTTGCAGCACTATCCGTTCCGCTACATCGACCGCACGCGCGTGTACCGCATCGCCGACATCACCGACGCCGCCGGACTGGCCTACGTGCAGTTCCGTGCCCGCGTGACGGGCGTATCCTATGCCGGCGAAGGACGGCGGCGGCGTTTCTACGCCTACGCACAAGACGACACGGGACAGGCCGAACTGGTCTGGTTTCAGGGCATCAAGTGGATCGAAAAGAAAATCGAAGTCGGCCGCGAATACCTCTTTTTCGGGCGGCCGTCGTTCTACCGCAACACGCTGCAACTGGCCCACCCCGAGCTGGAAACCATCGAACAGGCCCTGACGCGCAAGGCCGAAAGCGGCATGCAGGGCATCTACCCCTCGACCGAAAAGCTGAACAGCCTGCTCGGCGCCAAAGGGATGTATCAGATCGTCTGCAACGCGTGGCGCATCGCCGCCGGACGCATCCCCGACCCGCTGCCCGATGCCATGCGGGCGCAGTACGGGTTGATTCCGCTGCACGACGCCTACTACAACATCCACTTCCCGCAGTCGGCCGAAGGGCTGCGGCAGGCGCAATACCGGCTGAAATTCGACGAACTGTTAGGCGTGCAGCTCAACATCCAGCAGCACCGCACCGAACGGCTCTCGAAAAACAACGGATTCTTATTCAATACGGTCGGGAATGCTTTTACCGCGTTCTATGAGACCCGCCTCCCGTTCGAGCTGACGGGGGCGCAGAAGCGGGTGCTGCACGAAATCCGGCGCGACACCGTGTCGGGCTTCCAGATGAACCGCCTGTTGCAGGGCGACGTCGGGAGCGGCAAGACGATGGTGGCGCTGATGTCGATGCTGCTGGCCGTCGACAACGGCTATCAGGCCTGCATGATGGCACCGACCGAAATCCTCGCGCGCCAACACTACGCCACGTTCCGCAAACTGCTCGACGGCACGGGCGTCACGGTCGAAATCCTCACCGGCGCGACCAAAGCGGCCGAACGCCGCAAGATACTGGAACACATCGCCGCCGGCACGACCCAGTTGCTCATCGGCACCCATGCGCTCATCGAAGACCGCGTGCAGTTCGCCGACCTCGGGTTCGTGGTCATCGACGAACAGCACCGTTTCGGGGTCGAGCAGCGGGCCCGCCTGTGGACGAAAAACGCCCAACCGCCCCACATTCTGGTGATGACCGCGACGCCGATTCCGCGCACGCTGGCCATGACGCTCTACGGCGATTTGGACGTCTCGGTCATCGACGAACTGCCGCCCGGACGCCGCCCTATCCGCACGGTGCGCTACACCGATGCGGCACGTCTGCGGCTTTTCGGATTTTTACGACAGGAAATCAAAAAAGGGCGGCAGGTCTACATCGTCTACCCGCTCATCAAGGAGTCCGAGGCGATGGACTACAAGGACCTGACCGACGGCTACGAGGCCATTTCGCGCGACTTCCCGCTGCCCGAATACGTCACGGCCATTTGCCACGGCAAGATGAAACCGGCCGACAAGGAGGAGTCGATGCGGCAGTTCAAATCGGGCGAGGCACAGATTTTGGTCGCTACGTCGGTCATCGAGGTGGGGGTCGACGTGCCCAACGCCACGGTCATGGTCATCGAATCGGCCGAACGGTTCGGGTTATCGCAGCTGCACCAGTTGCGCGGGCGCGTGGGGCGCGGCGGCGAGCAGTCGTACTGCATCCTGATGTCGGGCGAGAAGCTCTCGCGCGAGGCGCGGGCGCGGCTCGACGCCATGTGCGAGACGAACGACGGCTTCCGGCTGGCGGAACTCGACCTGAAACTGCGCGGCGCGGGCGACATCAACGGCACGCTGCAAAGCGGCACGGGATTCGACCTGAAAATCGCCAACCCGACGCTCGACGCCCAGATTCTGACCGTCACGCGCGAAGCAGCGGCCGCCGTGCTGACGGCCGACCGTGCCCTCGCCCGTCCCGAAAACCGCGGGCTGGACGAGCTGCGCCGCCGGTATGCCGGCGAAAAACCGGTCGATTTTTCGCGCATCTCCTGACGACCGAACAAAAACTGCGTTACGATGAATAGCTATCGAATGAAATCATGGTGCCTGATGCTGGCGCTTTTCGCGGCGAAGCCGCTCTGCGCCCAGCTCTACCACCCGGGCGAACGGCTCGAATACCGCGTGAGCTACAAGGCCAAGATGTTTCCGAACACGGAGGTTGGCTCGGTCGATGTCGTTACGGAAGAAGCGACGGTCGACGGCCGGAAGTTCTACAAGGTGGTCGGCACGGGACGCACGCTGCCCACGTACCGCTGGTTCTACAACATGCTCGACGTCTACACCGTGCACATCGACCCCGAGCGGCTGCGTCCCGTGACGTTCGAGTGCGACCTGCACGAGGGCGACTACACGTTCCAGAGCCGCTACACCTACGACTGGGACTCCATGCGGGTCGACACCCGCTGGCACAGCCGTCAGAAACCCGAACGGTACAAGCGCATGGAACTGACGCCCGAAAGCATGGATGCCATTTCGCTCTTTTTCACGCTGCGGACGGCGCGGGCCGAAGATTTCAAGACGGGCGAACCTGCCCAGCTGCAAATGGTGCTGCAAGACACCATCCGGCGCATCCACTACCGCTATCTGGGCACCGAAACGAAGAAAATCCGCAACGTGGGCCGTTTCCGCGCGCTGCGTTTCGAGTGCGAGCTGGGTTCGACCGAGCAATTTTCGTTCACGGACGGCACGATTTTCACCATCTGGATTTCGGACGACGAGAACAAAATCCCGCTCTACATCGAGTCGCCCGTGCGCGTGGGCAGCATCCAAGCCTACATTTCGGGCTACAAGGGGCTGAAATATCCGCTGACCAGCAAGATTCACTAACGCTACGGCCTGTCAGCTGGTTTCCGACGGTCAGGAAGTGCTCTGACCTCTGAAACCCCATGACGGTCTATTGCGCTAATAAAATAAATCGTTACCTTTGTGCATCGCTATAAACTTTTGTGATTATGGAAGAAAATTACAACGATCCGGATAATTTCTACGAGGACGACGATTACGGCCGCCAGCCCGACGCGTCCGACAAGGCCATGCGCGGTTACCGCATCGTCATCGTCATCCTGTCGGTGATTCTCGTCGCGTTGTCCGCACTCTACTACGGCATGCACCGCCAGCAGATGAACGACTACGAGCTGTTGCAGGCCGACCGCGATTCGATTCAGAACGACCTCGGCCGCCTGATGGTCGATTTCGACAACCTGCAAATCACCAACGACACCCTGTCGAGCAGCCTCAACACCGAACGCAACCGCGCCGACTCGCTCATGGCGCGTTTGAAGAAGGAGCGTTCGTTGAGTCTGGCCAAAATCAAGCAGTACGAGAAGGAGGTCGGCACGCTGCGTACGCTGATGAAAGGATACATCCGCCAAATCGACTCGCTCAACACGCTGAACAAGCGGCTCATCGACGAAAACGTCTCCTATCGCAAGGAGATTTCGTCGGCCAACCTGCGGGCGGACATCGCCGAAGAACGGGCAGCCGAACTGACCAACAAGGTGCAGGTAGGCTCGATCATCAAGGCCCGCGACATCCGGTTGTCCGCGCTCAACTCCCGCAGCAAACCCGTTTCGCGCATCCGCAACGCAGCGCGTCTGCTGGTGGAGTTCGTCCTTTCGGCGAACGATTTGGCCGAGCCCGGCAACCGTGCGATTTACGTCCGCATCACGTCGCCCGACGGCTACGTGCTGACGACCGAAGCGATGCCGACGTTCGATTTCGAGGGCGAGCCGTTGAGCTACTCGGCCATGCGCGAGGTGGACTACCAGAATCAGGATTTGCCCGTAGGCATCTACTACAATTCGTCGGGTTTCGCCGCCGGTGTATACCGCGTAGACCTCTATTGCGACGGCCGCTACATCGGACAAGCGCAAATCACCATGAAATAACCCCGCTTTAAGAAAGCGGCTTTAAGCGCTACGGACTGTCAGCGGGCTTCGGAAGGTGTGGAAGCGCTCTGACCGAAATGGAATATAGAGGGTGGTAGCGACCACAGCCGTCGGAACCGTACGAACATTCGGTCGCGCTTAAAACCGACTTTTTAAGTCGGCCGCGTAAGCGGCACCAATGAATCCGACCGTCGGAAGCCGGTTACGCCATGACCTACGAATCGAAATGATCAAAACAGTCGTCATTATCGGTAGCGGCAATCTGGCCGAGTCGCTGGCGTGTGCCGTTGCCCGGAGAGATGCGGAGTTGGTGCAGGTCTTCGCCCGCAACCCCCGTCGCGGCCCCGAAACGGCCCGGCTGGCGGGAACGTCGTGGACCGACGACCCGCAACGGCTCGCGGCCGCCGACCTCTATCTGATTGCCGTCAGCGACCGCGCGGTGGCCGAAGTCGCCGCCTCGCTGCCGATTCCCGAAACGGCCGTCGTGGCCCATACGGCCGGAAGCGTTCCGTTGGAGGCGATTCCGGCCCGTTTCGCACGGCGGGCGGTCTTCTACCCGCTGCAAACTTTCACGGCAGGCCGGCAGGTCGATTTTTCGGAGATACCGGTGTTTCTCGAAACCTCGGCGCCCGAACTGCGGGACGAACTCGAAACCTTCGCCCGCCGGCTGACCCGCACGGTGCATTATGCCGATTCGGCACAGCGGGCATTCATCCATTTGTCGGGGGTCTTCGCCTGCAATTTCGTCAATGCCATGTACGCGGCGGGCGAACGCATTTTAAGCCGTGCGGGATTTCCCTACCCCTTAATAAGACCGCTCATCGCCGAAACGGCCGCCAAAGCGTGTGCCGCCGCGACGCCTGCCGACGTGCAGACCGGTCCCGCCGTGCGCAACGACCTTGCGACGCAGGCGCGTCACCGCGCGCTGCTGGCCGACGACCCCGAACTGTGCATGCTCTACGAAACTATCAGCCGACAGATATGGAAAACTTCAAAGAACAGATAGCCCGCGTCGAGGCGTTCGTATTCGACGTCGACGGCGTGATGACCGACGGCGGCATCATCCCGACGGCCGACGGCGATTTCATCCGCCGCTACAACGCCAAAGACGGTTATGCGCTGGCCTACGCCGCGAAAATGGGGTACAAGGTGTGCGTCATTTCGGGCGGGCACGGCCGGTTGCTCGAACGCCGCCTGCAGATGCTGGGCATCCACCGCTACTACATCGACTGCATGGACAAAATCACCACCCTGCGCGGCTATCTGGCGGAGGAGGGGCTCGACCCGCAAAACGTCATCTATATGGGCGACGACATCCCCGATTTGGATTGCCTGCGCGAGGTCGGGATTCCGGTCTGTCCCGCCGACGCGGCGGCCGAAGTGCTCGAAACCGCGCGCTACGTCTCGGAGTTCAACGGCGGCGCCGGTGCCGTGCGCGACATCATCGAGCAGGTTCTGCGCGCACGCGGCGACTGGGCCCTCAACACGATGGGCCCGCTGTAAGAAAGAAAAGGCCGGCAGCGAAGGCGGCCGTCGAGAGCATAGAAACGTTCTACCGCACGAATAAAAAAATGAAAACGAAACTATTGACCTTTTGCCTGTTGATGTTCGGCATCGCGGCCCCGCATGCCGAGAACAACCCCTACCGCAGCGACGTGCTGTGGGTCGCCGTGCCCGACCATGCCGACTGGCGCTACGAAACCGGCGAAAAAGCATCCGTCGAGGTGCAGTTCTACCGCTACGGCATTCCGCAGGACGGCCTCACCGTCCATTACGAAATCGGCGGCGACATGATGCCCGCCGACAAGTCGGGTTCGGTGGTGCTCCGCAACGGCCATGCCGTCATTCCGCTCGGCACGATGCGCCAGCCCGGCTTCCGCGACTGCCGCATGACCGCCGTCGTCGACGGCCACACCTACCGCCACCACGTCAAGGTCGGTTTTTCGCCCGAACGCATCGAGCCTTACACGCAGCTGCCCGATGATTTCGCCGCCTTCTGGGAGGCGAACAAGGCCGAAGCGGCCCGTTTCCCGCTGACCTATACGAAAACGCTCGCCCCCGAGTATTGCACCGAGAAAATCGACTGTTATTTAATAAAATTGCATTTGAACAAATCGGGGCAGGCCGTCTACGGGTATCTGTTCTATCCCAAAGGCGCCGCCGCGGGCAGTTGCCCCGTCGTGCTGTGCCCTCCCGGAGCGGGCATCAAGACCATCAAGGAACCCCTGCGCCACAAGTACTACGCCGAAGCGGGCATGATCCGCTTCGAAATCGAGATACACGGCCTGAATCCCACGCTGTCCGACGAGACGTTCAAAGAGATAAGCAACGCGTTCAACGGCCGCGAAAACGGCTATCTCATGAACGGGCTCGACAACCGCGACCGCTACTACATGAAACGGGTCTATCTGGCCTGCGTGCGGGCCATCGACCTGCTGACGTCGCTGCCCGAATGGGACGGCCGCAACGTCATCGTGCAGGGCGGCAGTCAGGGCGGCGCGCTTTCGATCGTCACCGCCGGACTGGACAACCGCGTCACGGCCTGCGTCGCCAACCACCCCGCATTGGCCGACATGGCCGGATACAAGGCCGGCCGTGCGGGCGGCTACCCGCACTTCTTCCGCACCGCAGGCATGGACACGCCCGACAACATCCGCACGATGGCCTATTACGACGTCGTGAATTTCGCGCGGCTCGTCACGGCCGATTGTTACCTGACTTGGGGATACAACGACGACACCTGCCCGCCGACCACGAGCCAAGCGGTCTACAACGTGCTCCGATGCCCGAAAGAGGCGCTGATTACCCCCGTCAACGAACATTGGACCTCCGAAACGACCGAACGCGGCCATTTGGAGTGGATCCAGCGGCACCTAAAATAAGGATACGCACGCTCAACAATCGGCACTTTTTGACGCAAGACCGCCCGTAGCGCTTAAATCCCCGTTCTTAACGGGGCGCTTCCTAACAATCCGAAGCCTGCCGACCGCCCGTAGCGCTAATAAAATACCGAATTGTGGGGATTGCGGGACGAAAAAATCCACACGATCTTTGTATCCGGTAATGGCCGCCGTTTTTCGGCAACCGTATTGTGATGTTTGTGTGCGAACGGCCGCTGCCCGACGAGGACAGCGGCCGTTCGTTTTGCATGCCGGCACCGCGGCGATTCGCCCCGACGCGTCAGAACGACACGCCCACGCGGATGCCGAAGTTATTGAGCCCGTCGACCGAATAGTTCAACACGCGGCCGTCGTTCGTCGCGTAGCTGTAATAAACCGCCACGTGGAACCCCAACCGGAAATCGGGACGCGGAAAGATGCTTACGCCCAATTCGGGCGAGAGGAAAAATCCCCAAGTGTCGGTGTAGTGCTTGACGATGTAGTAGTAACTCGACAGCTGGGCGTAATTCGCGCCCAGTTTCAGCCCCGCATAAGGTTGCACGACGCGGTTCTGCATCCAGCAGTAACGTCCCGTGACGCCGAACGGCAGCTGGAACACGGCGTGTTTCTGTTTGGTCGTCAGGGCCGAGCCGTTGCCCAGATCGAGCGTCTGACGCGGGATGCCCTCCAAATTGGTCTGGTACGAGATGAAGCCGCCGACGGCGATGCGGGGCGTCGCGAAGTATCCGCCCTCGAAGTTCATGCCCCACCCCGAAGCCTTGTCGGCGAACGACGCCCCCAACGG
>CAZGYX010000014.1:0-47106 GCA_964530735.1 uncultured Alistipes sp. | reverse complement strand
GAAACCCCCGTGACCGACCGCCGCGCTTAAAACCCCGTTCTTAACGGGGCGGTCAGAGCGCTTCCTTACTCTCCGAAACCCGTCGACCGCCCGTAGCGCTAATAAAAAATTTCGTATCTTCGCAGGACGAAACGGAAATCATTATTTCGGAATGGCAATTTTCGATATTTTTCACAAGAAACAGGACGGGTTGCAGTCGCCGGAGGCGCAGCCGCAGGAACAGCAGCCGTTGGGCGCTGGTCTCGAAAAGACCAAAGCAGGACTTTTCTCGAAACTGGCGCGGGCGGTGGCCGGACGGTCGACGGTCGACGCCGACGTGCTCGACGAGTTGGAGGAGGTGCTCATCACGTCCGACGTCGGGGTCGATACCACTGTCAAAATCATCCGCCGCATCGAGGAGCGCGTCGCGCGCGACAAGTACATGGGCACGGACGAACTGCACGGCATCCTGCGCGACGAAATCGCCGCCCTCATGGAGGAGGCGCACGGTTCGGAGGAACATTTCGGGCTCGATGCCCGTTCGGGCGAACCCTATGTCGTAATGGTGGTGGGCGTCAACGGTGCCGGCAAGACCACGACGATCGGCAAGCTCGCCGCTCAGCTGGCCAAATCGGGCCGCAAGGTGTGGATCGGAGCGGCCGACACGTTCCGGGCGGCGGCGATCGACCAGCTGAAAGTGTGGGCCGACCGTGCCGGTGCGACGATGATCCGGCAGGAAATGGGTTCCGACCCCGCTTCGGTGGCTTTCGATACGCTGACTTCGGCCAAAGCCAACGGTGCCGACGTGGTGCTGATCGACACGGCAGGGCGTCTGCACAATAAAATCAACCTGATGAACGAACTGACGAAAATCCGCAATGTCATGTCGAAAGTCATCGCAGGTGCGCCCCACGAAGTGATGCTCGTGCTTGACGGCTCGACCGGCCAAAATGCGTTCGAGCAGGCCCGCCAGTTCACGCAGGCGACGCAGGTCACGTCGCTGGCTATCACCAAGTTGGACGGTACGGCCAAAGGGGGCGTGGTCATCGGCATCAGCGACCGGTTCCGCATTCCGGTGCGGTACATCGGCATCGGCGAGGGGGTCGACGACCTGCGCCGGTTCGACCGCAGCGAATTTGTCAGCGCGCTTTTCGGCGATGAAAAAAATTAACGTGGTTACGCTCGGCTGCTCGAAGAACACGGTCGACAGCGAGCACCTCATGGCCCGTCTGGCGGCTGCCGGTTACGAGGTCGTGTTCGACAGCGACCGCACCGACGCCAAAGTCGTCGTCATCAACACGTGCGGGTTCATCGGCGACGCCAAGCAGGAGTCCGTCGAGATGATTCTGCGGGCTGCCGCCGCGAAGCAGGCCGGCAAAATCGAACGGCTGTTCGTCATCGGCTGTCTTTCGGAACGTTATGCCGACGAACTCCGCGCCGAAATCCCCGAAGTCGACGATTATTTCGGCGCCCGCGACTGGGACGGCATCGTCCGCGCGCTGGGGGCTTCCGAAGACCCCGCGCTGGCGACCGAACGCCGCCTGACCACGCCGCGCCACTATGCCTATCTGAAAATTTCGGAGGGGTGCAACTGGATGTGCGGTTATTGCGCCATTCCGCTGATTCGCGGACGGCACGTTTCGGTGCCGATGGAGCAATTGGAGGAGGAGGCCCGCAAGCTGGCCGCCGCGGGGGTCAAAGAGCTGATTGTCATTGCACAGGATACGACCTACTACGGCGTCGACCTTTACGGCGGACGCCGGTTGGGCGAGCTGCTGCACCGGTTGTGCCGCATCGACGGCATCGAGTGGATACGGCTGCACTATGCCTATCCGGCGGGGTTCCCCGACGATGTGGTCGAAGCGATGGCTTCGGAACCCAAAATCTGCAAATACCTCGATATTCCGTTCCAGCACATTTCCGATGCGCAGCTGCACGCCATGCGCCGCCGCCATACGAAGGCCGAAGCCTATGCGCTGGTCGAGCGGTTGCGGCGGGCGATTCCCGATGTGGCGTTGCGCACGACGCTGCTGGTCGGTTATCCGGGCGAAACCGAAGCGGATTTCGACGAGTTGATGCAGTTCGTGCGCGACGTGCGGTTCGAGCGGCTGGGCGTGTTCGCCTACTCCGAGGAGGAGGGCACCTACTCGGCCCGCGAATTGCGCGACGACGTTCCCGATGAGGTGAAACAGCAGCGCGTGGAGCGCATCATGGCGTTGCAGAACGAAATATCGTTGCAGGCCAACCGCCTGCGCGTGGGCCGCACCGAGCGGGTGCTCGTCGATTCGCGGCAGGGCGGTTACTATGTCGGGCGCACGCAGTACGATTCGCCCGAAGTCGACCAAGAAATCCTGATTCCGGCGGCCGAACGACGGTTGCAGCGCGGCCGGTTCTACGACGTGCGCATCGTGTCGGCATCGGATTACGACCTCTACGGTACCACGACTTTTTTGTAACACTGATACCGCACGGCGTCGCACGACCGGAACGTGTATTTCAATACCAGTTCGTCGGCCGTCAGTATCTCCACGTCGTAATAATCGTAACCCACATCCGGGTAGCGTATGCCCACTTTGCGGCCTGTCCACGTCCAGTCGAAATAGTCGCTGCCGTTCCCGTCTTCACCGTAGAAGCATTTGCCGGTTCCGTCGGGCCGGATGCGGTAAATAACTCTATCCCAATCGACTTCGTAAGCGAATTTAACACGGTTGGAATCGGTGCCGTAGACATAATACAGCTGCCAGTCGCCGACCAACAAATCCGAGCGGTCTGCACAACCGATGCACGACGCGAGCAATACTGCGAAAAACAAAGGTTTCATTCGTTCCCGAACTTCGGGCACTCCCGGCTCCGCGAATGCAATGTTATTAAAAGGTTGCCCCCTAAAAAGAAAGTGTGGAGCCAAATTCGTTTATCTAAACGAAGGTTCTGACAAGACCCCAACCAAAATAAACGATACATTTTCCCCACACTTGAACAGAGGGGTACAATAGTACCGTCTGAACAAGCAGTGAGTGCGTTCGTCGTCCTTTGGTTGAAAAATTTGTCAGATTTTCGTTTCGGACAGTGCGAAAACACTTTCACTAAAAAATATGTCTGTCCTTGCGGACGAAACAAAGATAACGAAAAAGTCGAAAATATCAAAGCGGTGCCATGCGTCGCTGCATAATTGTGACGCGTGGATTATGAATTGTGAATTGTTTTTCGTATCTTTGGAAAAATTTACGGGGTGCGTCCCCCGGAACGATGGCTGACAAAAGCGTCATAACCGATCTCGGCGGCCGAATCCGGCAACTGATCGACGACCACAAACGGTTGACGGCGCTGTGTGCCGAACTGACGGCCGAAAACGGTGCGCTGAAAGCCGAAAACCGCGCGTTGCTGGAACGGCGCAAGGAACTCGAAACCGAGCTTTCGCGCATGCAGTTGACGGCGGGCCTGACGGGGGACGGATACAGCCGGGACAAGGCGCGGGCACGCGTAAACCGCCTGATGCGGGAGGTGGACAAGTGCATCGCACTGCTTGCGAATTCCGAATTGGAAGGCGGCCCGGCGGCCCGGTAACGACGAGAAGCGAACGACCCTATGGCCAAACAAGCGATTACGCTCAAAATAGCGGGCATCAACATCCCGCTCACGATCGACAGCGAGAAGGAAGAGGTCTATCGTTTGGCCGAACGGGAGGTGAACGGCTATTTGACGTCGATCAGGCAGCGCAACATTCGGGATTGGACGGATCGGCACTATCTGGTGATGACCGCCTTGCGGTTCGCCATCGACTCGGTCAACCAGCGCCGCCTGCACGAGACGGACGACGACGATCTCCGGCAGCTCGAAGCGTTGAGCACGGAAATTGATACGTATCTGAATACGTTTGCCGGTCATTGACCCGGAGCGGGGACGCCCCCGCGACGGACGAATGGAAGAGAAACAGGGTTCTTTTACATACCGAACGAATCCACCCGCATGGATTCCTTAAAGCTTTGCGAAACTGAACAATTTTTATATTGGGGCGACTCACGGCGCTTCAAAATCAGGCCTTGACCCCGCGAGGGGTGCCCGCCGCGTGCGTGCCGTTGGAAGATTGCGATTGCCGGAGACCCCACAAATGACAATCACGCAGATTCGTCAAACGAGAATAAGGAATACCGTGCGGTTTTTTTTATGTTTACGGAAACATTTTTTAACAAATTATAACAACAAACGACTATGGATATGTTTTTAACAGCCCTCGTGTCGGCTGTGGTCGCGGTCGGCGTTTATGCGCTCGTCACGAATGTCGTGATGAAGAACGGCATCCGCAAACGCCGCGAGACCGCCATCAAGGAGGCCGAAGCCGAAGGCGAAATGATTAAGAAAGAGAAAATCCTGCAAGCGAAGGAGAAGTACATGCAGCTGAAAAGCGAATACGACCGGCAGGTCAACGAGCGCAACCAGCGGCTGAACCAGAGCGAGCAGCGTGCCAAACAGATCGAGAACAACCTCCAAAACCAGCAGCGCGAACTGGAAAACAAGCTGCGCGAGAACGACCGGCTGAAAGAGCAGGTGCAGAACCAGTTGCAGATTCTGGAGCACAAGAAGGAGGAGGTCGACCAGATGCGCCGCGAGCAGAACGCCCGTCTGGAACAGATTTCGGGTTTGAGCTCCGAGGAGGCCAAAAACATTCTGGTGGAGAACATGAAGGCGGAGGCCAAGACCGAAGCCGCCGCATACATCAATGAAACGGTCGAGGAGGCCAAGCTGACCGCCTCGAAAGAGGCCAAGCGCATCATCGTGGCGTCGATTCAGCGCGTCGCGACCGAAACGGCTATCGAGAATGCCGTGACGGTGTTCAACATCGAGAGCGACGAGGTCAAGGGCCGCATCATCGGCCGCGAGGGCCGCAACATCCGCGCATTGGAAGCCGCGACGGGCATCGAAATCATCGTCGACGACACGCCCGAGGCGATCATTCTTTCGGGCTTCGACCCCGTGCGCCGCGAAATCGCGCGGCTGGCTTTGCACCAGCTCGTTACGGACGGCCGTATCCACCCCGCCCGCATCGAAGAGGTGGTCGCCAAAGTGCAGAAGCAAATCGAGGAGGAGATCGTCGAGGTCGGCAAACGCACGACGATCGACTTGGGTATTCACGGCCTGCACCCCGAACTGATCCGGTTGATCGGCAAGATGAAATACCGTTCGTCCTACGGGCAGAATCTCTTGCAGCATGCCCGCGAAACCGCCAATCTGGCCGGTATCATGGCGGCCGAACTGGGACTGAACCCCAAAGTGGCGCGCCGTGCCGGACTGTTGCACGACATCGGCAAGGTGCCCGACGACGAACCCGAATTGCCGCACGCAATCATCGGCATGAAGCTGGCCGAGAAGTACAAGGAGAAACCGGAGGTTTGCAACGCCGTCGGCGCGCACCACGACGAGGTGGAGATGACTTCGCTCATCGCGCCGATCATTCAGGTGTGCGACGCCATTTCGGGTGCGCGGCCGGGTGCCCGCCGCGAGGTGGTCGAGAGCTATATCAAGCGTCTGAAAGAGATGGAGGACATCGCGCTGTCGTATCCGGGCGTCGTGAAGACCTACGCCATTCAGGCCGGTCGCGAACTGCGCGTCATCGTCGGGGCCGACAAGCTGACCGACCAAGAATCGGAGGGACTTTCGCACGACATCGCCAAGAAGATTCAGGACGAAATGACCTATCCCGGACAGGTGAAAATCACGGTCATTCGCGAAACCCGCGCCGTCTCCTACGCCAAGTAGTCCGCGCGCGATAGACGGAAAAACGGTCGACTTCGGTCGACCGTTTTTTTTGTGGGGGTATCGGGTGCTTTATCGAACCGCTTGTTGCGGTTGTGCCGGCCGCGCGAACTTGCGGAATATCCGCCATGCCAAGTAGCCCAGCGATGTGCCCACCAGCGTGCCCCACGCGATGTCCATCGGGAAGTGTTTGGCCAGATAGATGCGCGAATAGCAAATCAAGAGCGTGCAAAGGGCAATCAGCACCGTGAACCAGCGCCGACGAATCGCGAGCGCCGAGAAGACCGCCAGCGAAACGACCGTTGCGGCATGTGCCGAGACCGTGCCGTAGTGTCCGGATGCGGCTTTGACGGGGACATGCACGGCCCAGTCGCCCGGCAGACCGGCCTTGCGAATCGCGACCAGCGAATCGGGCGTAATGGAGAGCCTTTCGAGTTCGGGCGTGAACATCGGCCGCCAGCGCGGCTGGAAGTCGCCCAGCAACCCGTATCTGCCCAGCAGTCCGTTGGCCTTGAAGATGCCGCACACGATGTCCGACAACCCGATAGCCGCAATCATCAGCACGAAGAACAGCACCATGTTCCGCCACCCGTATTTCCGTCCGATGAGCCACAGAATCAACCCATAGAGCGGAATCCACATGGGCGTGCCCGAAATCGCGAACATCAGCCGGTCGACCGTCGGGCCGCCGTCGAAATTGAGTGCCAGAAACAGGTCGTGGTCGAACGTGTAACTTACTCCGAACATACCTTATTAAAATTAGCTTTATTATGCTGCTTTATGTTGCGAAAATAGTGTTTTGAAACCGGCAGCGCTTTCCGCCGCATCGGTCGGCCCCCCCCCTTAATCAAAATGCTTCGGAGGCGGTGAAGAGGAATGCCGACGAACGTTTGCGGTCCCACGGCAGCTCCTTGTTGCCGCGCACGCCCCAGCCGTAATCCAACCGGATGTTCATCCCTTTCTTGAACTCGAACCGGTAGCCGACGCCGAAACTGTACAGCGTGTTTTCCCACCGGAATTTGTCCGTGCCCCAGACCTGTCCCACGCCGAACCAGCCGGACACCCCGTGACGACGGTAGATTTTCTGCCGCAGTTCGGCTTGCGTTTCGACCAGCCGTTTGTCGCGGTAGCGGCCCTCGTAGTAGCCGCGCATCCGCGACATGCCGCCCAGCTTGGCGTAGAGGTGCCACGAGGGGGTGCCGATGATGAAATCGGCATAGAGGTCGTAGGCGAGCACCGCCCCTTTCCACAGCCGTCGGTAGGCATCGAACGTCAGGGCGATTCGTCCGAAGTCGCGGCGCGTGTTGCCCAGAAATTCGGGATACCACATCGCTTCGGCCTTGACGAAGACGCCGCGTGTGGCGTTGTAGGTGATGTCGCGCGAGTCGTATTGCAGGAACAGTCCGATGTTCGTGTTGAAGGCATCGGGATTGTCGCCCGATGCGGCGATGAAATTCGTGAACGGGTCTTGCAGGGCAGGGTCGTAGCGCCCCTCCTGCCATAAGTCGTAGAGTTCGCCGATCGAACCGCCCGGATTTTCGATTTCGCCGTCGCGGATTTTTTCCAGCGTGGCTTCGATTCCCGAACCCTTGTATTTGGCGCCGGTGTAGTCCAAACCCGCGCTGACGCCCGCGTAGAGCCGTCCGACAATCGCCCGGCAATAGGAGGCCCGTACGATGCCCATCGTGGTGGTCAGCTTCTGGACGTAACCCGATTTGCCCGCGTCGTAGCCGATGCCGTAGAATGCCCCCGGAAAGTAGACGAACGCGCCCGAATAGCTGACCCGCTGCTTGTTGCGGTTGAAGATGTTGTCGCCGCTGAAACGGAGCAGCACGAATTTCTGCGTCGTGACGTTGCCGTAAATGGAGATGTTCGACGGGGCCGTAATCGAATCGGTGCGGTCGAGCCGGTAAAGTCCCGCGAGCAGGAACCCGATGCCGAAACCGACGTCCGACGAGTAGTTGGGGCCCGGCGCGATGCTCCAGTCGATTTTCTTCTCGAACGTGCGGTCGACGTTCGACCGGTCGAAGTAGTCGAAAATCCGGCGGATGAAGCCCCGTTTGGGTTCGGCCGTGAGCGTGTCTGCCGCAGCGCGGAGAAGGGGCTCGGGGTCGTCGGGCCGGGCGGGCGCTTCACTGGGAACGGTCCGTGTCTGCCCGTCGTCGGGGGATTGCGCGACGAGGGCCGTTGGACCGAGCAACAGACAGAGTAGGGTGAGGACCGAAAAGCCTGTTTTCATTGCTGTTCGGGCGGGTTATTTCCAGCCCAGTTTCTTGCGGATCTCTTTCGGTACGGCGTTGCGGTTAACCATAATGTCCATCGTCTTGTACTCCACGAACGGACGCGAGAAATACCAGTAGCCGTCGTAGGGCGGACGGGCATCCCACGAGTTCTGCACCTTGTAGTAGCGGTTGCCCGCCTGATCGACCGCCGTGCCCACGATGACCATGCCGTGGTCGTCCGTCGTTTCGTAGTTGTCGTAGGCTTCCTGACGCATTTCCTGCGTGATGACACGCTCCTTGCCCGGTTTGTCGAACTTGTAGAGGGCCGCTTCCTTTTCGGCCGGCGTCAGTTTGCCCCACTTCTCCGCTTCGGTCGCGTCCATGCCGTCGAGGTCGGCCTCCGGCACGATGCCGATGGCTTTCGTGCGGCTGAAACCCTTTTCGCTGACGTCCGTGCCCCATGCGATGGTGTGGCCCGCAGCCAGTGCGTTGTCGATGACCGACATCATCTCGTCCAGCGGCAGGTTCCATACCGACGCCCACATCCAGTTGTCGGGCACCTCGATGATGAACGGCCGGTAGAACGGGTGGTGCGTGAACGAAGACAGCGCCACGTAGTCGCCGAGGTCGATGGGCAGCGATGCCGCGAACCCGGCGGGCGTGTACTCCTTGCCGTCGTAGGTGAATTTCTCCGGTACGGGGCCGAAGTATTCGTCGAGAATGGCGTTGTAGCCGCGTTTCCATGCCGTCGAAAGGGGGCGTCCCGTGCGTTCGGCGGCCGAAATGACGGCATCCAGATAGGCCGTCAGCACCTTCGTGAGTTCGTGGAAATCGGGCTTCTCGGTGCCGTAGTTGAGGCCCGAGTAGACCTCGAACGGCACGATGCCGTGCGCGCGGATGCCCTCCGTCACGTCGTGGGCCGCGCCGCCTTCGGCGAAGTTGAGCTTGCCGTGCAGGCGGACGTATTTTTCGGCTTTGTCCATGAACGAGTGGCGCACGATCCACATCTCCGAAAGATGCAGTTCGGGGCCGCCCGCCTTGATGATTTCGTCTTCGAGGAAGGTCATCGTCGAGAAGCACCAGCAGGTGCCGCTGCGGTGTTGGTCTTTGACGGGGGTCGTGCGGACGGTCGTTTCGTCCGTGAAGCGGTAGCCTTCGTCCGGTTTCGGCTCGGTTGCGGGCGTCTGCGCCAGCGCGAGGCATGCGACGCCGAGCGACAGCAGGGTCGGGATGATTCGTTTCATGGTTATCGGGTTTAGTGTTGTTGTCGGTACGGTCAGCGGATGAAATCGGTCATGATTTTCGGTTCGGCCTCCGGTGCGGATTCGGGGCGCAGGTTTCGGAGCATCCATGCCATGTTGCGCCCCAGCGTGCGCATGGTTTGCAGCCCTTCGGCATCCTGCGCCGCTTCACCGGGCAGCCGGCCGTGCACGCTGTTCCAGTATTGCGACGACACGACGGGCATGTTGTTGATCGTGAAATACTTGTTCAGCCGGTCGAATACGGCGCTCGCCCCTCCGCGACGGCACACGGCGACCGCCGCGCCGGGCTTGTACTGCAAATGCCGGCCGCACGAGTAGAACAACCGGTCAAGCAGGGCGCACAGCGAACCGTTGGGGCCCGCGTAGTAGGTCGGCGAGCCGACGACCAAGCCGTCGGTCGTGCGGATTTTCTCGCACAATGCGTCGTAGGGTTCGTCGTGGAATACGCAGCGGCCGAGTTCGCGGCACTTGCCGCAGGCGATGCACCCGCGCACGGCATGCGTGCCGAGCGATACGGTTTCGGTCCGGACGCCGTGTTCTTCCAGTGTTTTCGCCACTTCGGACAATGCGATACTGGTGTTCCCGTGCGTGTGGGGACTGCCGTTGATGAGCAATACGTGCATGGCGCTATTTTTTCGAGTTCGCGACGATGTTCCGGCACGCTTCCAGCGTCAACTCTTCCGGTTTCGCGTCGCGCGGAATCCGGTAGTTTTTGCCCTTGTAGGCGATGTAGGCCCCGTAGCGGCCGTTCTTGACCACCATGTCGGGGTCTTCGTCGAACGTGCGCAAGGGCTTGTTCTTGTTCGCGTCGGCTTCCTGACGCTCCCGAAGCAGCCGGACGGCGCGGTCGAGGCCGATCGTATAGGGGTCGTCTTCCTTTTGGAGCGAGGCGAACAACTTGCCGTGACGCACGTAAGCGCCGAAGCGCCCGATGCCCACGACCACCTCTTCGCCTTCGAGTTCGCCTACCGTGCGCGGCAGGGCGAAGAGTTCCAGCGCCTCGGCGAGCGTAATGGATTCGATGAGCTGGCCCTTTTTCAGCGACGCATAACGCCCTTTTTCGCCCTCCTCGCCTTCGATTTCGACCATCGGGCCGTAGCGGCCGATGCGGGCCTTGACCGTGTGCCCCGTCTTGGGGTCGGTGCCCAGCACGCGGGTCGCTTGGCTGCGGCGGTCGGTCTGCCGGTCGATCGCCGTGTCGACCATGTCGTGGAACGGCCCGTAGAAATCGCCGATCATCTTGTGCCACGTGATGTCGCCCTCGGCCACGCGGTCGAACTCCTTTTCGACGTTGGCCGTGAAGTTGTAGTCGATGATCGGGCCGAACTGCGCTTCCAGATAGTCGTTGACCACCATGCCGATGTCCGTCGGCGACAGGCGGTTTTTCTCCTTGCCGACGTTTTCGGTCAGCTGCTTGGCCGTAATCCGGCCGCCCGCGAGGGTCAGCTGCGTGTAGCCGCGTTTCTGTCCCTCCTTGCTCTGCTTGACCACGTAGCCGCGGTTGATGATCGTCGTGATGGTCGGCGCATAGGTCGACGGGCGGCCGATGCCCAGCTCTTCGAGCCGCTTCACGAGCGAGGCTTCGTTGTAACGGGCCGGTGCCTGCGTGAAGCGTTCCGTCGCCGTGATTTGGGGCGATTCCACGCGGTCGCCCGCCGCCATTTTGGGCAGTACGCCCTCGCCGCCCTCGGCCGCCGTATCGTCGTCGGTCGATTCGGAATAGAGCCGCAGGAACCCGTCGAACCGGATGACTTCGCCCGTTGCGACGAACTGGTGCGCATCGCCGCTCATGTCGATCGTCACGGTCGTGCGGTCGATTTCGGCGCACACCATTTGCGAAGCGACCGTGCGCTTCCAAATCAGGTCGTAGAGCTTCTGCTCGGCCGCCGTGCCCTCGATGCTCTGCCGGTCGATGTACGACGGGCGGATGGCTTCGTGGGCCTCCTGCGCCCCTTTGGTCTTGGTCTTGTAATTGAACCGGCGCGAGTATTTTTCGCCGTAAAGTTTGATGATTTCGGCTTTGCACTGCGCAAGGGCCTGCTCCGAAAGATTCACCGAGTCGGTACGCATGTAGGTAATCAGACCCTGCTCGTAGAGCCGCTGTGCGACGGACATCGTTTGCGAGACCGACATGCCCAATTTGCGGCCCGCCTCCTGTTGCAGGGTCGAGGTCGTGAACGGGGCCGCCGGATAACGCTGGGCGGGTTTTTCTTCGGCTTTCGCCACCGTAAATGTTGCCCCGATACATTTGTTAAGGAACGCTTCGGCCTCTTCGCGCCGGTCGAAACGGGTCGACAGCTCCGCCTTGAAAATCGTGCGGGCGGGGTCGTTCGCGGCGTGGAATTGCGCCACGACCCGATAGTAGGGCGTAGATTTGAAAGCGATGATTTCGCGTTCGCGTTCGACCAGCAGCCGCACGGCCACCGACTGCACGCGTCCGGCCGAGAGCGACGGCCGCACCTTTTTCCACAGCACGGGCGACAACTCGAACCCGACCAGCCGGTCGAGCACGCGCCGCGCCTGCTGGGCGTTGACCAAGTTCATGTCTACCGTGCGGGGATGCTCGATGGCTTCGAGAATGGCCCGTTTGGTGATTTCGTGAAAGACGATGCGTTTCGTCGTATCGACCGGGAGCCCCAACACTTCGGTGAGGTGCCATGCGATGGCCTCTCCTTCGCGGTCTTCATCGGACGCCAGCCACACGGTCTTTTTCTCGGCCAGCTTGGCCAGTTCGGCCACGATTTTCTTCTTGTCCGCCGGAATCTCGTACACGGGGCGGAATCCCTCCTTGATGTCGATGCCCAAGTCCTTCTTCGCGAGGTCGCGGATGTGTCCGTAACTCGATTTGACGATGTAATCCTTTCCGAGAAACTTCTCGATGGTCTTCGCTTTGGCCGGCGACTCGACGATGACTAAGTTTTCCTGCATGTTGCGTTGTCTTTCGGAAATGCGAAAAACCGAGTCGGGCCCGGTTTCGCTGTTGCGTATCGCGTTATTTGATCAGATTGTAAGCTATTTTGAAACGAATCGGGGATTGGCCGTCGCCGCCGTTTTCGTCCGGCTGGCCTTGCAGCTCGGTGAAGTCCGTCGTGAAGAAATCGGTGGCTTCGGGACCCAGATAGACCTTGCGTAGCGGCACCTCGTCGAGCTGTTTCCCCTTGTCCATGTACTGGTTCCACATCTCCTGCACGTAGCTCGTGATGTCCATCCGGTAGCAGCCGTGGCTGCGGTTGATGTAGCCGCCGTAGGCGAGCGTCGTGTCGTAATAGGTTTCGTAGAGGTAGGCGTAGTCCGAAATGTTGGTTTTCTTGCCGTAGTCGGTGTACATGCCCAGCCGCGCGGGCGCGGTGTTCATCCGGTCGATGAGGGGGCTGCCTGTGAACAGCGGGTCGTGGCCCGTGATGTCCGGTTGGGAGGGGTCGATGTCCTGCCAGTCGTACTGCCCGCCCGGGAAATAAATCTCCATTTGCACCTGCGTGAACGCCAGCGTGGTGAACTCCTTGCCCGATTGCGCATTTTCGTCGTCAATCAGTTTTTGAAGGTCGTCGAAAAACTCCTGCGTGAAAGTGATTTCGGTCGTCACGCCGCCCATGCCCTCGACGTAGACGCGCGATTTCTCCGGCCGGTTTTCGACCGGATTGGGCATGCCGTCGACGTAGGCCTGTGCTTCGGCGAGTTCGATTTTCGAGCCGGTGTAGTCGTGGCGGACGGTGTTTATCGAAACATTGCCGTGGTCGTAATCGCTGATGTTGAAGTAATAGACCATGCCGATCGTATCCTTGATGAGCGACGGGTCTTCCTCCACGCGGTTGCGCCCGTAGACCGAGAATCCCGAACCGGCCAGACTCAACGCATAGACGCTGCCTTTCGATGTGCCGTCGGCCTTCATCGCGGCGGCATTGGCCGGCCGGATGTAAAGCCCCTTGAACACCTCGAACCATTCGGCGAGGTTGTCCGTGTCGTAAATCGAATAGTCGCCTTTGCGTTCGCCCGATTGGAGCATCAGCCGCTTGACGAATTCCCGTCCGTCGGGGGTCGGCGTCATCGTGACGGCCGTTTTCGACGGGCCGTTGTTGTTGCCCAGCGTGAACTCGAACAGTTTTTGCCCCAAGATATTTTTCTCGCCGCCGTCGGTGGCCGCATGCTCGGGGTCGAAATTCAGATAAAAGAGGGTGTCCCGCTCCGTTTTGCCGGCCGAGAGCGGTTTTTCCGTAAGATAGGCGTTGCTTCGGATTTCGTAGACCTCGAATTTCTGTTCGGTCATCGTGTCGCGCCCGTAGGCCGACACGGAAAGCAGAATCTGCGCCGAGTCGAAGATAGGCATATACCCGAAATACCCCTCGTCCACGAGGTAGTAATTGGAAAATTGCGCCAGAAAGCCTGCCGTGCGCAGTCCGACCGTGTCGTTGTACGCCGCACCCAAGTAACCCTGTCCCAAATTGGACGATACGATCGAATCGGTCTGGAAGAGGCGCGTTTCGACGTATTTTTTCGGTAGCAAGTCGTCGGGCAGAATCTTCCTGTCCCACTGGAATACGGCATAGCCCGCTTTCAGCTGTTGGTTGTCCGGTATCAGGTTGGCGCCCAGCGTGTCGTCCTTCGTGGTGCAGCCCGCCGTGCACAGCGCGGCGAACAGGCCGCACACCGCAAGGCTTCGCGCCGAACGCAGGAATTTATTGATGCAGTGCTTCATAGAATCGCATGTAGTTGTCGAAAAAGTCCTTGTCGACAGGCGGGCGGTATTCGAGCACGGGCTTGCCGCTTGCGCGGGCCATGTCGAGCGTCTTGGCATCGACCCGTTCCGAAGCCGCCACCACACCGTCGGCATAAGTCATAACGAAACGATGCAGATTTTCGTACGTGGGCGCGTCGAGCAAGTGGATATTTTTGCTTCCGATGCCTTCGCCGGCGATTTTTTCGCGCAGGCCGGCATCGAGCGTCCCGACGAATGCGTCGTCGTAGAGCGACACGACCACCTTCACGTTGCGGAACAGCGGTTCGTCGGCGAACATCGTTTTCAGATAGACGGGCACCAGCGCCGAGAACCACCCGTGGCAATGCACCACGTCGGGCATCCAGCGCAGTTTCTTGACCGTTTCGAGCACGCCGCGCGCGAAGAAAAGGGCGCGTTCGTCGTTGTCGGCGAACCAGCTGCCGTCGGCGTCGGTCAGCGCGGCCCGGCGGGCGAAGTAGTCGTCGTTGTCGATGAAGTAGATTTGTATGCGGACAGCGGGAATCGACGCCACCTTGATGATGAGCTGGTGGTCGTTGTCGTCGATGATGAGGTTCATGCCCGAAAGCCGGATCACCTCGTGCAACTGGTGCCGCCGTTCGTTGATGCAGCCGTAGCGCGGCATGAACGTCCGGATTTCGTTGCCCCGTTCCTGCATCGCCTGCACCAGCTCGCGGCACAACTGCGACTCCTCCGAATCGGGGAGGTAGGGCGCGATTTGCTGACACACATACAGAATCTTGCTTGCCATAGTCGAGGGTTTATTCTGCAAAGATACGAAAAGCCGAAAGCAATGCCAAATTTATTTGAACATTGCTGAGGCGAAGTATCTTCGACGAAGTCAAAGATACGAAAAGTCGAGCGCAAACCCAAATTTATTTGGAGCTTGCCGAGTCATGCGCTGCGGGCTGCGGCGCGCACGGCGTCAGAGGATCAGCATCGCGTCGCCGTAGGTGCCGAAGCGGTAGCCCTCCTCTTTGGCGGTCTTGTAGGCCTGCATCACGAGGTCGTAGCCGCCGAACGCCGTGACCATCATCAGCTGGGTGGAGTAGGGCAGGTGGAAATTCGAGACCATCGCGTCGGCCACCGTGAAGTCGTAGGGCGCGAAGATGAATTTGTTGGTCCAGCCCTCTTCGGCCTCGATCATGCCGTTGGTCGAAACCGCCGTTTCGAGCGTGCGCATGACCGTCGTGCCGATCGACACGATTTTGCGGCCGTCGCGTTTGGCCGCATTGACCGCTTGGGCCGTCTCTTCCGGTACGATGAACTGCTCCGAGTCCATCTTGTGCTTCGAGAGGTCCTCGACATCGACCGTGCGGAAATTGCCCAGCCCGACGTGCAGCGTGATGAACGCGCTGTCCACTCCCTTGATTTCCATGCGTTTCAGCAGGTGCTTCGAGAAGTGCATGCCCGCCGTCGGCGCGGCTACGGCGCCCTCTTTCGACGCGAAAATCGTCTGGTAGCGTTCGGCGTCTTCGGGTTTCACCTTGTCGCGCACCCATTTGGGCAGGGGCGTTTCGCCCAGCGCGTACAGGGCCTCCTTGAACTCTTCGTAGGGGCCGTCGAACAGGAAACGCAGCGTGCGGCCCCGCGACGTGGTGTTGTCGATGACTTCGGCCACCAGCAGGTCGTCGTTGCCGAAGTAGAGTTTGTTGCCGATGCGGATTTTCCGTGCCGGGTCGACCAGCACATCCCACAGCCGCAGCTCGCGGTTGAGTTCGCGCAGGAGGAAAATTTCGATTTCGGCGCCGGTTTTCTCCTTGTTGCCGTACAACCGGGCCGGAAAGACCTTCGTGTCGTTGAATACGAACAGGTCTTTCTCGTCGAAATAGTCGAGGATTTCCTTGAAAATGCGGTGCTCGATGGTGCCGGTCTTGCGGTTTACGACCATCAGCCGCGAGTCGTCCCGGTTTTCGGTCGGATCTTTCGCGATCATTTCGGGTGCGAAATCGTACCCGTATTGCGATAGTTTCATCGTGGTGGGTTGTGATTTTTCGTGTAGCGGAATCGTCGCCGGTTCCGGGCGCGGCGTTTCGCGAACGGCGCAAATTATCTATTATACGCAAAAAAGGCCGTTTTGTTTCAGAGCCGTTGCAGTTTTTCCAAAAAATCGTCCAGCCGCATCGCGCGGGCCAGCGTGAAGCCCCCGCTGCGGGTGCGGCACAGCGACGTCAGGTGCGCCCCGCTGTCCAGCGCTTCGCCGATTTCGCGGGCCAGCGAACGGATGTACGTCCCCTTGCTGCACCGCACGCGGATGCGGATGCGCGGCAGGGCGTATTCGAGCAGCTCCATTTCGTAGATGTTGATTCGGGCTTGGCGCAGTTCGACCTCCTCGCCGGCGCGGGCCAGTTCGTAGGCGCGCGTGCCGTCGATTTTCTTCGCCGAGAAGAGGGGCGGGGTCTGCATCCGTTCGCCCGTGAGCGATTGCAGCGCTTTGAGCACCTTTTCGCGCGTGATGTGTTCCCACGCATAGGTCTTGTCGACGGGGTGTTCGAGGTCGTAGCTCGGCGTCGTCGCTCCGAGCATCACATCGGCTTCGTACTCTTTTTCTTCGGCTTGGAGGCTGTCGACCAGCTTGGTCGCCCGTCCGATGCAGACCAGCAGGATGCCCGTCGCCAGCGGGTCGAGCGTGCCCGCATGCCCCACCTTGATGCGGTGGTAGCCCAGCTTGCGGAGCGTGAATTTGATTTTGCGGACGACATCGGCCGAGGTCCATTCGAGCGGCTTGTCCAGCACGGCGATGTAGCCCTCCTCGAAGTTGATGCCGCGCAGTTCGATTTCTTCTGCGGCCATTAGTGGAAATAGCTGATTATGGAAACAATGCCCGCTGCGGCGCAGTAGAGGGCGAACCAGATGAGCTTGCCCCGTTTGACCGCCTCGATCATGAATTTGCAGGCAGCGCAGCCCGTGACGAAGGCCGCTGCGAATCCCGCCGCCAGCTGCACTCCGCCGACGCCGGCCGTCAGTTTGCCGCCCGCGATTTCGAGCAGCATTTCGCCCAGAATCGGGGCCAGCACCATCAGGAACGAGAACCGGGCGACCGCCTCCTTGCGGTTGCCCAAGAGCAGCCCCGTCGCAATGGTCGAGCCGGAGCGCGACAGGCCGGGCAGGGCCGCGACGGCCTGCGCCAAACCGATGATGAAGGCGTCGCGGTAGGAAATATCCGCTTTCTCGCGCGGCCGGGCATAGTAGGCGAATGCGAGCAGGGCGGCCGTCGCCAGCAGCATCGCCCCGACGAACGCCAAAATCCACGGCGCATCGAGCAGGGCGTCGAGCTGCTCCTTGAAACAGAATCCCACGATGCCGATCGGAATCATCGACAGCGCGATTTTCAGCACGTAGGCCTGTTCGGGGGTGAAGCGGCGCGAGAAAAGCCCATTTATCAAGCGGGCGATTTCGTTCCGCAGGACAACGAGCGTGCTCAACACCGTCGCGGCGTGCAGCGTCACGTCGAACGTGAGGTTTTCTTCGATTTCGACCCCCAGCAGCGCTTTGGCGATTTGCAGGTGTCCGCTGCTCGATACGGGCAGGAACTCGGTGATTCCCTGCACGATGCCGAGCACGATGGCTTGGAGTGTTTCCATGTTCGGGTGGGTAGGGTTGGCGCGGTGCTGTTATTCGGTGTACCGCTTCATGATGCCGTAGATCTCGACGACGAATCCGCCGATGACCAGAATAGGGGCCAGCGTGATGCGCCGCCACGAAAACATCGCGTAATTGAACTCGTCGGGCGACTTGCTGCCGCCGCCTGCCATGAGCACGAAGCCCAGCAGGACGATGCCGAAGCCCGCGAGCAGCCATACGTAGTTGCGGCGGGTGAGCGGCAGGTGCGGATTCTGCGGCTCCTTGCGGGGGGCGTTGTCGGTTTTTGCCATAGGTGTCAATAGAGGTGGATTTTGTTCGACGTCATGCGGATGAACCGGTTGAGGGACCTCCACGTGAAGACCAGTGACAGCAGGATGCCCGCCGCGATCATCGCGCCGAGAATCAGCAGGACTTTTTCGTATTCGGCGGCGGTCAGGATGCCCGGCACCGTTTCGTTGAGGCCGTACATCGCCGCAAGGAAGAGCCCCGACGCGCCCAGCCCGGCCAGAATGCCTTGCGTGATGCTGTTCGCCAAGAAGGGGCGCATGATGAATCCTTTGGTCGCGCCGACCAGTTTCATCGTGTTGATGAGGTAGCGTTTCGAGTAGATGGCCAGCCGGATGGTGTTGTTGAGCAGGATCAGCGAAATGACGGCGAGCGCACCGCTGAACAGCAGCAGAATCAACCGGATGCGGTTCACCGTGCCGTGCAACTGTTCGGCCAGCTGGGCGGGGAACGACACCTGCTTCACGCCGTCGATGCGTTCGGCTTCGGCGAGAAAGGCCTGCACGGCCTCCTGATTCTCGGAATGCGACGTCAGCGTCAGTTCGTAGGAGTCGAGCAGCGGATTTTCGTCGAGCACCTCCTCGAAGCGGTTGCCGAAAAGTTTGCGGAACTCGGTGTCTTCGAGCTTTTCCTCTTTCGACACGAAGGTCACGGCGCGGACCAGTTCGTGGGCCGAGAGCCGTTCTGCGATGCGGTCGCGGGCTTCGGCCGAGATTCCGTTGCGGAGTTCGACGGTCACGGCGATGCTCTCTTTCAGCGAATCGGAGGCGACCATCGTCACGAACATCAGATACCCGACCGACCCCAGCAGGAACAGCACGAGCGCCATGCTGACGGTCGAAATGAGGTAGGAATTGCGTATTTTGCGTTTCAGTCGCTTGTCGTCTTTCATGCGGTCGATTATTGGGCAAAGATACGAATTTTTTAACGCCCTATGCAAGGTGCCGGGCGATTTCGTCCGGTGCGATTTCGGCGAGAATGGCCTTGCCGGAGGGCGAAAAACTGTAATTGCCCGTCGCGACGAGCCGTTCGAGCAGGTCGGCGGCCTCTTCGCGCGAGGGGGTGCGCGGTGCGGTGCGCGCTCCGGCACGGGCCAGCAGGGCGGCGATTTTGTCGCGCCGCACCTCTTCGGCCGCTACCGGCGAAGCGAACGCCTGCAACAACTCGTAAAGCAGCCGGTCGACCGTATCGGCCGGCAGGTCGGCGGGCGTTCCCTTGACCTCGACGACCCCGTCGCCGCAGCAGTCGAGGTCGAAGCCCATCGCCGCGAACTCGCCGGCGTGGAATTCCAGCAGGGCGTATTCGTCGAGCGAAAGGGTCAGCCGCTCGGGAAAGAGCAGCTGTTCGCTTACGGCCGAGTTGTTTTGCAGCATACGCAGGTAATCTTCGTAGAGGATGCGTTCGCGGGCCCGCCGCAGGTCGACGACGACCAGCCGGCCGTTGAGCGTCGTGGCCATGTAGCCTCCGGCCAGCGGCAACGCCTCGCCGAAGCGGTTTTCGGGTTCCAGTCCGAGCTGTTGCTGTTCCGCTGCGGACGAGGGGATGAAATCGAGGTGCGAAACCGTGTCCGGCTCCTGCGACGAGGGAAACGTTATTTCGCGGGCGGCCGTCGGCGGAAAGGCCGCGCCGGTCGCCGACGAGGGAAATTCGTCGAACTCCCCGCCGCCCGAAGCGAAATCGTCGAATTCGGTGTTCGGCTGGATTCCGGGCGTATGGCTCCGGCCGCCCGGGCGGTTCGCGCGGGCCGACGGCTTGGCGGCGGGCTGCGCCTCTTCGTCGGAGAACGGAACGTCGAATCCGGTGAACGCGACGTCGGGTTCGCCGGCCGTCGGGTCGATGTACTCCTCGCGGAACGGGTTGTAGTCGGCGTTGTCCGATGCGCTCGGTTCGGCGTAATGGGTGCCGCGCTGCAAAACGGGTATTTCGACCGTGCTGCGCCGGTCGAAATCCATCATCGGCACGGCGCCCGTCTTGGCGAGCGATTCGCGCACGGCGGCGTGGACGATTTGCCACACGGCCTGCTCGTCGGCGAAGTGCACTTCGGTCTTCTGCGGGTGGATGTTGACGTCGAGCCGCGCGGGGTCGACCGTCAGGTAGAGGAAATACGACGGCTGCGTGCCCTCGGGAATCAGTTTCTCGTAGGCTTTCAGCACGGCGCTCGAAAGGTAGGTGCTCTTGAAGAAACGGCCGTTCACGAAGAGGAACTGCTCGGTCGCGGGGCGGCGTTTCGCGGTGGCCGGACGGCCGACGAACCCGTGCACTGCGGCGATGGTCGTGTCGGCCGAGACTTCCAGCAGGTTCTGTTTGATGTGGGAGCCGACGATCTTGACGATGCGTTCGGCCAGCGTGCCGGGCGCGAGCGAATAGACCGGCGCATCGTTGGCGTAGAGCTCGAACGCGGTTTCGGGATAGCAGAGGGCGACGCGCTGGAATTCGTTTTTGATTTGCATCGCGGCGGCCTGCACGCGCGTTTCGTAGCGGCGGCGGCGGGCCGGCACGTTGTAGAACAGGTTGCGCACGAAGAACTGCGACCCGGCGGGGCACACGGTCGGCTCCTGCGAGACGAATTTGCCGCCGTGCAGGACGGTGGCCGTGCCCAGTTCGTCCTCCGGCTGGCGGGTGCGCAGCTCGACCTGCGACACGGCCGCAATGGAGGCCAGCGCCTCGCCGCGGAACCCGAACGTGTGCAGGGCGTAGATGTCGTCGGCCGAGACGATTTTGCTCGTGGCATGGCGGTCGAACGCCATGCGGGCGTCGATGGGCGACATGCCGCAGCCGTTGTCCACGATCTGGATGAGTTCCAGCCCGCCGTTGCGGTAGTTGACCTTGACGTCGGTCGCGCCCGCGTCGAGGGCGTTTTCCATCATCTCCTTGACGACCGAGGCGGGTTGTTCGACCACCTCGCCCGCCGCGATCTGGTTGGCGACGATTTCGGATAACAGTCGGATGCGGTCGGCCATACTTATTCTTGGTAATCGTTGGGTACGACGGTGATCGGGGCGTAGGGATCGAAACCGCCGTATTCGTCTTGGACTTGGACGGGGGCCGGACGTTCGTTGGCGAAGAATGCCGCCAGACGCGGGTAGACCGCCTGAATGAACAGCAGCGCCAAGAATGCGATGCCTAAATAAATCCATATCCGCAACCGGCCGTTGCCCGTGCGTCCGCGGCGGTTGGCGCGGGCTTCGCGCTGCGTGCGGATGTACTGGCCCGGGCGGTATTCGCCGTCGTCGTCCGCACGCCGGCCGTGGAGTTCGGCGCGGCGTTGTTCGCGCGCCTCCTTTTCGGGGTCGTAGTAACGCGGGATGTAGTTGAACTTGTTCGCGTGTTTTTTGAATGGCGTGAAACCCAGCATGGCAAGCGTGTTTAGCTATCGGAAAAAGTTTTTCATGCGCTCGAAGATGTTTTGGTTCTTGACCGACTCGGCTTTCTGGAAATCGGGTTGTGCGGCCAGTTGTTCGACCAGACGTTTCTCTTCGGCGTTCAGTTTTGCAGGGACGGTGATGTCGACGACCACCAGCAGGTCGCCGCGTCCGTAGCCGTTGACGTCCGGCAGCCCCTTGCCGCCCAGACGCAGCACCTTGCCCGCGTGGGTGCCCGGTGCGATTTTGATTTTGGCCCGTCCGTCGACCGTCGGCACTTCGACCGTGCCCCCCAGCAGCGCCGTCGGAACGGTGATGTTCAGGTTGTGGATCAGGTCGTTGCCGTCGCGTATCAGTTCGGGGTTCGGTTCCTCTTCGATAATCACCAGCAGGTCGCCGTTGATGCCCCCGTGCCGGGCCGCATTGCCCTTGCCCGTGACCGTCAGCGCCATGCCTTCGCCCACGCCGGCCGGAATGTCGATTTCCACGACCTCCTGCCCGCGCAGCGTCCCTTCGCCGTGGCACTTGTCGCAGGGCGCGGTGATGACCTTGCCCGTGCCGCCGCAGGTCGGGCAGACGCTCTGGGTCTGCATCCGGCCGAAGAACGAATTTTCGACCCGCATCACGTACCCCGACCCGTTGCAGGTCGAACAGGTCGCATAGGCGTTGCTGTCGCGGGCTCCCGTGCCGGAACACTGGTCGCAGGCTATGGTCTTGTTGATTTTCAGCTTTTTGGTGACGCCCGTCGCGATTTCGGCCAGCGTCAGCCGCACCTTGATGCGGATGTCCGAGCCGCGGTTGACCCGCCGTCCGCCGCCCGACGAACGGAACCCCCCGCCGAAATGCCCGCCGAAGATGTCGCCGAACTGCGAGAAAATATCCTCCATCGAGAATCCGCCGAATCCCTCGAATCCGCCGGCTCCCCCGCCTGCGGCCCCGTGCATGCCGGCATGGCCGAACTGGTCGTAGCGGGCCCGTTTGTCGGGGTTCGACAGCACGTCGTAGGCTTCGGCGGCCTCCTTGAACTTCTCTTCCGCCTCCTTGTCGCCCGGGTTCTTGTCGGGGTGGTACTGGATCGCCGCTTTGCGGTAGGCCTTCTTTATTTCGTCTGCGTCGGCGTTTTTGGCAACGCCCAAAACTTCGTAGTAGTCTCTTTTTTCTGCCATAGCGTTATTCTCCTACAACCACTTTCGCGAACCGTAACACCTTGTCGCCCAGCAGGTAGCCCGTCTGCACCGTGTCGACCACGCGCCCCTTGTGTTCGTCGCCCGCCGCGAACCGTGCGACGGCTTCCGATGTTTCGGGGTCGAACTCCTTGCCGGTCACCTCGATGGCCGTGACGCCCCGCTGGCGCAGGGCCTCGGTGAATTTCTGCGCGATGAGCACCACGCCCGAACGCAGGGCCTCCACATCGTCGCTCTTTTCCATGGCCGCAACGGCCCGTTCGACGTCATCGTGCACGGGCAGCATGGCCAGCAGTACGTCGCGGCCGCCCGTCTGCACCAGCTCCATTTTCTCTTTGAGCGTGCGCTTGCGGTAGTTGTCGAATTCGGCCTGCAAACGCAGGAACTTGTCTTTCCACTGGTCTATCTCGGCCCGCAGGGCATCGTCCGCCGGTCGGTCGGCGGCAGCTTGCGCGGCATCGGCGAACTGCCGGCTGTCGGCGTCTTCTGTCATTATGTCACTCATGCCGCCGGTATCGTCTGCCATATTGGCGCACGGCTGGCCTTCGCACGAAGGGTACCCGTCGCCTGCGTTGAAACCGTCGTCCTCGTTAACCGCTTCATTGTAAACGTTTTCCTTTTTCATATCGTGTGTTTTTTCTATCTTTTCCACCTTGTCCGCACAAATTGCATACCAACCGCCGGCCGTACGGCCCGTCAGCCGATGATGAAAATCGCCGGCCGCTTGTTCGTTTCGGGCGGTTCGCACCGCCGCCACTCGGCCACGCTGTGCGTCCGCACGTATGCGTTCGGGGCGGTCAGGTCCATGGCGATGCCCAGTCGCGTTTCGGGCGCCAGCGTCAGCAGGAGTTGTTCGAGCAGTTTGGCGTTGCGGTAGGGGGCTTCGATGAAGATCTGCGACTGCCCTTCGGTGCGGGCCCGACGCTCGAAAAACCGGATGGCTTTGGTCCGTTCGGGCGGTTTGACGGGCAGGTAGCCGTTGAACGCGAACGACTGGCCGTTGAGCCCCGAGGCCATGACGGCCAGAATGATCGACGAGGGGCCGACGAGCGGCACGACGCGGATGTCGTGGCGGTGGCAGGCCTCGACGACCAGTGCGCCCGGGTCGGCGACGGCGGGCACGCCCGCTTCGGAGATGACTCCCGCCGAACGCCCCTGCAAAATCGGGGCGACGAGCGATTCGATTTCGGCGCCCGGCGCGGTGTGCTCGTTCAGTTCGCGGAATTCGAGCGTGTCGATAGGCCGTGCGATGCCCGCTTTGGCGAGGAAGCGGCGCGCCGAACGGGTATCCTCGACGATGAAGTAGTCGAGCGAGTCCATGACGGCCCGGTTCGCGGCGGGCAACACGTCCCACACGCCGGTTTCGTCCGACACGGGACACGGGAGCAGATACAGGGTGCCTTTCATTCTTTGAGGTATATTCGCTTGACCCGCGCCGACACCGAGGTCAGGATTTCGTAGGGAATCGTGCCCAGTACGCAGGCCATCGTTTCGGGGTCGTTGCCTGCGGCGCCCGAAAAAATCGTTACTTCGTCGCCCTCCTGCACGCCGTCGATGCCGGTGATGTCGACCATGCAGCTGTCCATGCAGATGCGCCCCACGATCGGGGCGGGTTGCCCGGCCACGAGCATCGACCAGCGGCCGCAGCCCAGATGCCGGTCGAGTCCGTCGGCATAGCCTACGGGAATGGTCGCCGTGACGGTCGGACGGGTCAGTTTGCCGGCGCGTCCGTAGCCCACCGTGTCGCCTGCGGGCAGGTGCTTGATTTGCACGATGCGCGTTTTCAAGGCCGAGACGGGGCGCAGCGCGTCGTTGTGTTCGTAGCCGAAGCCGTAGAGTCCCAGCCCGAGCCGGCACATGTCGAACTGCGCTTCGGGGAAACGCTCGATAGCGGCCGAATTGGCCGTGTGGCGGATGACCGGATAGGGGAGCGATGCGGCGACGGCCGCGCTCATCCGGTCGTAGCGGGCGATTTGCTCCCGCGTGTAGGCATCATCTTCGGGCATGTCCGAGCAGTTGAGGTGCGAAAAAATCGTCGCCACGCGCACCTGCGGATAGCGCGGCAGGGCGGCGCACAGGTCGGACAGCTCCGCTTCGACGAAGCCCAGCCGGTGCATGCCCGTGTCCAGTTTGATATGAATCGGGTAGCGTGTTTCGCCCGCATGGGCGGCCGCCGCCGCGAAATCGGCCAGCGACCGCAGGCTGTAAATCTCCGGTTCGAGGCGGTTGGCGACCATCAGGTCGAAACTGCCCGCATCGGCATTGAGCACCACAATGGGCATCGTGATGCCGCGTTCGCGCAGCAGGACGCCCTCGTCGGCGAAGGCGACGGCCAGATAGTCCACGCCCTGATGCTGCAGCAGCTGCGCCACCTCGAAATCGCCCGCGCCGTAGGAGTTGGCCTTGACCATTGCCACCAGCTTGGTCTGCGGCGCGAGCCGCGAGCGGAAATAGTTGAGGTTGTGGAGCATCGCGTCGAGGTCGACTTCCAGCACGGTCGTGTGGCTGCGGCGTGCCAGCGCGTGGGCCAGCTTCTCGAACCGGAAGTCGCGCGCGCCTTTGAGCAGCACGGCGCGTCCCGCTATGTCGCGGCGTTCGATGCGCTCGATGCACTCGTCGGTCGATGTAAAAAACTCCTTGTCGCACGCGAACAGCGCGGCGTAGCGTTTCAGTTTCGGGCCGATGCCGATGAGCCGGTCGATTTCCGCATGGGCCAGCATGTCGGCCACGCGGCGGTAAAGTTCGTCGTCCGAGAGCCCGCTTTGCGAGATGTCCGACAGCACCAGCGTGCGGCGGCGTCCGAGCGCGACGCTGTGCAGGTAGTCGAGCGCGAGCGCGAGCGAATGCAGGTCGAGGTTGTAGGCGTCGTTCACCAGCACCGAATCGTAGATGCCCTCCTTGACTTCGAGGCGCATGGCGACGGTCGGCGCGGCGGCGAACACGGGAGCCGGATACCCCATTGCGGAGCAGAACGCCTCGACGAGCTGCGCGTTGCGGCGCGAGGCGGCATTGCCGATGAGCGAAGCGGGGGCTTCGGGGAACGCGGCGGCGTCGACGAGCCGGCGGTCGGCGAAACGCTCCTCGATGCACTGTTTCAGCAGCGGGTAGTGGCTGTGGTAGATGATTTGCGGGGCGCGGCGGGCCAAAATCAACTTTTCGGCGCACTTCTGTGCCAAGTCCGAAAAATTTTCCTGATGCGCGTCGCCCAGCGACGTGAACAGCACCGCATCGGGACGGATGATGCGTTCGAGCCGCTCCATTTCGCCGGGCTGCGAGATGCCCGCCTCGAAAATGGCCAGCTCTTCGTCGCCCTCCAACATCAGCACCGACAGCGGCACGCCCAACTGCGAATTGTAGCTTTTGGGCGAGCGGTAGTACTTCGTGCCGGCGGGCAGTTCGTCGGCGATCCACTCCTTGATGACGGTCTTGCCGTTCGAGCCGGTGATGCCCACGACCGTGCCGCGGAACCGTGCGCGGTAGTCGGCGGCCAGCGCCTGCAAGGCGTCTATGGCGTTTTTCACGATTATGTAACCGCAATCCTGCAACTCGTCGAGGGACCGTTCGACCAGAAAGGCCCGCACGCCGCGTCCGTACATCTCGGCGACGAAGCCGTGCGAATCGTGGTTCGCGCCGCGCATGGCGACGAAAATCGGGTCGGCACCCAGTTCGCAGGCGAGCGAACGGCTGTCCGTCACGACCGTGCGCACCGTGCGGTCGCGGCCCGTGAAGCGGCCTCCGCAGATTGCGGCGATTTCTGAAAGCGTGTATTTCATCTATTCCGTAAAGGTTACGATGGTGATTCCTGCGCCGCCGCGGTCGGCATGTTCGTCTGCCGCGCCCGCCACTTCGGGTATCGTGCGCAGGTAGCGGCGGATTTCCTCTTTGAGCGCACCGGTGCCCTTGCCGTGCAGAATGGTCACGGAGCCGACGCCGACCATGAGCGCATCGTCGATGAAATCCTGCACGGCGTCCAGCGCCTCGACGGCCCGCATGCCGCGCACGTCGATGCGGTCGCGGAAGTTGAGCTTGCGCGCCGAAATGTCCACCGACACCACCGTGCGGGCGGTTTGCGGACGGGTGGCGTCGCGGTATTCGTTGTTCGACACGACGGTCAGCCGGTCGCATGCGACGGTCGTCAGCATCTGGCCGAACGCCACCTGCGCCTTGCGCCCCTTGACCGATTGCACGATGCCGACGACGTCCTGTCCCGCCATGCGGACTTTCGAGCCGGCCTCCACCTCGCGGGGTTTCGGCGCCGTTTCGGGTTGCGCGGCAGCCGGTGCGCCCGCTTGCTGCGCCTTGCGCTCGGCACGGCGCTGGCGGCGGCGTTCGATGCGCTCGATTTCGCGCCCGATCGCTTCGTCGCGGGCCGGGTCGTCGGCCTGCTGCGCCCGGTCGCGGAACTCCTCCAACTCGCGGCGGGCCAGACGCGTCAGCTCTTTCTCGGCTTGCGCCTCGCGAATGGTGCGGATCGTGCTCTCGATTTGCCGGTTGGCTTCGGCCACCAGCTCTTGCGCCTCCTGCTTGGCCCGGCGCAGAATCTCCTGCCGCTCGGTGCGGATGTTTTCCAGCTGGCGGGCGTAGTTCTGTTCCAGCTCCTCGACCTTGCGGTCGGTCAGCCGGATGCGGTCGCGCTTCTGCTCCCAGTAGTGTTTGTCGCGCGCGATTTCGCGCAGCTGCCGTTCGATGTCGAGGTGGTCGCTGCCGATTTTTTCGCTCGCCGAACGGATGATTTCGTCGGGCAGGCCGATTTTGCGGGCGATTTCGATAGCGAACGAACTGCCCGGCTTGCCCGTTTCCAGACGGAACAGCGGCCGGATGTTCTGCACGTCGAACATCATCGCGCCGTTGGCTACGCCGTCGTGGTTCGAGGCGAAGTATTTGATGTTGGCATAGTGCGTCGTAATGATACCATAAGCGCGCTTTTCCAGCAGCTTTTCCAAAATGGCTTCGGCAATCGCGCCGCCGATCGTGGGCTCGGTGCCCGAACCGAACTCGTCGATGAGCACCAGCGAACGTTCGGTCGTGCCGGCGAGCATCCGCTTCATGTTGAACAGGTGCGACGAGTAGGTCGACAGGTCGTTGTCGATGGACTGTTCGTCGCCGATGTCGATGAAGATGCGCTCGAACACGGGCAGCTCCGAGATTTCGGACGTCGGCACGGGAAACCCGCACTGGAACATGTACTGCACGATGCCCGTCGTTTTCAGACAGACCGATTTGCCGCCCGCGTTGGGGCCCGAAATCACCAAGATGCGTTTGCGGGCGTCCAGCTGCAAATCGAGCGGCACCACTTCGCGTCCGGCGGCGCGCAGGGTCTGTTGCAGCAGCGGGTGGCGGGCATTTTTCAGCACCAGCCGGTCGTCGGTCGAAACGATCGGTTTGACCGCGCCGTTTTCCGACGCCCAGCGTCCTTTGGCGCGGCAGAGGTCGATGTCGGCGAGGCAGTCGCCCGACGCGGCGAACAACTCGGCGTCGGGACGCAGTTCTTCGGTGAATTCGGTGAGGATGCGGACGATTTCGCGCCGTTCGGCGTATTGCAGTTCGCGCAGTTCGTTGTTGAGTTCGACCACTTCGACCGGTTCGACGTAGAATGTCCGGCCTGTGGCCGATTCGTCGTGGATGAACCCGTTGAGTTTGCGTTTGTTGGCCGCCGACACGGGGATGACCGTCTTGCCGTCGCGCACCGACAGTTGGGCGTCGGCTTCGACGATGCCCGCGCTTTTGGCCGCCGCCAGCACCTGTTGCAGCCGTTTGGCCGCTTGTCCCTCGCGTTCGCGGATGGCGCGGCGGATCTGCGCCAGTTCGGGCGACGCGTTGTCGCGCACCTCGCCGAATTTGTCGACGAGGCCGTCGATGCGCCGGACGGTTTCGGGGAACGATTCGACGCCGCGCGTGCGTTCGTAGAGGGCCGGGTAACGCTCTTTCCTATTGAATAAGAAACCGACGATGCCGCCGATGTCGGTCAGCGCCTGCCGCAGCGTGACGACTTCGGCGACGTCGAGAAACGCCCCCTCGATGCGGAGCTTGGCGATGACCGGTGCGACGTCGGGGTAATCGCCGTCGGGAAAGTCGCGTTCCATTTCGACGATGAGCCGCATCTCGTCGGCCAGCGACAGCCGCTGTTCGATTTCGCGGGTCGACGTGCAGAATCCCTCGTCGGCCAACCGTTCGCGGGCCGCCTGCATGGTGCACCGTTCGGTGACCTGCGCACGGATGCGGTCGAAGCCGATTTTTTGCTCGAAATGTTTCATTCCTTCGGCAGTGCGGACGGTCGCGGAACGGCGTCAGCGGGTTTGTTTTTCGGCTTGTGCGAGCGAATCGCGCTGCGCTTTTTCGGCCGCTTTGGCCGCCTTGCGTTCGGCTTTGGCCTTCATTTTTTCGGGATTGCGGCCGAACAACGACAGGTGGACGTAACGCGCCGGATACTGTTTCAGGTCGGCCAGCAGCGCCGACAGGTTGTCGACGGCACCGTTGACGGATTCATACAAGGCGGGGTCGTTGACCAGCCGCGACACCGTCCCGTCGCCGTGGTCGATGCGGGCCAGCAGGGTCGAAAGTTCGTCGACCGCCGTCCCGAGCCGCACGGCGATTTGTTCGTCGGTCAGCTGCGCCGAGAAGCGGTTGAGGTTGCCGATGAGGCTGTCGACCTGCCCGCTGTTTTCGCCGAGCGTCCGGGCGAATTGCGACAGGCCGGCGATGGCTTCGCGGAGATGCCCCTTTTCGGCATCGAGCACCGTCGCCATGTCGCCCGACAAGGCGTTGAGGTGGCCCAGCGTGCCGTCGATGTTCGTGGCGTTGCGTTCCAGCAGGCCGCTGATGTTTTGGAGCGTCGCCGTCAGATCCGTCGCTATTTTGGAAAATTGCTGCTTGAAGAAATCCAGCTCCGAACCCGCCACGTCCATCAGGTCGCGGTCGCGGCCTGCCCGCAGCGTGTCGCCGCTGCGAAGATAGGCCTGCGAGGTGCCGTAGATGATTTCGATCGCCTTGTTGCCCATCAGCCCGTTGCTGAAAATTTTGGCTTCGGAATCCTCCGGCAGCCGGTAGCGGCGCTGGACGGTTAATTGCAGCACCACCTTGTCGCTTCGCGACGGGTCGAACGCGATGTCCGTCACCGTGCCGATTTTCACCCCCTTCATCAGGATGGGCGATGCGTGCTGCACGCCGCTCACCTGTTCGTAGGCGGCGTAGTAGACGGCGTTGCGGCTGAAAATGTCGAATCCGCTCAAAAACCGGATGCCGGCCCATGCCGCGCCGATCATCGCGACGGCGAAAAGACCGATTTTTACCTCTCGTTTCATACAGTGTTGTTCTTATTTGACGATTCGCGAGCCCCGATAGCGCACGATGAAGGCATCGGGGAACTCTTTGCGCACTTCGCCCAACCGGAGGTGCGCTTCGGCGTAGGTTTCGTAGGCTCCCACGCAGTATTTGTACCGGTAGCGTCCCTCGCCGAGCAGTTGCCGCGCCTCGTTGCGGTAGCTGCGGAGCTCTTCCGAACCGGCCGGAAGCGTTTTTTCGGCCGCCTTGATTTGCACGGCGAAACGGACGGGCTGCGCATTGTCGTCCGCAGACGGTTGCGGGGCCGGACGCTGGGGCTGTTGTGCGGCGGGCTGCTGCTGTGCCGGTCGGGGGGCCGGTTTCGGCTGGGCGGAGGGTTGCCCTGCCGGTTTGTCGGTCGAGGAGGGCTGTGTGGCGGCGGGTGCGGCAGGTTTCGTGTCGGGCAGCGGCGTGCGCTCGACTTTGGGGCGCGGCGCATCGGCGTCGGCGGATACGTCGCCGCGCAACTGCGAAAGCCGGGCCGAATACTCCTTGACGGAACGCAACAGCGCCTGCACGATTTCGTTGATGCCCTTGTCGGATTTCAGATAGGCCGCCTCCTTCGCATTGGACAGAAAACCGATTTCGGTCAGCACGCCCGGCATGTCCGTGGCATAGAGCACCCGCAGCAGCTGGGGTTTCACGCCGCGCGAACTGCGGCCCGAAGCCTTGTAGTTCTGCTGGATGCAGTTGGCCAGCGCCAAGCTGTACTCGCCGTAGGTGAATTGCAGGTTCTGAATGTAGGCGCGGACAATGGCGGCCGTGCGTTCGTCGGACATGTCGATGAGGTCGTCGCGGTGGTTTTCGTAGAGCGCATCGCCGTTGTAGCGCTGCTCTTTGGTCGATTCGCCCATGACGAGCGTTTCGGTGCCCCGTGCCGCCGCGAAGTGCGAGGCGTTGACGTGTACCGACAGGAACAGGTCGCCGCCCGCCCGGTTGGCGATGTCGGCGCGGGCTTGCAGGTCTTCGTTCTTCGTCTCGCCCAGATGCTTGTCGGTCTTGCGCGTGTAGACCACCTTCACGCCCGGCATCTCCTGTTCGATGCGCTTGCCGAGCCGCAGCACCACTTTCAGCGTGATGTCCTTCTCGTAAACGCCCGAGTAGTGGGCGCCCGGGTCGTTGCCGCCGTGTCCGGCGTCGAGCACGATGACGCTGATGCCGCGTGCGGGCTGGGCGGCCGAAGCTGCGGTTCCGGCAACGAGGAAAAACAGCACGGACAACACGAACGCGACCGGACGAAGACGCGGGTTTCGGTGCGGCGAGCGGCTTCTGGTCGGACCCGACGGTTCTGCGGCGGCGCGGGAATGGTTACGAGGTTGCATATTCGGTGCGATTCGCTGTTTTCTTAAAAATTCGTACTTTGGCTTCGCCGAAGATACTTCCGCTCGGCAAACTCCAAAAAAATTTGGGTTTGCGCTCGCTTATTCGTATCTTTGGCGGTTGTCCCGAGCCCTTTTCGGAGGGATCCGGGGCGTTTTGCCGACTTGTCGGCAAAGTTACGGAATTTTTTGGAATTTTGGGCAAAACGAGAGGGAAATATGCGCTGTCGGCGGCCGTCGTCGTGTTCTTCGCACAGTTCGTGCTGGGACGGGGCGGGGCCCGTGCGCTGGTCGTGGCCGAAGAACCCGATACGGTCGTGCGGAGCGGAATGCCTGCGTCGCCGGGCGATACGGCGCGTGCGGCCGAACTGCTGGAAGGGCGGCTCGTCGACCCCGTGCCGTCGCGGGCCGCGCAGCGCCGGGCACGCCGTGCCGACCGCGACCGCGCGCTCCGCAACAACGAACTCCCCGTTTTGTCGCAGGAGGAGCGCGATTCGCTCTTCTCGGCGCGGGTCGATTCGCTGGTCGCCCGCAAGGAGACCGAACTGGACTCGATGCGCAGCGGGCTCTCCGAACAATCCGACACGCTGGGCCGTCCGGCGGACGGGGGGCCAAAAGAACCGAGCGCGTTCCTCGACAAACCGATTTTCGGCAAGAACAGCGACTCGCTGGTCTACGACGTGCGCAACCGGCTGGTCTACATCTACAACAAGGGCGACATCACCTACGAGAAAAACAACCTGACCGCCGACTTCATGCGCATCGACATGAACAGCAAGCTGGTCTATGCCTACGGCAAACCCGATACGCTCGACGGCCGGCCTATCGTCACCAAGCCCGAATACTCGGACGGGTCGGCCTCCTACCAGATGGACACCATCACCTACAACCTCGATTCGCAAAAGGCGAAGATCAAGGGCGTGGCGACGCAGCAGGGCGACGGCTGGCTCGTGGGCGGCAGCGTGAAGAAGATGCCCGACAACGTCATCAACATCCAGCACGGCAAATACACCACCTGCGACGAAACCGACCACCCGCACTTCTACTTGGCGATGACCAAGGCGAAGGTCATTCCGGGCAAAAAGGTGGTCACGGGGCCCGCCTATTTAGTGTTGGAGGATGTGCCGATCTATTTCCTCGGCATTCCCGAAGGATTCTTCCCGATCAGCATGGGGCCGAAATCGGGTTTCCTGATGCCGACCTACGGCGAGGAGTACACCAAAGGCTTCTTCCTGCGCGACATGGGCTATTACTTCACGCTGGGCCAGCATGCCGACCTCGCCGTGCGCGGCGGGTTCTACACGCTCGGCTCGTGGGAGGCGTCGGCCGCGTCGCGCTACGTCAAGCGCTACAAGTACAGCGGCAGTTTCAACATGCAGTACTCCAACGTCAAGACGGGCGAAAAGGGCGAACCCGACTACATCAAGCAGAAGAACTTCCGCTTGCAGTGGACCCATTCGCAAGACCCCAAGGCCAATCCGGGATCGACCTTCTCGGCGTCGGTCAACTTCGCGACGAGCGGGTACAGCCGCTATTCGGCCACCAACCTCAACGACATCTTGGCGACGCAGACCAACTCGACGATTTCCTACTCGAAGAACTGGGCCGGCACGCCTTTCTCGTTGTCGGCGAACATGGCCGTGTCGCAGAACTCGCAGAACAAGACCCTGTCGGTGACGCTGCCTAACATCGTCTTCAACGTGTCGCGCATCTACCCCTTCAAACGCAAGGAGAAGACGGGCAAGGACCGCTGGTACGAGAAAATCGCCATGCAGTACACGGCCAAGATGACCAACTCGGTGACGACGACCGAATCCGAAATGTTCACCCGCAAGACGCTGGACAACATGCGCAACGGCATCGAACACAGCCTGCCCGTGTCGGCGTCGTTCAACCTGTTCAACTACATCAACGTCTCGCCGTCGTTCAACTACACCGAGAAGTGGTATTTCAAGAAGGTGGATTTCGAATGGAATCCGGTGCTGAACAAAATCGACACGCTGCCCGCGAACTACGGGTTCTACCGGTTGTACAATTACAACATGAGCGTGTCGGCCTCGACGACCGTCTACGGCATGTACGATTTCACTAAAAAGCGGCGGGATCGTAAAATACAGGCTATCAGGCACACGCTGACGCCCTCGTTCGGATTCTCCTATGCGCCCGACTTCACCGACCCGAAGTACGGCTATTACAGCACCTACCAGTCCGATGCGTCGGGCCGCACGAACACCTATTCGCCCTATGCGGTGAATGCCTACGGCGTGCCGTCGTCGGGCCGCTCGATGTCGATGAACTTCTCGCTGTCGCAGAACTTGGAGATGAAGGTGCTGTCGAAACGCGACACGTCGGGCGTGCGGAAAATCAAGCTCATCGACGAACTGCGCATCAGCGGGTCGTACAACTTCTTGGCCGATTCGATGCGGCTGTCGACCATTCCGGTGTCGTTCCGCACGACGCTGTTCAATAATTTCGGCATTAATTTATCTGCGACGCTCGATCCCTACCGCGTGACGCCCGAAGGCAAACGCTACGACAAGCTGTTCTTCCCGGGCCGCGTCGTTTCGACGGGGTGGTCGTTCGGCTATACGTTCAAGTCGCGCCAAGATCGCACCGACCCGGCGATCAACGACATCACGAGCATTCCGCCCGAATACCAGAATCCGTTTTACGACCCCTACGGCCACATGGATCCCGTCCTGCGGCGGCAGTACATGGCGCGGAGCTATTACGATTTCTCGCTGCCGTGGAACTTCGGGTTCAATTACGCCATAAACTACTCGATTTCCTACGTCAACAACGGCACGACGGGCTATCGCAAGAACGTGACGCAGACCATCGGATTCAACGGTTCGCTCAACCTCACGCCGAAGATGGGCGTGACGTTCCAAGGCGGTTTCGACATCATGCAGCGGAAGCTGACCACCTCGTCGATTTCCATTACGCGCGACCTGCACTGCTGGCAGATGTCGTTCTCGTGGATTCCGTTCGGATTCCACCGCAGCTGGAGTTTCAACATCGGCGTCAAGGCCGGTTCGCTCTCCGACCTGAAATACGACAAGAGCGAGTCGATGTACGACAACCTCTATTAATAAAAAAGGCCCCTTCGACGAGGGGCCTTTTCCATTGTCACTTCTTCGCTTCGTGTTTGTATCGGAACACCGCCGCGAAGACCACTCCCACGATGAGCGCATAACCGGCGAAGATGCCCCACGTCGCGGGCCAGCCGCCTGCGACGCCCTCGCGGGCCAGCAGGTAACCGCCCTGCCAGTCGCAGTAGTGCGCGACGATTTTTCCGGCCAGCCACGTGCCGACCGATGCGCCGATGCCGTTGGTCATCAGCATGAACAGCCCCTGCGCGCTGGCCTGCATGGGCTTGGCGGCCTCCTGCTCGACGAACAGCGCGCCCGAAACGTTGAAGAAATCGAACGCCACGCCGTAGACGATGCACGAGAGGAACAACAGGCCGACGCCGACGGTGCTTTGGGTCGTGCCGATGCCGAAGAAGCCGAACCGCAGCACCCATGCGAACATCGCCATGAGCATCACGTTCTTGATGCCGAAGCGTTTGAGGAAGAACGGAATCAGCAGGATGCAGAGCGCCTCGGAGACTTGCGACACCGAAACCAGCAGCGTCGGGTTCTGGGCGAACCAGTCGGTCGAGACGGCCGCGAAGCTGTTGATGTAGGGGGTCGCGTAGCCGTTGGTGATTTGGAGCGAGACGCCCAGCAGCATCGAGAAGATGAAGAACAACGCCATTTTCTTTTGTTTGAAGAGCACGAATGCGTCCAGCCCGAGCCGTTGCGCCCAGCTTTTGCGTTCGGTCTGTTGCGCCGTGCGGTCGATGGGGCATCGGGGCAGCGTGAAGGCGTAAAGCCCGAGTACGAAGCCGAAAATGGCGCAGACGATCAGCTGCATGTAGGTGAACTGCGCGGCCTGCGGCAGTCCGAAGCCGAAGAAGTTGACGAACCACATGGCGGCGATGAAGCCGACGGTGCCGAAGACGCGGATGGGCGGGAAGTCGCGCACGGTGTCGAACCCGTTGCGTTTCAGCACGGAGAACGCCACCGTATTGGAGAGGGCGATGGTGGGCATGTAGAACGCCACGCTCGCGCAGTAGGCCGTGAAGACAGGGACGATCGAGGTGGCGATGCCCGCTTCGGTCTGGACGGTGGCCTGATAGCCGAACCACGCGGCCAGCAGCATGAATCCGCCGGCGAGCAGGTGCGAAAGTCCGAGCAGCCGCTGCGGCTCGACGAATTTGTCGGCAATGGCCCCGATGACGGCGGGCATGAAGATCGACACGACGCCCTGCGCCACGTAGAACCACGAGATGTAGTCGCCCAGCCCGACGCGGCCGAGGAAGTTGCCGATGCAGACCAGATAGGAGCCCCAGACGGCGAATTGCAGGAAATTCATCGCCGTGAGGCGGAGTTTGATGTTCATAATAGATATTCGTTGAAGTCGAACAAATATAGAAATTTTTTCACGATTTTTTTGCAGTTGAGAAATAAAGTTCTACTTTTGCAGCGTCGAAAAGGACATTGAGCTATGGTGTAATGGTAACACAACAGATTCTGGTCCTGTTATTCCAAGTTCGAATCTTGGTAGCTCAACACGGAAAGCGGACGCCCGGCGATGCTCGGACGTCCGTTTTTTTGCGGCGTCCGGCGGCCGGTCTCATGCGATGATCAACTCTTCCAGCCGCACTTTCGGAACGTAGTGCGTGCCGTTCGCGCGGTAGTAGGCGCGATCGTCGCCGGCCCCGGTTTCGACCAGTTCGATGCGCTCCAAACCCTTGCCGATAGCGAGGATCAGCAGCGGCTCGTACGGCAGGCCGAACGCGCGGCGGACAGCCTCCCGGTCGAAAGCGCCGATGCAGATCCCGTTCAATCCCATTTCCGTGGCGCGCAGCAGCATGCTTTGCGCCGAAATGCCCAAATCCATGTCCACGTACCGGTTCTCCGCGACGGTCGAACAGCAGATGACAAATGCGTTCGGTTCGGTGCCTGCCGCCGGCAGATGCAAATCGGGCAGTGCCCCGCCCAAACGGATGCGCTCCAAGACTTTCGGCGCTTCGTCCGCCAGCACGGGCCGGAAGCGCAGCACCTGCTGGTTGCGCGCCGAAGGGATGCGGGTGTTGACGGCGATGATGCGCCGAAGCTGGTCTTCGCGCACGATGAACCGGCTGTCGTAACCGCGAAAACTGCGGTTCTTCAGCAGCAGTTTTTCCAAACCCGGTGCGGATTTGCGCGGTGCGGCGGAGGGGCGTTCGCGGTACTCCTCCATTTTGCGTTCCAAATAGTTGTCTGCCATGCGGTCGTTATGCGGGGTTCCGGCGTTTGCGGAACCGGTCGGTTGCGGAGCCAAAGATAGTGAAAATCATCGAAACGGGCGGCGCGGCGTGCGGATTGTTCGTTCGCGGTCGTGTTTTGTTCGGAATCGCGCAAATCGGAGCGGCGGATTTTTTTTCGATTCCCGAAATTATTTTTAACTTTGTGCTCCACAGGGGCAAACCGGAAAAATTACAAAAACAGATATACCTATGGACAATACGAAATTGGACCAGCTGACGCAGAAACTGTACGCCGAAGGACTGGAAAAGGGACGCGCCGAGGCCGACCGTCTGGTGGCCGATGCCAAGAAGCAGGCCGAACAACTGCTCGCCGAAGCGCGTGCGCAGGCCGCCGACATCGTGCGGCAGGCCGAAAACAAGGCGGAGGACGTCGGCAAGAACACCATGACCGAAATCGCATTGGCCGGCAAGCAGGCCGTCGCGAAAATCAAATCGGAAATCGCGTCGTCGATCGTCGCCCGTGCGACGGGCGAGGGCGTCAAGGCCGCCGGTATGGATGCCGCATTCATCAAGGAGATGCTGGTTGCGGTGGCCAAGAATTGGAACGGCACCGATTCGGGCAAGGTTTCGTTGCAGGCGCTGCTGCCCGAGTCCGCCCGCGAAAAGCTTGACGCGGCGATGGCTGCCGAAGCGCACAGTCTGCTGGCGGCCGGTATCGAAGTCGGCTACTCGAAGGAGGTGAAGACCGGCTTCAAGGTCGGCGCGAAAGAGGGCGGTTACTACATTTCGTTCTCCGATGCCGATGTCGAAGCGCTGCTCGGCGAGTACCTGCGCGAAAAGGTCGCCCAACTGCTCTTCAATGCGTAACGCGATGTTCCGCACGAATTATTACAGTCTGGTAGCCGGACTGCGGGAGTATGCGCTCGACGGCGAGAACAAGGGGTTCGACGCTGCGGCCATCGTCGCGGAGATTCTCGACGGGGTGAAGGCGTCCGACGCCCGTCAGGTGCGCCTGCTCTACGGTTACTACGATTGCGAAAATTTGGTCGCCCTGCGCGCGGGGCGCGCCGCATTCAATCCGCTGGGCAACTATTCCCGGGAGGAGCTGGCGGAGGAGCTGAAAACTCCCAAACGACTGCCCGAAGCATTGGCTGCGGTGGTGCGCGCGTTCGCCGACCCCGAAGGCGAGGATGCCGAAACGGTCGACACGGCGCAGCGTTTCGAGGCGGCCCTGTTCGGGGCCTACTATGCGCTGTGCCGGCGGCAGGGAAGCGGTTTCCTGCGGGCTTGGGCCGATTTCGACCGCACGCTGCGCAACGTGGCGGCGGCGGTAACGGCCCGTGCGACGGGGCGTCCGGTCGAGGAGGTGACGGTGGGCGGCGGCGATGCGGTCGACCAGCTGCACCGCAGCTCGGCGGCCGATTTCGGCCTGCGGGGCGAACTGCCCTACATCGACGGCGTGATAGCGGCCGTGAACGACGAACCCAACCTGCTGGAAAAAGAGCACAAAATCGACCTGATCCGCTGGAACGAGGCGTTGGAGTTGTCGCAGTTCGACTATTTCGACATCGACGCCATTCTTTCCTATTTGGTGCGGATGAACATCGTGGCGCGCTGGACGCTGCTCGACGCCGCACGCGGCCGTGCGATGTTCGACCGGCTGATGTCCGAACTGGACGGCCGCGCATGGATTGCATAATGAATAAAAGAAAAAATACTTACCGATGAAAACAACTGGACGAGTACACGGTATCATCTCGAACATCGTCATCGTGAAGGCCGACGGGGCCGTCGGGCAGAACGAAATCTGCTACGTGTATGCGGGGGATACCAAGATGATGGCCGAGGTCATCAAGGTCATGGGCGACGACGCCTATGTGCAGGTCTTCGACAGCACGCGCGGCCTGAAAATCGGCGACCGCGTGGAGTTCGAGGGCCACATGCTCGAAGCGACGCTGGCCCCGGGCATGCTGTCGCGCAACTACGACGGTCTGCAAAACGACCTCGAAAAGATGGACGGGCTTTTCATTGCCCGCGGTTCGATTACCGACCCGATCGACTACAACGCCGAGTGGGAATTTTCCCCGTTGGCCGAAGCGGGCAGCAAGGTCAGCGCGGGAAGTTGGCTGGGCGAGGTGAAGGAGCAGTGGGTGATGCACAAAATCATGGTGCCGTTCACGATGACCGATACCTATACCGTGAAGAGCGTCGCTCCGGCCGGCAAATACAAGGTGACCGATACGATGGCCGTGCTGACCGATGCCGAAGGACACGACCACGAGGTCACGATGGTGCAGAAATGGCCCGTCAAGCAGGCCGTGCGCTGCTATCTTGAAAAACCCCGTCCGTCGCGCATCATGGAGACGGGCGTGCGGCCTATCGACACGTTCAACCCCATGGCCGAGGGCGGTACGGGCTTCATCCCGGGGCCGTTCGGCGCCGGCAAGACGGTCTTGCAGCACGCTATCTCGAAACAGGCCGACGCCGACATCATCATCATGGTGGCGTGCGGCGAACGTGCCAACGAGGTGGTCGAGATTTTCAAGGAGTTCCCCGAACTGGTCGACCCCCGCACGGGACACAAGCTCATGGAGCGCACGATTATCATCTGCAACACGTCGAACATGCCCGTTGCGGCGCGCGAGGCATCGGTCTACACGGGCATGACGATCGGCGAGTACTACCGTTCGATGGGTTTGAAGGTGCTGGTCATGGCCGACTCGACGTCGCGCTGGGCGCAGGCCTTGCGCGAGATGTCGAACCGTTTGGAGGAGCTGCCCGGTCAGGACGCTTTCCCGATGGACTTGTCGGCAATCATCTCCAATTTCTACGCCCGTGCCGGTCTGGTGAAGCTCAACAACGGCGCGACGGGTTCGGTGACCTTCCTCGGTACGGTGTCGCCCGCTGGCGGTAACTTGAAGGAGCCCGTAACCGAATCGACCAAGAAAGCGGCCCGCTGTTTCTATGCGCTGTCGCAGGGACGTGCCGACTCGAAACGCTATCCGGCGATCGACCCGCTCGATTCCTACTCGAAATACTTGGAGTATCCTGAAATCCGCGCCTACCTCGACGAACACATCGAGAAAGACTGGGTCGACCTCGTGTATGCGGGCAAGACGATCGTGCAGCGCGGCAAGGAAGCCAACGACCAAATCAACATCTTGGGCGACGACGGCGTGCCGGTGGAGTACCACGAACGGTTCTGGAAATCGGAGCTGATCGACTTCGTGATTTTGCAGCAGGACGCGTTCGACGCGATCGACGCCAACTGCCCCATGGAGCGTCAGCGGATGATGTACAAAATGGTGCTCGAAATCTGCCGCCGCGACTTCGGGTTCGCCGATTTCGAGGCCTGCTCGCAGTTCTTCAAGGGATTGATCAACCTCTTCCGCCAGATGAACTACTCGGAGTGGCAGTCGGAGAAGTTCGAGGACTACCGCAAGCAGATCGAACAGTACGTGAGTGAAAAATCGAAATAAGCAGAAGCCATGACAACACGCGCATTTCAGAAGATATACACCAAAATCGACAACATCACCAAGGCGACCGTCACGTTGCGGGCGCAGGGCGTCGGCAACGACGAACTGGCCACCGTCGGCGGCAAGTTGGCGCAGGTGGTGAAAATCATGGGCGAGCACGTCACGTTGCAGGTGTTCGCCGGAACGGAGGGCCTTTCGACCGATTCGGAGGTCATCTTCCACGGCGAGCCCCCGAAGCTCCGCGTGTCGGACAACCTCGCCGGCCGCTTCTTCAACGCCTACGGCGAACCGCTCGAAGGGGGCGAAATCGTCGAGGGCGAGGAGCGCGAAATCGGCGGCCCGACGGTCAACCCGTTCAAGCGTCTGCAACCTTCGGAGCTCATCGCGACGGGTATCGCCGGCATCGACCTGAACAACACCATCGTGACGGGGCAGAAGATTCCGTTCTTTGCCGACCCCGACCAGCCCTACAACGCCGTCATGGCCAACGTGGCCCTGCGTGCGAAAGCCGATAAAATCATCTTGGGCGGCATGGGGCTGACGAACGACGACTTCCTTTATTTCAAGTCGGTGTTCGAGAACGCCGGTGCGTTGGACCGCATCGTGTCGTTCGTCAACACAACCGAGAATCCGCCCGTCGAGCGTCTGCTGGTGCCCGACATGGCGCTGACCGCTGCCGAGTACTTCGCCGTCGACAAGGGCGAAAAAGTACTGGTGCTGCTGACCGACATGACGCTGTACGCCGATGCGCTGGCTATCGTCTCGAACCGTATGGACCAGATTCCGTCGAAAGACTCGATGCCCGGTTCGCTCTATTCGGACTTGGCCAAAATCTACGAGAAAGCCGTGCAGCTGCCCAACGGCGGTTCGATTACGATTATCGCCGTGACGACCCTTTCGGGCGGCGACATCACGCACGCCATTCCCGATAACACGGGTTACATCACGGAGGGCCAGTTGTTCCTGCGCAACGATTCCGATACGGGCAAGGTCATCGTCGACCCGTTCCGTTCGCTGTCGCGTCTGAAGCAGCTCGTCATCGGCAAGAAGACCCGCGAAGACCACCCGCAGGTGATGAACGCCTGCGTGCGCCTCTACGCCGATGCGGCGAACGCCAAGACCAAGCTCGAAAACGGTTTCGACCTGTCGGACTACGACGAACGCACGCTGAAATTCGCCCACGACTATTCGGAAAAACTGCTGGCTATCGACGTCAACATCGGCATCACCGAGATGCTCGACACGGCGTGGACGCTCTTTTCCAAATACTTTTCCAAAGAAGAGGTCGCCATTAAGGAGGAGCTTATTAAAAAGTACTGGAAAGCGGCCTGATTCGCGATACGGTTATGGCTATCAAATTCCAATATAACAAGACTTCGCTCGGCGAGTTGGGCAAACAGCTCAAGATGCGGCAGAAAGCCCTGCCGACTATCAAGAGCAAGGAATCGGCCCTGCGTTCCGAGGTGAAGAAGGCGCGCGATGCGGCCGGCGATTGCCAGCGGCGGTTCGAGGCCCTCAAAGCCGAGTACGATTACATGGCGGCGTTGTGGGGCGAATTCGACGGCGACTTGGTGCGCATCGCCGGTGTCGACCTCGACGAGCAGAAAATCGCAGGCGTGCGGACGCCCGTCTTGCGCGACGTGCGGTTCGAACAGCGGGCCTACGACCTCTTTTCGTCGCCCGTGTGGTTTTCGGCCGGTGTCGGCATGCTGGAACGGTTGGCCCGTCTGGGGCTGGAACAGGCGGTGTACGACCGCAAAACGGAACTGCTGGACAAGGCCCGCCGCAAGACGACGCAGAAAGTGAACCTCTACGAAAAAGTGCAGATCCCGGGCTACGAGGATGCGATCCGTAAAATCAAACGCTTCATGGAGGACGAGGAAAACCTCTCGAAATCGGCACAGAAAATCGTGAAAACCAAACAACAGCAAGCCGGGGAGGGCGTCCTACTATGATTGCTCCGATGATGAAATACGACTTCGTGCTGCTCGCGGCGCAGGGCGAGGATTTTATTCAGCGGTTGAGGGAACTCGGGCTGGTCGATATCACTACCGCCGGCTGGGAGCCGACGGAGGACGAGCGGCAGCTGCTGCTCGACATCGAGGGCCACGCCAAAGCCGTCGAGTGCATCGCCGAGTTCCGCAGGGACGGGAAGCACGCCGCCGCGCTGCGGCAGGCCGTGCCGTTCGGTTCGGCGGCCGAGACTTACGAACATTACGTCGCCGCGCAGCAGCAGGCTGCCGCGCTTCGCACCGAAATCGGCCGGTTGGAAAAACTCGCCGACGAATTGCGGGCGTGGGGCGCGTTCGATGTGCGGCGCGTGGCGGCTTTGGCCGAACAGGGCATCGTGCTGCGTTACTTTTCGACGCAAATCGGCACGTTCGACAAGGAGGCCGAAGCGTGGGGCGAGCGCTACACCCTTTCGGAGGTCGCCCGCACCGAAACGACGGTCTATTTCGTGGTCGTCGCCGCTCCGGGCGAGGAGATTTCGCTCGATGCGCAGGAGATGAAAACCCCGATGATGGACATCCGCGAGGCGGAACGGCGCATCGCCGACCAGCAGGGGCAGCTCGATGCGCTCGATGCCGAGTTCGCACGGGTCGCCGCGTCGGAAAAGCTGTTGCAGGGCGGTGCCGCCGCGCTGAAAGAGCAGTTGCAGGGCGCGCGCGTTCGGGCGACCGCCCGCAAGGAGGCCGACGGCACGCTGCTCGTCATGGAGGGCTGGGCCGAACGGGAAACCTCGGACAAGGTCGATGCCCTGCTGGAAAGCTATCCCAACGTGGTGTGGCTCAAAAACGCCCCGACGCCCGACGACGAGACGCCCGTGAAACTGAAAAACGGCCGTTTCGCCCGCACGTTCGAGATGGTGGGCGACATGTATGCCCGCCCGAAGTACGGCACGCTCGACCTGACGCCCTATTTCGCGCCGTTCTACATGCTGTTCTTCGGCATCTGCCTGAACGACGCCGGCTACGGTGCGATTCTGTTGGCCGCCGGGTTGTTCATGCTGTGGAAATTCCGCACGGGCATGATGCGCCGTGCGTCGTGGTTCGCCACGTGGTGCGCCGTTTCGACCGTCGTGTTCGGGTTGGTTTGCGGTTCGGTCTTCGGCATGAACCTGAAAGAGTATTTTCCGGAGGTGCCGTTCCTTGATTTCCAAAAACAGTTCTTTTCGTTGTCGCTGGTCATCGGGGTGGTGCAGATCCTCTTTGCGATGATGCTGAACCTGTGGACGAAAATCCGCCTGTTCGGACTCTCCAATACGCTGGGGGCACTGGGGTGGTTCGTCATCCTGCTGTCGTCCTGTCTGGCAATGGGACTGCCGGTGGCCGGGCTGGCCATTCCGGGTTTCACGTCCGATTCCGTGGCGTTCTACGTTGCGCTGGGCATCGGCGGAACGCTGCTGCTCCTGCTGAACAATCCGCGACGCAATCCGCTGGTCAATATCGGCGCGGGGCTGTGGGAACTCTACAACAACCTGACCGGCCTGTTGAGCGACGTGCTGTCGTACATCCGTCTGTTCGCAATCGGACTTTCGGGCGGCGTGCTGGCACTGGTGTTCAATACGCTGGCGAGCGGATTCGTGCCCGAAGGGGCCAATTTCGCCGTGCGGCTGCTCATCATGGTGCCGATTCTGCTGGTGGGGCACGGCATCAACCTGTTCATGTCCACCATTTCGTCGTTCGTGCACCCGATGCGTCTGACGTTCGTGGAGTTTTTCAAGAATGCCGGATTCGAAATGGCGCCGCGTGCGTTCGACCCGATCCGCAAGATGGACGAAGACGCATGAAACCGTCGACCGCCCGGACAAAAAAACGATTGAATGAGAATCTAATAAATTAATAAAAATTATGGAAACAACAGCTTTGATTTTGGCTTACATCGGCGTAGCGCTGATGGTAGGTCTTGCAGGTATCGCATCGGCCGTCGGCACCTCGATCGCGGGGCAGGCTTCGGTCGGCGCCATGAAGAAGAACGGCAACGCGTTCGGTAGCTACATGACGCTGTCGGCGCTGCCGGGTTCGCAGGGTCTGTACGGTTTCGTCTGCTACTTCCTCGTGCAGAAAGGACTGACCGCGCCCACGATGGTGCAGGGTGCCGCCATTTTCGGTGCCGGCCTGCTGGTCGGAATCGTCAATCTGGCCGCTTCGATTTATCAGGCCAAAGTCTGCGCCAACGGTATCGCAGCGATCGGAAACGGTCACGACGTCATGGGTAAGACCTTGATTCTGGCCGCTTTCCCCGAATTGTACGCCATTCTGACGGTTGCCGCAACCTTCCTGATTGCGACGCTCGACGGGGTGAATCTGTTTTAAGTCTTCGTGCGCACGGCCTGCGGCGTCCGAAAAGCCGGACGCCGCAGGCCCGTTGCGGACATGCGGGCGAAAAACGCTTTTCAGGGACGTTTTCCGTTTTTCTACATTTGGGTGAATGAAGATTTCGTCCTATCTTTGCCCTCGTGAGTGTCGGAGGGGGAGGAGGACTCGTCGGAACCGTGCCGCACAGGGACGGTTCCCGTTATCGAAGGTTTGCTGAAACCTATTTGTTGGGGGCTGATACCGCGCCCCTTTTTGCATCTATTAACTACCGATCGCTTCGCTTGCCGGCAGGCCGGGCCGCAGGGGCGATTGCTTAAAACTCAATGTATATCATGGCTTACGAAAAACGCAAAATCGAAATCAAGGTCGATCCCCGTTATGCCGCTTATGCGATGGTCATGACGACCATTTCGTTCCGCAGTCTGGTGGATTTCATCGAAACCGAAAGCAAAATCAAATTTACCCAATCGGACATCGAAAATATGCAGGAAGCGATGGAGGACCTGTTCGAGGGGGTCGCGCTGTACGTCGACCCGCAGGACATCGACAAGTATATGAAACCGCTGGCGAAATTGAGCAAACTTTCCTGAATAATCCGTTCCGTGTGCGATGGAATCACTCGAAGCATTGTATAAGGTGGGCAACGGCCCGTCGAGCAGCCATACGATGGGCCCCAAACGGGCGGCCGAGCAGTTCGCGGCGCGGTGCCGTGAGGCCGAAGCCTATCGCGTGACGTTGTACGGGTCGCTCGCGGCGACCGGCAAGGGGCACTTGACCGACGTGGCTATCCGCTCCGTGCTGGAGCCGATTGCTCCGACCGAAATCGTTTGGAAGCCCGATGTGACGCTGCCGTTTCATCCGAACGGCATGCTGTTCGAGGGGCTACGGGGCGGGGCGGCGGTCGACAGCTGGACGATTTACAGCATCGGCGGCGGTGCGCTGGCGAACGAAACGACCCGTGCCGAACAACCCCGAAGCGTCTATCCGATGTCCACCATCGCCCAAATCAAGCAGTGGTGCTACGACGAGGGCAAGACCTACTGGGAGTACGTGAACGACTGCGAGGGCCCCGAAATCTGGGACTACCTCGACCATATCTGGACGGTCATGTGCGAAACGATCGAACGCGGCCTGAACAACGACGGGGTGCTGCCGGGCGGGCTGAAAGTGGCGCGCAAGGCGAGCACCTACTGGGTCAAGTCGAAAAGCTATACCGATTCGTTGAGTTCGCGCGCCAAGATATACGCCTATGCACTGGCCACGGCCGAAGAAAATGCCGCCGGCGGGGTGGTCGTGACGGCTCCTACGTGCGGTTCGAGCGGGGTGGTGCCGGCCGTGCTCTATCATTTGGCCACTTCGCGGAATTTTCTGCGTATCCGTATTTTGCGGGCATTGGCTACGGCCGGATTGTTCGGGAACGTGGCCAAGACCAATTCGTCCATATCGGGGGCCGAAGTCGGCTGTCAGGGCGAGGTCGGCGTGGCGTGCGCTATGGCCGCCGCCGCTGCTTGCCAGCTGTTCGGCGGCACGCCTGCGCAAATCGAGTATGCGGCCGAAATGGCGTTGGAACACCACTTGGGATTGACCTGCGACCCCGTGTGCGGGCTGGTGCAGGTGCCGTGTATCGAACGGAATGCCGTCGCAGCTGCGCGGGCGTTCGATGCGAATGCCTATGCCACGTTGTCGGACGGTTCGCATTTGGTGAGCTACGACCGCGTGGTGGCGGTGATGAACGAAACGGGCCACAACCTGCCGAGCCTCTACCGGGAGACCTCCGAAGGCGGACTGGCGCGGCACTACGATTTGCACGTACAACGGGAAAAGTAAAAATCGGGCGGCGGTGGATGTGCTACGCGGAAAACGCCGTTACCAATTCCAACCGCTTTGCCCCCCCCCAAAAAAAAAGAAACGGCCGGATTTCCCGATGAGGAAAATCCGGCCGTTTGCCGTTTGCGTCGCTCTCGCGGACTACAAAGCGTTCACATGCAACTGCATGGCGCTTTTCAAGTTCGCCGCCTTATTCTTGTGCATGATGTTGTGCTTGGCGAGCTTGTCCAACATCGAGTTCACCTTCGGGAGCAGGGCTTCGGCCGCGCTCTTTTCGGTGGTGGCACGCAACGCTTTCACCGCATTGCGGGCTGTCTTGTGGAACAGCCGGTTGTGCGCACGTTTGGTCAAGGTCTGACGGATTCTTTTTTTCGATGACTTATGGTTTGCCATAATTCCCTTTGTGTTTATTTTTTACTTTTCGTATTCGTGTAGCCCATAGCAGAATCGAACTGCTCTTTCAAGAATGAAAATCTTGCGTCCTAACCGATAGACGAATGGGCCTTACCGCTATCGTTGCCCTTGCGGGGAACTTTAGCGGTGCAAAGTTAAACAAAAAAGTCACTCGAACAAAATAATTGCGAAAAAATATATCCTCTTTGTGCAGAATCGCCGGTGTTCTGCCGACGGGTTCCTGACGATGCACAACGCCCTAAATAATAAGATGCCGTCCCGAATTTCGGGACGGCGTCTTATTAAGAGCGGTACACCGCTCGGTGTTTTCTCGAATCCGTGCGATTACAACTTCGGACCGGCGTTCACCAGCTTCTTGCCCTCGTCGTTGCCGCAGAATTTTTCAAAATTTTTGATGAAGCGGGCTGCGAGGTCTTTTGCTTTGGTCTCCCACTCGGATGCCTTCTTGTAGGTGTCGCGCGGGTCGAGAATCTTCGGATCCACGCCCGGCAACTGGGTCGGCACCTTGAAGTCGAAAATCGGAATGTTCTTGGTCGGAGCCTTGTCGATCGAACCGTCGAGGATGGCGTCGATGATGCCGCGCGTATCCTTGATCGAGATACGTTTGCCCGTGCCGTTCCAGCCTGTGTTCACCAAGTAGGCCGTTGCGCCCGACTTCTGCATCTTCTTCACGAGTTCTTCGCCGTACTTCGTGGGGTGCAGCGACAGGAATGCCGCGCCGAAGCAAGCCGAGAAGGTCGGCGTCGGTTCGGTGATGCCGCGTTCCGTGC
>CAZGYX010000013.1:0-52235 GCA_964530735.1 uncultured Alistipes sp. | reverse complement strand
CGCCGGACGCTTTTAGTCCGCACTCCGTTTAACGGCTCCGACATCCGGTCGGATTCATTGGTGCCGCTCACGCGGCAATTTTAATTTTTTATTTCCAGCGTTTCATCCAATGTCGCTTCGGTCGCATCCTCCGGTTTGGTCTCCTCGACGAAGTAGTAGGTTTTCAGGTAATCCGCTTCGTTCTGTTCGGCATCGGGCGTGTCTTTGGCGAATTTTACCAAATCGCCGTTGCGGAGGATAGCGACCAAGTCCAATGCCGCCTTGTCGGGCAGTTCGATGCCGCGCATCGCCGTCACGATTTCGTCGGTTGTCATCTCCATTGCGCCGATTTCCCAGCGCCCCGAAATGTAGGTGCGCAGGATGTCGGTCAGCCCCGAATAGTATTGTTTGTGCTTGTTGTTCTGCCACAGTTTCTGGTGGTGCAGGGCTTCCAGCGCCTGAATCGCCACCACGTGGGGCGGCCGGGGCGGAGCCGGACGGAACAGGTCGCCGAGCCGCTTGCCGCGGGCCTGCAACCACCGCACCAATCCGTAGACGGCCGCGCCGAGCAACAGGAGCGCGACGAGCGTCCGAATCAGATAACCGCGAATCTCGGCGAACCGGAACGGCAGGGTCTTCTGCCCCTTGATGTCGAAAATCGACTGCGAAGCGGAGTCGATGAGGAACGTCCCGACCTCCAACCGCAGCGAATCGCCCGTGCTGCGCAGCGTGTCGACGATGTTCTTGTCGGCATAGAGCACCTGCGCGAAGCCCATGTTGTAGCGGCCCTCCTCGAAAGCGGCCAGCCGGTAGCGTTTGCGCAGTTTCAGGCGGCGTCCGTCGCGTGCGAGCGTGTCGACGGGCGCATCCTCGACCAGCTCGATTTTGCCGTCGTCGGCTTCGTAGACCGGAAACCGCACCACCTGCACCAAATCTTTTTCGACCTCGATGACGTAATCGAACCGGTCGCCGATGCCGATGCTGTCGGGTTCGATGCGGGCCGTCACGACGGGCCGCTGCGACTGGGCCGATGCCGCGAAGCAACCCCCGCCCAACGCGGCGATGACCGCGACACCCGTTATCCACCTTTTCGCTATGAATTCGTTTCGCCTCATTTTCGGTTAGCGTTTCTTGAACAATTTGATAAGTTCGGTCACGTAATCGCCGTCGGTCGAGATGGTTGCCGTGTCGATGCGGTTGTGGCGCAGCGTGGCGTCGATGCCGGCACTGCGCTGCCGCCACGCTTCGGCGTAGTGGTCGCGCACGGCCCGCGACGAAGTGTCGATCCATGCCTTGCGGCCGCTCTCGGCGTCTTCCAGCTCGACGATGCCCACGTCCGGAAGCTCCGCCTCGCGCGGGTCGCAGATGCGGATGCCGACCAAATCGTGTTTCCCGCGCGCGATTTTCAGCGCGTCGTCCAGCGCCGTGCGGTCGTTGCGGTCGTCGAGGAAGTCCGACAGGATGAAGGTCGTGCAGCGTTTCTTGTTGACGTTGGTCAGGAACCGCACGGGCTCCGAAATCCGCGTACCCGATGACTGGGGTTGAAACCCAATCAACTCGCGGATAATCGTCAGGATGTGGCTGCGCCCCTTTTTCGGCGGGATGAACTTTTCGACGCGGTCCGAGAAGAAGATGCACCCCACCTTGTCGTTGTTCTGCGCGGCCGAGAAAGCCAGCACGGCGGCGATTTCCGTCATGAGGTTCTTTTTCAGCCGGTCGGTCGTGCCGAACATCCGCGACCCCGAAACGTCCACGAGCAGCATCATGGTCAGTTCGCGCTCCTCCTCGTAGACCTTGATGTGGGGTTTCGAGGAGCGGGCCGTGACGTTCCAGTCGATGTCGCGCACGTCGTCGCCCGCGCGGTACTCCCGCACTTCGGAGAACGACATGCCCCGTCCGCGGAACGCCGTGTGGTAGCGTCCGGCGAAAATCTCGCTGGACAATCCGCGTGTCTTGATTTCGATTTTGCGGACGCGCTTCAACAGTTCGTTTTCGGATTCCTGCATGGCCGTGCGTTACGGGACGATGACGTTATTCAGAATATCCGTAATGATCTCTTCGGTCGTGATGTTCTCGGCTTCGGCCTCGTAGGTCAGGCCGATGCGGTGGCGCAGCACATCGTGGCACACGGCACGCACGTCCTCGGGGATGACGTACCCGCGCCGCCGGATGAAAGCGTAGGCGCGGGCCGCTTTGGCCAGCGAAATCGACGCACGCGGCGAACCGCCGTAGGCGATGAGCGACTGCAATTTGTCGAGGTTGTACTCGGCCGGTTCGCGCGTCGCGAAGATGATGTCGATGATGTACTTCTCGATTTTCTCGTCCATGTAGACCTCCTCGACCACCTTGCGCGCTTTGACGATGTCTTCGGGCGACACGACCTTGTTCACCGCCGGCAGCCCCGTACCGGCGAGGTTCATCCGCATGATGTCGCGCTCCTCCTGTTTCTTGGGGTAGGAGATTTTGGCTTTCAGCATGAAACGGTCGACCTGCGCTTCGGGCAGGGGGTAGGTGCCCTCCTGTTCGAGCGGGTTCTGCGTGGCGAGCACCAAGAAAGGCTGCGGCAGGGGATAGGTCGCGTCGCCGATCGTCACCTGACGCTCCTGCATCGCTTCGAGCAGCGCCGACTGCACTTTGGCCGGCGAACGGTTGATTTCGTCGGCCAGCACGAAGTTGGCGAATACGGGCCCTTTCTTGACGATGAAATCCTCGCTTTTCTGCGAGTAGATCAGCGTGCCCAGCAGGTCGGCGGGCAGCAGGTCGGGCGTGAACTGGATGCGCGCGAAACAAGCGTCGACGGCTTTGGCCAGCGTCGTGATAGCCAGCGTCTTGGCCAGACCCGGCACCCCTTCGAGCAGGATGTGGCCGTTCGACAGCAGGCCGATCAGCAGCGTATCGACCAAGTGGCTCTGGCCGACGATGACCTTGCCCATTTCGGTGCGGAGCGTATCGACGAAGACCGATTCGCGTTCGATCCGTTCGTTCAACTCCTTGATGTTGATGACTTCGCTCATGATTATCTTATTGGTTTGTTTTACGGGTGAATGATGTTTTTTTGCACGGTCGTTCGTTACACGAACGAACATTGTGCAAATATATTATATTTATTAGAAAAATAATCGGCACTTTTTTGTTTCGCCAGATTTTTCCCATCGTACCTTTTGCCAGCAAAAGGTACCGAAAACCATCCGCACGGCGAAAATTGCGGGAGTTCTCGAGGTCGTTCACTGAACGAACACGAAAGACTGCGCTTTTCGCACGTTCGTTCCGGGCGTTCCGACCCCTCGACCTCTTTTTCCGCAATTTTCACAGTGCGGAGTTTATGGTGCGGCTTCGCCGCCCGTTTAAGAAACGGGTTTTAAGCGCGACCGAATGTTCGTACGGTTCCGACGGCTGTGGTCGCTACCTCCCTCTATATTCCATTTCGGTCAGAGCGCATCCCAAGCGTCCGAAGCCCGGCTACCGTCCGTAGCGCTAATAAAAAATCAGAAAGGATACCCCACGCCGAAGTTGAGCGCGGTATTTTTCCAACGGAAGTCGTGGATCCACCGGCTGCCGGCGGGATTGTTCGGATTATGCAACTGGATGCCCCAATCCAACCGTAGCACGGCGAATTTGATGTCGAAGCGCAGACCCAGCCCCGTATTGAAGCCCAACTGCTTGTAAAAGTCCTTCAAATAAAACACCGCATCGTCGGAGTATTGCGACGGGTCGCGTTTCACGAACCAGATATTGCCCGCATCGAGGAACGTGGCGCCGTGCACGATGCCCCAAACCGGGAACCGGAATTCGAGATTGGCTTCCAGCTTCATGTCGCCCAACTGCGACGGGAAGCTGGTTTCGGGACGCGGCACCGAACCCGGCCCGAGCGTGCGGGGCGTCCAGCCGCGCATGCCGTTGCTGCCGCCCGCGTAGAACAGACGGTCGAACGGCACCGAAGTCGAATTGCCGTAAGCCATTGCCAGACCGCCGTAGAGCCGTCCGGCGAGTGCCGTCTTGGCGCCCAGCATGATTTTGCGGCTCGCGCTGATGTCGAAACGGAAATACTGCGAATAACGGATGCCCAGAATCCGGTAGTAGCGTTCGTCCTGCGTGCGCACGGGCGACGAAAACAGGTGGGCCAGCCCGCCGACCAAGTTGCCCGCCGTTTCGGCATTGAAGCGGACGACCGTCGCGTTGCGGCCGAGGTTTTTCAGCTGGTTGTTGTACCCGTAGCTGAACGTCAGCCCCGCAATCAGCTGCGTCTGGTAGCTGTTGATGAGGTAGAGGTTTTCGGTGTCGTTCAGGAAATCGGGGTCGAGGTAGCTCACGTCGACCACGTTGATGTCGACGGGCCGCAGCGAGAACGACGAATAACTCGAATTGGTCCACTGGTAGGTCATGCCCGCGCTGGTCAGCGTGCGCCGGTAGTAGGGCCTGTCCTGATAGTTGAGCGACAATTCCAGTTTGGTCTTGGGCTGGTTGACCGTCCCGAAGCGCGTGATGCTCCACGGCACGAGGAAACGCGGGAAGGTCAGCCCGACCGAGATGCCGTACTCTTCGGCGCGGCTCTTGCGGGCGTCGCGCGCCTTCATGAACTCGTACCCGAACGACCCCGAAACGTCGAACGATTCGGCCCCGCGGAAAATGTTGCGGTTCTGGTAGCCGATCGTGGCTTTCAGCCCGTAGAAGCTCGACGTCGTGCTGCCTTCGAGGTCGACCTTGAAACTCTGCCTCAGGGTCGGCGTGCAGAGGATGTTGCAGGTGAGGTAGCCCTCGCGGACGGACTCCGTGCGCGTCGAATCGCCCCGCTCGCCGACATAGGTCACGTAGTTGGTCTCGTCGACCGTGCGCGGCTGTTCGACGAACACGATGCGCGCCGACCGGAAATAACCCAGCGCCATGAGGTCGGTATAGGCGCGGTTGACCTGCGCCGAATTGTAGATGTAATTGGGATAGAGCGGAATGGACTGCCGCAGGATTTTGGGCCGCACGTTGGGTTTGCCCTCGTAAACGATGTCCAGTCCCCGATAGTAGGTCGTGTCGAGCCGCGAAAGCAGCGTCGTGTCGACCCCGCCCGAGGCATCGGGCCGGTAATCGGGAAAGACGTTGATGCGGTCGATGCGGTAGACCGCGTTGTCCTCGAACACGGGCTGCCCCTGCTCGTCGTACCCCGACAGATAGGGTTTTATTAAGAGGCGGAGGTTCGCTTCGCACGGGTGGGAAAGGGTATCGGCGATGTACTCGATGTTGTTGACCGTGAAATTGAAATACCCCCGTTCGCGCAGGCGGGCCGTGATGCGTTCGCGTTCGCTGTCGAGCACCGAGATGTCGAAAATCTCGCCGCGATGCAGCAGCGAGTGGACGGTATCGGGCAGCACGAGCTGTTCGAGGAACTTGTCGCGGAATTCGTACCGCACCGACCCGATGCGGTAGGGCCGGTGCTGCCGGACGCGGTAGGTGACTTTGGCGCGCCGGCGCCGGGAGAGGGTGTCCACCTCGCAGAAAGCCTCCGAAGCGTAATACCCGCGCGAATTCATGTAGATTTTCAGGTTCTCGACGCTCTTGCGCGTCAGCGAACGGTCGAACAGCACGGGGGCTTCGCCGATGCGGCGTTTCCAGTTGTTCCAGCCGTTGTGTTTCGAGGAATCGGCCTGTTCGTAGAGCCAGACGTAGAAATTCGTCCCCAGAAGGCGTTTGTTCGGGGTCTGCCGGATGTAGCGTTGGAGTTCGTCGGCCGTGATGCGATGGCGGCGCGGGGTCTCCTTGTCCGCCTCGACGGTCGCCTTGCTCAACAGGTAGGAGCCTTCGGGAATGTGGCGCGTGACGCTGCATGACGAGCACAGCAATCCCAGTGCGGCGATGCGCACCAACCGCCCCGCCGCATGCGGGCACCTATTGCCACTGCTCCCCATAAACCGCCGGCGCCGCACACCCTATTGATTGAAAAATCCCTGTTCTTTGAGCAGCGCCAAGTAGGAGCGCGAAATGGAGAGGTTGTCCTCGCGCGTGTAGCGGCGCTGCGTGAAAATCTGCGCCAAGTTGGGCAGGCCGTTCTCTTCGAGCAGCCGTTTCGTGAGGTCGGAGGCTTCGCGCTCGGCCCACAGCTCGTCGATGACGGCCGACGTGTAGTTCTTGTACTCGTCGTAGTGGACGACGGCATCCAGCGGCAGGCGGTCGGCCAGTTCGGGCTTCTCGTCGGGATACCCCATGACGACGGTCGTCACGGGAACGACCCCTTTGGGCAGTTTGAGGATGCGGGCGATGTCGGCGGCCGTGTAGAGCGTCGTGCCGAGGTAGCAGATGCCCAACTCGTTCGCTTCGGCCTGAATGCAGAGGTTCTGCGCCGCCAGCAGGGCATCGGTCATGGCGTTGAGGAACCACGCGAAATTGTCGTAGGCGGGGTCGGCGTTGCGCTGCCTGCACCACATCGAGAAACGGTGCACGTCGGCGCAGACCGTCACGACGCACGGGGCCTGCGTGACCATCGGCTGGTCGAAGTGGCACGGCGCGAGCTGCTGTTTCAACGCGGCGTCGCGGGTCACGACCAACGAATACAACTGCATGTTGCCGCAAGTCGAAGCGCGCACGGCGGCTTCCAACACATTGCGCAAGACCTCCTCGGGAATCGGCGTCGGCCGGAACTTGCGCACAGAACGATGTTTTATCAAGAGGCTTTTCATAGCTTTTCAAATTACGAAAGGATTTTGCCGTCGATGCGAAATCCATGCAAAGATAATCATTTTATCAACGCAGTAAACCGTCGTCTTGCTTTTCATCGTCACCGTCGCTTCCGCCGGTCGATGATGTGTGCGGCCCGCGCGACGAAAAGCGTCGCAGTTATTCGGTGATAGCGCAACCGACCGTCTGAAACATGAAAACGGTCTATCGCGCCTAAAACCCCGTTCTTAACGGGGCTAATAAAAAAGCGGCCGCCTCCGAATCGGGGAGACGGCCGCTGCCGGTCGCTTATGGTATGTTGTCGACGACTCGGTTGGCGTGCGGGTCAATTCGAGGCCTGCTTTCCGGCGGCACCCTTTTTCATCCTCACGACAATCGTATTTTCCCCGTTCGTTTTCAATATCGATATACTTTCGATGTCTTTTGCATCGAGATCGTTGAGCGAACCGTAGAACCGTTTGTCGTCGACGATTATTATCGGTTGCTGCGTGCCGGAGCCCGCAACCGTCACCGCGCCGTCGGCCGACGGCTCCGACGAAGTGAGCGAAACGAGGATTTCCTGCGCATCGGATTCTCCGGCCGTGTAGTAGTAGTCCATGCACCCTACGCTGGTGATTTTCAGCGTACGGCCAGCCGCCAGCTTGATTTCGGCCCGTCCGTCGGCACCGGTCACCGTGCCGTTCGTCGAGCCCATTTCCTGCACGAGCGCACCGGCCAGCGGTTTGCCCTCTTTCTGCACGGTCACACGGACCGTGACGGTTTTTTGCGCCGAAGCCTCCTTTTTCGGGTAAGCCACCACGACCAGCTCTTCGGCCGTCGTGGCCGACGCGGCGGGAGCTGCGCCCTGCCCGGCAGGAGCATCCGCACCGGCCAAGCGGAAATCGACCGGCAACGTGTATTTCACCCGCACGGCCTCGCCGCCCTGTGTGCCGGGCATCCACTTTTCGGAACGTTTCAGTACCCGCTCGACCTCCTCGGAGAATACCGGGTCGGGCGTTTGAAGAATGCGGATGTCGTCCAGCGTGCCGTCCTTTTCGATGGTGAACGTCGCCACGACACGGCCCTGCAAATTCTGCTTCAAAGCCGCTTCGGGCATCCGCACCTGCATCTGCACCCAGCGGCGGAAATCGTTGAGGTCGCCGCCCTGATACGAGGGCATCTTTTCGACGCGGTAGAAGGGTTCGTCCGGTTGTTCGAGGGTCCCGGCAATCGGGGGCTCCGGCACGGCCGGCCGGGCGGCCCGGGAAGTGAACGAGAATGCGCAAAGCAATCCCAACAGCGCGGGCACGGTGCCCGCCAAACGCAACAGAACGTGTCTGTGCGGATTTCCAGTTGTCATCATGATAAATCGTTTTTTTGTTCGTGAATTGCGCAGCCCGTTGGTTATGTCCGGACTATAACCTAAAATCTGTTTGAGAATAAGCCGCATATAGTAATGCACGTCGCATCCGCTGCGGAGCACGTCGCCGTCGGCCTCGAACTCCTCGACCTCGTTCAGCCGGTTCGCGCACAGCCACACAAAAGGGTTCCACCACGTCAGGGACTTCATCAGCTCCATGGCGATGCGTTCGGCCGAATGGCGGTGGCGGATGTGGCTCCGTTCATGCAGGAGGATGACGGGCATTTCGTCGTCGGGCGTGCCCTGCCACACGTAGACGGTGCGGAACAGCGAACAGGCGTCGATGCGTTCGGGCGTGCGGACGAGCGTATAGCCGTCCGCGAAAGTGATTTGCGCCGTGCGGCGGATGCGGCGCAGCAACAGCAGCTGCCGCAGCGCGGGCACCAGCACGACCCCCGTTCCGATGCAATAGACCGCCCAGAAAACGACGGCTCCCCAATCGACCTGCGCCGCTTCGGCAACCGCTGCCACCGCCGTTGTCTCCGAAAAACCGGCCGCCACGACCGGCTGCACGGTCACCACCGGCGCAGGCCACACGGGAATGCGGAGCACGGGAATAACCCCTGCGGCGCAGACGGTCGCCAGCAGGTACGCGCGGCACCACCGGAACGGCGTGCGCCGTTCGAACAGGGCGGCGTAAACCGCGAAAAGCACGCCGCTGCAAACCGACGTTTCGACAAGATAGGCCAACAATTCTTTCATTTGTCGCCCTTTCGGATGATTTCCAGTATGTTGTCCATCTCCTCAACCGAAATGTTCTCGCGTTCGGAGAAGAACGACACCAGCTGCGACAGCGACCCGTCGAAATAGTTGGACAGCATCGACGACATGACCGTCTGCGCATAGTCCTCTTTGGCCAGAACCGGATAGTAGCGGTGGCTTTTGCCCTCGGCCTTGTGCCCGACGAAGCCCTTGTTTTCCAGAATTTTCAGGAACGTCGCCACGGTCGTGTACTTCGGGTGCGGTTCGGAGGTCCGGTCGATGATTTCGCTCACCACGGCATCGCCCAGCCGCCACAGAATCTGCATGATCTCCTCCTCGCCCCGCGTAAGTATTTGTTTCTTGTTCATAGGTTTATGTGTGTTTGTTTCAGTCCTGCTTCAGTTCCTTCCAGTGCCCGGTCTCCCCGTTTCACACGGCAAACTTACTACTAATAATTTAGAAATACAAAATTTTCTGCTAAAATTTTAGTATTTTTTTTAGGGGGGGGGTCGGCACGCTTCCGATTGCATCGAGCCAATGGATTCGTCGGCGCGCTTCCTAACCTCCCGAAGCTATCGGACTTCCCGTAGCCCTTAAAACGCCGTTTTTAACGGGGCGCTTCCGACCGTCCGAAACCAACCGACCGTCAGTAGCCTTAATAAAAATGTGAAAAAGTTGCATTTTTGGAAAAATCGCGTTATATTTGCAATCGCAATTCGGCGCCGTAGCTTAATTGAATAGAGCATCTGACTACGGATCAGAAGGTTACAGGTTTGAGTCCTGTCGGCGTCACACTCAAAATCAACCACTTGCAGCAATGCAGGCGGTTGATTCGTTTTCGGGCGGGTACACAATTTAGACACAACTGCGAGCTAAATCGCAGTTCCCGATTAAAAACCTCGAATACCGAGAGATGTCTATACGAAGTTATGTAGCTTGAAGATTTCCGTTTTCAACGAACCTCGTCGTAAAAGGCTTCGGCGGCTACGAGAATATCCGAAATAGTTTTGACCGTATGCGTCCAGTCGCACACTTCGGAACTCATCATTTGCTCATTCTCTCTTAAATCGGCCAATACCGTTTCAGCATCTTCATTGTCGGGGCGAACCGGCAATCCAAAGCCGTTCTGGATATTCCGCAACGTCGCATAGTGATTGTCCGTAAATGCCAGTAATTCGGCAATCAACTCGGAAACGGGGCATTCTGTAATTGCATCATGCAACATTTGATGTTTGTAGCCCGGAATTGTAATAGTCATGTCTTTCATAACATTATTTATTCTCATTGCTCAAATTTGAACGACGATCCATTTTTACAAATGCGAGCGAATTGCAGTTCATTTTCGAAGGTAGTTCTTATATTGTTGAACAACATTGCTCGCCAATTCTATCAATTCGCAAAGGTTACGCAATAGAAAAGCACGATCACTGGCTTCTTGTTCCGTATCGGCCGAATAACATTCGCGCAACTCCTCAAGAACCATTTTGGGGTCTTCGTTCTCATCCCGTTTTCTATTTCCAACACCGTACTGTATCGCTGCAATAATCTGCGTCCGCTCCTCATACGCTTTAATAAGCTCGTTTATAAGGCCTGCCGCACCATACATAGCGATGGGCTCACTTAATTTTTCGAGTGCGTCTTGTGTAATCATAAATTCCTTCATAGTCGTAAATAGTTTTAGTTTATTTTCATCAATACAATTTCAGTCATGGTTGTATTGGTTTTAATTAGATTCTTTTCGTTTCGCATACGTTATCATCTCCAAGTCCGAGAATTGATGTATTGATTTGATCTGTCAAATACTTATTGATAACCACATTAAGCTGCTTTGTCGCTTCGTGCAGTTCAGCGTCGTAGTCTTTTGTCGGTATTCCTTGTTCTAAAAGCTCTCGACGGGTTTCACGGCAATAGTCAAGAATGTCCTGCACCATTGCTACTCCTACCAACCATTTACGGGTAGGGTCGCTGATGCCTTGTGCTTCCAGCATTTTCTGCTTTGAGGTAACGATCTGTTCTTCGTCGTTCCCCTTTGCGGTGTTGATTCTGTTCATTTTCATAATCAGTATGTTTTTGAATTAATATATCATTTACGAAGTTTCGACTTTGGCGGTATGCATCGCGGCTATTGAGTTGTCCTCATTTAACCGATGTTTTAATTATCACAATGCAAATATAAATGTTATTTTGATTTTACAAAAATTTTTACGATGAAAAATTTAATTCACATTAAAATTTTTCATCATTTATATAAATATCACTATATTTGCACTACACAATACGACAAAATGCGAGTTAAAGAATTACTAAAAGATAAAGGAATGACCGCAAAAGAACTTGCGGGACGTCTCGGAATGACCGAAACGGGATTGAGTATTGCGATAAGCGACAAAGGTAATCCTCCATTAAAAAGATTGGAAGAAATCGCCGCAGCATTGGGCGTTGAGGTGATAGACCTGTTCGCCAAACGAGGCGATTTCGTGGCGTTCGTGCGCCGCAATGGAGAAACGCACACGTTCGATAAAGAAGCAGATTTAATAGAGTATACGGAAACATTAAAGCACCCCACGGAATGACAACACAGGAAATAGATGCCCAAAGCCTCGAAAAAGCCCGAACCCTTTTCGAAAGCGGCGATATAGACCATATCGAAGTCGGCACAGTAGCAGGATTGCGTGCCATACACGCCGCATTGTTCGGCGGGCTGTACGACTTTGCCGGTCAGGTGCGTACCCTCAACATCTCAAAGGGCGGTTTTCGCTTTGCGAACAGTCTCTACCTCGATGCTATACTGCCGGTCATCGAGCAGATGCCGGAAACGACGTTTGAGGAAATAATAGCCAAATACGTCGAAATGAACATCGCTCATCCGTTCATGGAGGGCAACGGCCGAGCAACCCGCATTTGGCTCGATATGATGCTAAAAAAACGACTCGGCAAGGTAGTAGATTGGCGGCAGGTAGACAAAGACCGATATTTGCAAGCGATGGAACGCAGTCCGATAAACGACCTTGAACTACGTGCGCTCTTGCAACCCGCATTGACCGACCGCACGGATGATCGGGAAGTAATATTCAAGGGTATCGAGCAATCCTACTACTACGAGGGCTACGAAAAATGATACGAACCTGACCGCATTGCAGAAAGATTATAACGATTAAGGCCGAATAACAAGAATAATAAGAGTAGGCTCCTCTGTAAACAAAAAAGGGCGAAATATTTGTCCAAATCGTTTTTGGGCATTATATTTGTACCGGATTAAGTACGTATTTAAGTCGCAAGAGTATGAAAACAGCAAATTTCACGGAACTGCGGCGCAATCTGCGGTCGTATCTCGATTCGGTAATCAATGATTCCGAAACGGTAATCGTCAGTCGGGATGGCGGCGATGCGGTCGTTATGATTTCCATCGAAGAGTATAACGCAATCAAGGAAACGGAATACCTGATGCAGTCTCCAGCAACGATGGCTGCGATACGCAAAGGAATGAACGATGCTGACCGGGGACGGGTTATACGGCAAAAACAGGGCGAAAGCGTTAACGACTTTCTTGCGCGGCTATGACCTACGCGCTTGTATTCACCGATCAGGCGAGGGAAGACTGGAATTTCTGGCGCACCTCCGGCAATAAAGCCACAATAAAGAAAATTACTGCCCTGCTCGAAGATATTGCTGCGCATCCATTCACGGGTATCGGCAAGCCGGAGGCGTTGAAATATGAGCTATCGGGGACTTGGTCGCGGCGGATTAACGGTGAGCACCGAATTGTGTACCGCGTGATTGATTCGGTTGTCGAGGTTCAAATCCTTACAATGCGATACCACTACAAGCAATAGTCAGAAACAGAAAAAAGATTTCGGCAATATCCCCAAACAGACATTGACAGACCCAAAGGAGTAGCTTCATAATGATTAACCAACAGCCACCCTAACGGGAGGCTGTTTTTTGTCTGCGTCTTTGCTCTTTGAGCGCATTCAGTCTCAATCTCGGTTCCTTGATGTGGCGCCATACAAAAGTCTCGCAAGTTTTCGATGCGTCTGCTTCTTTCGATGTTTCCGTATTCCGTCGAACAAGATCATCAACATTTCCTGCGTAAGATCCAATGGCAGAATCTCACATTCGTCGGTCGACGGCGGACGATTATATGTCCGGCATCTTTTCCGTTTAAGGGGTCTATTCATTTTCTTAATCCCCCAAAATTACACTATCCTTACGACATCAGCATGAAGATAATATAATTTTCGAGGGGGGGGGCTTTTATTATTCCTGCAAGGTCATCTTACCGATAGACTGGATTATTTTCGCCGCATCGGCGTCGAGTGTAACGTTGATGGGCGCCGTTATCTGCTGGATTGACTTGCCGTTGGTGGTTACGTCCGTACGGTCGGCAAGGTGCAGCACACGGGCGACAATGCCCGCATCGTAGATTCCGACGAGGGCTCCCTCCAACTGATCGGCTTCGATGGTCTCACGCACGCGCGCAAGGAGGTCGAAAAATTCCTCTTGATGCTCATAGTTGCGGAACGTATCTTTGCTGATTCCAGCATAGTTGCAGAAGCCAGCAATCGTAAGCGGCCGTTCTGTCGGTATGGGGATGACTGCACCGGCTGATACTTTATTGAGGTAGGCTGGATTCGCTTTCGTCCACTTGGCATACTCCTCAAATTTTGCTTCAAGTGCTTCGGGTGTGTATTTCATGGGCCGACCGACCCGACGGGCAGGAATAGGCTGTTGTTCTTTCATTATCATGTTATTTTCTGTTTCTTTTTCCACCCAATCTCCCTAAATTTTCAGAGACCCTTACACGACGTTGACCGGCATTGATGTCTTTTACTGACACAACCGGCACCGGCATTTTCATCATAACGCGGGTCATCATCTCCTCCATCTGTTCCATTCCATTGCTTCGTGTGGGAATATTCGATGTGTTGATAGCGTTTCCGCCGCTCGATACGTTGATAGCTGAAAGGACATCGCCCCAGTTCGCAACAGCGCGCGCTGTCATGACAGCCTCGCCGTTCGAGAGCTTCGCCGTGATGCTATCGGATGTTCCGGTACCCGGGCCGGTTACCAACCCGCCGTCGGCATATTTCGGAACTTTTGCAGAGTCAGATGCTTTTACGGATTGTGCTATTGCCGTTGTTACCGCTGCAACACTTGCGGCAATCTGAACTGGTAACAGCCATGGTATTGAAAATTTTGCAGCATTTGCAACCGCACCAGCGATAGCGATTGCTTGTTGAAGCCCAATTTCAAAAACAGCTAACAATTTAGAAAATGCTGCGAACTCTTCGCTATCACCGGCAAGCGCATCGAACATTTGCGAAAAAGCACCCACAGTCGCCGATGCTGAACTCAACATCTGCTGGGTATCTTGCAGGCGTTGTGCGGCAATCATCTTGTCGACTTCACCTGTACGCTTTATCGCTTCTTGCAATTCGATTTCCGCTTGCAGCCTCTGTATCTGCGTAGCGTTTTCCATACCGGAAATATCGCGCAGTTTCTCGGCGGCAATTTCCACCTCGGCCATTGCGACCTGCTTTGCGGCAGCCAACTGGGCTTCGGGCGAATCCCCAGCTTTGGCAGCTTGTAATGTGGCCGCTAATAACTTTTCTTTATACTCCTGCTCTTTGGCTTTTAACTGTTCGTCCAGCTCTTTTTGGCTCCACTTGTCGATGATGTCCTGTCGCTGCTGTTGATATTGTTCCTCCATGACGAGCAGTTGCCGTGATAATGCGGCTTTCGCCTCCTCGGAAAGGCTTGCATCGTTTTTGATCTTTTTCTGCAAAAGCTCGGTTTCCCTGTCGTAGTTCTCTTTGAGGGTCAGCAACTCGTTGTCGCGCGTTTTCTCACGCATCTGCTGCGTGATTTTGAGCACTTGCGCCTCGGCTTCGGCGATGATTTTGGCATTCTGCGCGGCGATCTTTTGCTGTTCCTTTAATTCTTTATCGGATAATCGTTTGATTGAATCTGTTAATTGAACTTCCGATTCTCGAACTGCATCGGCAGAAGTCGTCAATGCGTCCTCAATCGCTTTGTCGACGATGTTCGGATCGATTACACCTCCCCATATTTCATCCATTTCTTTTTTGAGCTTTTCCTGGATTTTCCCGGTCGCCTCCTCTATACGTTTTTCAATGTCGTCGCCCGATGTTTCGCTAAAAACCTGGGTAAACCGTTTATTAACCGTTTTCGTAATGGACGCAACCGCTGTCCGCTCGTCCCGCCGTCTACGGCCCTCCTTGCCAAGCATCATATCGGATATTCCATTTATTGCGGCCGTAAACCAGTCAATCACAGTCTTTAACGTGCCTTTGCTATTATAAAACGACAATACGAATCCCTCCCACGCACTTTGCATCAACTTGATAGAACCCTCAACGGTGTTCAACCTTTCCTCGGCAATTTGCTTGGCTGTGCCGCCTACGTCCTCGAACGCATCGCGCAACTCTGTGATGCTGTCGGCGCCGTTCAAAAACGTGTTGAACGCGGCGACACTGCGCTTGTCTGTCAGTTCGAGTGTCCCGGCAAGGTCGATGCCCTGTTCTTTCAATTTCTTCAATCCGTCGACTAATTCGGGCAATGTCTTAACGGGCTCACCGAGCGACTTTGCCAGCTTGCCGTTTGTATCGGCGAGATTGAGCAGGATATTGCGTGTCGCCGTGGCGGCTGTTGAGGCATTGAAGCCACTGTTTGCCAATGATGCCAGCAGCGCCGTGGTAGCGCGCACGGAGAATCCGAACGTTTTGGCAACGGGGCCGACGGTGGACATTGCATTATTCAGGTACTCGAACGAGAGAGCTGATTTGTTGGTTGCCGTCGCAAGCACGTCTAACGTGTCCTCTGTCTGATTGGCATTCAATCCGAAAATGCGCAATGTAGCACCTGCCAGCTTGGCCGCCTCTGGAAGCTGTGCACCGACAGCTGTGGCGAAATGCAAGATAGGTTCCTGCATTGCCTGTATGGACTGGGAGCCGAAACCGAGTTTTGCCAATTCGGTTTGCAACATCGTAACCTGCGATGCGGTGTACTCGGTCGTGCGTCCCAGTTCGAGGGCCGATTCCCGGAGTACGTCCATTTCTGCTTTCGAAGTACCCAAGATAGTGCCAAGATTGGCATTGGCCTGCTCGAAGTCCTTGATGGTCTTGATGGCCGAACTGAAAAAGCTGTAAATACCCTTGACAGCCAGCCACGCGGCGCCGATCTTGGCGAACGCCTTTTGAATGCCGCCGGCATAGTTGCCGACATTCGACCGGTAATTTTTCAACGCGGTCTCCTGCTTGTTTATCTCGGCGATAGTGTTGCGGATGTTCTTCAATATCTCGGTACCTCGTGAACCTTTGCGCTCGGCAGCCGAGAGATTTTCATACTCCGCAGTCAACGATTTGACCGTTGCCCGCATCTGCGTCAGGGAGCCTTTCTCGGATTTCTCCAGCTTGATGTTGCTGTCGATCTCTTTCTGCACCTGCTTCTGCTGGCGCGTCAGTTCGCGGAGTACGGCCTTGTTCCGGGCGACCTGTTTGTAATAATCGGCATCCTCCTTTTTGAGGTTCTTGGTTGCGTCTTTGGTTTTCTCGATTTCTGCGGTCAGTTCATCCCACTTCTTTACGAGTTCGGAGGATTTGAACGTAATCGTAATCACTTTTTCGATAGTATCCTGTGCCATTGCTTTGTGTTATATCAAAATTTTACATTCCAACGTTCCGTATTGCGATCAATACCCCATTCAAATTCTTCCGCACGAGGCGAGCGTAACCGATTCTCGATTTCCCAAATACCGGAGACGAAAACAACTCCGTCATCGTGCAATATGGCGACCTCGTTGCGGTCTTTTTTATCGATGTCACAAATAAGCCGCACGAATGTCTTGTAATCGGTCGCGAGAACGGATCCATCAGCCGGGAAAGCAAAGCGCGCCAATGGTATCATACCGGAACAGGCAACCCGAAACACCACGGCAATCAATTGATAAGGTTTATTTATCGTGTAATGCACCGATACACGATACCGGTTCAAATGAAACTGCAAGTCGTTTGTGCCGCCTTTTGCAATTTGCAAACGAATCGACGAACTATTCAATAAATCTTTTTGCATATTTTTTCGATTTCAATTATCTATCATTGTTTTACGCTCGTTTTTCCCTTGACGTAACCTTGCCGTCAGAAAGGCTGCGTTTCAGTTAGCTGAGGTATCGCATCATAGTCGGTAATCTTCGTCAGACTTTCATTGTGTCGAAACGGAATAAATCCCGTACATCCCTCCCGATTTTTGGCGATAGTGAGACGTCCGACCCCCACGCTGCTTATCGTGCCGTAATACCCCGCGTCGAAACTATCGATTCCATAAACAGCCGGCCGGTCGATGAAAATCACCATATCGGCATCCTGCTCGATAGCGCCCGATTCGCGCAAGTCGGAAAGCATCGGCGTCTTATCAGCCCGTTCTTCGACCTTTCGAGAAAGTTGTGCAAGGAGGATAACGGGGATATTCAGTTCTTTCGCCAACAGTTTCGCAGCACGGCTCATATCGGCCACTTCCCGCTCTCGGTTATCTCGTTTGCCGGACGCAGGTGCGACCAGTTGCAGATAATCGATAATGACCATTCCGCACTTGCCCCGTCGTTGCATCGTCCGGCTTTGCGATCGGATGCGGGCCATCGTAGCCGCCGCCGTATCGAACAAATAAACGGGTAAGGTTTTCAGTTTTGCCGCTCCGTTTTCGATTCGCCGCCAATCGTCCGTAGTCACGGTTCCCGAACGGAATGCCCCCGCATCCACATCCGAGGTTCCGACCAGCATACGGCCTGCCAGCTGCGTATCGGGCATTTCCAGTGAAAACAAACATACGGGAACGCCCGTTGAGGCTGCCGCACGTGCGAACAGCAGCGACATCGCCGTTTTACCCATAGCCGGACGAGCACCGAGGATTACCAACTGTCCACCGCGCCAGCCGCCCATAATGCGGTCAAGATGCGGCAATCCCGTCGGTATTCCGACGCACGTGCCGCTATTGTGCGCCTGCTGACGACGTTCGAGGTCTCGCAATGTTGACGCAAGTACGTCGCCGATATGTCGGGCCGTATCGATGTCGGATGCGGTACCCGCAATTTCGTCCAGCCGTGCCGTCGCCCATTCGACGACCTCATCGTTCGTTTCTGCTTGGGTCCTCAACTCCGAAGAAAAGAGAATCAGCCGACGTCGAAGTTCCAAATCAGCCAACCGTAGGGCGTGGCTCTGCACCTCAACACCCGAACCGACTGCTTGTGTAAGGCCGGCAACGTACGACGGTGCGATATTTTCAACTTTTGCTTTTTGCACGACCGTCAACAGGTTCGGCGTTTCGCCTTTGTCGTCCAGTCGGCAAATGATGTCGTATAACGCCGCATTCGTCGGGTCATGAAATGCCGTTGAGGTGATAATCCTCCGGACGTCCGGTACATATTGCGATTCGAGCAACAACGCCCCTAATACGGCGGCCTCCAAATTTGCATCGTTCGGCAGATAACCGTTATCCGGCATCGCTTCTTTCAATGGCTTTTCCTGTATGTTTCGTTTCATTATCTCGCGTTTTTTGATTTCGAACAGAAATACGTTAAATTTCGACTATTTCCTTTTGGTTGATAATTTTACATCCAACTGGTTTTATTCGAAATTTGCGGCGCTTCTGTTCGTTTTTCGGGCATTTATCACAGCGCCTTGTATCTTGACTTCGTTTCAGCGTTCGTATTTGTCGTTTTGTTGCCGAACTCATCATGGCGCCGATTCCATTGCCGCGCAGCAGCACGCCAATCTTTCATCGGGGATTTACCGACCATCCACCCATTGGACGTATAGTGGTCGATGAACTCTTCGGGGTTTACGTTTGTCAATCCTTGTTCGGACACAAACACACGGAGCTCGTCGAGCGACGGAGGGACAAACGCCGTGCGTTTGGCTGTTCCGATAGGATTGTGGGGTTCCCCCTTACAATTCCCTTTACATTCTCCATTTTCATTTACATTTACATTTACATTTTCATTGCGGGTTGTTTCGGGGTTGTCTTGGGGTTGTTTTGGGGTCGTTTTCCTCGCGTTCGAGTTCCCGTTCGGAGCCCCTCCGAGTTTACCGAAGTCGGCACCTTTCTTTCCGTTTTCGTACTTTACCCAGTTGGCTTCGAGTTGTGCCCGCATTCCAGCAAATAGCGCCCTTTGTATGTTTGTAAGGTCTTCAGGTTCTATACGATACAAACCATACAAAGCAATGGCCCGATACAACACGTTTGCCGATTCTCGATCCTCTTGGTCAAGGGTTTGCAACGTCTCGAAAAACGAATCGTAAAACACGAAACTGCCTTTGCCATTACAGCTCACCATCGCCCGCCTCCCTTCGGATAAAATAACGCTTGAAACGCATCCTGTTTTCGCGAACCCATACGTCGCCTACATCGATTCCCATTTTGCGCAAATAACGAATCGTGCTACGCGGGTCTGGGATGTTCAACCGGTCGGCGATGTCGAATGTCGCCAATCGTCCGCCGGCCGTCAGCAGATTGAATACCGAATTTTCGGTGTGATTGAGAAAAAATTCCTTACCTTTGTGAAAAATCCGAGCATATGCCCCTGTGTGCTTGCTTTGAGCACCGGGGGCGTGTTGTTTCTGTTCCATACCTCCGGCAGTTATTCGTTTCCAGCACTTTGGGCGATTCGCAATGCAGCCTCCGAACGCTTCGACGAGGGGCGCGTCAGACGTTCATCAATCCACGCAAGCAGTTCCTTTTTCGAGAAGACCGTACGACGGCCGAACTTGCGATAGGGAATCGAATTTTTGTAGATGAGATTGTAGAGCGAGGCTCGCGTTGTCGGTATGCCTTGCTCGGTCAAAAAACGGGCGGCATCCTCAACGGTCATACCGTCCGTTTCGACGGCTTCGTTCTTGCGCCGGAAATCGGCGAGTTTCGGGATGATAGCGCCGACGGCTTCGCCGATGATGGTCTGCAGCTGCGCCTGAGTAGTAACGATTACGGAATTGTTTTCCATAACTTTGCATTATTTTCAGTTAAACTTTTCCCGCTGGCCGTGCGGGGTGCTCAACGTTGATAGTGCAAAGGTGAGAAAGAAAAAAGCGTCTGACTAAACGTCGGACGCTCCTAAATTGATTATTCTATTCCTATTTTTTTCAATAGCTCATTCGCAGCATTTTGTGCATCCTTTGTCGGTTTTTTATATGCAACCGTATCTTTTCCAGCCGTTTCAATATTTCCACCAGTAACAGCTTCGATAAATTCTGCTATTTTTGTTCCGTCAATCGTCTTTCTTAACCCCATTTTATCAATCAGTCCTGCGACAGCGGCAATTCGATGAGTACGAGGCATCGTTTTGTAACTAATATTTTCTTTATTATTTTTGGAATAATCTAAAATAGGCTCCATTAATTCTTCTGATAGTTTTAATTGTTGCCACATATGACGCATATTTATACCATAAGCATCCACAATATTGCCTAAAGCATTTAAAAAATAGAACATAATTGCCAAAATCCCATATGCTGCCTTGTTTTGTTCTTTGTCAGACAAACCTATTTTTTTCGGAATAATTCGACTTTTAATATAAGCTTCCAAATCTTCAATAGATGGACACTTCAAACATTCACACCAATACTGACCTGCTATCCTAAATGCTAATGCTGCAACCTGTTCACTTGAATGGATTAAACACCAATTATCCATTACGTCAATATACTGATTTACTACAGTATAATCCAAAGAGCCACTGCCTTCTTCATACCATATAGTTTGATTTATAATAAATGTTTTCACCCATTTTGCATCGCATTCTCGATAACCACCTATTTTCTTGATCCAATCAAGCATTGTTTCAAAATCTATCATACCCTCTAAAATTTCGTTAATAATTCTGCATTCTTCTGTCGTTCCTCGCGCTCGAAACTGGCGAGGTAGTTTTCCGTCGTTTTGAGGTCTTGGTGTCCAAGCGATTCGGAGATATAGGCGATATTAGCACCGGCACGCTTCAAGACCGTGGCGAACGAATGCCGTGCCGTATAGGTCGAGATACTCCCGAATCCGAGTTGTTTGCCGACCTCGGCCATCCGCTTGTTGATAGCGCGGGTCAGATATTGCGTCTTGTGTTTCAGAGCAAGGGCATCCTCTGAACCGTCGAGAATCGGAAAAATGAATCGGTCCGGAGCCGGAACGTTGCCCCGTCGGTCGATAATCGTCTGCATTCGGTCGGTAACGATGACACGGATTTCTTTTCGGGTTTTGGTGGTATGCTCGGTCTTTTGACGAACGAAACAGATTTCGCCGTTCACGATGTCCCGATACCTCAACTTCACGAAGTCGGCGACGTTGATGCCGTTGCACAAGTAGAGAAAGAGCCAATAATCGCGGTATTTGGCCGTGGCGTCGCTCCCGTCATCGTAACCGGCAATCTGCCCGATTTGCTCCAACGTAAGGGCCATTTTGCGACCCTCGCCCGCCTGTATTTCGTAGCGACCGCGACCGAACGGATATTGAGCCTCCTTTACCACCCCCAAACGTCGAGCCTCGTTGAGGACAGCTCGCAGGTGGCGCAAATGGATGGAAATCGTCGTTTGGGTTTTATCCTCGTCCCGCAGAAAATTCGCATACCGCTCCAACCAACCTTTCGTTATGGCATCGAACCGGATGCGCTCACCGGCGAAACGTTCCAATCCTTTCAATACGTTGTCATAGACAAGCATACTGCCAATTCGGCCAGCCTTTCGCAAGTCTTCGATTCTTGCCCGAAACATCGTATTCACCGTGTCCGAAGCAGCCCCTTTCAATCGGCAGTTGAGGGCATCGAACGAAAAGCCGCCCGCCGATGCCAATTCCTCAACGGCCGCACGCACGATTTGATAGCTGTTTTCGATGTCTTTTCGGATAGCCCCTAACGTTCGGGACTTCGAAAGCTTCAACTTTTCCCAATCTTCGAGGGTCATATTTTTGCCTGTCGGATAATAGCGACGTTGGCGAGCATATGTTACCCGAATGCGAATCGGGTACACACCGCTTTGTTTCGGGTGGCCGGTATCGATTATCGGAGCCACTGTAATGCCGTCTTTCGCGTAATTCATCTTGTGTATAAATTTCAGAATCGGGTACACAATTTAGACACAAAGCTACAAAATAAATAGAAATCGACAAAAACAGAATGAAATAAAATAGTTATATTTACGTCTGAAAAACAGCCAATTACAAGCAATTATAAAAATCGGGCGAAATCCGCAAAAATGGCCAAATTATGACTACGGATCAGAAGGTTACAGGTTTGAGTCCTGTCGGCGTCACACGATTGTCAAGAGGTCGCGAATGTTCGCGGCCTCTTTCTTCATATGCTCCGGTGCCGGATTATTTGCGTTTGATTTCCCGTTCGGGATGCGCGCGCAGGAACTGCTCCCAACTTTGGGAACCCTGCTTCGAGGCCGCTTTCTTGCCGCCGCCGAGCCCCTTGACCCGTTCGGTGCCCAAAAGTCCGTTCAGCGGGCCCGCCGTAGTGAAATAGTGGCACAACGCGGCGGCCATGCCGTCGGTCGCGTCGAGTTTGTCGGGCCGGTCGATGGCCAGCATCCGGCACACGATGCCGGCGACCTGCTCTTTGGTGGCCGACCCGCACCCCGTAATGGCCTGCTTGATGCGCATCGGCGCGTATTCCGCCACCGTGAGGTTGCGGGCGAGCGCGGCGGCCATCGCCACGCCCTGCGCCCGTCCCAGTTTGAGCATCGACTGCACGTTCGAGCCGAAAAACGGCGATTCGAGCGCGGCTTCGCGGGGCCGGTACTCGTCGACCAGCGCCCCGACCCGCTCGAAAATATAACGCAGCTTGGCGTAGGGGTCGGTCATCCGGTGCAGGTCGATAGCCCCGAGCACGACCGACCTCAACGTGCGTCCCTCGACCTCCAACACACCGTAGCCCATGTAGTTCGTTCCGGGGTCGATGCCCAAAATCCGGTATGTTTCCAAATCGGCTTTATTCATCAGGGACGCTGCTACATAAGAGGGGCAAATAACCGCAGGAACGATTCGGCCATGCGGATCCGGCGCGGACGGCGGAACCATTCGTTGGGGGTCACGGCGCGGCACTGGCGTTCGTCGGCCTCGTAAATCGCGGCCATGCGCCCCGCGAACGCACGGTCGTAGACGAATGCGTTGACCTCGAAATTGTGCTCGAAACTGCGGAAATCCATGTTCGACGAGCCGATGACCGTCAGGTCGTCGTCGACGATCAGCAGTTTGGAGTGCAGGAACCCGGGCCGGTAGAACGCGATGCGGACGCCGGCTTTGAGCATGTCGTCCAAAAACGAGTGCGACGCCAGATTGACCATGCGGCCGTCCGAGCGTTCGGGCAGCATCAGCCGCACGTCGCGTCCGGCCAGCGCCGCCGCCTGCAAGGCCGTGTTGAGCACTTCGGACGGCAGGTAATAGGGGGTCTGGATCCACACCCGCTCGCGGGCGCCCGCAATGGCATAGCTCATGCCCTGCAACAGAGCCCGCCACTTGCCGAAGGGCCCTCCGGCGACGAGTTGCAGGGTCGCGCCGTCGGCGAAATGCGGCGTTTCGGGATAGTAGCGCGCATCGGTAACCGGACGCTTGGTCGTGGCCGACCAGTCGCTCAAAAACGAGGCCTGCAAACCGGCCACCCCGCCGCCTTCGATGCGGAAATGGGTGTCGCGCCACGTGCCCCAGCCCGGCCCGTGCACGTAGCGGTCGGCGATGTTCATGCCGCCGAGAAAACCGACTCGCCCGTCAATGACGGCGATTTTGCGGTGGTTGCGGTAATTGACCTTGCTCGTAAACAACGGGAACTGCACATGCAAAAACGCGAAAACTTCGATTCCGGCGCGCTGCATCTCCTTGAAAAAGCGTTTTTTGACCCGTGCGCACCCCACGTCGTCGTACAGGATCCGCACTTCGACCCCCTCGCGCGCCTTGCGGATGAGGCGTTCGCGCAGGTCGCGGCCCGTCGCGTCGTCGCAGAAAATGTAGTATTGCAGGTGGATGTGGTCGCGGGCCGCGTCGATCGCTTCGCAGAGCGCCTCCATTTTCGAGCGGCCGTCGGTGTAGGTCGTGATGCGGCTGCCGTAGAGCGGCACGGCGCGCATGGTGTTTTCCAACAGTTCGGAGAGCGGCTCCCACTTCGCGGGAATGGCCGGACAACCGGCCGTCGCGGCGGAGCGGAGCTGTGCGGTGACGCGCCGGCGGGTGCGCCGCGAGATGATGCGCTGTTTCGACAGGTTCTGCCCGAAAAAGAAGTAGCACACCAGCCCCACGACCGGCGCCAACAGCAACACGATGATCCACGGCACGGTTTTCAGCGGGTTGCGGTTGTCCGTGACGATGACCACGATCGTGCCGACGACGGCCAGCGAATAAATCGTCAGAAAGAGGGTGCTCAACAACTGCATGGGACAAAGGTAGGCATTTTATTAAAGCGATAGACCGCTTTACGCGTTTAAAACGATTTTCTAAAAACACAACTTTTGTTGCTATCGTACCTTTTGGTGTCAAAAGGTACCGAAAACCATCCGCACGGTTAAAATTGCGGGAGTTCTCGGGGTCGTTCACTGAACGAACACGAAAGACTCCGCTTTTCGCACGTTCGTTCCGGGCGTTCCGACCCCTCGACCTCTTTTTCCGCAATTTTCACAGTGCGGAGTTTATGGTGCGGCTTCGCCGCCCGTTTAAGAAACGGGTTTTAAGCGCGAAAGACGGTTGTAGAGCTTTGCAAGGTTCCTGCGCCGTCACGGTAGAAAATAAATTTGCTTTTGCTCTCGCTTATTCGTATCTTTAACTTCGTTTTAGATACTTCGCCTCGGCAAACTCCAAATAAATTTGGGTTTGCGCGCGGCTTTTTCGTATCTTTACGACGCAAAACTTTGGCCCATGCTCGAAAAATTGGCGAAACAGACGGCCGTCTACGGACTCAGTACGATTGTCGTGCGGTTTTTGAGCTACCTGCTCACGCCGTACTACACCCGCATGTTCGCACCCGACGCCTACGGCATCGTGACCGATGTCTATGCCCTGATTCCGTTTGCCCTCACGCTACTGACGATGGGCATGGAGTCGAGCTATTTCCGTTTCGCGGCCAAAGCCGAAGCCGACGGCGGCGATGCCGCAACGGCCAAGCGGCGCGTATTCGCCACGACGTGGGGCACCACTTCGGCGGCCGCCGTGCTCTTTTTCGCGGCCGTCGTGCTGTTCCGCGACCGTTTTTCGGAGTGGTTGGGCGCAGCCTACACCGCCCGGCCCGAATACGTCGTGTGGGTCGGCGGCATCATCCTGTTCGATGTGTGCACGTGCATCCCGTTCTCGCGGCTGCGCGAGCAGGGACGGGCGCTGACCTTCGTGGGATTCAAGACGCTGAACGTCGTCCTCAACGTCGGGCTGGCATTCGTGTTCGGCGCCTGCGGACTGTTCGCGACCCCGTTCGGCGTCGGGTGGGTCTTCGTGGCCAACTTCGCCGCCAGCGTCGCCACGTGGCTCGCCATGCTGGCCACCGTCGACGGCGTGGTGCCGAAAATCGACCCCGCGCTGCTGCGGCGCATTCTGGCCTACTCGCTGCCGCTGCTCGTGAGCGGGCTGGCCGGCACGGCGAGCGAATTTCTCGACCGCCAACTGCTGAAATACCTCGCCCCGGCAGGCGATGCGATGGCGCAGCTGGGCATCTACGGCGCGGTGACGAAAATCGCCGTCGTGATGATGCTCTTTTACCAGATGTACCGGCTGGCCGCCGAGCCGTTCTTCCTGTCGAACTTTTCCAAAGACGATTTCGTGCAGATGAACGCCGCCGCGCTGAAATACTACATCGCCGTCTCGATGCTGATTTTCTTGGGCATCGCGCTGTTCCGCGACTTTTTCGCGTTGATTATCGGCCGCGACTTCCGCGACGGGATATTCATTCTGCCGGTCGTGCTGGGCGCGAACGTGCTCACCGGAGTTTGGTTAAACCTGTCGTTCTGGTACAAGCGCGAGGAGCGCACGGGGCTGGCCGTGCTGATTACGGGAGCCGGCCTGCTCGCCATGCTGGGGCTCGGGCGGTGGCTGATTCCGCAGTCGGGCTATCTCGGGGCGGCGTGGGCGCGGCTGGGCAGCGAAGCGGCAATGGTCGCGGTGAGCTGGTGGCTCAACCGGCGCTATTTCCCGACGCCCTACCAGTGGGGCCGCATCGGGGAGTATGCCGCCGTCGCGCTGGCGGTCTTCTTCGTGTGCGAGGAGGCGGGACAATTCGCCGGAGCCGGGCGCGCATGGGCGGGCACGCTGTTCAATGCGGCGGCGTTCGCAGGCTACACCCTTTATCTCGTGCGGCGGGAGCATATCGACGTGCGGGGGATGATGAAACAGATTTTTCGGCGATGAAATTCGCAGACATCATAGGACAAGAGGAACTCAAACGGCATCTGGCCCAGTCGGTCGACGCCGGCCGAGTCAGCCATGCCCAGCTCTTTACGGGGCAGGCCGGAGCCGGTGCCCTGCCGCTCGCCGTGGCTTACGTGCAATACCTCTGCTGCCGCCACCGCCACGACGGCGATTCGTGCGGCGAGTGCCCCGACTGCCGGCAAATCGCCCAGTTGGCCCACCCCGACCTGCATTGGGTCTTTCCGGTCAACAAGCAGGGCAAAAAATCGGGCGAAGCGATGCACAGCGATGATTTCCTCGACCTGTTCCGCGCGCTGTTCGCCGAACGCGGCGGTTATTTCTCGCCGCAGGAGTGGTACGACCGGCTCGATCTGGGCAAGACGCTCAAAGGGATGATCGCCGCGCGCGAAGCCGACGACATCATCCGCAAACTGTCGTACAAAAGTTTCGAGTCCGACTACAAAATCATGCTCGTGTGGCTGCCCGAGACGATGAACGAGGAGGCGGCGAACAAAATCCTGAAAATTCTGGAAGAGCCGTGGGAAAAGACGCTTTTCCTGTTGGTGTCCGAACAGCCCGCGCTGTTGCTGCCCACGATTCTTTCGCGGACGCAGGAGGTGCACGTGCCGCGCATCGCGCCCGAAGTGCTCGAACGGCTGGCCCGCGAACAGGGGGTCGGCGACCCGCTGAAAGCCCGCAATCTGGCGCGGCTCGCCAGCGGCGACCTGCTGACCCTCAAACAGCTGATTGCCGGAGAAAACGACGCGGCGCAACGCGAAAATTTTTCCTTATTCTGTTCGTTGATGCGATTGAGCTACAATGATAAGCACCTCGAACTCGTGACGTGGGCCGAAGAGGTGGCCCAGCTGTCGCGCGAACAGCAGCGGGCCTTCCTGCGCGACACGGCGCGGCTGCTGCGCGAGAGTTTCATTATCCATGCAGGGCTGGGCGAATCCGTAAGTTATCTATGGGGCGACGAACTGGCTTTCTGCACGAAATTCGCACCCTATGTCGGCACGGAGAACATCGAACCGCTCGTCGGCGAAGTCGAAAGCGCGCTGGCGCAGGTTTCGCAGAACGGCAACCCGACCATCGTGTTCACCCACTTCGCGCTGGCGGTAAGCAAAATGATTGTCAAAAAATAACACAGACCGACGCTATGGCACGCATCTTTCTTTTGACCGGCGGCAACGCGGGCGACGTGAAACGGACGCTCCAACGGGCCCAACAGTTGATCAACGACCGCATCGGGCCGGTGCTGCACTGCTCGCACCGCTACGAAAGCGAGGCGTGGGGATTCGAGGCGGCGACCCGCTTCTCGAATCAGGCGTTGGAGGTCTCGACCGACCTCGAACCCGAAGCGGTGCTCGACGCCGTGCAGGAAATCGAGCGGGAACTGGGACGCAACCGCGCGGCCGAAGCGATCGAAAAAGCGAGCACGGGGGCGCAGTACGCCTCGCGGCCGATCGACATCGACCTGTTGTTCTACGACGATGCGGTCATCGCGACCGAACGGCTGACGGTGCCGCATCCGCTGCTGGCCGAACGCAAATTCGCGCTGGTGCCGCTGTGCGAAATCGCCCGCGCGAAACGCCACCCCTCGACGGGGCTGACCGTCGGCGAAATGCTCGAACGTTTTCTCGATTCATGAAGTACCGTCTCCATACCTATATTATTCTGTCGGCGTTGTCGCTCGCCGCGTGCATCGAAGAGGGCCGCTACGACACGACCTACATCCTCCGGCCGCAGGTGCAAACGCAGTCGGTCGGCACGTCCGAGCCGCTGGCGGGGGTCGTCGCCTACGCTTACGGCGTCGACACGCTCGACTGGGGCATCGCATCGTATGCCGACGCCGTGGCGGGCATCATCACCCGCAAGGACGACCCGACCCAGCAGCTGACCGAGCCGGCCGTGCGGGCCGTGCCGTACGACGGCACGCTCGGCATACCCGAATCGTCCGACGGAGAGCAGGCCCCGACGGTCGACGTCGCGACGTGGCTGCAAATGCCGTTCGGTCGTTCGGCCTGCATGGTCGTGGCGGTCGACCCGTCGGCCCGTCTCTACGGCTACACCATGCAGCGGCCGCAGCCCAACCTGCCGCGCCTCTACGTGTCGGTAACGTTCCAGACGTGGAAAGAGGGCACCTCCTACAAAAACGGCGCGTGGAGTTTTTATAATGAGTTTTACACGCCTCCGATCGTGCTGAAAGCCTACTACCGCCCGACCCTCCAAGCCGAAGAGGGCGGCGAAGAGACGGCTTTCGCGTCGTCGAGGCAAATCAAGGCCTATGCCTACGTCGCCGACACGACCGAATGGCGCATCGCCTCGTATGCCGATGCGGCGGCGGGCGTCATCACCCGCAAGGACGGCTCCGAGAGCCGCTCGACCCCCAACTTCACCGCCTACTACGAGGGCGGTTCGGGATTGTGGGGCATGGAGGTAACCGACACGCCGCTGATGGCCGTCGTGGTCGATCAGGCGAACCGCATCTACGCCTACACGAAGTTCGTGCCCGACCTCGCCGGAGACTCGCCGACATGGCCCGTCGTCTTCCGGCCGTGGCGCCCCGAGCAGCGGTACGACGAAAAGGGCTGGCAGCTGGTAAACGAAACCGAGAGCGATGAAAATTGAGAAAAACGAAATAATGCGGCTTTCCGAGCCGCGCGGGCCGCAGCCTCCCGCAGCGGAGGCCCGCCTGTCGGCAGACCGTCCGCAGGCCGCGTCCCGCCGCCGCACGCCTTTCCAAGCCAGCTTCGGCGTCGTCGCGCTCTTTCTGTCGGCGTTCCTGTGCCGGTGCGCCACGATCGGCACCCCGACGGGCGGGCCGCGCGATACCCTGCCCCCCGTCATCGTGCGCATGAATCCCGACAACTTCGCCACGAACCGCCCCACCGTCGGCCACGAACGCATATTCATCGAGTTCGACGAATTCGTCCAGCTCAAAGACCAGCAAAAGGAGTTCTACACCTCGCCGACGATGAAGAAAAAACCGCTCGTCACGCTGCGCGGGCGCGGAATCGTCGTCCAGTTGCGCGACACGCTCGAACCCAACACCACCTATGCCCTGAACTTCGGCTCGGCCATCCGCGACAACAACGAGGGCAACCCCCTCTACTCGATGCGCTATGTCTTCTCGACCGGCCCCGAAATCGACTCGATGCTCGCGTCGGGCTACACGGCCGACGGCTACAAGGCCGATTCCGTGCCGAAGACCTACATCTGGTTCTTTCCGGCCGATTCCATAGAGCACATCGCCGAATACGATTCGACGATCTTCAAATACAAGCCGTCGGTTATCGCGCGGGCCGAGACGAACGGCATCTTCATCGCCCAGAACCTCAAACCGATAGACTATGCGGTCTACGGTTTCCAAGACAAGAACGACAACCAGCTCTACGAACCCGGCGTCGACCAGATCGGGTTCGCCGACGGCCGCCACAACCCCGCCCGCATGCCCGACTTCGCCATGTGGTACGACTCCCTGCGCCGCTACGTCACGGCGGCGCCGCAGCTCTACCTGCGCATGTTCACCGACCGCGCGTTCCGGCGGCAGTTGCTCTCCGAAACGGCCCGGCCGCGCCAGCATCAGGCCATGCTCTACTTCACGGCGGCCCGGCCGCAAATCCGCAGCATCCGCTTCGACAGCATCCCCGCCGAACGGGTCATCGTCGACCCGCAGACCGAGGGGCGCGATACCGTCGCGCTGTGGTTCCACCTGCCCGCCGCCGAGCTTCCCGACACGCTCAAAGGCGAAATCACCTACCTCAAACACGACTCGCTCAACGTGTTGCGGGAGGTGGCCGAACCGCTCAAACTGGCGTGGCGGCTCATCGAGACCAAAGAGCAGGAGCGCGAGCGGGAACGCCTCGAACGCGAACGCCGCAAGGCCGAAGAGGCGGGCGAGGAGTGGCAGGAACCCGAACAGGAAAATCCGTTCGGCTACAAACTGCCGCTGTCGGGCGACATCAACCCCGAGCTGGGGCTGACCGCCGACTTCGATTACCCGCTCGCACGGCTCGACTCGGCCGCCGTGCGGCTTACCGCCACCGGCGCCGACAAGCAGGAGACCGACATCCCCGTGCACTTCGTCCGCGACACGGCCCAACTGCGCCGCTGGCACATCCGCGCGGCATGGAAACCGGCCGCCGACTACACGCTCACGATTCCGGCCGGTGCGCTGACCGACATCGCCGGATTGTCCAACGACACGCTCGTGGGCAAATACACGACGCTCGACCCCGAAAAGTTCGCGACGGTCAAAATCCGCGTCGAGGCCCGCGACCCGCAAAAACGTTACATCGTCCAGCTGCTCGACGGCAGCGGTTCGCTGAAACAGGAGAAGCGCGGCGTCGCGGCGGGCGACGTGCAGTTCAACTACGTTCCGGCGGGCGACATCAAGTTCCGGCTTATCGAGGACGTCAACGCCAACGGCCGCTGGGACACGGGCAACGTGGTCGAACGGCGCCAGCCCGAACGGGCCGAACTCTACCGCAACGCCGCAGGCGAAGAGACCTTCGCGACCAAAGTGAACTGGGAAATTGAATTCGCGATGGACATGGACGCGATATTCGCCCCCGTGAACATGGAAACGCTCCAACGCCGGCTCGACGAGCAGGAGCTGCAACGCCTGCGCCACGAAGCGGAAAAACAGGCCAAAGAGCGGCCGAAAAAGCCGCAGAACGAACGCGGCGGCAACATGAACGACAGTTTCAATGCCACGGGCGGCATGTTCAGCAAGTTCCGTTAGACACCCCACCATGCACAAAATCCAGCATTACCGATTGTGAGATACCTTCTTCATAAAAAATTCGGACTGTTCGTCGCGGTGTTGCTCGCGTGCGGTACCGCATCGGCCCAGCACACGCTGGGGTTCGTGGCCGGAACCGGCATGTCCACCGCACGGTTCCAGCCCGCGCAGGAGACCAAAGCCATTTGGGGCCAGTACAGCGCGGGCCTGACGTGGCGCTACTACGGCACGCAGCGGGTCGTCGGCGGATTCGGCGTCGACCTCGAATTCATGCAGCAGGGATTTTCCTACGCCACCAACGCGTCGCGGGTCGACGAACCGAAAGACTACCTGTATTATACGCGCAGGATCAATTCGCTCGTGCTGCCCATCGTCTGGCAGCCCCACGTCTACCTGTTCCGCCACCGGATGCGGGTCTACCTCGAAGCGGCGGCCACGTTTTCGTACAACCTCTCGTCCACCTACGAGAACCAGCAGGCGCGCGACGAGGAACTCGCCGACTGGAAAGGCACCTACGCCTTCCGCATCGAACGCGACAATCGGTGGGGCTACGGATTAGCCGGAGGAGGAGGCATAGCCCTCTTAATAAAAAGGTTCGAGGTCAATTTCCGGGTGCGGTACTGCTTCGGGTTTTCGGACATCCTGCGCAACCGCAACCGGTACGCCGGCAACACGACCGAAGGCCCCGAAAACCCGTTCTACGCCACGCCCCTGCGGTCGCCGCTCGACAACCTCAACCTTTCGGTCGGGCTGTCGTACCGGTTCAACAAGACGGGATTCGAGACGTGGAAGCCCCGTCCCAAACGCGAGAAAAACCGCGAAGTGTTCAAGTACGGATTATGAACGACGTGCGGATTATCTGAAATCATCTAATTTATGAAGACTTTAACAATCCTTGTATCGTTGCTGTTCGGTTGGGCAGTCCAGGCACAGACGGGAACACCCGTATTCAAAATCGGGGCTAATGGGGTGATAAAGACGAATCAATCCATGATCGAGCCGTTTTACGATATGCCACAAATAAAAACGCTGCCGTATATATCGAACAGTCCTATAAGCATTTCTGTCGGAACTAAAAACTATGATATAAAAACTGGTTGTTTAGAACAGTGGGATAATTTCGAATGTACCTTTAATGTGATTACGATTTATTCGGGCGACCGAAAAATCTTTGAATTACGGCAACCGGATAATTGGAGATATACTTACGGACTATCAATGACGAGTTATCAACAATATACGAATAATCAATATTTTATTCCGATTCCGTTGTCGAAGCGGGCTGTCGCATTGGCTTTTATCGGCTGGCCGTATGATAGCACTCCGTCTTGTTTGACCATTATCGTACTGACCGAGAACGATGCCAAATTGGTATTCAATAAAAATATGAATATTAATACGATTGCTCAATCCGGTAATTCGTATCGCATGGAAATCCAAGCCAATATCATAGAATACGGTGAAGACGGAAAACCATTCGACGACCCCTACAATGTTCCGATCATACATCACCTTGAAGTCAAAAACGGGGTGCTGTATTTCAAGTGAAAAATAACCATCGGGAAGCATGCTCCGCAGTCGTCATGCGACCCGAGACATTCAATAAAAAAATGGAAAACACTCGCCAGCAGAAAATCGCCAAACAGATACAGAAGGACATGGCCGAAATCATCCAGCAGCAGCTGCCGGAGGTCGCGCTCGGTTCGCTCGTCACGGTCACGGCCGTGCGCGTCTCGCCCGATTTCGCCTATGCCAAAATCTACGTCAGCATCTTCCCGTTCGGCCGCCACGAGCAGGTGATGCGGTCGCTCGAACAGCATGCCCGCCCGCTGCGCGGACTGCTCGGCAACCGGCTCCGCAACCAGATCAAAAGCATTCCCGAAATCCAGTTCTTCTTGGACGATTCGCTCGAATACATCGAACAGATCGACCGCGCAATCAAGCAGTAAGCCTTGTTACCGTCGTTTTTCGCACGCCGCTACCTCTTTTCGGCCCAGTCGCGGTCGGTGGTCAACCTCATCGCGGGGTTGAGCGTCGTCGCCGTCGCCATGCCCGTCGCCGCCATGATCATCCTGTTGTCGGTGTTCAACGGGTTCGAGCGGCTCGTGCGCACGACGTGCTCGGCGTTCGACGCCGGGCTGACCGTCACGCCCCGCGAGGGAGGCACGTTCCGCACGGACGACATCGACACCGCCGCCCTCGCGCAGGTGCCCGGCATCGAGGGGCTTTCGTTCGTGCTCGAACAGAGCGCCCTGCTCCGGCACGACGACCGGCAGGCCATCGCCACCGTGCGCGGCGTCGACGACGCCTACTACCGCGTGCTCGAACTCGACGACGAAGCCGTGACCGGCAGCCGCGACGTGCGCATCGGCGACCTCGAACGCATGGTCATCGGCCAGTCGATGGCGTGGCAGCTGGGCATCCGGTCGCTGGCCGATGCCGATGTCGACGCCTATGCCGTGCGACGGGGCAATGTGCCGTCGCTGCTCCCGACGGCCAACTACACGCGGCGCACGGTACCCGTCGGCGGCGTGTTCTCGCTCGACGCCAACACCGAGCAGCGCTATGCCCTCGTGTCGCTCCGGCTGGCCCGCGACCTCTTCCGTTATCCCGGCCGGGCGTCGGCCCTGCTGCTGCGCACCGCCGGCCGCGAAGACCCCGGCCGGCTGAAAACCGCCGTCGCACAACGGCTCGGCGACCGGTTCGACGTGCGCACGCGCTACGAACTGCGCGCCTCGTTCTACCGCATCATGGCCTACGAAAAGTGGGGCATCTTCTTCATTTCGCTGCTGGTGCTGGTCATCGCCTCGTTCTCGGTCGTGGGGGCGCTGGCCATGCTCGTCGTCGAAAAACGCGCCGACATCGCCACGCTCCGTGCGCTGGGGGCCGACAACCGCCTCGTGCGGTCGATTTTCCGCACCGAAGGGCTGCTGATTTGCGCGCTGGGGGCTGCTATCGGCCTTGTGCTCGGCCTCGCGGCCACCCTCGTCCAACAACACTTCGGGCTGATCGAGATTCCGGCCGACAGTTTTCTGACCAAGAGCTATCCCGTAGAGTTCCGCCGGGGGGATTTGGCCGCCGTCGCCGCCGCCTTTGCGGCCGTCGCGCTGGCGCTCTCGGACACCACCGTGCGCAGCATGCTCAAACCGCCGAAAAAACACTGAACCATGCGAACCAATACCCTCAAAAAAACAGCCGTTGTGCTGTCGCTGGCCATCGCCGTGATTCTGCCGACCGCCTGCAAACGGCACACGATCATCCCCGACGACGAACTGGCGCTGATTTTCCACGACGCCTTTCTGGTCAACGCCTACACGAACCGCGAAGCCAAACGCGACTCGCTGAAAGTCTACGAACCGATTTTCGCGCGCTACGGCTACACGACGGCCGACGTGCAATACACTATCGGCAACTTCTCGAAACGCAAGAGCGCGCGGCTGGGCGACGTGGTCGAAAAAGCTATCGTGCTGCTGGAACGCGAGGGCAAGTACTACAACCGCGAAGTGGCCATTCTGGATACCGTCGACCGCGTTGCCGAACGGACGATGACCCGCCGCGTGTATGCCGATTCGCTCGTCCGCGTGCGGTCGCTGAAAGACACGGCCCGCCTGCGCATCACGCTCGACGCGGCGCCGGGCACCTACAACATCGCGCTCGACTACCGGGTCGACTCGCTCGACCGCAACGACCGCCTGCGGGGTCAGGTATGGCTCGAACGCCACGACAGCACCCGCACCAACCTGCAAAGCACGACGATGTGGCGCAACCGCGACGAACATTTCAAACGCACGGTCCGGGCCGACAGCACGCACCGGCGGCTGCATGTCGATTTCGTGCTGTTCGACGGCGTGCCGCGCCAGCCCTCGGTCACGATACGGGATTTGCGCATCGACTACACGCCCGAAACCGCCGTCGCGGTCGACAGCCTCTACATCGAACAACTGAACCTCCGCATCTTCGCCGACGAATTTTTATTAAAATGACCTCCCCCCGCCGCATCGCCTCGAACCTGCTGTGGACGCCGCAAGGCGTGGTGCGCAATCCGCTCGTCGTGTTTTCGGACGACGGCCGGCCGTTGCGCGTGGAGCAGTGCGCCGACCCCGACCGGCAGCCCGCGACGGAATTTTATGCGGGGCTGCTGGTGCTCGACTTTCCGGCGGACTACGGTTCGTTCTTCCCGCAATGGTGCGCCGAGCAGGCTTCGCTGCGCGAACGGCTGCCGCAGCACGTGCCCGCACCGCAGGGAACCGCGGTCGTGTTGAGCGGCTTGGACTACGACGGGCTGCGGCTGACGCCGCAATCCCGCATCCGTGCCGTTTTGGCGGAATGAAATTTTTTCTTTACATTTGTGGTCTCTTGCGCGCATGCGCGAGACAACTGATTGTTTAACTTAACGAGCGATTGTATCGCAACACGATTTCCGATTATGGAAGAAACGAAAAACACGGTAGCAAACGACCAGTTCGACTGGAATGCGTTTGAACAGGATCTGGGCGTCTACGACCAACCCAAAGAGCAAATCGCCGACGCTTACGGCAAAACGCTCTCCAACGTCAATGTCGGCGAGGTGGTCGAAGGTACCGTTACGGGCGTCACCAAGCGCGAAGTGCTGGTGAACGTCGGCTACAAGAGCGAGGGCGTCATCTCGAACGCCGAATTCCGCTACAACCCCGACCTCAAAGTCGGCGACAAGGTAGAAGTCTATGTCGAATCGGCCGAGGACAAGAACGGCCAGCTGGCCCTTTCGCACAAGAAGGCCCGCCAGCTCAAATCGTGGGACCGCGTCAACGAGGCCCTCGAAAACGACGAAATTATCAAGGGTTACATCAAGTGCCGCACGAAGGGCGGTATGATCGTCGACGTGTTCGGCATCGAGGCCTTCCTGCCCGGCTCGCAGATCGACGTGAAACCCATCCGCGACTACGACATCTACGTCGACAAGACGATGGAGTTCAAGGTGGTGAAAATCAACCAAGAGTTCCGCAACGTCGTCGTATCGCACAAGGCCCTGATCGAGGCCGAGCTCGAAGCGCAGAAAGAGATCATCATGTCGAAACTGGAAAAAGGCCAGATTCTCGAAGGTACCGTCAAGAACATCACCACCTACGGCGTATTCGTCGATTTGGGCGGCGTAGACGGTCTGATCCACATCACCGACCTGTCGTGGGGCCGTGTCAACCACCCCGAAGAGGTCGTTGCGCTCGACGAGAAAATCCAAGTCGTCATCCTCGACTTCGACGAGCAGAAGAAACGCATCGCTTTGGGCTTGAAGCAGCTCACCGCACATCCGTGGGAGGCGCTCGACGCCAACCTCAAAGTCGGCGACAAGGTCAAGGGCAAAGTGGTCGTCATGGCCGATTACGGTGCATTCGTCGAAATCGCCCCGGGCGTCGAAGGGCTGATCCACGTATCCGAAATGTCGTGGAGCCAGCACCTGCGTTCGGCGCAGGACTTCATGAAAGTCGGCGACGAAGTGGAGGCCGTCATCCTGACCATCGACCGCGAAGAGCGCAAGATGTCGCTGGGCATCAAACAGCTGACCACCGACCCGTGGGAGCAGATCGAAACCAAATATCCCGTCGGCACGAAGTGCACGGCCCGCGTGCGTAATTTCACCAATTTCGGCGTATTCGTCGAAATCGAGGAGGGCATCGACGGCCTGATCCACATTTCGGACCTGAGCTGGACGAAGAAAGTGAAGCATCCGGGCGATTTCACGCAGGTAGGCGCCGACATCGAGGTCGTCGTGCTCGAAATCGACAAGGAAAACCGTCGTCTGTCGCTGGGCCACAAGCAGTTGGAGGAGAACCCGTGGAACGAGTTCGAGGCACAGTTCCCGCTCGACAGCGTGCACGAGGCCGCCATTACGGAGATGACCGACAAAGGTGCCGTCGTTGCATTGAGCGACACGGTCGAGGGCTTCTGCCCGACGCGCCAGCTGGTGAAAGAGGACGGTTCGATGCCGAAAGCCGGCGACAAACTGGCATTCAAGGTCATCGAGTTCTCGAAAGCCACGAAACGCATCACGCTGTCGCACCTGCGCACCTACGACGATGCCCGCAAGGAGGCCGAGAAGGCTGAAAAAGCCGAAAAACGCGCCGCAGCCGACGCCACGAAGTCGACCGTGAAGAAAATCAACGCTTCGGTCGAAAAGACGACGCTCGGCGACGTGACGGGTCTGGCCGCGCTGAAAAGCGCAATGGAAGCAGCCGAAGCCAAAGGCGCGAAGAAAGCGCCGAAAGCCGCAGCTGCCGAAAAAGAGGCCCCAAAACCGGAAGAATAATTTTCCGAATAGTGCAAGAAGAGAGTCCCGGCCTTTTTGGACCGGGGCTTTTTTTCGATACACGCATGTCCTCGTCGGGGCGCGCCCCGTTAAGAACGGGGATTTAAGCGCTATGGATAGTTGTGGGGCTTCTGTCGGTGGGAAGCGCACTGGCCTTGAATGTGCTTCCCACCATCGGAACCCCATGACCTCCCGTAGCGCTAATAAAACGGCGTTCTCGAAAGGTTGTCGTTCAAGTGCGGGAAAATGTTTCGTTTGTTTTTTGCGGGGGTAGTTAGAACCTTCTTTGAGACAAACGAATGTCGGCTCCTCTCTTACACGAACACCCGATCTACGAACGCCGTTTTTTATTGTTTTACAGGCATAAAAAAAGCGGGCAAATCACTCAACCGAAAATCGAGGCCTTGGACTGCCCTGCATGAAGATTGAAGAAATGCCCACGCCTAAAAACGGCGCGAGCATCAACCTTTTTTCTTCATGCAGGCTCGAAAGGTCCAAGTTTCGATTTTTGAAGAAAAGCCGATGCGCTTTCAATATGTTTGGGACGAAGATACGAAAAGTTAAGCACAATGCCAAATTTATTTGCCGTTCGTATACTAACCGCTCCGGTCGGAACGTTAGTCCATCGAATAGCGAGAAAAAACGATTGCCTATGCACAAAATTTGCCGCTGAAACGATCATCAACATTGTACTATGAAAAAGGCACTTTTATTTTTGGGAGTCATCGCCGTGGCAGCCGCCGCAGGCGGTGCTACGGCTTGGATGCTCGCCGACGGGCCCCAAGAACGCGTGACGTACATCGACCGCACGGCCGCACACACGCCGGGCGCGGGCACGCATTTCACATCGTATCAGGCGGATAACTACCCCGACCTGACCTACGCCGCCGAAAATGCGGTGCAGGCCGTCGTCAACATCGAGGTGGTGCAGAAAGTCGAAGTACCCCAGTCGAATTACGGCTACGATCCGTTCCTCGAATTTTTCGGGCTTCCGCAGCAGCGCGGCGGCAACGAGCCCCGCTATCAGGAGCGTCGCGGCGGCGGTTCGGGCGTAATCCTCTCACCCGACGGCTACATCGTGACGAACAACCACGTGGCCGACGGCGCGACCACCCTGCGCGTGAAACTCTACGACGGGCGGAAATTCGACGCCAAACTCATCGGCAAGGACGCGGCGACCGACCTCGCCCTGCTGAAAATCGACGCCGGAAACCTGCCGACCCTGCCGCTGGGTTCTTCGGACGCGCTGCGGCTGGGCGAATGGGTGCTGGCCATCGGTTCGCCGTTCGACCTGCAATCGACCATCACGGCAGGCATCGTGAGCGCAAAGGCGCGGCAGCTGGGGGCCATTCCCAACGATTTCAGCATCGAATCGTTCATCCAGACCGATGCGGCCGTCAATCCGGGCAATTCGGGCGGCGCGCTGGTCAACACGCGCGGCGAGCTGGTGGGCATCAACACGCTCATCAAATCGCAGACGGGCAGCTATGTAGGCTATTCGTTCGCGATTCCCGAATCCATCGTCCGCAAGGTGGTGGGCGACTTGAAAGAGTTCGGCGTCGTCCAGCGCGCGCTGCTGGGCATCCAGTTCCGGGCGGTCGACCAAGATTTTCTCGATAGCGACGAGGGCAAGGAAGCCGGCATCGAGACGCTCGGCGGAGCCTATGTGGCCGCCGTCGTCGAGGGCGGTTCGGCATCCGAAGCGGGCGTCCGCAAAGGCGACATCATCGTGGCGGTCGACGGCGTGAAAATCACCGAAGCCTCGACCCTCCAAGAACAGATCGCCAAGCACCGGCCCAACGATAAAATCGTTTTGTCGGTAAAAAGAGCGGGCAAAATGAAACAAATCGAGGTCGTTTTGCGTAATAAGGCCGGTAAAACCGAACCGGTTACGAAAGAGGATGTGGACGTAGTCGAAGCATTGGGCGGCAAATTCGCCGATGCCGGCGAGAAACTGTGCCGCCAGCTCGATATCCGCGGCGGCGTGCAGGTAGTCGGCGTCAAGCCCGACGGTCTGATGGCCCGCGCCCGAATCAAACAGGGATTCGTCATCACGCACATCAACGACAAGGCGGTGCATTCGCTCGCCGACATGCAGCGCATGACCGGCAAGATTCGTTCGATCGACGGCGTTTATCCGACGCGCAACGGAACGGGACGGGCCGCCAGCTACACGTTCGTGGAGTAACGGCGCCCCGTTAAGAACGGGGTTTTAAGCGCGGCGGAGGGTAGTCGGGCATCGGCCGGTGGTCTGCGCCACCACCGACAGGGAAACACGGAAAGAAGAAACAAAATTAATAAGCGTATGCGACAGTTAAAAATCACGAAATCCATCACCAACCGCGAAAGCGCCTCGCTGGACAAGTACTTGCAGGAAATCGGCAAGGAGGAGCTCATCACGGTCGAGGAGGAGGTGGAACTCGCCCAACGAATCAAGAAAGGCGACCAAGAAGCGTTGGAAAAGCTCACCAAAGCCAACCTGCGTTTCGTGGTGTCGGTGGCCAAGCAGTACCAGAACCAAGGGTTGAGCCTGCCCGACCTGATCAACGAGGGTAATCTGGGATTGATTAAGGCTGCGGAAAAGTTCGACGAAACGCGCGGTTTCAAGTTCATTTCGTATGCCGTGTGGTGGATCCGCCAGTCGATTTTGCAGGCGTTGGCCGAGCAGTCGCGCATCGTGCGCCTGCCGCTCAACCAAGTCGGGTCGCTCAACAAAATCAACAAGGCATTCGCCCGCTTCGAGCAGGAGCACGAACGCACGCCGTCGCCCGACGAGCTGGCCAACGAGCTGTCGCTCCCGCGCGACAAGGTGACGGATACGCTGCGCGTGGCGGGTCGCCACGTGTCGGTCGACGCGCCGTTCGCCGACGGCGAGGACAACTCGCTGCTCGACGTGCTGGTGAACCCCGATTCGCCCAACGCCGACCGCGGGCTTATCAACGAATCGCTGTCAACGGAGGTCGACCGTGCATTGGAGACCTTGACCGAACGCGAACGCGACATCATCAAGTACTTCTTCGGCATCGGGTGTTCGGAAATGACGTTGGAGGAAATCGGCGAGAAATTCGACCTGACCCGTGAGCGCGTGCGCCAAATCAAGGAGAAAGCCATTCGCCGCCTGCGCCATTCGTCGCGGTCGAAACTGCTGAAATCCTATTTAGGATAGCCCGCTGACCGTCCGTAGCCCTAATAAAAACCCATTTTCTATGAAACGAACTTTATTATTCGCATTAACGATTTGTATGGCAGCCTGTCAGCACAACGCTTCGAAGGTTCCGGCTATCGACTTGGCCAATCTCGACCCGTCGGTCGCTCCGAACGTCGATTTTTACGAGTACGCCACCGGCGGGTGGCAGCGGCGCAATCCGCTGAAGCCCGAATTTTCGCGTTACGGGTCGTTCGACATCCTGCGCGAGAACAACGAAATCCGCATCAACGACCTGTTCGCGGAGATGACCCGCACGAAAGCCGAAGCGGGCAGCGTCGAGCAGAAAATTTCGGACCTCTACAAAATGGGACTCGACTCGGCGCGCCTGAACAGCGAGGGGGCAGCTCCCATTCGGCCGACGGTCGAGCGGATTCTCGCCGTCACCGACCGTGCCGAGCTGACCGCGCTCATCGCCGAACTCCACGCGTCGGTATCCAACCCGTTCTTCGGCATCGGGGTCGAGGCCGACATGATGGACAGCGACGTGAACGCGCTCTACGCTTCGCAACCCGACCTGATGATGGGCGACCGCGACTACTACCTCGATGCGGAACACGAATCGAAACGGACGGCTTACAAGGAGTACCTCGCCAAATTATGGGAACTCGCAGGACTTCCCGCGACGGAAATCGCCCGGGCGGTCGACGGCGTGATGCGCATCGAAACGGCGCTGGCCCGCAAGAACTGGTCGAGCGAGGCGATGCGCGACATCCCGAAACTCTACAACAAAATCGCCAAGGGCGACTTCGTGAAACGGTACGATGCCGTCGACTGGGCCGCCTATACCGATAAAATGGGCATCGGCGACTTCGCCACGGTCATCGTCACCACGCCTTCGGCGCTCGATAACGCCAACCGGATTCTGAAAACGGCGCTGCTCGCCGACCTGCGCTACTACATGGCGGCCGGATACATCAACGCGGCGGCTTCGTATTTGAGCGATGCGTTCGGCGACGCCTCGTTCGAGTTCTACGGCCGCACCATGTCGGGCCGTCAGGAGCAGAAACCCCGCTGGAAACGCGCAATGGCCGTCCCCAACAGCGTGCTGTCGGAGGCCGTCGGCGAAATGTACGTGGCGAAGTATTTTCCCGAAAAGGACAAGGAACGGATGCTCGGCATCGTGAAGAACCTCCAAACCGCGCTGTCGCAGCACGTCGACGCCCTCGACTGGATGTCCGACGAAACGAAAGTCAAAGCGCAGGAAAAGCTGGCGGCCTTCACCGTGAAAATCGGCTATCCCGACAAGTGGAAGGAGTACACGACGCTGGACATCGACCCGCAAAAGAGCTATTGGGAAAACGTCGTCGAAGCCAACAAGTGGTACACGGCCGACAACATCGCCGAACTGGGCCGTCCGGTCGACCGCTCGAAGTGGCACATGCCGCCGCAGATGGTCAACGCCTACTACAATCCGACGACCAACGAAATCTGCTTCCCGGCCGCCATTCTGCAACCGCCGTTCTACAATCCGGACGCCGACGATGCCGTCAATTACGGGGCTATCGGCGTGGTCATCGGCCATGAAATGACGCACGGGTTCGACGATCAGGGCCGCAATTTCGACAAGCACGGCAACCTCAACAACTGGTGGACGGAGGCCGATGCCGAAGCGTTCAAGAAGAAGACGGCCGTGCTGGTCGACCAGTTCAATGCGATCGAAGTGCTGCCCGCCCGCGATGGCCAGCCGGCCATTCACGCCAACGGCGCGCTGTCGCTGGGTGAGAACATCGCCGATCAGGGCGGCCTGCGCGTGGCCTACACCGCGATGAAGAATGCGCAGAACGGCACGGAGCCTGCGCCGCCCGACGGATTCACGGCTGCGCAGCGGTTCTATCTGGCATACGCGGCACTGTGGGCCCAGAACATCCGCGACGAGGAAATCGCCCGTCTGACGAAGCTCGACGTGCACTCGCTCGGCAAGTGGCGCGTCGATGCGACGGTGCGCAACCTGCAAACGTTCTACGATGCGTTCGGCATCGACGAGGGCCCAATGTTCCTGCCCGAAGCCGAACGGGTCATCATCTGGTAACGGCCGATAACTCTACATACACGATACAAAAAGAGGGCGCGAATCTCGGATTCGTGTCCTCTTTTTTGTTATGCCGATTTTCATTCGGACAGAGCGCTTCCCGACTATCGGAAACCCCACGACCGCCCGTAGCGCTAATCAAAGCCGTCCGGCGGCCTTGCAGTATTCGAGCCAGTCGAGATAACCGTTCACACGGGCCTGCACATGGGTCTGGTAGGCCTGCTGCCACAAAGCCTGCGCTTCGAGGTAATCCGACAACGTTGCCGTTCCGGCCCGATATTGCAACCCGCTCAACCGCAGATTTTCGTCGGCCGCCGCCAGCGAAGATTCGGCCAGCCGTACTTCCAGTGCCGATTCGTCGAAATTGTTTGCCGCACGGGTCAGTTCCAGTTGCATCCGTTCGTTGGCATCGGCCTGCTCCTGCTGCGTCTGCTCGTACTTCGCACGGGCCGCCCGCATCTTCGCCGACCGGCCTCCGAAGTGGAAAATCGGAATCGACACCTGCACTCCGGCCATGTAACTCGCCCCGTCAAGCAGGTAGCTGTCGTTCAACTTGACACCGTGCAGATAGCCGTAGCTGCCCACCAGCCCCACTTGCGGCAGCCGTTCGCTACGGGCCAGCCGCACCTGCTCGCGCGCCAGTTCGCTCTTGCGGTCGAGCATCCGGGATTCGGGACGGGACTCCAATTCGGCGGCGGGCGCGACGGCCGGATAATCGGGCAGGCCGCCCGTGATTTCGAGCGGCTCGGTCAGCCGGTGCCCCGTCAAATGACACAGGTTCATCGTCGCCAGCCGCAGGCCGTTTTCGGCACGGCGCAGGTTCAGTTCGCTCTCGTTGAGTTTGACCTGCACGCGCAGCACGTCGTTCTGCGGTTTCAGCCCGTGTTTGCGCGCGCTTTCGACGTTGCGCAGCAGCTCGGCCAGCAGCGCATGGTAGCGTTCGGCCACCGTCCGCAGCTCGCGGGCCCGCACCACGTCGGCATAGGCGCGCGAGGTCTCCAACACGACCTCCTGTTCGGTCAGACGCCGGTTTTGCGCCGCCAGTTCGGTGCCGATTTTCGCCATGCGCAGGCCCGTGCGCACCTTGCCGCCCCCGTAGAGCAGTTGTTCGAGCTGCACGCCGCCCCCGTAGAGCCAACCGATGCGGTAGTCGAGGTTCATGCCTGGAAATGCGGCGAACTGCCCCGTCGGCGCCATATCGGCCCCGAAGACCGGCAACATGCCGCCCGCGATGTCCAGACCGCCTTTCGTGTCGGAATAAAGCCCCATGCCGACCGCCGAAACCGACGGCAGGAAGTTGGCTTTCATGCTCCGCAGGTCGTAGCGGGCGGCCTGCACCTGTTTGTCGGCGGCCGCCAGCCGGCGGTTGTTGGCTTTGGCCTGCTCGACGCACTGGTCGAGCGTCAGGGGGGTCTGCGCGGAGGCGGCCGCAACGGCGCCCGCCGTCGCAACTACAACCGTCATAAGCATTATGCGCAAATTAATAAGTGTCATCGTTTTACGCGGATTTTGAAAAACAGGGCATAGAGCACCGGCACGAACAACAGCGTGGCGAAGGTGCTGAACAGCAGGCCGCCCATAATCGTAGCGGCCATCGAGCCGAACATCGCGTCGCTCAACAGCGGAATCATGCCGAGAATCGTCGTCAGCGAGGCCATCACCACCGGCCGCATACGGCTTTCGGAGCTGGCCAGCAGGGCTTCGACCGGATCTTCGGCCGTCGCCATGCGTTCGCCGATTTCGTCCATCAGCACGATGCTGTTCTTCATCATCATGCCCACGAGCCCCAGCACGCCCACAATGGCGCAGAACGTGAAAGTCTGCCCCGTGAGGAGCATCGCGCCGACCACGCCGACGGCAATCAGCGGAATGCCGCACAGGATGACGGTCGGCTTGCGGTAGTCGCCGAACAGGAATATCAGAATGGCAATCATCAGCACGACGCCGACCGGAACGTTCTTGAAGAGGTACTTCATCGTCTGGTCGCTGGCGCCCTTTTCGCCCTGCCACGTCAGGCCGTAGCCCGTCGGCAGCGGAATGGCCTCGATGCGGTCGACGATCGTCCGGCGGGCCGCTTCGGTTTCGAGCCCCGACACCGGCGAACACATCACCCGCTGGGCCCGCTGGCCGTTGTAGCGCGGCACGACGGGGTCTTCCCACTCGATGCCGACCCCGCGGCTGATTTGTTTCAGCGGCACGGTGCGCATGGCCCGTTCGACCAGTTTCGCGCGGTCGACCACGCCCGTGCGCAGCTGCACGAGCGTCTCCTCGTCGAAGAGATCCGTCAGCGCGGGCAACGTCGAGAAGACCGGCACGTTTTCGAGGTTGTCCAACGGCAGGCCGTCCATGTCGGTGCATTTCAGATAAATGGTGTTGGGGCGGATGCCCTCGTAGAACGTCCCCACCGGAATCCCTCCGGCCGCCGAAAGTACCGACATCGCGACGTTCTGCCGTCCCAGCCCCATGCGGCGGGCCGACGACTGCTCGTAGTCGATGCACAGCACCGGAATGCGCGGCTCCCAGTCGGTGGTGATGAGCTCCACTTCGGGCGTCGCCTCCATGATGCGGCGCGCGCTGTCGGCCAACCGGTGCAGCACGGCCGGATCGGGGCCCGTAAAGAGCACCTCGATCGGATATTTCTTGAACATCAGGTTGTAGCGTTTCAGCTTGACGTAGGCGTCGGGATAACGGGCCGTCAGTTCGCGCTGAATGGCGTCGATGTTCTTTTCGAGGGCTTTCGGCGAGGCGAAGTCGATGATGAGCTCGCCGTACGACAGCGACGGCGTGGCGATGCTGCGCACCAAGTTGTAGCGCGCGGGCGTGCCGCCCGTCGAGGTGGTCACGTGGGTGATTTCGGGACGCGTTTTCAGATAGGCCTCGATTTCCGCGAGGTCGCTTTTCACCCGCCCCGAATTGGTGCCTTCGGGCAGTTTGTACTCCATGTAGAGCTGGTCGTAGACCATGTCGGGGAAGAATCCGTGCCGCATGAACCCGTAACCCCATGCGCTCGCCCCGACCAGCACGACGGCCAGCACGACGGAGGCGATGCGGTGGCGCAGCGAGAATCCGAGCACGGCGCGCAGCCAGCGCTTGAAACGCGCCACCATGCGGTTTTCGCCCGCCTGCGCACAGGCGTTATGTTTCAGCCAGTGGTCGGACATCAACGGCACATGAACGAGCGCGAGCACCCAGCTCAACAGCAGCGACACGGCCAGCACGATGAACAGATCGCGGACATAGACGCCCGCCGTGTCGGGCGACAGGTAGACGGGGAAGAAGGCCAAAATCGCAATCAGCGTCGCGCCCAGCAGCGGCATCGCGGTCTTGCGGCCGATGGCCGTGAGGGCTTCGCGACGCGGTTTGCCCGCTTGGAGGTCGACCAGAATCCCGTCGACGATGACGATGGCGTTGTCGACCAGCATGCCCATCGCGAGGATGAACGACGCCAGCGAGACGCGCTGCATCGTGCCGTCGGTCATGCCCAGCACGAGGAACGACCCGATGACGATGATAATCAGGCTGATGCCGATAATCATGCCGCTGCGGAAGCCCATTGTGAGCATCAGGATTCCGACCACGATCACTACGGACTCCACCAAATTGATAAAAAAGGTCAGCAGGGCGTCCGTGACACGTTCGGGCTGGTAGAAAATTTTGTGGCATTCGACGCCCGCCGGAAAGCGGGTCGCCTGCAATTCGGCCAGTTTGCGCCGCACCTCGCCGCCCACCTTCACGATGTCGCTGCCCGAAGCGGCCGCAATGGCGATGCCCAGCGCATGGCGCCCGTCGTAGAGCATCCCGTTGCGCACGGGTTCGGCATAGCCGTGTTCGACGGTCGCGATGTCGCCCAAACGCAGCTGGTCGTCCTCGTGTCCCTGAATGACCATGCTCTTGATTTGCTCGACGGTGCGGAACTTGTCCGCCACCGTCACGCGGATGCGCGCGGGGCCGTTGTCGTAATAACCGGCGTAATAGGTATCGTTCTGCCCTTTGAGCGTGGCCAGCACTTCGGCGGGCGAAATGCCCAGCGTCGCCATTTTTTCGGGCAGAATCGCAATGTCGATGCAGTCGGCCCGTCCGCCGTAAATCTCCACGCGGGCCACGCCGTCGAGGTCGCCGATTTCGCGTTTGACCAGCTCGGCGTAATCCTGCAACTGCCGTTCGGTCAGGCCATCGCCCGTCAGCGCGTAGAGCATGCCGTAGACCAGCCCGAAGTCGTCGCGCACGGCGGCCGAGACGCCCGCCGGCAGCGGCGTGTCGCCCACCTTGCGGCGCAGCAGGTCCCAGCACTGCTCGATGTCGGCATCGGGCACGGTGGTTTTCAGCTCCACTTGCAGAATGGCCAAGTCGTTGTACGACCAACTCGACACGTTGTCCAGCTCGCCGATCGCGCGGATGCTCTTTTCGAGCGGGTCGGCGACCTCCATTTCGACCTCGTGCGCCGAAGCGCCCGGATAGACGGCCACGACCATCGCCTGTTTGACCGTGATTTCGGGGTCTTCGAGCTTGCTCATGTCGTAAACCGACAGCAAGCCCCCCACGCACAACACCGCCAACAGGAAATATACGAGCTTTTTATTAGAAAAAGCCCAAGCGCCGAAATCCGCTTTCATAAGAGTCCTCCCACGTTGGTTTCCGACGGTTCGGCCATCGGGGCCACTTTCTGACCTTCGTGCAGGCTGTGCACGCCCGCCGTGACGATGCGTTCACCGGCGCGGAGCTCCGGGCCGACGACCGCCGAGCCGTCGGAGTGCAGGCTCAACACCCGCACGGGCCGCCGCACGACGAGGCTGTCCCCGCTGACGACCCACACGAAACTCTCCTGCCATTCGGCGAAAAGCGCCGTGGCGGGAATCGTGCTGCGCGTCTCGTCCGACGAACGGAACGCCACCTCGACCATCGTGTTCATGCCGGGCGCGGGCATCGGATCGGTGCCCGCCGCGATGCCCAGACGCACCGTGTAGAGTTGGTTGGCATTGGCTTTGGGGCTGATGCTCAACAGCGTGAGCGGGATGCGGCGTCCCGGCCAGAAGTCGAACGACCCCTCGAACGCGGCAAATTCGCTGCGGCGGACGTACTCCGCACCCGGGATGTTGATTTCGACTTCGGGAGCCTCGCCCGAAATGATGCTCACGACGGGCATGCCCGCCCCGACGACCGTCCCGCGGTCGAGCAGGTGGCGCTGCACGAAGCCGTCGAACGGCGCGCGCAGCTCGGTGTCGGCCAGCTGGTTCTTGCAGTTGCGGTATTTCGCCTCGATTTGGCGCAGGCCGTAGCGCGCCTTGTCGTAATCGTCGGCCGTCGCCGCGCTGTCGGCATAGAGCGCCATGACGCGTTCGGCCTGCGCCTTAATGCGGCGGTATTCGGCCTCGACCGCATCGAGCTGCAGCCGGTAGTCGCGCGGGTCGAGCTGCGCGAGCACGTCGCCCTGCCGCACGTGCGTCCCTTCGGGCACGAGGAAACGCTGCAACGTCCCGGCCAGTTTGAAGGCCAGATTGACCTCCTGCGCCGCCTTGACGCGGCCCGGAAATTCGAGTTTCTGCGATTCGCCGTACGGTTCGACCACGCCGGTCTGCACCGTCGGCAACGCTTGGGGACGCTCCTGCCGGCCGGAACACCCGGCCGAAAGCGACAATCCCAACATGAGGATACCGATACTGATTTGCCTGTTCATACCATATATATAATAACGAACGGTGATACACATCCGGTACAAAAGTACAATTTTGTTCCAAATCGGCAAAACCGAACCGCCCCCGACCCGAAGATATTTCCAAACGACCTTCATAAGAACGCCGACATCCCTCAATAAAAATTCGGATTTTCGGAAAAATCCGTTATCTTTGCAGTCCCGTCCGCCGCGCGGAAAGGGAACCTGTGGAAACATTTGACTGATTGCAAACCACACTAAAAAATCGCTAAAACAGTATCTTCCCTACTTTTTCAGCCGATTTTTTATTAACTGGTACGGATCGCACCGCGACACGGGTTTTTATCGACCTGTCACGGAGCCGCGACTCGGGATTGCGCTTCTCGCCGAACAGCGGGCGTCGGTCGTTTTCCGCTCGGACAGCAAAACGTATTGAAAAAAATTAATAAAAAATGGGATTTTTGTTTACTTCCGAATCGGTGTCCGAAGGACATCCCGACAAGGTGTCGGACCAGATTTCCGATGCCATTCTCGACGAGTACCTCCGTCATGACGCCAACGCCAAAGTCGCCTGCGAAACGCTCTGCACCACCGGTCTGGTGGTCGTAGCGGGCGAGGTGCGCTCCTCCGCCACCGTCGACGTGCAGGAGGTGGCCCGCCGCGTCATCGGACGCATCGGCTACACCAAGAGCGAGTACCAGTTCGACTGCAATTCGTGCGGCATCGTGTCGGCCCTGCACGGCCAGTCGTCCGACATCAACCAAGGCGTCGTGCGCGCGACCGAAGAGGAGCAGGGGGCCGGCGACCAAGGCATCATGTTCGGGTACGCCTGCAACGAAACGCGCGAGATGATGCCCGCGACGCTCATGCTGTCGCACGTGATTCTCAAAGAGTTGGCCGTCATCCGCCGCGAGGGCGAAGTGATGCGGTACCTGCGGCCGGACTCCAAATCGCAGGTCACGATCGAGTACGACGAGCGGACGAACCGCCCCGTGCGGGTGCACACGATCGTCGTGTCGACCCAGCACGACGAATTCATCCTGCCGGGCGACGGGATTTCGGACAAAGAGGCCGAACAGCGCATGCAGCAGCAGATCCGCGAAGACGTGCGGACGATTCTCATTCCGCGCGTCAAGCAACGGCTCGAACGGGCGCAGGACAAGCTGGCCGACCTGCTCGGCGACGACTACATCCTGCACGTCAATCCGACGGGCAAGTTCGTCATCGGAGGCCCGCACGGCGACACGGGGCTCACGGGGCGCAAAATCATCGTCGACACCTACGGCGGACGCGGCGCGCACGGCGGCGGCGCCTTCTCGGGCAAGGACTCGTCGAAAGTCGACCGTTCGGCCGCCTATGCCGCGCGGCACATCGCCAAAAACCTCGTGGCGGCGGGCGTCGCCGAAGAGGTGCTGGTGGAACTCTCCTATGCCATCGGCATCGCCGAACCGCTCTCCGTCTACGTGAACACCTACGGCTCGCCCCGTCCGAAAGGGTTGGAGGGCATGACCGACGGCGAAATCGCCCGCCGCATCGGCAAGCTGTTCGACCTGCGTCCGGCGGCTATCGTGCGGCGGTTCGGGCTGAAAAATCCGATTTTCGAGAAAACGGCCTCCTACGGCCACTTCGGCCAACGCCCGTTCACCGAGAAAGTGCAGTTCTGGGAGGACGGCCGTCCGGTCGAACGCGAAATCGAATACTTCGGCTGGGAAAAACTCGACGCCGTAGAAAGCATCCGCCGGGAATTCGGGCTCTGACCAGCGCGATAAGCCGCCCGTCCTCAACGAAAGGGCGGCCGCGCTATCGACCGATTCAAAATTATTGCGTATCTTTGTGCTGTCTATGCCAACCAATTTTGCAAAATACGAGGGTGCGGGCAACGATTTCATCCTCATCGACAACCGTTCGGGCAAGTTCACGCCTACGGCGCACGGTATCGCCCGCCTGTGCGACCGCCATTTCGGCATCGGGGCCGACGGGCTCATGACGCTCCAGTCCGACGACGAGGGAACCTGCGTCATGCGCTATTTCAATGCCGACGGCTCCGAAGGCGAGATGTGCGGCAACGGCGCACGCTGTTTCGTGCTGTTCGCCCGCCATTTGGAACTCTGCGGCGAAACCTGCCGCTTCAAAGCCACCGACGGCGTGCACGAAGCCACGCTGCGGCAGGTCAAAGGCGCCTCGGGCGAGGTCGAACTGGGCATGATTCCCGTCTCCGAGATTCGCACGGTCGGCAACGGCTGGTCGCTCAATACCGGCGTGCCCCACTACGTGGAGTTCGTCGACTTCGCCGATGCCGTCGATGTCTGCGGACGCGGACGGCGCATCCGCTACGACGCCGAAAACTTCCCCAACGGCACGAACGTCGATTTCGTCGAGGTGCGCTCCAACGGCAAACTGAAAATCCGCACCTACGAACGCGGCGTCGAAAACGAAACGCTCGCCTGCGGCACGGGAGCCGTCGCCGCCGCCCTGATCGCCAATTTCGTCCGCCAGAACGACGTCCACCAGTTCGACGTCGACGTGCAGGGAGGACGCCTGCGCGTCCGGTTCTTCCGCGACGGCGTGCAGCAATACAACGGCATCCGCCTCACGGGCCCCGCACGACGGATTTTCAGCGGCGAAATCGAATAACCGACCCCGCGCGCGCAATGACCGAACGATTCATCATGGCGGGCGACACCGCCCTGCACGTCTGCGATTCGCAGGCCGGCGACCGGTGTGTCGTGCTGCTGCACGGCTACCTCGAATCGCTGCTCGTGTGGGACGATTTCGTGCCGCTGCTCTACAAGCAGGTGCGGGTCGTGACGGTCGATTTGCCCGGGCACGGCATTTCGGTCGTCGACGGCGAATGCCATTCGATGGAGTTCCTCGCCGACACGGTAGCCGCCGGCATCCGCGCGCTCGGCATCGACCGCTGCACGGTCGTGGGCCACTCGATGGGCGGATACGTCGCGCTCGCGCTGTGCGAACGCCACCCCGAACTGCTCGACGGGCTGGTGCTGTTGAGCTCCACGCCCAACGCCGACACGCCCGAAAAGCAGGAGAACCGCCGCCGCGAAATCGAAATCGTCCGGTCGGGACGCAAGGAGCTGCTGGCGCGCATCGCCCCGGCCGCCGGTTTCGCCGAAGAGAACCGCGCCCGCCTGCGCGATGCGATAACGGATTTGGCCGAACAGGTCTATGTGACGGAGGATGCGGGCATCGTGGCGCTGCTCAACGGCATGATTGCGCGCAAGGACCGCAACGAGCTGCTCCGCACGACGCAGGTTCCGGTGTTGTTCGTGCTGGGGCGCAAGGACGGCTACATTCCGGCGGAGGCCGCCGAACGGATGGTCGCCGGGCATCCCGAAGCGCAAGTCGCATGGCTCGAACATTCGGGGCACATGGGATTCGTCGAAGAACCCGAAACGACGGCCGAAATCCTGCTGCGGTTCGTGCTCGGAACCGCCGAATAGACCGCACGAGGGCGGCCGTCCGGTGGCAGGCACGCCCCGCGAAAACACCGGCGGGAAGCATTCCCGGCGGGATTTGAATAAAAAACAAAAAATCGAGCGAAAGAAATCATCGTTTCGGCCCGATATTTGCATCATCCGACAAAAAAACCATACCGCAAAGACCGAAAAACAGAGAAAACAATCCCGATCCGACCCCGATCCGCGTGCAATACCTCGACCCCTATGGAGCCGCTTCCACTCGTCCGCGTTAGAAAATCTGACAGTTTTCACAGGCAATAGGACAATTCGGCAGCCTGCTCTCGCTCGATAATCCCGACCGATGGCCTTTTTACACATCCGTCCTTTGCGATTATCCTGTCCGGCGAGGTATTGCTTTCGTTTATTTTTTCGCGAAAAATTTTGCAGGGAAAAATTTTTGCCTTATATTTGCATTCCGAAACGGCCACCGAGCCGGATCGAATGCCTGAATAGCTCAGTCGGTTAGAGCACATGACTGTTAATCATGGGGTCCTAGGTTCAAGTCCTTGTTCAGGCGCAAGATGCGCGAGGGTTACGAAAGCGTGACGCAAACGACGAATCCCGAAAAGGGGGCGGTTCAAGAAAGGACGTCCCGAAAAAGGGAGGGCGAAGAAAAATTTGGAGTTTGCGAAAAAAGAATTACCTTTGTTGTCCCGAGCCATTTTTTTGGAAAATTTCGGGAGCTTAGCTCAGCTGGTTCAGAGCGTCTGCCTTACAAGCAGAGGGTCGGGG
>CAZGYX010000012.1:0-58555 GCA_964530735.1 uncultured Alistipes sp. | reverse complement strand
ACAGCGAATAGTAGAGCGACGCATCCTCTTTCTTGCCGGAGAAACCGCCGACCGTGCCGATTGCGGGCAGTTCGACCTTGCGCACCTGCCGGCCGTCGAGCTCATACTGATAGACTTGGCTCTGCGCATCCTCCAAGTAGGTGGCGAAAAGCTGGCCGCCCGCCGTCGAGACCGACTCCAAAAGGTTTTTGCCGTCTTCGGGGATGACCGTCGCGACGGGATGTTTCGGATTGTTCAAGTCAATGGCAATCAACGCGTAATTCGAGGCGTCGCGGTTGGTGCGGACGTAGAGTTTGTCGCCGATGCAATCCACGATGTCGTAGTCGTAGGCGAATCCGGGCAGCAGCGTGCGGAACTGCTGTTCGCCGATGCGGCGGTAAAGGATTTCCGAACCGGACGTACCTTCCGACCCGCTGACGAACAGCCACCGGCCGTCGTCCGAAGGCCAAGCGCTGAAATAACGCAACGGATGTTTCGGGTCGCCGTAAACCAGCTTGTCTGCCGACTGCGGCGTGCCCAAAGCGTGGTAATAGACCTTCTGGAACTGGTTTTTCGAGGAGTAGACCCCCGCTTTCGGCGCATCGTAGGCGCTGTAATAAAAACCTTTGGAATCGGGCGCCCACGTCGCGCCGGAGAACTTCACCCACTCGATGCGGTCGCCGGTCGTCGAACCGTCGGCCGTATCGACGACGCGGATAACCACCCAGTCGGAACCCGACGCGGCGGCGGCATAGGCCATATACCGGCCGTCGTCGGAGAACGAAAGCGCGGAGAGGGCGACGGTACCGTCGTCGGACAAGGCATTGGGGTCGAGGAACACCTCGCCCTCGTCACCCGGAGCGGCCGCGCGATAGAGCACCGACTGGTTCTGCAACCCGTCGTTATAGAAATAGTACCACCAGTCGCCGTGTTTCACGGGAGCGCCCTCTTTGGGGTAGTTCCACAACTCGGTGAGCCGCTGGCGAATGGCGTCGCGGAACGGAATTTGCGACAGGTAGTCGAACGTCACGGCATTCTCGGCCTCGACCCACGCGGCGGTGGCCGCCGAATTGTCGTCCTCCAACCAACGGTAGGGGTCGGGCACCTCGGTACCGAAATAGTTGTCGACCACGCTGCCGCACTCGGCAACGGGATAAGGCTTATGTTCGATGGTTTTCATGCTGTCGCATCCGATAAAGAGGGCCGCCGAAACGATTGCCGCGAGGGCCCGCACGTCTGTTTTCTTCATGTCGCAAAAGTTTGGGGCAAAGTTACGAAAAAATTACCTAACTTTGGTCGTGCAAACCAACTATCGAACCATGTACAACGAACTCGAACAACTCATCGCCCGCGCGTGGGACGACCGCGCCCTGCTGCAACAGGAGGAGTACCGCACGGCCGTACGGCGCGTGGTGGAACTCGTCGACCGCGGCGAACTCCGCACGGCCGAACCCGTCGACACCGAAAAAAGCGAATGGCAAGTCAACGAATGGGTCAAAAAGGCCATTATCCTCTACTTCCCGATCCAGCCGATGCGGAAAATGGAGGCGGGCGAACTCGAATGGTTCGACAAAATGGAGCTCAAACACGGCTACGAAGCATTGGGCGTGCGCGTCGTGCCCCATGCCGTAGCCCGCTACGGCGCCTACATCGCACCGGGGGCTATCCTGATGCCCTCCTACGTCAATATCGGCGCATACGTCGACACGGGCACGATGGTCGACACGTGGGCGACGGTCGGTTCGTGCGCCCAAATCGGCAAACACGTCCACCTGTCGGGCGGCGTGGGCATCGGCGGCGTGCTCGAACCCGTGCAGGCGGCACCGGTCATCGTCGAAGACCACTGCTTCATCGGGTCGCGCTGCATCGTCGTCGAGGGGGCGCACGTCTGCCGCGAGGCGGTTTTAGGCTCGAACACCGTCATCACCGGCTCGACGCACATCATCGACGTCACGGGGCCGGAGCCCGTCACCTACAAGGGCTACGTGCCGCCCTGCTCGGTGGTCGTGCCGGGCAGCTACCGCAAACAGTTTCCGGCGGGCGAATACAGCGTATCGTGCGCCCTGATCATCGGCCGCCGCAAGGAGTCGACCGACAAGAAAACTTCGCTCAACGACGCCCTGCGCGACTTCGGCGTATCGGCCTGACGACCATGATTTACCGCCTCGAAGAGACCACCTCGACCAACGACGACGCCCGCGACCCGCGCTACCGGCACGGCGACATCGTATGGGCCGAACGGCAGACGGCCGGACGGGGCCAACGCGGCCATACGTGGACGAGCCCCGAAGGCCAGAACCTCACGTTCACGCTGGTGCTGGAACCGCGATTCCTGCCGGTCGACGAACAATTCCTGCTGTCGGAAACGGTCGCGCTGGCACTGACCGACACGTTCGCGCATTTCGGCATCGCGACGCGCATCAAGTGGACGAACGACATCTATGCCGGCGACCGCAAACTGGTCGGCATGCTCATCGAACACACACTGGCGGAGGGCCGTCTGGCCCGCACGATAGCCGGCATCGGCATCAACGTCAACCAAATGCAATTCGACCCCGCGCTGCCGAATCCCGTGTCGATGGCACTGGCGACGGGTCGCACGTTCGACCGCCGCGCGGTGCTCGACGCGTTTCATTCATTTTGCATGGAGCGCTATGCGAGGTTGGAGAAAGGCGAAAAACCGGCCATACAGCAGGATTACCGCGACCGGATGTACCGCATCGGCGAACGCACGCCGTTCCGGCTGCCCGACGGCACGCCGTTCGAGGCGGTCATCGAGGGGGTGCGGCCGTCGGGCGAACTGCTCCTGCGCCACGACGACGGCACGCAGCGGGCTTATTTGTTCCGCGAGGTAGGATTCGACCTCCCGCGCATCCGCCGGTAACACTGATACCGCACGGCGTCGCACGACCGGAACGTGTATTTCAACACCAGTTCGTCGGCCGTCAGTATCTCCACGTCGTAATAATCGTAACCCACATCCGGGTAGCGTATGCCCACTTTGCGGCCTGTCCACGTCCAGTCGAAATAGTCGCTGCCGTTCCCGTCTTCACCGTAGAAGCATTTGCCGGTTCCGTCGGGCCGGATGCGGTAAATAACTCTATCCCAATCGACTTCGTAAGCGAATTTAACACGGTTGGAATCGGTGCCGTAGACATAATACAGCTGCCAGTCGCCGACCAACAAATCCGAGCGGTCTGCACAACCGACGCACGATGCGAGCAATAGTGCGAAAAACAAAGGTTTCATTCGTTCCCGAATTTCGGGCACTCCCGGCTCCGCGAATGCGTTTTTTATTAAGAGGTTGCGGGGATTCCCACCCCTAAAAAGAAAGTGTGGAGCCGGATTCGTTTACTGATAGAAGGTTGTGGCGAACCAGCAGAAATAAACGATACAAATACCCCACACTTGAACAGAGGGGTACATAAAGTACCGGTCTGAACAAGCAGTGAGTGTAGTTCGTTGTCCCTCTGCATGAAAATTGCCACATTTTCTATCAGAACAGTGCGAAAACACTTTCACTAAAAAATATGTCTGCCGGTTTCCCGACACGACAAAGATAATAAAAAATCGGATTTCATAAAAACGGTCACGGCGCGGGGCGCGGCCTGCGGAGTGCACGCTCGTAAGGGCGGGCCTCCGCCGCCGGAGGCTGCGGCCCGCGCGGCTCGAAGAGCCGCTGTTATTCGGTGATGGCGCAGAAACGTTGCGAAGCTCAAAAACCGACCTTCGCGCCTAAAACCCCGCTCTTAGCGGGGAGCCAGCGGTCGCGCAAGAGACGGACGAGGAATATCGTGCCCCGAAAGCACAATTCGATGCACATGGCGATCCATGCGCCCTGCAACCCGTAATGCGGCACGAGCAAAGCGGCCAGCGGCAGCCGCACGACCCAGATACTCAAAAAATTCATGCAACTCGGCACGACGGTAGCGCCCGTGCCGACGAATGCGCCGTAAGCCACGATCGACGCGGCGTACATCGGTTCGGAAAAAGCCGCGATACGCAGTACGGCCGTACCGAGCCGGCGAATCTCCGCATCGGGCGACATCACGCCCATCATCGCCGGCGCACCGACGTACAACATCCACCCCATGCAGGCGATGACCCCCATGCCGAGCCATACGGTCGTGCGGGCGAAACGGCGCATCAGGTCGGGACGTCCGGCGCCCTTGCACTGGCCGACCAGCGTCGTGGCGGCTTCGCCGATGCCGTATCCGGGCATGTAGCAGAGGCTTTCGGCCGTAATGGCGAAGGCATTGGCGGCAATGGCCGCACTGCCGAGCGGTGCGACGATGACGGTGGTCAGAATCTGGGCGCCGCACATGATGACCCGTTCGCCGCCGACGGGCAGACCCGTGCGCAAGGCCTCGCGCAGACAGCGCACCGTAGGCCGGAAGCGGCCGCGCTCGCGGTACAGCGCCAGTTCGGGCGACCGGAACCACAGGTAGGCCGTCATCGAAAGGGCCGTAACGGCTTCGGCCAGTGCCGTCCCGAGCGCCGCGCCGACCACGCCCAAGTCCGCACCGGGCAGCGTGAATGACAATCCGGCGACGGCGCACGCGCGGGTCGGGAAAATCAACAAGGCGTTGAACACGACGTCGAGCACGCACATGACGATGCTCAACATACTGGGCACGCGCATGTTGCCGCTGCACCGGAGCATGCCGCCCGAAAGGTAGTTCAACTGCAACAGCGGCAGCGAAAGGGCGAATATCCGAAAATAGCGCGAAGCGTCGGCCGTAATCCGTGCGTTTCCGCCGAGCCACACGGGCAGGGGGCCGCTGACGGCGCATCCGACGGCCGCGACGGTCGCACCGAAAAAGAGCGTCGCGACGAATCCCTGCCGCAAGACGCTGCGGGCACCGGCATAATCGCCCGCCCCGATGCGGTGCGCGGCCTGCACCGAAAACCCGACGGCCGCGGCCGAACACAATCCGCCGAAAAGCCACGTGGTCGTGGAAACCAATCCGATAGAGGCCGAAGCGTCGGCCCCGAGACTGCCCACCATCGAAGCGTCGATGTAGAGCATCAGGATGACCGACAGCTGCGCCAGAATCGACGGGATACTCAACCGCACGATGAGTTCGAGCCGTTCGCGGCGGCTCATCGGACGGCCGTCGCGCACGCGGTCGAGCAGTTCGTATTCGCGTTTCCGACCGTTCGTCATCCTACCGGCGGGCCAGCCCCTTTTTCAAACGTTGCAATCCCTCCGCCAGCAGCGAGCGCGGGCAGGCGATGTTCAACCGCAAATAGCCCTCGCCTTCGGGGCCGTAGAGCGTGCCTGCGCTGACCATCAACCGGCAATCGTCCAACAGGTGCTTCGCCAACGCTTCGGAACTCTGCCCCGCCGTCCGGCAGTCAATCCACAACAGATAGGTACCTTCGAGCCGCGCAATCGGGAAGCCGGGCAATTCGGCGGCGAAAAAGTCGCGGGCATACTCGTAATTGGCCCATAGGTAGTCGCGCAGGGCGTCGAGCCACGGGGCACCCTCGTCGTAGGCCGCAATCAGGGCGACGATGCCGAACGGCCCGATGTCGCACACCTCGTTGTCGTTGATAGCGCGGTCGATGCGGCGGCGCAGGTCGGGGTCGGCCGCGATGATGTTGGCCGTCTGCATGCCCGCCAGATTGAACGCCTTGCTCGGCGAATTGCACACCACGCAACGGGCCTCGAATTCGGGCGAGAGCGTTGCGAAAGGGGTGTAATCGAGCCCCGGACGGGTCAGCTCGCAATGGATTTCGTCGGACACGACCGTCACGCCGTGGCGCAGGCAGATGTCGCCCACGCGCCGCAGTTCGTCGGGCGTCCAGACGCGGCCCACGGGATTGTGCGGATTGCACAGCAGCAGCACTTTGGCGCGCGGGTCGGCCGCTTGGGATTCGAGGCCGTCGAAGTCTATCGTAAAACGGCCGTCGTCGCAACGCAGCGGATTTAATAATTGTTCGCAGCCGTTGTTGCGAATCGACGAGTAGAAGCAATTATAGACGGGCGGCTGGATAATCACGCGGTCGCCCGCAGTGGTCAGCGCCTTGATGACGGCCGAAATGGCCGGCACGACGCCGGTCGTGTAAATCACCCAGCGGGGGTCGATGCGCCACCCGTGCCGCCGCTCGAACCAGCCGCACAGGGCGCGGTAGTAGGCGTCGGGAACTTTGGCGTAGCCGTAAATGCCCTGCTCGGCACGGCGCGTCACGGCGTCGACAATGGCCGGAGCCGTGCGGAAATCCATGTCGGCGACCCACATGGGCAGCACGCCCTCCCCGACGGGCGTATCCCATTTCACGCAATCCGTGCCCCGTCGCGGATGCACGGTATCGAAGTCAAACGCAGTATTCATCGCAGGGTCTCGATACGGCAGTCGGCCGGTGCTTTGATATGTTCGTCGAGGATGATTTCGCCGTAACCTTCGGCGCGGATAAAGCCCGACGTCGGGTTTTTCACGCTGCGCACGGTGCCCCGCACGGTGGCCTGCACGCTGCTGTACTCGAACGCCAAATCGGCATCGTCGGCCATCGTGCAGTTTTCCAGCACGAGGTCGTGCGCATAACACAGGGGCTGCGTGCCGCTGATATGGCAATTCACCAGCCGCAACCGCTTGGAATGCCACCCGAGGTACTCGCCGTCGAGCGTCGAATCGTACACCGTGACGTCTTCGGAGTTCCAGAAAGCGTCTTTCGAGTGGATTTCGGCATTGCGGATCTCCACGTCGCGGCAATACTGGAACGAGTAATTGCCCTGCTGCCGGTAGTCGGCGATGCGGATATGCCCGCTGTGCATGAAAAGGTAATCGGCCCGGTCGACCCGCACGTTTTCCAGCGACACGTTGCGGCAGTGCCACAGGGTCTCTTCGGCGTCGGGCAATTCGACGTTCACGAGTTCGATGCCGTCCATTTCGCGGAACATTTTGGGCGCTTCGACGCGCGTGTCGGCCATCCGCACGCCGCGCGAATACCACAGCGCCGCCCGCGCCCCCTCGGTGAAAAGGCAGTCGCGCACAACGAACCCGTCGTTGTGCCAGAACGGGTATTTGCCCTCGAAGCGGCACCCGACCGCCTCGATGTTGCGGCACTCCTTCAACGCCGATTCGCCGGCGTGGATCACGACCTGCTCCAACCGCAGGTCGTGCGACCCGAAAAGCGGACGCTCGCCGCCGTATTCCTGATTCGAGATCGTTTTCATCATATGCAATAAGGTCTTCTTCCGTTATTTCCGTTGCGTGTCATTCCGGCCGGGAGCCTCCGCGCATCATTCCAGCCGGTCGCGGAAAAACGCCCCGATGCGGTCGAACGGAATGGCCGCCCGGTTGTCGTACAAGTCGACGTGCGTCGCGCCCGGAACAATCAGCAGCTCTTTGTTATCGCCCTGCAACCGCTTGAAAGCATCCTCGCTGAAATAACGCGAATGGGCCTTTTCGCCGTGGATCATCAGCACGGCGCTGCGGATTTCGCTGCTGTATGCCAGCAGGGGCATGTTGATGAACGACAACGCCGAAGTCTTGTTCCAGCCGCCGTTCGAGTTGAGCGACCGTGCGTGATACCCGCGCGGGGTCTTGTAGTAGGCGTAATAGTCCTTGACCCACCACACGGCATCGTCGGGCAGCGGATCGGCCACCCCGCCGGCCAAAGCATAGGAGCCGTTGCGGTAATCCTCCGTCCGCTGGGCATTGAGCCGGCGGCGCACTTCGTAGCGGGCATCGGCGTCCATTGCGTCGAAATAACCGTTGGCATTGACGCGGCTCATGTCGTACATCGTCGAAGTGACGGTCGCCTTGATGCGGGTGTCTATGGCGGCGGCGTTGAGCGCCATACCGCCCCAGCCGCAGATGCCCAGTATGCCGATGCGCTCGGGGTCGACGTCGGGGCGGGTCGCCAAGAAATCGACCGCCGCGCAAAAATCTTCGGTGTTGATGTCGGGCGAAGCGACGTAACGGGGTTCGCCGCCGCTCTCGCCGGTGAACGAGGGGTCGAACGCAAGGGTCACGAAACCCCGTTCGGCCAGCGTCTGGGCGTAAAGCCCGGCCGCCTGCTCCTTGACCGCACCGAAAGGCCCGCACACGGCGACGGCCGCCGAACGCCCCGAAGCGTTTTTCGGCACATAGAGGTCGCCGACGAGCGGGATGCCGTAGCGGTTGTGGAATTGCACTTTCCGATGGAGCACTTCATCGCTTTTCGGAAAGGTCTTGTCCCAGTCAGTTGCCGTCGGAACGGCGTTTCGATCGTTGTTTTGCATGGTACATCGGTTTAACGGAGCGGCCGCCAGCACGAGGGCAAAGGCTCCGGTCATAAATTTTGAGAATTCCATTCGGTTCGTTTTTCGGGCGACGCACAAAGATAGGCAGAAGCGTTCATCTTTGCAAACCGGCATGCGGCCCCGACCCGCCGGCGGGCACGAAAAAACGGAGGAACACCCGGTGAACCTCCGTTGCGGACGGATATTCGGAAACCCGTCCGGTTTACCTCGCAACCATGCGGCAATACTTGCGGTAGCGTCCCAACACGTCGTCCACATAGGCCCGCGTAGACCCGCTGCCCGTGAACCGGCCGCACTCGACCACCTCGCAACCGTAGTACTCGGGGTCGGCCTTCAAGGTCAGGTACCGCGCCACGACCTCCCACGAATCGGGATTTTCGCCGTAGTACCGCGCCAGCCGCCGTGCATCCTGCACATGGCCCAACCCGCCGTTGTAAGCGGCCAGAATCATCGAAAGCCGGTCGTCGGCCGATGTTCCGGCAGCGAACCGGAACGAACCGGCGAGCTTCAGCAACAGTTTGTTCGCCAACCAGACGTTGGTGGCCGGTTCGGCCGATTTTTCGGCCGGCACGTCGAAGTAGCGCGCCACCGAAGGCATGATCTGCATCAGGCCGCGCGCCCCTTTCCGCGACACGAGGTCGGCCCGGAAGCGCGACTCGTGGTAGGCGATGGCCGACAACAGCCGCCAGTCGTTGCCCTCCTGCTCGCTGATGTTGCGGATGATGGCGTCGTAGGCCGAGATGACGTAATCGCCCTCGCGCAACAGCGGGTTGCCGTACGGCATCGAATCGTCGTCGAGCGACACGGCGGGCACGCCGAAACGGGCGTTGAACCCGTAAAAAGTAGTCAGAATCGTTAAGAACGCAAAAGTCAGAATCGTTTTCTTGAACATAAAAATCCGTATTGCGGGCAGCTCACACCGCGCCGTGCAGTACGCTAATCGTAGAATCCCCACGAGATGCCGATCTTGAACATGCCCGGGTTCAGCGGATAACCCGCTGCGGAGAAATAGGCCCCCGAACCGAACAATCCTTTGTTCAGATGCTGATATTTCAGGAATATCCGCATTCTCTTCCACTTCGCCATGACGAACAAATCCACGTAGGGATAGCCCCCCACCTCGATTTCGCGCTGGTTGTAGAACGCCGACAATGCGGGATTGAAGCCGGGCGCGTAATAATCCGTATGGTAACGGCCGTCCAATCCGATTTGCAGGCGCAATACGTCGCGCACCGCCCAAAACTCGTAGTAATACGAGAGGAATGCGCTCAAAAGCGGAACGGGTACGACTTGCTGATCCGTACTCCACTGCAACAATGCCCTGTGATCCAGATGAAGTCCGCCGAGGCGGAAATCCTTGCGGGCGTACACACTCGTGAGGCTGACGTTCCCGCCCGACTGGGCGATGCGGCTGTCGGCATCGTAGTAGATTTTGCTGTCGACCACGCCGAACCGCGCCCCCGCCTCGAAAGCGTAATCGGGCACCTCGAACTTGACCTCGAAACGAGTTTCATGCTCCTTGTCCAAAGGAGCGGACCACACATAGTGGTTCGAGAGTAGATTCTCCTGCCAATAGTTCGGCGAACGGCGCTCCGTCGAGAAGCGGCCTTCGAGAATCAGGGGATGGCCGCGAAGAAATCCCGTCAGCGACACATGGCCGCCGAGCGAGAGGTCCCCGCCTCGGTACCCCGAGGGATAGAATTTGAGATTCGCGTCCCAATCGAGGTATTTCTTGATTTTTCCGCCTACGGCACCGTAGGCGAAGTAGCTGGTTTTCGACACTTTGGCATACCGGCCGGAGAGGTACGCCGTGCGGGAAAACTGCCCGTAGGTGTGCAGGTCGATGCCGATCCCTGCATCAATCGTGCCGACCACGCCGTTGCGGTCCCACGGCTGGGCCTGCACGAAAAACCGGTTCGATATGACCCGTTCGTAGAGCGAATCGCGCGTCGTCTGCGGGTCGATGTACCAGTCTTGGTAGTATTCGTATTGCGCCGACTCGAACGAGCCGTCGGGTTTGCGGTGGTCGCGTTCGTTGGTGTAGGGCGCGCGGATGTCGCTGTACACCTTGCTCCACGAATTGTACTCGAACGAATGGCCCACGTAGACCGCCGTAAGCCCGGCCATCGAGAAATCCTCCTCGCTCATCCGCCGCAGCGGGATGCCGTAGGACTGGGTGACGAAAAAGGCGTTGTTGCGGTAGGTGTTCTGCGCTTTGGCGTCGGCCAGCTTCATCGGCACGCCCGACGGCATCTCGAACGTCGTGTCGGCAATGGCCCAAGCACCAACGGCACCGCCGTTCTCCTGCTTTTCGATGTGGTTGTTGAAGAAGCCCGCATGCACGGCATAGCGTTTTCCGGTATGGCTGACGGCGACCGAGAGGTTGTGGTTCTTGGTGCGCGACCACAGGTACTGGCCGCGTGTGCCGCGCGACTTGTAGTCGACGTTGAAACCGGTCGACGGGGAGACGTTCTGCGCGTGCATGATGTTGAAATTCTCCTCGCGGAAACGCTTTTGGCCCGACTCGATGTAGGTCATGCGCAGCAGCGGCCGCTTGGAGTTGTAGAACGGCACGTTCTCCATCGTGTAAGTATAGGCGTAGTAGGGGCTCGCGAACCCGAAATCGAAATCCTGCGGCCGGCGGAAATAGTCGAACGGCAGCGTCGCCTGCCCCAGCGCCCCCTGCGCGATGTCGCCGACATCCTCGCGGTAGAACGGATAGTCGATGCGCCAGTCCGTCAGCGTGGTGTCGAGCGGCTGGATGTCCACGCGGTTGTATTCGCGGCGGATGTTCCACTTGAAATTGTTCAGCGCGCGGACCGAATCGCTGAAAAAGTAGGATTCGAGCGGTTTGCGGATGCGTTTTTCCTTTTTGGTCGAATCGGCACGGTTCTGTTCTTCGCCCTCCTCGCCCGTTTCCTCGTAGGGATTGGAGCCGTAGAGGTTCGTGCCGCGCCCCTCCTGCTGGGCACGCATCAGGTCGCGGGCATTGAACCGCTGGGCATGCACCGCCGCGGGCATCGCGCAAAGCAACGCCGCCGCAAAAGCGATGATTCCCGAGAGTCGATTCATGCCCCGAAATTTATTCGTCCGTCTTGCGGACAATCCACCAGCGGAGGGTCGAAACCGCCACGTAGGCCACGAGCACGACCGGAATGGCGCAAGCCCGCAGCGTCGCGAGCAGCACGGCGCAAAACAGCAGGAACGCATAGCGCAGTTCGTTATGTTTCCAGCCGAAACCCTCGAATTTGAGCGAGAACATGCGGATGGGCGAAATCATCAGCACCGCCACGAGCACCGCCACGAGCAGCACGGCTTCGCGCGGCAGGAGCAGGCCGTTGCATTCGGCCAGCAGCCCCAGCGAGCCGCACAGCAGGGCGGCGGCGGGCGACGGCAGGCCGCAGAATTCGGTGTGCTGCGTATCGTCGATATTGAATTTGGCCAGCCGCAGGGCGGCGGACACGGCCACGACGAATACCCCGAACGCCGCGATTTCAGCCCCCGTGCCGGCGGGCAGCCACAGCGCGGGCATCCGGCCGTAAAGCACGTAGAGGATGACGGCGGGCAGCAGCCCGAACGAAATGTCGTCGGCCAGCGAATCCAGTTCGCCGCCGATGGGCGAGCTTTGCCGCAGGAGCCGCGCGGCGAACCCGTCGAAAAAGTCGAACACGGCGGCGGCGGCCATGCAGGCGAATGCACCGGACAACGCGCCCCGCGTCAGGGCCACGACCACCCCGACAGCCCCGCAGAGGAGGTTCATCGACGTGAGCAGATTGGGTACGGTGAAGAGTTTTATTTTCATGCTTCCTCGAAAACGTGTCGTAACAAGCGGCAAAGTTAGGAAAATTTTTCGATTTCGGCTGCTCCCCGCCCGCACCGGCCAAACAAACGCCGAATAAACTTGCTTTTGCCCGCGACTTTTCGTACCTTCGCCCCGTCCGCCCGTTGCGGACAGACATATTTTTAGTGAAAGTGTTTTCGCTTTTGTCCTAAACGGAAATCTGACAGTTTTCAAAAGAGAAAGGACACGAACTACACTCTCTGCTTGTTCAGACCGGCACCCTATTTACGATGCCCCTCTGTTCAAGTGTGGGGTATTGTATCGTTTATTTTCTCTTGGGTTTTGTCAGAACCTCCGTTTGATAAACGAAATCCGGCTCCACACTTTCCGTTTAATTAAGAAAATGCCGCAAGGGGTCGGCGGCAGCCCGAATTTCAATTATTTTTTATGAAACACTTATCCAAACTGTTGGCCGCCCTGCTGGTTGCAGGGGCGCTGGTCGCCTGCGGCGGCAACTTCACCAATAAAAAAACGCCACTCGATACCAACGGCAATATCCAGTTCCCCGATACCAAGTTCGCCGCCTACATGGTCGAGCACTTCGACACCAATCGCGACGGCGGCATTTCGCCCAAAGAAGCCGCTACAATTACCGAAATCAAATGTCCCGGCATGGAAATCGAATCGTTAGTCGGCATCGAGTATTGTACGGAATTAACCCATTTGGATTGCGAAGTCAATCTACTGACAACCCTCGATGTCAGCAAGAACACGGAATTAACCTATTTGAGTTGCCGAGATAATCGACTGATGACGAGTCTCGATGTCAGCAAAAACACGGAATTAACCTATTTGTCTTGCTACAACAATCCACTGACCGACCTTGATGTCAGCAAAAACACGAAATTAAACACGTTGTGGTGCGACAACAATCAACTGACCACACTCGATGTCAGCAACAACACGGAATTAACCAATTTGTATTGCTCCGACAATCAACTGAACACTCTCAATATCAGCAAGAACACGGAATTAATCCATTTGGAGTGCGACGACAATCAACTGACCGCACTCGATGTCAGCATGACGAAACTGAATAAATATGGTAGCACTTCCAATGTCCTCCATTGCAAAATGGCATCGCTGAAAACGCTCTGGCTGAAAACAGGCTGGGAACTGAAAGGTATCAACAAGAACCGCTCGACAAGCTATATCCACCCGAACACGAAAATCGAATACAAGGACTGACGCCGCACGACCGGCAACAGACGAGGGGACACCCGCCGCTTTTCGGCAGGTGTCCCCTATTTTTATGCCCCGCCGCCGGCGTCGCACAATAATTGCGAATTTCGGCTTCCGAATTGCGAATTATTTTTATCTTTGTGAAACGAATCACAAATCCTACCCGAAATTATGAACCATTCCGAAAAATACTGCATCATCATGGCGGGCGGCATCGGCAGCCGTTTCTGGCCCAAAAGCCGCCAAAGCATGCCCAAACAGTTCCTCGACATCTTGGGCACGGGCAAATCGTTCATCCGCCAGACCTACGAACGCTTCGCGAAAATCGTCCCGCCGGAAAACTTCATGGTGGTGACCAACCGCAAGTACCGTTCGCTGGTGCTGGAGCACCTGCCCGAACTGGACGGACGCCAAGTGCTGTGCGAACCAGTCGGCCGCAACACGGCCCCCTGCATCGCCTACGCCGCCTATCTGCTGGCCGGCAAAGACCCCGATGCGGAGATGATCGTCACGCCGTCGGACCACCTCATTCTGAACGAGGAGGATTTCCGCACGGCCATGCACGAATGTCTCGACTTCGCGGCGACGCACGACGCCCTGCTGACCGTGGGCATCAAGCCCTCGCGTCCCGACACGGGCTACGGCTACATCCAAGTGTCGGACGCCAACCCCATCAGCAAGGTGAAATGTTTTACGGAAAAGCCCGATTTGGAGCTGGCGCAGACGTTTTTGCAGTGCGGCGAATTCGTCTGGAATTCGGGCATCTTCATCTGGAAAGTGCGCACGATTGTCGACGCGTTTGCCAAATACCTGCCGGAGCACCATGCGCTGTTCGGTGCCGTGCAGCAGGCCGCCGGAACGGATGCCGAGCAGGCGGCAATCGAAAAAGCCTTCGCCGAGTGCCGCGCCATTTCGATCGACTACGGCGTCATGGAAAAGGCCGACAACGTGTATGTGCGTTGCAGCGAGTTCGGGTGGAGCGACGTCGGGACGTGGGGCTCGGTCTACCAGCACTCGCCCAAAGACCGCTACGCCAACGCCGCCCCGTCGCAGGGCTGCTATCCCTACGAAACGCGCGGCTGCATCGTCTCGCTGCCCAAAGGCAAAATCGCGGTCATCGGCGGACTGAAAGAGTACATCGTGGTCGACACCGACGACGTGCTGCTGGTCTGTCCCCGCTCGGACGAGCAGAACATCAAGAAATTCATCGACGAAGTGAAATTCCACAATGGCGAAGAACACATCTGACCGGCCGACAGAGCCGTCGCGCCTCTACGCGCTGTTTCGCGAGCATCCGCGCATCGCGACCGACACGCGGCGCATCGAGCCGGATTCGCTCTTTTTCGCGTTGCGCGGCGCCACGTTCGACGGCAACCGTTTCGCGGCCGAAGCGCTGGCCAAAGGCGCGGCATTTGCCGTAGTCGACGACCCGGCGGTCGCAGCCGCCGACCCGCGCATGGTTTTGGTGGACGACACGCTGCGGGCCTTGCAGGAGCTGGCCCGCGAACACCGCCGCGCACTGGGGATTCCGATTCTGACGGTCGCGGGCAGTAACGGCAAGACCACGACCAAAGAGCTGGTCAGCCGCGTGCTGGCCGAACGGTTCGAGGTCTATGCCACGCACGGCAACCTCAACAACCACATCGGCGTGCCGCTGACGCTGCTGTCGATGACCGAAGCAACGCAGTTCGGCGTCGTCGAAACAGGCGCCAGCGCCTGCGGCGAAATCGCCCGGCTGGCCGAAATCGCCGAACCCGACTACGGTATCCTGACCAACATCGGCCGCTGCCACTTGGAGGGATTCGGCGGCACGGCAGGCGTGCGGCGCGGCAAAGGCGAACTCTACGATTTTCTGGCCGCGCACGGGGGCACGGCATTCGTCCGCGCCGAAGACCCCGTGCTGAACGACATGGCGGCCGAACGTCCGTCGTTGCGGATCGAACGCTACGGGACAGCCCTCGCCGACGGATTCGAGAGCCGGTTGGAGGGCGACTACAACCGGTACAACATCGCGGCGGCCGTCGCTATCGGGCGGTTTTTCGGGGTGCCGGAGGAGCGCATCCGCCGCGCCATAGCCGACTACGCACCGGACAACCACCGTTCGCAACGGCTCGAAACCGCGCGAAACACCCTGATTGTGGATTGCTACAACGCCAACCCGTCGAGCATGCGGGCGGCGGTCGAACACTTCCTGCGCATGCCGTCGGGCGGCCGCTCGCGGCGCGTGCTGATTTTGGGCGACATGCTCGAACTGGGCGAATGGTCGCAGGCCGAACACGCCGACATCGTGCGGCTGGCGACGCAAACTTCGGAGGTCGAAGTGCATCTGGTCGGCACGGAGTTCGTGCGGGCCGCCGCATCGCTCCCCGCCCCGCCCCACGTCGCGACCTATGCCGACCGCACGGCGCTCGAAGAAGCCCTTTTCCACACCCACACGCCCTTGCAAGATGCACTGGTCTTAATAAAAGGGTCGCACGGAATCGGACTGGAAAAACTCATCGAACGGCTCTGACCGGCTGTTGTTTTTTCGGTTTGCTATTCCTACCTTTGCATCAGGGATGCCCCCGCCCGCGCCGCAGGCGTGCGGGAACATGCACCCGATAGCAGAAAACCAACATCTCGAACCTCCTATGTACAGCCACGACAGCCGCACCGTCATCACGTTGGACGCCGGCGGAACGAACTTCGTCTTCGGTGCCATGCAGGGCAACCGGTTCATCGTCGAACCGCTCACGATGCCCTCCAACGCCCACGACCTCGACACCTGCCTTGCCACGATGGTGCAAGGATTCCGACAGATTATCGACCGCCTCGCGGAAAAACCCGTCGCCATTTCGTTCGCCTTTCCCGGCCCGGCCGACTATCCGAACGGCATCATCGGCGGCTACCTGCCCAACTTTCCCTCGTTCCGCGACGGCGTGGCGCTGGGGCCGTTCCTCGAAGCGACTTTCGGGCTGCCCGTATTCATCAACAACGACGGCGACCTGTTCGCCTACGGCGAGGCGCTGGGCGGCGCGCTGCCCGAAATAAACGCACGGCTGGAACAGGCCGGAAGCCCGAAACGCTACCGCAACCTGCTGGGCTACACGTTCGGCACGGGCTTCGGCGTGGGCATGGTCATCGACCGACGGCTGAACCGCGGCGACAACTCGTGCGTGGAAACGTTCTGCCTGAAACACAAAAAATTGGCCGGCACGATCGTCGAAGAGGGCGTCGCCGTGCGTGCCGTGAAACGGGTCTACGGCGAGCGGTCTGGCAACCCCGAACACGGCTTGGAGCCGAAAGACATTTGCGACATCGCCGACGGCAAGCGCGCGGGCGACGTCGAAGCGGCCAAAGCCGCCTTCGCCGAAATGGGCGAAATCGCGGGCGATGCCATGGCGACGGCCGTGTCGCTGGTCGACGGACTGATCGTCATCGGCGGCGGCATCACGGCAGCCCGCAAGCACATCATGCCCTCGCTGCTGGCCGAACTGCGCTCGAAACTGCACACGCTCGGCGGCGACGAGGTGGCGCGGGTGCAGTCGACGGTCTACGACCTCGACGACGAAGCGCAATTCGCCGAGTTCGCGCGCGGCGGCATGCGGCCGCTGGAAGTCTACGGCACGGGGCGTTTCGTGGCCTACGACCCGCAGAAGCGCATCGGCGTGACGATTTCCAAACTGGGAGCCAGCCAAGCGATTTCGATCGGCGCCTATGCGTTCGCGCTGTCGATGTTGGACGAAAACGAAAAATAGCGATGAAACCGCTGAAATTCCGGCCGATTCTGAAACCGGTCATCTGGGGCGGCGAGAAAATCGCCCCGTACAAGGGAATTGCGACCGACCGGCACGACATCGGCGAAAGTTGGGAATTGTCGGGCGTGGCGGGCGACGAATCGGTCGTCGCCGCAGGCGAATATGCCGGAATGCGGCTGCCGGAGCTCATCGCCCGATTCAAGGGCGGGCTGGTCGGCGAAAAGGTTTACGCTGCGCATGGAACCGAATTCCCGCTCTTAATAAAATTCATCGACGCGCGGCAGGATTTGTCGATTCAGGTGCACCCGAACGACGCCCTGTCGAAAGCGCGCCACGCCAAGAACGGCAAGACCGAAATGTGGTACGTCGTCGGAGCCGACGAGGGGGCGCATCTGCTGTCGGGCTTCTCGAAACGGGTCACGCCCGAACAATACGCCGCCAGCGTCGCGAACAACACGATTACCGATTTGCTGGCCGATTATCCGGTCGCGCCGGGCGACTTGTTTTTCCTGCCCGCCGGACGCATCCACGCCATCGGAGCGGGGTCGTTCGTCGCCGAAATCCAGCAGACGTCCGACGTGACCTACCGCATCTACGACTACGGGCGCACGGGTGCCGACGGCAAACCCCGCGAACTGCACACCGAACTGGCCAAAGAGGCGATCGACTACACCGTGCAGCCGGACTACCGCACGCACTACGAACCGCGCAAGAACGCCGAAACGCCGCTGGTGACGTGTCCCTACTTCACCACTTCGCTCTACGATTTGGATGCGCCGGTCGAAAAGGATCTCGTGTCGCTCGATTCGTTCCTCATCGTGATTTGCATCGGCGGCAGCGGCACGCTGGTCGACAGCGAGGGCAACGAAACACCGCTCCGGCAAGGCGAAACGGTGCTCGTGCCGGCTTCGACGCAGCAGGTGCGTTTCGTGCCGGACGGCACGATGAAGCTCCTCACGAGCCACGCATGAAAATGAATTTTATTTTCAAACCGTAACCCCACGCTTCCCATGAAATCCCGATTTTTCGATTCCGCATGTGCGCTCCTGCTGGCAGCCTGCATGCTGACACCCCTTTCGAGCTACGCCCGCAAAGCGAAACACAATCCGCAATCGACCCATTCGACCTATACCGACCAACGGCCTGCACCCGAAAAAAGGCTTTTCGTCTCGGAGGCCGTCGAAGCCGAAATCGAACGGGTCTGCGGCCTGCTGACCGACGAACGTCTGCGGTGGATGTTCCGCAACTGCTTTCCGAACACGCTCGACACCACCGTCCACTACCGCGAGGATGGAGCGGGAAATCCCGACACCTATATCTATACGGGTGATATTCCGGCCATGTGGCTGCGCGATTCGGGGGCGCAGGTGTGGCCCTACGTGCAGCTGTGCGGCAACGACCCCAAGTTGCAGCGGATGATTGCGGGCGTCATCCGTCGGCAGTTCAAACTCATCTGCATCGACCCCTACGCCAACGCTTTCAACGACGGGCCCACGGGCGAGGGCGAGGACGCGGAGTTCTACCCGCAGAATCCGTGGGTCTTCGAGCGCAAGTGGGAAATCGACTCGCACTGCTACCCGATTCGTCTGGCTTACCACTACTGGAAAACGACGGGCGACGCGTCGGTCTTCGACGCCGAATGGGTCAAGGCCATGCGCAACATCATCCGCACGCTCAAACAACAGCAGCGCAAGGAGGAACACGGGCCCTACACGTTCCTGCGCACGACCGACCGTCAGCTCGACACCAAGTGCTGCGTCGGGCGCGGCAATCCGGTGAAGCCCGTGGGACTGATTGCGAGTGCTTTCCGGCCGTCGGACGATGCGACGACGTTCGAGTTCCTCGTGCCGTCGAACTTCATGGCCGTCACGTCGCTGCGCAAAGCGGCAGAAGTGCTCTCCGCAGTGAACGGCGAAACGGGACTCGCCGACGAGTGCACGGCACTGGCCGACGAGGTGGCTGCGGCGTTGCAAAAATACGCCGTCGTCGAGCATCCCGCATACGGAAAAATCTATGCCTACGAGGTCGACGGCTTCGGCAGCGTGCAACTGATGGACGACGCCAACGTGCCGTCGCTGCTGGCGATGCCCTACTTGGGCGACGTGGAGCGCACCGACCCGATTTACGAAAATACGCGCCGTTTCGTGTGGAGCACGGACAACCCCTACTTCTGGCGGGGCGAGGCGGGCGAAGGCATCGGCGGCCCGCATGTCGGCGTGGATATGGTTTGGCCCATGAGCATCATGATGCGGGCTTTCACGTCGACCGACGACGCCGAAATCCGCGGCTGCATCCGGCAACTGATGACCACCGATGCCGGCACGGGATTCATCCACGAATCGTTCTCGTGCCACGACGCCGCCGACTTCACGCGGCCGTGGTTCGCATGGCAGAACACGCTGTTCGGCGAGCTGATCCTCAAACTCGTGAACGACGGCAAGCTCGAACTGCTCAATTTCATACGCTGACAAAAAAATCCGCCGCCGCACCTGCCGGCCGCCGCATACTAATTTTTTTTGCAAATCGTTATTTTATGCGTAACTTTGCATGATAAGCGCAGTAAACGAAACAGCGATGAAGCAAATTTTTTCCTATCTCTCGGTCGGAGCCGTTTTGGTCGCCCTTTTGAGCGGATGCGCCGGTATCAACCAAGTGCTGAAATCCGGAGACCCCGAACAAATCTACGCCAAAGCGCTCGAAACCTACGGGAAAAAGAAGTGGTCGCGGGCATCGACCCTTTTCGAGGGGGCGGAACGCTACTACCACGGCACGACGCGCGAAGACACCATTTCGTTCTACAACGCCCACTGCAAATACATGGGCCACGACTTCGACGAGGCGGCGACCCTGCTCGACGAGTTCCGCCGCAAGTTCGGCCGCAGTGCGTTCATCGAGGAAGCCGAAGGGATGTATGCCCGCTGCCAGTACCTGCTGTCGCCGGGCCCCTCGCGCGACCAGACGATGACGGGGCAGGCGCTGGTCAGCATCAACGAATTCCTGTCGCACTATCCCGAAAGCGAGCGGGCGGAGGATTTTCGGAAAATGAACGACGAACTGACCCGACGCCTGCACGACAAAGCCTATATCAATGCTTATACCTATTATAAGATAGGCCGCTACAAATCGGCGATCACGGCACTGAAAAATGCGCTGAAAGTCTACCCCGAAAGCATTCACCGCGAGGAAATCATGTTCCTCATCGTGGATTCGAGCTACCGGCTGGCCAGCAATTCGGTGCAGGAGAAGCAGACCGACCGTTATCTCTCGATGCTCGACTCCTACCTGACGTTCATGGAGGAGTTCCCCGAATCGAAACACGCCAAAGAGGTCGAACGCATGGCCAAACACGCCCGCGACTACCTCGCCCGCAACAAAACCGACAATAACAGCTAAACAATACGCGATGGAGATCAAAAAGAACATTCCGAACAACACCGTCACGCGCAAACTCGTCGACTTGGACCGCGAAACGGGCAATATCTACGAAACGGTCAACATCCTCGCCCGCCGGGCCAACCAGATTTCGACCGAATTGAAGAGCGAGCTCAACCGCAAGCTGGCCGATTTCTCGTCGCCGACCGACACGTCGATGGAGGAGACGTTCGAGAACCGCGAGCAAATCGAGATTTCGCGCTACTACGAGCGCATGCCCAAACCGACCATCATCGCCACCGAGGAGTTCCTCGACCACGAGCTGACCTACCGGATGGCCGAACCCAAAAAAGAGCAGTAAACCCGCCGGACGAAACATGGAGTCCACCGATCGGTCCGCCGCCGGCCTGCAAGGACGTCGCATCCTGCTGGGAATCACCGGAAGTATCGCCGCCTACAAAGCCGCACAGTTGTGCCGCCTGCTGGTCACGGCCGGAGCCGACGTGCAGGTCGTGATGACCCCGCTGGCCAAGCAGTTCATCACGCCGCTGACAATGGCCACGCTGTCGAAACATCCGATTCGGGTGGAGTTCTTCGACCCCGAAAACGGCGCGTGGCATTCGCACGTCTCGCTGGGCGAATGGGCCGACTGTTACCTGATCGCTCCGGCTACGGCCAACACGCTGGCCAAAATGGCCTGCGGCGTGGCCGACAACCTGTTGCTGACGACCTATCTTTCGGCCCGTTGTCCGGTCGTCGTCGCTCCGGCAATGGATCTGGACATGTACGCCCACCCCGCCACGCAACAGAACCTGCATACGCTGGCCGGGCGGGGCATCCGCATCGTCGAACCGGCCGAAGGCGAACTGGCGAGCGGTCTGCACGGCAAGGGCCGCATGGCCGAACCCGAACATATCACCGCTTTCGTGCGGGAGCTCCTCGCAAACGGAGCGACATCCCCCGCCTTTTCCGAAAAAAAAAAGAGCCTGCAAGGTAAACGTTTCGTCGTAACGGCAGGCGCGACCATCGAGACCATCGACCCCGTGCGCTACCTCACGAACCATTCGTCGGGCAAAATGGGCTACGCCATTGCGGGCGAGCTGGCCCGTCGTGGGGCAGCGGTCACGCTGGTCAGCGGGCGCACGGCCCTCGACCCGCCCGCCGGAGTGCGGCGGGTAGACGTGCTTTCGGCGGCTGAAATGTACGAAGCCGCGACGGCGGCGTTCGCGCAAGCCGACGGCGCGGTGATGTGCGCCGCCGTAGCGGATTACACACCGGTGAAAACCGCCGACCGCAAATTGCAGAAAGGCGACGGCGAAATGACCCTCCGGCTGAAGCGCACGCGCGACATCGCGGCCGCGCTGGGAGCCGCGAAAGGCGACCGGCTGCTGGTGGGATTCGCGCTGGAAACCCACGACGAACAGGCGCATGCCGAAGCGAAACTGACGAAAAAGAATTTCGACTTCATCGTCCTCAACTCGTTGCGCGATGCCGGTGCGGGATTCCGCGGCGACACGAACAAAGTCAGCTTCATCGACCGTGCAGGCCGCGAAGACCTGCCGCTGATGAGCAAGGCGCAAGTCGCCGAACGCATCGCCGATAAAATCGAAAAACACCTCGCATCATGCTCCGCCGTCTGACCGTCGAAAACTATGCGCTGATCGACCGGCTCGAATTGGAGCTGGACGCCCGTCTGAACATCATCACGGGCGAAACGGGCGCGGGCAAGTCGATTCTGCTCGGCGCGCTCGGGCTGTTGCTCGGCGCCAAGAACGACGGCGCGGCGACGAAAGACGCCACGCAGAACTGCAAGGTCGAAGGCGTATTCGACCTGACGGGGCTGGGGCTGGAACCGTTCTTCGAGGAGAACGATTTGGACTATGCGGCCGAGACGACCCTCACGCGCATCATCACGCCGGCGGGCAAAAGCCGTGCGTTCGTCAACGACCTGCCGGTGCAGTTGCAGCAGATGCGCGAACTGGGCACGCGGCTGGTCGACATCCACTCGCAACACCAGAATCTGATCCTGTCGTCGGAGGAGTTCCGCACGTCGGCGCTCGACACGCTGGCCGGAAATACGGAACTGCTGGCCCGGTACGCCGCCGTCCATGCGCGGATGCTCGAACTGCGCCGCCGGGTCGCGACGCTGCGCGAAGCGGCCGAAACGGGGCGGCGCGACGAAGAGTGGCTCCGCTACCAGAGCGAAGAACTCGCGGCGGCCGCACTCCGCAACGGCGAACAAGCCGAAATCGAAGCGGAACTCGCGATACTCGAACACGCCGACCGCATCACCGAAACATTCATTAATTTGCGGAATGCGTTAGAGACCGATGATGTAGGCATCCTGACCCTCCTGCGCAACTCGGAGAACGAACTGGCGCGGCTGGGCGCCAACTACCCTGCGGCGGCCGACTATGCGGCGCGGCTGCATGCGGTGGTCGAGGAACTGAAAGACATCGACGCGTCGATAGCGGAGGACGGCCAGCGCATCGACGCCGACCCCACGCGCCTGCAAAAACTGTCGTCCCGGCTGGACACGCTGCTTTCGCTGCAACAGAAACACCGCGCGGCGGACGAAGCGTCCCTGATTGCCGCCCGCGACGACTATGCGGCCCGTCTGGCGGCTATCGTGCACAGCGACGAAGAAATCGCCGAAGCCGAACAAGCCCTGCAAACGGCGGAAAACGAGGCGCGGAAACTGGCCGACGAACTGCACGAATCGCGCGCGAAGCAAGCCCCGAAATTCGCGGCCCACATATCGGAAACCCTGCTGCAACTGGGCATGCCCGACACGGTGTTCCGGGTCGAACTGCTCCCGCAGGAAACGCTGGGACGAACGGGCGCGGACAGCGTGGCGTTTCTCTTCACGGCGAACAAAAACCGCGAACCGCAGCCAGTCGAACGCATCGCGTCGGGCGGCGAGCTGTCGCGCGTGATGCTCTCGATCAAGGCGCTGCTGGCCGAACGGATGCAGCTGCCGACAATCCTGTTCGACGAAATCGACACGGGCGTTTCGGGGCGCATCGCCGATGCGATGGGCGAAATCATCGCCCGGCTGTCGCAAACGATGCAGGTCGTGGACATCACGCACCTGCCGCAGGTGGCGTCGAAAGGGACGACCCATTTCGTGGTCTACAAACGCGAGGGGCACACCGGAATCACCCGTCTGACCGATGCGGAACGGGTCGACGAAATCGCCAAGATGCTTTCGGGCAGCAGCATCACCGATGCCGCCGTCGCGCAAGCGCGCATCCTGCTGGGAACGAGGCATTAAACTCCCCGCAAACAAATCTCGATAAAATATCGCTGCGAAGAAGCCGCGCGCATCAAAGATGCTCCAGCGTGTAGCCGATCATCTTCTGCCGCACGGCGTGCATGGCATCGGGCCGCATCGAATGGTTCTGGTCGGGATAGACCATCATGTCGAACCGCTTGCCCAGCCGATTGAGCGTGCGGGCCATTTCGGCCGTATGCTGGAAGTGGACGTTGTCGTCGGCCGTGCCGTGAATCAGCAGCAGGCGCGTCCGGCGGTCGTCGAACATCCGCGCGAAGCGAAGCGGCGAATTGTCGTCGTAACCGGCAGCGTTGTATTGCGGCAGGCCGTTGTAGATTTCGGTGTAAATGGTGTCGTAGAAACGCCACGAGGTGACGGGCGCGACGGCAATCGCCATGCGGAACAGCCCGTGCCCCTTGAACGCGCAACTCAATGCCATGAACCCGCCGTAAGACCACCCGTAGATGCCGATCCGCGCGGAATCGACATAGGGCTGTGCGGCCATGTAACGGGCGAACGAAAGCTGGTCTTCGGTTTCCAACGCCCCCAGACGGCCGTAAGTCGACTTCTTGAACGCTTCGCCGCGAAAACCCGTCCCGCGCCCGTCGGCGCACGCGACGATATACCCCTTGTCGGCCAGCGCATCCTCCCAGTCCAACGACCAACGGTCCTGCACGGACTGCGACCCGGGCCCCGAGTACTGCGTGAGCAGGACGGGATAACGTTTCAGCGAGTCGAAATCGCGCGGTCTGACCACATAGGCGTTGAGCGTGTCGCCCCGTTCGGTCGTAAAGGTGAAGAACTCCTTGACGGGCCGCTTCGCGGCGGACAATTCGGCGGCCAAGTCGCGGCTGTCGGCCAGCGTGCGCACGATTTCGCCCGTATTCCGGCACACGTCGATGCGGTTGGGCGTGCGGGCATCAGAGAAAGTCGTGAGCAGGTATTTCATACCGCAACTCGGCGCGACGGAATAGAAGCCGTCGTCGTGGGTCAGGCGGCGTTTGTTCCTGCCGTCGAGCCCCACGCTGTACAGGTTGCGGCGCAAAGGCGAGGTCTCGGTCGAAAGGAACCACACGCGTTTGCCGTCGGTGCCGACCGTCTCGGTCACCTCCCACGCCCCTTTGGTCAGCTGGGCGAGCAGGCCGCGGCGGATGCTGTACAAGTAGAGGTGCATGTAACCGGTGTGCCCCTCCTGCCGCACGATGAAGCGGTCGTTGTCCACGAAAGTAACCGTCCGGTCGTCGACCCGCTCGACGTACTGCTGCGCCCCCTCGGAGTAGGCGGTACGCTGCGCGCCGCTGGCTTCGCACACAATCATCTCGAAAGTGTTCTGACGGCGGTTGAGCCGGTAGAACCACAGCCGTCCGTCGGGCGTGAAGCCGATGCGCGGAATGTACTGGTCCGCGTCGGAACCGGTGTCGATGCGCTCGCACCGGCCGGTCGACAGGTCGCAGACCCACAACCCGACGGTCGAATTGCGCTCACCCGCTTTGGGATATTTGAACGAAAAGGCGCGGTTGTAGAGTTTGCCGTCGAAGCGCATCATCTCCATGAGCGGCACCTCGCGCTCGTCGAAGCGGAGGTAGGCCAACCGGCGGCTGTCGGGCGAAAAAGCATACGCGCGGGTCGCCCCGAACTCCTCCTCGTAGACCCAGTCGGTCGTGCCGTTGATGACGGCGTTCCACTCGCCGTCGGAGGTGATGCGGCGGGTGGTGCCCAGCTCCGAATCGCGGACGTAGAGGTCGTTGCGGTCGGAGTAGGCAATCAGGCGGCCGTCGGGCGAGAACGAAGCGTCGCGCGGCGCGACGGCATCGGGCAATGCCGGAACGACTTTGCCGTTTTCGGCGAGGTAATAAGTCGTGGTATAGGAGTGCCGGTAAATGGGCGCGGCCCCCGAAGCGATGAGGATGCGCCGTTCGTCGGACGAAAAGGCGTAATCCGTAACGGCCGGAGCGTCGGCGGGCAACAATTTCTCGCCGTCCGCGTCGCTGTCGTACCGGAAGCGCAGGATGCCCCCGTCCGAGAGCATGGTATAGTGCTCGCCGTCGGACATCGACCGGATGCCGCTGATGCGGGCGTTCGATTTTTGGAGCCGGGCGATTTCGGCGTACCCGTCCTGTGCGGCGGACGGGAAAAACGCCCCGAGACAAAGCAGGACGAGCCACGCACGCTTCGATTCACGATTCATACTTCACCTCCTCAAATATCCTCGACGTCGAAATCGTAGCCGAGCCGCTTGCCCGTGACGAATTTCGAGTTGTCCATCTTGGTGTTGAACTGGTCGACCGTGACACGCTTGTTCTCCTCGTAAGGCGGGGTCAGCAGGTCGAAGTCAAGCGCGAAGCAAATGGCCTCTTCGAGAATGACGATCAACGCCTCGCGGTCGATTTCATGCCCGCCGAAGTGCAGCACGCGCATCGACGTCTGCCCCTTGCCCTCGACGAAATAACACCGCTCACGGTTGATGAAGATGCGGCCGATGAGGTATCCCTCGTCGGCGTTGCGGTTGAACTTGAACGAGTCGGAAAGGAAATTGTAGATGTTGATGATGCCGCAATAGGAGTTCTCGCGGTCGCCCTGCACGTAGGGATTCTGCCAGACGAGGTGGTCGGCGCCGAACTGGAAGACGTCGGTGTGCATCTGGAAAACGAGCACGTCGTTCGACACCTGCAACTGGGCCTCGAACTTGCCGCGGTCGCGGTATTCGAGCCGCACGCGGCGGTCGAGCCGTCCTTCGAGCGCGTCGTCCATCTCCGACGCCATTTCCAGCAGCGTATCTTTCAGCAGGTTGAATGCCGCGAACGTGTGGTCGAACACGCGCTGTTTCAGATTCGATTTGCGAACGACCGTTTCCAATATCTTCGTCCGCAGCGGGGAATTTTCCATGATTTCGGTTCGTGTGTTTTATCTGATTCGCAGTTCCGTGCCGGCAGCCAGCGTCGCACCGGACGGCAGACCGTTCATTTTCTCAATCGAACGGCTGCGGATGCCGTAAATCTGGCCCACGCTCCGCACTGTCTCGCCGGCGCGGCACACGTGGTGTGTGAGGTTGCCCGTCCAGCGTTTCTTTTTCCGTTCGATATAGACCGCCATGCCCGCTGCGGGCTGCATCTGCGGCTCGGTCGCGTCGTTGAACTTGCGCAGGTTGCGCGACGACACGCGGAACCGGCTGCCGATCGCTTCGTACGTATCGCCCACTTTGGCCTGCACGTAATGCACGCCGTTGGCCGTGAGCACCTTGTAGCCGTAGTGCGAGTTGATGGTCACCCCGTAGTTGTCGGGGTCGACCGTACCGCCCGAAACGGCCTTGTCGACGTGGTGCGCCCGCGCATGAGCCTTGTTGCCGCCCCGTTTGCCGTCGGGCTGGTCGAACAGGTAAAGCCGGTTGTCCTCGATGATGCGGATGAGCCGCTGGGCATAGTCGGGCGCGGTGGCGTAACCGGCCGCTTTGAGCCCGCGCGCCCAGCTCCGGTAATCGGTCGGAGCGTAGGAGAACAACGAATCGTAACGCGGCGACTGGTCGAGAAACTCGGCGTGGTCGCGATACGAATCCTCGACCGAAGCGTAGCTGCGGAAGCATTCGCCTTTGGCGTCATCGTCGTGGTAGACCCGTTTGCCGGTCCAGTTGCTCTTGCATTTGATGCCGAAGTGGTTGTTCGACTGCAACGCCAGCCGGCTGTTGCCGCTGTCGGACTCCAAGATGCCCTGCGCCAGCGTGATGCTGGCCGGAATGCCGTAACGCTCCATGTCGCCTATGGCAATCGACTTGTAACGTTCGATATACTCCTGACGCGTCTGGCGCGTCCGCTGCTGGGCCTGCGCCCCGGTGGCCAGACCGACCATCGCGAGCATCCCGCCGAGCACTATCGCTTTTCTGAAAACAATCATGAATACATATTATATGGTGCCAAAGATACGAAAAGTCGAGCGCAGAAGCAAGCGCAGCTTGATTATGCCGAGACGGAGTATCTAAGGCGAAGCCAAAGATACGACATTCCCGCGAAACGGGCAAATGCCCGCAAACACCGACCGGCCCGTGCCGCTACCAATGGCATTGGAAGGCATCGGGAACCAGCCGCACCTCCATTCGCCCGTCCGGAAAGCAATCGACGGCCGCCAAATCGAACCGCACTTCGCCCTCCCAATGCGTCCACGCGAGGTAGGCGCGAGCCGCATGAAGCAGCGCCCGCTGTTTCTGTGGGGTCATGGCCGCTTCGGGCGGGGTCAATCCGTCGGCGCGGCGGGTTTTGACCTCGACGATGTGCACCTCGCCGTCCTTGCGGGCCACGATGTCCAGTTCGTAACGGCCGCTGCGCCAGTTCAATGCGCACAGCTCGAACCCCTCGCGCCGCAGGTATTCCGCCGCCGCACGTTCGCCTTTCCGGCCGGTTTCAGCAGTCGCAGTCATGATTCGGCACCGTTTTCGGACATCGGGCAGCGCGGGCACGCCCCGCCTGCAAGAATCGAATCGAGGAAAAATAACGGATTCATAAAGCACTATCGGTTAATCGGTTGCCAATACGATTGGTAAAAACGTCGGAAAAATTGTCAACAAAAAAAGCGTCGGTTTTATCAAAAGTAATAAAAAAAGTGTTATTTTTGCGCAGTTTTCTTAAATAGCCGCTTTCCGGAAACAGCAGTTTCAGGAAACCCGAAATGTAGGAAAACCCCCAAAAGCAGCATTAGCAACGAAACAACTTTAATAAAACTTTTGTTTAACTAAAACTTAAAATCATGTCAGAAGTTCAATCCAAAGTTGTCGAAATCATTGTCGACAAACTCGGTGTCAAGGAATCGGAAGTGGTTCCCGAAGCAAGTTTCACGAACCATCTCGGTGCCGACTCGCTCGATACCGTCGAGTTGATTATGGAGTTCGAAAAGGCTTTCGACATCACGATTCCCGACGAGGACGCTGAGAAGATCGCTACCGTAGGCGACGCGATCAAATACATCGAAGAGCACAAGAAATAATTTTTATTAAACGCGAATAACGATTCGGGCAGTCCCGAACGGCGTTCGGCCCCGCGGCCGGTCGCACAGACCGGAACGGACGGACGACGCACGGAACGCGATTCGATTTCACAACCGAACAACAAGTCCTGTCATGGCAGAAAGAAGAGTAGTAGTAACGGGTATCGGAACCATCAACCCGCTCGGCAACAGCGTCGAAGAGTATTTTTCCAATCTCGAAAAAGGCGTCAGCGGCGCGACGAACATTACCCATTTCGATGCCGAAAAGTTCAAGACGCAGTTCGCTTGCGAAGTCAAGAATTACGACCCTGCCCAGTACTTCGATCGCAAGGAGGTCCGCAAGTACGACCTCTTTACGCAATACGCACTCGTGGCGGCCACGCAGGCTGTCGAGGATGCGGCTTTCGACATGGAAGCCCTCGACAAGGAGCAGGCCGGCGTCATTTGGAGTTCGGGTATCGGAGGACTCAAATCGTTTTTCGACGAATGTCTGGGCTATGCCGAGGGTGGAATGACCCCTCGGTTTAGCCCATTCTTCATTCCCCGCATGATTTCGGACATCGCCGCAGGATTCATCTCCATGAAGTACGGCTTCATGGGCCCGAACTACTGCTGCGTGTCGGCATGCGCATCGTCGAATCACGGCATGCTCGCCGCATTCGACGCCATCCGTTACGGCAAGGCCGACGTGATGGTCACGGGCGGTTCGGAAGCCGCCGTCAACGAACCCGCCGTGGGCGGATTCAACTCCATGCAGGCGCTCTCGACGCGCAACGACGACCCGGCGACCGCCTCGCGTCCGTTCGACAAGGACCGCGACGGATTCGTCATCGGCGAAGGCGCGGCCGCGCTGGTACTCGAAGAGTTGGAGCACGCCAAAGCGCGCGGTGCGAAAATCTACTGCGAAATCGCAGGCGGCGGTGCATCGGCCGACGCACACCATTTCACGGCACCCCACCCCGAAGGACTGGGCGCCATGAAAGCCATGCGCGATGCCCTGAAAGACGCGCACATGGCACCGGAGGAGATCGACTACGTGAACGTACACGGTACGTCGACCCCGCTGGGCGACATCGCCGAACTGAAAGCCGTCGCAGGCGTATTCGGCGACCATGCCTACAAACTGAACATCTCCTCGACGAAATCCATGACCGGCCACTTGCTGGGCGCGGCCGGAGCGGTCGAAGCGTTGGCTTGCATCTTCGCCATTACGCACGGCACGGTTCCGCCGACCATCAACTGCCGCAACCTCGACCCCGAAATCGACGCCAAACTCAACCTGACGCTGGACAAGGCGCAGAAACGCGACGTGAAAGCCGCGCTGAGCAACACGTTCGGATTCGGCGGCCACAACGCGACGGTCATCTTCCGCAAATACTGAAACCGGATTCCGGGCCGTGCTGGATTTCATCTTACGTCCTCTGCGGAGGAATTTCGGCCGGGATAAGGCGTTTTACAGGACAATCGACGAGTTGTTCGGATTCGTTCCGCACAACATCGAACTCTACAAGCTGGCTTTGATTCACAAGTCGGCTTCTTTGGTTTTGGACGACGGCCGCACGATCAACAACGAACGGCTCGAATTTCTGGGCGACGCCGTCATCGAGGCCGTGACGTCGGACTACATCTTCATCGAATTTCCCGACCGCGACGAAGGGTTCATGACCCAGCTGCGTTCGCGCATCGTATCGCGCCAGTCGCTCAACGCGCTCGCCGTCGAACTGGGGCTCGCCGAACATGTCATTGCGAGCGCCGGTGCCGGGTTGGCGCAAAAACACATCTTCGGCGATGCGTTCGAGGCGATGATGGGGGCCATTTACTTGGATCAGGGGTACGAATTCGTCAACCGGCTGTTAATCAACCGCATCTTTTACCGTCATCTGAACATCGACGAGCTGACCCATTCCGACCCCGACTACAAAAGCCGCCTGATCGAGTGGTGCCAGAAAGGCCACCACCGCATCGCATTCCGCGCGAGCCGCAACGAAAAGTGTTCGCCGTCGCACCCGCAATTCTCCGCGACGGTGGAAATCGACGGCATGGAGGTCGGCTACGGCGCCGGCGAATCGAAAAAGGAAGCCGAACAACAGGCAGCTTATTCGGTCGCACACGCCATGAACGACGAGCAATGCGCTTCGCTGCTCGACCGCTACGACCGCCTGACGCGGTAAATCCGCCCACGATGGATTCCCTCAACGATAAAATGGCACTGCACGGTGCGGAAGCGCTCTCCGATGCAGAACTGCTGACCGTACTGACCGGCGACGAAACGACGGCCGAAGCCCTCCTGAAAGAGGTCGGAGGTTCGCTCGCACGGCTGAACGCCCTCGACCAGTCGCGTCTGCGGATGGTCGGCGGACTGGGGCTGCGGCGCGCCCGATTGCTGGCCGCAGCCGCCGAATACGGACGCCGAACCGCCGCCAAACAACCGGTCGAAGCCGACCGCATCGTGCGCGAAAGCAACGACATCGTGCGGATTTTCCGACCCCAGCTGGAATCCCTGCCCTACGAGGAGTGCTGGGTGGTCTACCTGACCGGCTCGAACCGCATCATCGAACAACGGCGCATCAGTCAGGGCGGCTTGCAGGCGACCGTAGTCGATGCACGGTTGGTCGTCAAACGTGCGCTGGAACTGCTGGCCGCGCAAATGATTCTGATACACAACCACCCGTCGGGTGCGGAGGAACCGAGCACCGACGACCGGATGCTGACCGACAAAATCGTGCAGGCCGCCGCACTGTTCGACATCCGGGTGCTCGACCACCTCATCATCTCGCGCGAAGGCGACTACTCGTTCCGGCGCGCAGGGCTCATCGAATAAACGCGCATCGGGGCTGTCCTCTGCAAGGACAGCCCCGATGCGTTTGCGGTACGACCCGCTCCCTTTACCAGAAATAATAGTAGAAAGCGGCGGTAATCAACAGAATGACGCAGGTGTGGAACACGTCCCACGCATTCCAGCTCCGACGCGTCTCGGCACGCTGTTCGGGCGTCGAAGTACCGAAGACCAGCCCCTGTATTTTCTCGGGTTCGGGCGCTTTCGTGCAAAGGCTGACGACGATGACGACGCAGCAGCAGAACAGCATCATCCAACCGCAGAAGAAGAGCCAGTTCATGTCGTAGAACAGGTACTTGAAGAGGTTGTCCGCCGTATCGGCGACATTGCTGTAATAGACTTTCGCCCCCAGACGGGTCAGGCCGATAATCAGACCCGACAGCAGGCCCCACATGCCGCCTTTGGCCGAAGTCCGCTTCCAGCAGATACCCAGCAGGAAAGCCGATGCGATGCCCGGCGCGAGGACGGACTGCACGTCCTGCAAATAGTTGTACAACACGTTGCCGACCGACCGCATGACGGGAATCCACAGGATGCCCAGCCCGACGATGACGACCGTAGCGATTTGCCCGATGACGACGAGGCGTTTTTCGGGCGTTTCGGGCTTGAAACGTTTGTAAAAGTCGATGGTGAACAGCATGGCCGACGAGTTGAACAGCGAAGCCAGCGACGACATCAGCGCCGCGAGGATGCCGCAGACGACGATGCCTTTCAAACCGGCGGGCAGCAACCGTGCGACGAGCGTCGGGAAAGCGGCGTCGGCGGCATACTGGCCGTTCTTGTCGACCAGCTCGAACACCGTATCGCCGATGACGATGCCTTTGGCGTGCATGGCGTAGGCAATCATGCCCGGAATGAGGAACAGAAAGACGGGCAGCATTTTCAGATAGGCGCCGAAAATCGTACCGCGCCGGGCTTCGCGCTGGTTGCGGCCCGAAAGCACGCGCTGCACGATGAACTGGTCGGTACACCAATACCAGAATCCGATGATCGACGACCCGATCAGGGCGCCCACCCACGGGAATTCGGCATCGCGGTTGTCACGAATCATCTCGAGCATGTTGTTGCCGTAATCATTGACCATGTTGGCTTGGCAAATCGACATCATCTGGTCCCAGCCGCCGAGTTCCTTGAATCCGAAGAAGAGGATGAACGCCGACCCCAGCAACAGAATGGGAGTTTGCAGAACCGAAGTTTTCAAGACCGACTCCATACCGCCCACGACGGTGTAAAGCGCCGTAACGAGCACCAGCCCGATAGCGGCAATCCAGAAAAAGTCGATTCCCCACAGTTCCTGAATGCCGAAAACCTGCTGGAACACGAGCCCGCCGGCGTAAACCGTGACGGCGACTTTGGTCATGACGTAGCTGATGAGCGAAATCACCGACAGAATGGTACGCGACTGGGGGTTGTAGCGGCGTTCGAGAAATTCGGGCATCGTCAGCACCATGCTGCGCGAATAGAACGGCACGAAAACCCACCCCAGCAAGAGGATAATCCATCCGTGAAGCTCCCACGGCGCCATTGCCATGCCCGACGAAGCACCGGCGCCGGCCAGTCCGATGAGGTGCTCGGAACCGATGTTGGACGCGAACAGCGACGTACCGATAGCAATCCACGTAGCGTCGCGACCGCCGAGAAAATAATCCGACGAATTTTCGTTTTTCTTACGCAAGACCGTGACCACGATCCAAATCATCACCCCCACGAACAGCGCGATGACGATCCAATCCAATAGTTGCATTTTTATTAAGTAGTTAGTTAGGTTTTATTAAATTCCGTTTAGGTTCTGTTTGCGGTTGTCGGAGGCCGGTAACACCCCCGACGGAATCGTTCAATCGAACAAAATTAGAAAAAATTTCGGAAAAACCGCATAAAACGGTAGCAACGCAAAGCGTTCCCTATATGCCGATTCTGAATTGCGAATTATGAATTATGAATTGCTTTTCGTACCTTTGGCCTTAATGAATCCCTATTTCCAGACGCCTCCGGTCGTCAAAAACCTGATAATCATCAACGTACTGGCCTTTATGGCCACTGCGCTGCTGCCTGTCGGAGAGCGAATCATGCTCTACGGCTCGCTGTTCTGGTTCCAAAACCCGCTGTTCCATTCCTACCAGTTCGTGACCTACATGTTCCTGCACGGCGGGCTCGAACACCTCTTTTTCAACATGTTCGCGCTGTGGATGTTCGGCCGCACGCTCGAATACGAACTGGGACAACAGCGTTTTCTGACCTATTATTTCGTCTGCGGCATCGGCGCGGCCCTCATCCAAATGGCCACCGTATGGTTCACGGGCGAATACTACGTGCAACTCATCGGGGCGTCGGGCGCCGTCATGGGCCTGCTGCTCGCTTTCGGCGTGCTGCATCCCAATGCGGTCATCATGCTGATTTTCCCGCCTATCCCGATGAAAGCCAAATGGTTCGTCATCATCTACGGCGTCATCGAACTGTTCTCCGGCTGGCGCGGCTACGGCAACGTCGCCCACTTCGCCCATGTCGGCGGCATGCTGTGGGGACTGCTGTTGCTCTACTGGTGGCGGCGACAAGGCAAAATCCGATTCTGACACATGGCTGAAGAGTACTATTCCGATTACAAAAGCTACGAAAGACAGCGCGGCCCGCTGCTGGCAACCACGCTGCTCGACGGGTGCATGACCGTACTGACCGTCATCGTCGGCCTGACGATGACCCTGACGCTGCTCGTACCCTACATCCACCCCGCGAAAGTGAAAATTTTTCCCATGCTGGGGCTCATCGCGCCCGGCATCTTCGTGGCGACCGTCGTACTGGTCCTCTACTGGATCATCCGCTGGCGCTGGGGACGGGCAGGCGTGCTGCTATTGTTGATTATGGTGGGATGTTTCCACATCTCGCTTTTCTATCGCGGACAGTTCCGCCGCACCTACGGCGAACCGAAATACGACCGCACCTTCAAGGTGATGACCTACAACGTGCGCTATTTCTACGACGACCGCGGCGAAACCAGCCCCGACCGCATCAGCCGGCTGATTCTGCGGCTCGACCCCGACATCGTGTGCCTGCAAGAGTACAACGCGGCGGTCGTCCGGCAGAGCGCGGCATTCACCAACCTGCTGAAAAACTACTCGGTGGTGGGCACGAGCGGCACGGTCGCAGCCGGTCCGATGGTGATATTGAGCAAGTTCCCTATCGTGCAATCGGACACGGTACCGACCGCGGGCGCGTCGATGTGGGCCGACGTCCGGATCGGCGACGAAGTGGTGCGCATCTTCAACAACCACCTCCACACCACCGACATCAAGGCCGACGACGATGAATTCCTCACGCAACGGCTCTATCTGACCGATTCGACCCGCTGGGCCAAGATACGGAGCATCATCCGCCGCCACCGCAACAACAGCGTGCTGCGGGCCGAACAGGTCGACCGCATCGCGCCGATCATCGCCGCCACACGAACCGACTACATCGTCTGCGGCGACTTCAACGACACGCCGGTTTCGTATGTCTATCGCACGATGGCGCGCGGAGCGGAGGATGCGTTCAGCGAGTGCGGCACGGGCTATTCGCACACCTATCGCGGTTTTTTCAACACCCTGCGCATCGACTACCTGCTGCACTCGCCGGGGTTCAGGGCCGTCTCCTATGCGACGCCGTTCGTGACCTATTCCGACCACCTGCCCGTCATCGTGCGGTTGCAGAAACGGCTATGATTAGATTAGAATAAAACCGTGAGATACATCCCAACCGAATTAATAAAAATCCAACCAACTTAATAAAAAAATGATTTTAGACTCCCTGAAAAACGCCGCGCTCTACTACGGAGTGAGCCCGCGCATGAAAAAAGCATTCGAGCTGATGGCTTCGACCGACTGGACGACCGTCGAACCGGGCATCCACGAACTGGACGGCCGCGACATCTACGTCAACGTAATGGAACGCGGGCTGAAAACCAAAGAGGCCGCCAAATTGGAGGTTCACGACGAATATATCGACATCCAAATGCTCATTACGGGCAAATGCGAGTCGTTCGGCTGGAGCGAGCGGTGCAACCTCACGCAGCCGCAGGGCGCGTTCAACCGCGAAAAGGACATCCAGCTTTTCGACGACGTGCCGCAGACCTACTACACGCTCTACCCGGGCCAGTTCACGGTGCTCTTCCCCGAAGACGGACACGCTCCGATGGTCGGCGAAGGCGTCGTGCGCAAAATCATCTTCAAGGTGCGCAAATAACCGCACGCGGCAGGATGAAATACCGATTGCTCCTTTCGCTCGTCGCGGCGTTGTCCGTCGCCTGCGGTTCGGGGAGGGTCCGCGCGAAGCGGCCAGCCGCCGACCGGACGGTCGAACCGACGGCGTACACCTACCGCGTCAAAACGGTCTATCCCCATGCGACGGACGCCTACACGCAAGGGTTGCAGTTCGCCGACGGGCTGTTGTGGGAGGGCACGGGCCAAAACGGGGCTTCGCGGCTCACGAAAACCGACCTCGCGACCGGCCGCACGACCGTCGTCGCCCGCCTGCCGCGCACCGATTTCGGCGAGGGCATCGCGCTGCTCAACGGCAAAATCTACCAGCTCACGTGGCAGTCGAACAAGGCCTATGTCTACGATGCGGCGACGGGACGGGGAACCGCCGCGTTCCGCTACACCGGCGAGGGCTGGGGACTGACCACCGACGGCTCGAAACTCTACATGAGCGACGGTTCGGAGAACATCCGCATCGTCGACCCTGTGGATTTCCGGCGCACGGGGAGCATCACCGTGACCCTGCGCGGCGAACCGGTGCGGCTGCTCAACGAACTGGAATGGATCGACGGCCGCATCTGGGCCAATGTCTATACGACGGACTACCTCCTCGTCATCGACCCGGCGACGGGCATCGTCGAGGGCATCGCCGACCTCACGGGGCTGCTGCCCGACAGCGACCGGACGCCCGACACCGACGTGCTGAACGGCATCGCGTACGATGCGGCGGCGGGACGCCTCTTCGTGACGGGCAAGAACTGGCCGAAACTCTTTGAAATCGAAGTGATTTCCCAATAAGCCGCAACGCTATCGAACGGACTGACGACATACAGCGATTCGCCGCGCCGGCCGGCGGGCAGGAGCCGCTCCGCCGGCTCTTGGACGAACGCATCCTGCTGCTCGACGGCGGGCTGGGCACGATGGTGCAGCGCTACGGCCTGACCGAAGCGGAGTATCGCGGCCGGCGGTTCGCCGAATGGCCCGTGCCGCTCAAAGGGTGCAACGACCTGCTCGCGCTGACCCGTCCCGACGTGCTGCGCGAAATCCACGAAAAATATCTGGCGGCCGGTGCCGACATCGTGACGACCGATTCGTTCAATGCCAATGCCGTGTCGCTGGCCGACTACCGGTTGGAGGACTTCGCCCGCGAAATAGCCTGCGCCGCCGCCCGCATCGCGCGCGAAACGGCCGACGCATACACGGTACGCAATCCGCAGCGGCCGCGTTTCGTGGCAGGCTCTATCGGCCCGACGAACCGCACGGCGTCGATGTCGGCCGATGTCGCCGACCCGGCGGCGCGCGAGGTGACGTTCCGCCAGCTGGTCGATGCCTATACCGAACAGGTCGAAGGGCTGCTCGAAGGGGGCGTCGATATTTTGCTGGTCGAAACCGTTTTCGACACGCTCAACGCCAAAGCGGCCCTCTACGCAATCGACCGCATCGCCCAACGCACAGGCCGCCGCACGCCCGTCATGGTCTCGGGCACGCTGGCCGACACCAGCGGCCGCACGCTGTCGGGGCAGACCGTCGAGGCTTTCTGCGCTTCGGTCGCGCATGCCGGCCTGCTTTCCGTCGGCCTCAACTGCGCCTACGGGGCCAAACAGCTGCTGCCCTACTTGGAACGGCTGGCCGCCGTCGCCCCCGTGCGCGTCTCGGCCCACCCGAACGCCGGACTGCCCAACGTCATGGGCGGCTACGACGAAACGCCCGTGATGTTCGCCGAAGATGTCGGCGAGTACCTGCAGCGCGGGCTGGTCAATATCGTGGGCGGATGCTGCGGCACGACGCCCGAACACATCTTCGAGTTGCGCAAAATCATCGGGGATTACGCTCCGCGCCCGCTGCCCGCGCCGCGCCGCGAAACGGTGCTGTGCGGACTGGAGCCCTTGCGCATCGTGCCCGAAGCCAATTTCATCAACGTGGGCGAACGCACCAACGTCGCCGGTTCGGCCCGCTTCGCACGGCTGATTCGCGAGAGCAACTACGAGGAGGCCCTCTCCGTCGCCCGTGCGCAGGTCGAAGCGGGTGCGCAAGTCATCGACGTCTGCATGGACGACGGCCTGATCGACGGCCCGACGGCCATGCGCACGTTCCTGAACCTGATTGCGTCGGAACCCGAAATCGCCCGCGTGCCGACGATGGTCGACTCGTCGGACTGGGCGACGCTCGTGGCCGGATTGGAAGCCACGCAGGGCAAGGCCATCGTCAATTCGATTTCGCTCAAAGAGGGCGAAACGGCCTTTCTCGAACGGGCCCGCGAAATCCGCCGCTACGGGGCGGCCGTCGTGGTGATGCTCTTCGACGAACGCGGGCAGGCCGACACCTGCGAACGCAAAATCGAGGTCGCCGCACGCGCCTACCGCCTGCTGACGGAAGCGGGTTTTCCGGCCGAAGACATCATCTTCGACCCCAACGTGCTGGCCGTCGCGACGGGCATCGCCGAGCACGACGGCTATGCCAAAGCATTCATCGACGCCACGCGCTGGATCAAGGAGCATCTGCCCCATGCGAAGGTTTCGGGCGGCGTCTCGAACCTCTCGTTCGCCTTTCGGGGCAACACCCCCGTGCGCGAAGCGATGCACGCGGCGTTCCTCTACCACGCCATCCGTGCCGGCATGGACATGGGCATCGTCAACCCGCAGTCCCTGCGCCTCTACGACGACATCGAGCCCGAACTGCTCGAACGGGTCGAGGACGTGCTGCTGTGCCGCCGTCCGGACGCTTCGGAGCGGCTCGCGGAGTATGCGCAGCGCGTGCACGCCGCGACCGAAGCGGCGCCGCAAACCGCCGACACGTGGCGGCAGGCGACGCTGCGCGAACGCATCGACCACGCGATGCTGAAAGGCGACGCGGAATACATCGAAACCGACACGCTCGAAGCCTATCGCGAACTGGGCGACCCGCTGGCAGTGGTCGACACGCTGCTGATGCCCGCCATGGAGCGGGTCGGCACGCTGTTCGGCGAGGGCAAAATGTTCCTGCCGCAGGTGGTCAAAACGGCGCGCGTGATGAAACGGGCCGTGGCGGTGCTCACGCCCCACATCGAACGCAGCGCGACGCAACACCGCGCCGGCAAGGTGCTGGTGGCGACGGTCAAGGGCGACGTGCACGACATCGGCAAGAACATCGTCGCGGTGGTCATGGCCTGCAACGGCTACGAAATCCGCGATTTGGGGGTTATGGTCGATGCACAGCGCATCGTCGACGAAGCGGCCGCATGGGGCGCGCAGTGCATCGGATTGAGCGGGCTGATTACGCCGTCGCTCGACGAAATGACCGGCGTATGCCGCGAATTGGAGCGGAGCGGCCTGCGGATTCCGGTCATCATCGGCGGCGCGACCACCTCCGACCTCCACACGGCACTGAAAATCGCCCCCGTCTACTCCGGCACGGTCGTCCATTCGCCCAACGCCGGCTGCAACAGCCGCCTGCTCGCGCAGCTGCTGGGGCCCGACAGCGACCGGTTCGCCGAAGAAGTCCGCGCGGAACAGCAACGCCTGCGCGACGAATATGCCCGCCGCGAAGCCCAACGCAACGCGGTATCGCTCGCCGAAGCCCGTCGCATCGCGGCGGCGCGTCCACCCCACGTGCCCGTCGAACCGCTCCACACGGGCCGCATGGTATTTCCCGACTACGACATCGCCGATGTCGAACCGTTCATTGACTGGAATTTCTTTTTCGCGGCGTGGGGATTGAAAGGCCGCTATCCCGGCCTGCTCGACCACCCCGAAAAGGGAGCCGAAGCCCGCAAGGTGCTGGCCGATGCGCAGGCCCTGCTGGCCCGCATCCGCAACGAACGGCTGCTGACGCTGCAAGGGGTCGCGGGCATCTTCGCGGCCCGCAGCGAGGGCGACGACCTCGTGGCCACCGACCCGAAAGGACACGAAAAACGGCTCACGATGCTGCGCAGCCAGAACCCCGCCGAAGGGTGCCGTTCGCTGGCCGACTGTCTTGCGCCCGAAAACGACTGGCTCGGCTGTTTCGCCGTGACGGCCGGCATCGGGCTGAAAGAACTGTGCGAAAAACTCCGCACCGACGGCGACGACTATTCGGCTATCCTGACCAAATTACTGGCCGACCGCCTGACCGAAGCCTTCGCCGAAGCGGTGCACAGCTTCGTGCGGCGGCAGATGTGGGGCTACGAAACGGGGCCGCAACCCGCCCCCGAGACGATTCTCCGAGGCGGCTACCGCGGCCGCCGCATGGCGTTCGGCTATCCGGCCGCCCCCGACCACACGCTCAAACGCGAGGTGTTCGACCTGCTGGGCGTCGGGCAGACCACCGGCATGCGGCTCACCGAAAACTGCATGATCGACCCGGGCGAATCGCTCTGCGGGCTGCTGTTCGCCGATGCGGACTACTTCGCCGTCGGCCCCGTCGACCGCGAACAGGCCGAGGACTATGCCCGCCGCCGCGGCTGCACGCCCGGCGAACTCGAAAAACTGCTGCCGAACAACTACCGCCCATGAATGTCACCGGACTGCTCCACGACACGCTGAAACGAGGCGCGACCCGTTTCGCTTTCGAGCTGCTCCCGCCGCTCAAAGGCGAGGGAATGGGCGGCATCTTCGCGGCGATCGACCGGCTGGCGGAGTTCGACCCCGCCTATATCAACGTCACGTTCCACCGCGAGACCGTCAAGCAGACGCTGCGGGCCGACGGTACGCCGGAACGGCACATCGCCCGCCGCCGTCCGGGCACGGTGGGCATCTCGGCCGCCATTCGCCAGCGCTACGGCATCGAAACGGTGCCCCACCTGATTTGCGGCGGGCTGTCGCGCTACGACATCGAGGACGCCCTCATCGACATGGATTTCCTCGGCCTGCACAACGTGCTGGCGCTGCGGGGCGACAAGTCGCAGAACGAACCCTTGTTCGTGCCCCACCCGCAGGGACACGCCCATGCCGTCGACCTCGTGCGCCAGATTGCCGCCATGAACCGCGGCGAATTCGTCGACGGCGAAGTGGAAATCTGCCACCACTCGAAATTCTCGATCGGCGTGGCGGGTTACCCCGAAACGCACGCCGAAGCACCTGATGCCGCGAGCGACATCCGCCGGCTGAAAGAAAAGGTCGATGCCGGTGCGGAATACATCGTCACGCAGCTGTTCTACGACAACGCGCGGTTCTTCGACTTCGTGCGGCGCTGCCGCGAGGCCGGCATCACGGTGCCCGTCGTTCCGGGCATCAAGCCGATTGCGACGCTGCGCCACCTGACGCTGCTGCCCGAAACGTTCGGATGCCGCATTCCGGCCGACCTCGAACGCGAAATCCTCGCCCACCGCGACGACCCGGCGGCCATCCGCCGCATCGGCACCGAATGGGCCATCGCCCAAAGCCGCGAATTGAAAGCGGCGGGCGTACCGGTACTGCACTACTACCCGATGGGCAAAGCCGACAACATCATCGAAATCGCCCGCACCGTATTCTGAGCCTATGAACCCTATCGACTTCCGCCGCCACCTGCACGCCCACCCGGAACTCTCGTTCCATGAGGAGGCCACCGCCGCATTCATCGCCGAACAACTCGCAGCGGCGGGCATCGAATGCCGCCGCATCGCCCATACGGGCGTACTGGCCCGCATCGAGGGGCGCGCTCCCGTATCGGCCGGCCGGCCGGCCGTCGTGCTGAGGGCCGACATCGACGCCCTGCCCATTGCAGAGCGGACGGGACTGGCCTGCTGCTCGCAAAACGAGGGCGTCATGCACGCCTGCGGGCACGACATCCACGCGGCGGTGCTTTTCGGGGTATTGCAACGACTGGCCGCCGCGCCCGACTTCGCCGGAACGGTCTTCGGGCTGTTCCAGCCGGGCGAGGAGTGCAATCCGGGCGGGGCTTCGCTCGTACTGGCCGAAAAGCCGTTCGACGGATACGACATCCGCGCCGTCGTCGGCGAGCACGTCGAACCGCAGCTGGAGGTCGGGACGCTCGGGTTCCGCGCCGGAAAATACATGGCGTCGAACGACGAACTGCGTTTCCGGGTGCACGGCACGGGCGGACACGGCGCCCTGCGCGCGCAGCTGAAAGACCCCGTAGCGGCGGCGGCCGAACTGATTTCAGCACTTCTGGGTCTGAACGATGCCGAATCGGTGCTCTCCGTCGGCCGCGTCGAAGCCGCCGGAGCCACGAACGTCGTGCCCGACGAAGTGTACATGGAGGGAACGCTGCGCACGTTCGACGAAACCCGTCGCGAGGAACTGCACCGCAACATCACCGGAACGGCAGCCGACATCGACCGCCGGCACGGCACCCGCACGGAGGCCGACATCAATCGCGGCTATCCGTGCGTCGTGAACGACGCCGCGCTGGTCGCGCTCGCCACCGACCTCGCAAAACGTAACGACCTCTTAATAAAAATGCTCCAGCTGCGCCCGACGGCCGAAGATTTCGGCTACTATTGCCAGCATTACCCGTCGCTGTTCTACCGGCTGGGAGTGGGCGCCGCCGCAGGCCGCACGCACACGGCGACTTTCGCACCCGACGAACGGGCCGTCGACGTCGGAATCGGGTTCATGCACCGGCTGGCCCTGCAAATCCTGAATCAATCATGAAAAAGACGAAACAACCCCGCAAAATACGCAAACGCAACGACCGCGAGAGCATCATCCTGAACCTGCTCCGCGAAATGCCCGACAACAAATTCTCGCTCAAACACCTCGCCTCGGCGTCGGGCGGAGCGACGAAGGAGGGACGCCGCGAAACGCTCGAAATCATCGGACGGCTGTTCGACGAAGGAATCGTCGAGGAGTGCGCCCGCCAAAAATACCGCCTCACCCGCAAACACCTGCCCCGCCACGAGGGCACGGCTTCGATGAACTCGACCGGCGTCGTATTCGTGCGGGTCGACGGCATGGAGCAGGAAATCTACATCCACCCCCGCAATTCGGCCAATGCGCTGGACGGCGACCGCGTGGAAGCGGTCATCCTGAACTGCAAACGCAAGAACAAACAACCCGAAGGCGAAATCGTCCGCATCGTCGAACGCAGCCGCAAGACCTATGTCGGCGTCGCCGAAGTGGGTTCGCACCAGATTTTCGTGCGGCCCGATTCGCACAACATCGCCTCGGACATCTACCTCTCGAAACGTGCCTGTCCCGACGTGCAGGACGGCGACAAGGTCGTCGTGCGCATCGTCGACTGGGCCGCCGGGAGCAAATGCCCCGTCGGCGAGCTGGTCGACATTCTGGGCCCCGCCGGAGACAACGACACCGAGATGCACGCCATACTGGCCGAATACGACCTCCCCTACCGGTTCGAGCCGGAGGTGGAAGCCGCCGCCGAAGCGATCGACGGGCGCATCACCGAGTCGGAAATCGCCGCCCGCCGCGACTTCCGCGCCGTCACGACCTTCACGGTCGACCCGGCCGACGCAAAGGACTTCGACGATGCGCTGTCGGTGCGCCGCATCCGCGACGGCGTATGGGAGGTGGGCGTGCACATCGCCGACGTGACCCACTACGTGCGTCCGCACTCGACCATCGACGACGAAGCCGTCGCGCGCGGCACATCGGTCTATTTGGTCGACCGCACGGTGCCGATGCTTCCCGAACGGCTGTCGAACGAACTGTGTTCGCTGCGGCCCGACGAGGACAGCCTCTGTTTTTCGGCCGTCTTCACGCTGAACGAAAACCTCGACCTGCTCGACGAATGGTTCGGCCGCACGGTCATCCACTCCGACCGCCGGTTCACCTATGCCGAAGCGCAGCAGGTCATCGAAACGGGACGGGGCGACTATGCCGACGAGGTGCTGACCCTGCACCGGCTGGCGCAGGAACTGCGCAGGCAGCGTTTCAAGAACGGCTCCATTGCGTTCGCCCGCGAGGAGATGAAATTCCGGCTCGACGAACACGGCAAACCCGTAGGCGTCTACTTCAAGGAACAACAGGAAGCCAACCGGATGATCGAGGAGTTCATGCTGCTGGCCAACCGGCGCGTGGCGGAGTTCTGCGGCCACCGCATGACCGACAAAGGCCGCCGCACGGCGCGCACGATGGTCTATCGCGTGCACGACACGCCCAACGAGGAGAAACTCGACCGGTTCCGGCAGTTCATCCTGCGTTTCGGGCGGGTGTTCCATGCCTCGAAAGGGCGTGCCGTAGCGAAAGAGCTGAACAAACTTTTCGGCCAGATCAAAGGCGCCCCCGAAGAGAACGCCGTGACGATCATGGCCGTGCGGTCAATGGCCAAAGCCTACTATTCGACCGACAACATCGGCCACTACGGGCTGGCATTCCCCTACTATACGCATTTCACGTCGCCTATCCGGCGTTATCCCGACATGCTGGTGCACCGGCTGCTGGCCCGCTACTTGGACGGCGGCAAACCGGCGGACAAGGAGACGCTCGAAAGCCTCTGCGAACACGCTTCGGAACGCGAAGTGGTGGCGGCCGAAGCCGAACGGGCCTCGATCAAGTACAAAATGGTGGAGTTCATGACCGGACACCTCGGCGAGGAGTTCGCAGGCCATGTTTCGGGGCTGACCGACTGGGGCGTCTACGTCGAACTGGACGAAACCCACATCGAGGGGCTGGCCCACATGCGCGACATCGAGGGGGATTACTTCCTGTTCGACGAAACGGAATACGAAGTCGTCGGGCAGTCGACCGGCCGGCGGTTCACGCTGGGCGACGCCGTGCGCATCCGCGTGAAGCAGGCCGACCTGCGCAAACGGCAGCTCGATTTCGAGTTGCTGGCGTCCGATTCGGACACCGGCCGTGAAGAAATGCGGACAAGACCGATCATCCGCCGGTCGTTCCGCCGCAGATAAACAAGAAAGAAGGGCGCCGCGATTGCGACGCCCTTTTCAGTTACTTGCCGAGCTGCATCTTGTCGATAAGCGCCTGCGTTTCGGGCTTGTGGCCGCGGAAACGGACGTAGAGCGTCATCGGATGCTCCGACCCGCCTTTCGACAGGATATTCTTACGGAACGAACCGGAAACCTTGCGGTCGAAGATTCCTTTCTCCTTGAACAAGGAGAAGGCGTCGGCTTCGAGCACCTCCGCCCATTTGTAACCGTAGTATCCGGCCGCATAACCGCCCGCGAAGATGTGGGTGAACGACGGCGACATGGCCGTACCCTCGACGACGGGCAACACCTGCGTGGGAGCCATCGCCGCCTGCTCGAATGCCGCGACATCGCCCGTGAACGGCTCCGTCAGCGTATGCCAAGCCATGTCGGTCATGCCGAACGACAACTGCCGCACGTTGGCGTAGGCCGCCAGATAGTTCTGCGCCGTCACAATACGGTCGACGATCTCGGCCGGAATCGGCTCGCCCGTCTTGTAGTGCACGGCCCACAGGTCGAGGAACTCTTTTTCGGTGGCCCAGTTCTCCATGATTTGCGACGGAAGCTCCACGAAATCGCGGTAGACGCTCGTGCCGGTCAACGACTCGTACGAACCCTCGCCCAACATGCCGTGCAGCGCATGGCCGAACTCGTGGAGGAAAGTCTCCAACTCGTCGAACGTCAGCAGCGACGGTTCGGTCTCGGTCGGCTTGGTGAAATTCATCACCAGCGACACCAACGGACGCACCTCCTTGCCGCCGACCGTCTTGGCCCCGCGGAATTCGGTCATCCACGCACCGGCGCGCTTCGTCGCACGCGGGAAAAAGTCGAGGTAGAGTACCGCCCGGAAACGCCCCTCGGCATCGGTCACGTCGTAGGCCGTGACGTCGGGATGATAGACCTCGATGTCGGGATTGGGCGTGAACGTGAGCCCGTAGAGCTTGTTGGCCAAGAGGAAAACGCCCTTCTTCACGTTTTCGAGCTCCAAATAGGGTTTTATCAACTCGTCGTTCAGGGAATAATGGGCGTCTTTGTATTTCTGGCTGTAATAGGCCCAGTCCCACGGCATCAATGCACCTTCGAATCCGAGCGAAGCGGCGTACTCGTTCACCCGCCGGTAGTCGGCATCGGCATAGGATTTCGTGGCCGCGAGCAACTCTTGCAGGAAATTCTGCACGGTCGGCGTATTCTCGGCCATGCGGTTTTCGAGCACGTAATCCGCATAGTTTTTGTAACCCAACAGGTTGGCGATTTTCAACCGCGTGCCGACGATTTTGCGAATCACCTCCGTGTTGTCGAAATCGCCGCCCAACGCGCGCGAATTGGAAGCCCGCCAAAGTTTCTCTTTGAGCGCGCGGTCGGACGAATAAGTCAGGAAAGGCACGTAACTCGGCGCCTGCAACGTCACGGTCCAACCCTTTTCGCCGCGCGCTTTGGCATCGGCCGCCAACGTCGCCTTGACGAACGCGGGCAACTCGGCCACCTGCGCAGGGTCGGTGATGTTGAGCGTGAAAGCGTTGGTCGCCGCGAGCGAATTCTGGCCGAACTGCAACGTCAGGGCCGACAACTCGGTGGTGTACTGCCGGTACAGCTCCTTGTCCTCGTCGGAGAGGGCCGCGCCGTTGCGTGCGAAGCTCTTGTAGGTGTTTTCGAGCAGTTTTTTGTCCTCCGTCGAAAGCCCCCAGCCCGGATGCTCGTACACGGCCTTGACGCGTGCGAACAATTCGGGATTGAGCGAAATATCGTTCGCCAGCTGCGTCAGTTTCGGCTGGACGCGCTGGGCGATTTCCTGCATTTCGTCGGTGGCATCGGCTTCCAGCAGATTGAAGAAAATCCCCTCGATGCGGCCGAGCAATTCGCCCTGCCGCTCCAATGCGACGATCGTATTGCCGAACGTGGGCTTCGCGGGATTATGGACGATCGCGTCGATTTCGGCCCGCGCGCAGGCGATAGCAGCATCGAACGCCGGCTCGTAGTGCGCAAGTTCGATGGCCGAGAAAGGAGCCGTGCCGTGGGGCGTCGACCACTCGGCCAACAACGGATTGGAGTTGTCCAGTTCGGGCAGTTGCGCCTGCGGAACCGACCGGTCGGCACAACCCGCCGCCAAAGCGGAAACAGTCATAAGCAAAAGCGTTTTTTTCATCTTATTTCGGTATTATCGGTTTCTTCATTTACATGCACCTTTTCTCGCCTCGGCATAGCCCGAACGAGTTCGGCTCTGCGCTCGGCTTATCGAAAACGTTCATTTTTCGCGCCGCAGCATCATTCGGCGACGGCAGCATCCGGTTTGTTCGCAACGTCGGGGGCCGGTTCGGATTCGGGTTCGATGAGGCCGCGAGCGAGCAGCATCGCCCGTTTGTCGGGCTCCTGACCGCGAAAAGCGCGGTACATCGTCATACCGTCCTCCGAGCCGCCGCGCGCCAGAATCCCGCGCCGGAATTTCTCCGCGATTTTCTTGTTAAAGAGGTCGCCGCTCTCGCGGAACGCCGCGAAAGCATTCTTGTCCAAGACTTCGGCCCACGTATAGAAATAGTATCCGGCCGAATACCCGCCGTTGAAAATATGCGCGAAGTAGGGATAATGGTAACGCGGTTCGATTTGCGGAATCAGCCCGCGCCGCTCGTTCAGGGCATTGCGCTCGAACGCCGCAGGGTCGAACGGCTCGTACTCCGTAATGGAATGGATGTCCAAGTCGGAAAGCGACGCGGCAATCAGTTCCGTCGTCGCGAAACCCTGATTGAACAGCCCGCTGCGGTGCAGTTTCTCGACCAGATGCGCCGGAATCACCTCGCCCGTGCGGTAGTGCACGGCATAGTGTTTCAGCACGTCGGGCTCGAACGCCCAATTCTCCATGACCTGCGACGGAAGCTCCACGAAATCGCCCTCGACCTCCGTCAGGCCGCGATATTTCACGTCGTGGAACAGGAAGTGCAACGCATGGCCGAACTCGTGGAACAGCGTCTCGGTCTCGTCGAGCGTCAGCAGGGCCGGCGTACCGGCGGTCGGACGGGTGAAGTTGGCCACGATGGAGACGACGGGAGCGACCCGCCGGCCGTCTTCGTAAACCTGCTCGACGTAATTGCCGCACCATGCGCCCTGACTCTTGCCGTCGCGCGGGAAGAAGTCGAAATAGAGCACGCCCAGATGCGATTCGTCGGCATCGAGCACCTCGTAGGCGACGGCTTCGGGGTGGTAGAGCGGCACGGCGACCGGCCGGAACGTGATGCCGTACAGACGGTTGGCCAAAAAGAAGATGCCGCTCTGCACGTTCTCCAACGCGAAGTAGGGACGCAACATCTCTTCGTTCAAGTCGTAGTTCTGCTTGCGCAGTTTCTCGGCATAGTACCACCAGTCCCACGACTCGAACATCCCGCCCGGGTAATCCTTGCGGAAGAGTTCGGTCATTTCGGCTAGTTCGCTTCGGACCCGTTCGAGCGCGGGCGTCCAGATTTCATCGAGCAGCGCGTAGACCGCTTTCGGCGTTCCGGCCATTTGGTCGGCCGTCACGTAGGCGGCATGCGACGGATAACCCAGCAGGTGGGCTTTCTCGGTGCGCAGCCGGATAAATTCGTTGATGAGCTGTTTGTTGTCGTTGGCATCGCCGTTGTTGCCGCGCGAGAGGTAGGCCTTGTAGATGCGTTCGCGCAGGTCGCGCTGCGTCGAATAGGTCACGAACGGAATCCAGCTCGGCTTGTGCAGCGTGAAGACATATTTGTTTTTGAGCCCCATCGCTTCGGCCTTTTCGCGCGCTTGGTCGCGGACGCCCGACGGCAGCCCGTCCAGCTGGTCCGAAGTAAGCTCCATGACGAACGCGTTGTTCTCGGCCAGCAGGTTGTTGCCGAAGCGCACCGAAGCAAGCGCCAACTCCTCGTTGATCGCTTTCAGCCGCTCTTTCTGCTCCTTGTCGAGCAGTGCTCCGGCCCGCACGAAGCCGTCGTAGGTCTTCTGCAACAGGCGCATCTGCTCGGCATCGAGGTTCAAACTTGCCCGCCGGTCGTAGACCGCCTTTATTTTGGAAAAAAGTTTTTCGTCGAGCCGGATGCGGTCGGCATGGGCCGTCAACAACGGCATGGCCCGCTCCTGCAAGGCCTGCATCTCGGGGCTGTTGTCGGCCTCGCAGAGCATCCCGAAGACCAGCGCGGTCTGCGCCAGCATTTTTCCCGAATTGTCGTAGGCGAGAATGACGTTCTCGAACGTGGGTTCGTCGTTGTTCGAGGTAATGGCGTCGATTTCGGCCGATTGCAGCGACATGCCGCGCTCGAAAGCGGGCATGTAATGTCCGGGACGGATGCGGTCGAACGGCGGTACGCCGTAGGGCGTGTCCCACGCGCCGAAAAAGGGATTCTCCGCCTTGTCCCCGGCGGAATTGCACGACACGACGGTCATAAGCGGAAGAAGCGATAAAATGAGTAAACCTGCGATGCGTTTCATCTGATTGGCGATTATCGAATGAACTTTTTGATTAACTTTGCGGCCTGCATAAGGCATGCGATGCAAGTATGCAAATATAGGAATTTTATCACAGCCATGCAACTGTTCTACGCACCCGGCCTCGTGCCGCCCGAACACACGCTCGACGAAGAAGAGTCGAAGCACTGCGTGCGGGTATTGCGGCTGGACGTCGGCGACACGGTCAGCGTGACCGACGGCCGGGGCAACTTGTACCGGTGCGAACTGGTCGAGGCGCATCCGAAGCACTGCCGCCTGCGGGTGACCGACTGCCGGCCGGAGTACGGAAAGCCCGCCTACCGGCTGACGATGGCCGTTGCGCCGACCAAGAACGCCGACCGCTTCGAGTGGTTCCTCGAAAAGGCGACCGAAGTGGGTGTCGGCGAAATCGTGCCGCTCGAAACCGAACACAGCGAACGGCGGAGTTTCAAGGCCGAACGGGGCGAACGGGTCATCACGGCGGCGATGAAACAGTCGCTGAAAGCCTATCGTCCCGTCCTGCATCCGCTGACCGCTTTCCGCGAGGCGGTCGAACGGCCGTTCGGCGGCCGCCGGTTCATCGCCCATTGCGATGCCGCCCGCACGGCGGAGGGAAAAGCCTATCTGGCGCGGACGCTGCACGCGGGCGAGGATGCGGAGGTGTTCATCGGGCCGGAAGGCGATTTTTCGCCGGCCGAAATCGACTTCGCACTGGCGCACGGATTCGAGGAAATCACGCTGGGTCCCCAACGGCTGCGCACCGAAACGGCGGCGGTCGTGGCGACGGTCATGGCGGCAGTCGCCAACGAAACGAATTGACACGAAACGAAGCGTACCCAACGCGGTACGCCCGATTTTAGAAACGACATGAATCATGAATTTTTAGTTCCGGTTTGCTTCGCAGCGGTGATCGCCCTGATTTTCGCCGTGCCGCTGCGGGCCAAAGCGTGGGTGTCGCTCGCGCTGACCGGCATCGGGGCCGTCGCCGCTTCGGCCAAAGCCGTCGGCGTGCTCGCGACGGGACGCACGGCCCGGCTGTGGAGCTTCGACAGCCCGCTGTTCGGACACGACACCGGCTCGATGGACGGGCTGTCGGCCCTCTTGGTGCTGGTCATCGCCGTCGGTTCGGTCGCCGCGACGCTCTATTCGCGCGGCTACTTGGCCCGCCACCTCGCGACGAAATCGCCCGCCCACACCGCCCTGCACTACGCCTCGCTGACGCTGATGTCGCTGGCCATGCTGGCCGTGGTCTGCTCCGACGGCGGATTCTCGTTCCTGTTCTTCTGGGAGCTGATGACCGTCGCCTCGTTCCTGCTCATCCTGTTCGACGCCGAACGTCCCGAAGTGCGCCGCGCGGCACTCTCCTACCTCATCATGATGCACGTGGGGTTCGTGCTGCTCATCGTCGGATTCGCCCGTTTGGGCACCGTCTGCGGTTCGGCTTCGTTCGCCTCGCTGCCCGCCTACTTCGCCGGGCACCCCGTATTGCCGCTCTTTCTGGTCTTTCTGGCCGGATTCGGCATGAAAGCGGGCCTGTTCCCGCTCCACGTCTGGCTGCCCGAAGCGCACCCCGCCGCCCCGTCGCATGTCTCGGCCCTGATGTCGGGCGTGATGATCAAAACGGGCGTCTACGGCATCCTGCGCGTGACGGCGGCCGTTCCCGCACCGCAACTCCGAACCGTCGGGTACATCCTCGCGGGGCTCGGCATCGTGACCGGACTGTGGGGCGTCGTGCTGGCCGCGTCGCAGAACGACGTGAAACGGCTGCTGGCCTATTCGTCCATCGAGAACATCGGCATCATCCTGCTGGGCACGGGCATCGCCGCGCTGGGCAAGGCCGCCGGAAATACGGCCGTCGCCTGCTGCGGCATCGCCGGAGCCCTGCTCCACACGGTCAACCACTCGTTCTTCAAGTCGCTGCTGTTCTTCGGGGCGGGGAACATCCTTTCGCAGACGCACACCACCTCGCTCAACGCGCTGGGCGGGCTGGGACGCCACCTGCCCGTCACGGGACTGCTCTTTCTGGTCGGCACGGCGGCCATCTGCGCCCTGCCGCCCCTCAACGGATTCGTTTCGGAGCTGCTGATTTACTCCGGCATGCTCACCGGCATCGCCGACGGCTGCGACACGCTCGCCGCGGCGGGTGCGCTGACGGCACTGGCCTTGATAGGCGGCATCGCCGTACTGGCATTCACCAAACTCTACGGCACGGTCTTTCTCGGTTCGCCGCGCACGCACGCCGTCGCCGAAGCCCAAGAGGCCGATGCGCTCCGCATCGGCGCAATGGCCCTGCCGCTGGCAGGCATCTTGGCGGTGGGGCTGTTCCCGCAGCATGCCGTGCAAGTCGTCGCCCGCGCAACGGCCTTTTTCGGGACGGGGCGCAGCATTCTGCCGGCACTGCCGTCCCTGTGCACGGCCGTATGCCGCACGGTGTGGATACTCGTCGCGGTCATCGGCTGTCTGGCATGGATTCGCCACCGGCTGCTGCGCCGCCGCACGGTCGCGCAAGGCCCCACGTGGGGCTGCGGCTTCACGTCGCCCAACGTGCGGATGCAATATACGGGCGAATCGTTCGCCGAAGGACTGCAATCCATCGCCCGTCCGCTGACCCACGACCGCTACGAAGGCGCACCGGTCGGCGCGAACGAAATCATCCCCCAAGCCCACAACTACGACATCCGCCACCGCGACCGCATCGGCACGCTCTTCTCGGCATGGTGGGTCGAAGCCCTGCGCCTGCTCAACGACCGCGTGATGCGGCTGCGCACGGGCAAAATCAACCACTACGTGTTGTTCGCGCTGGCCTTCTTGGCGGCGGTCTTCATACTGTCGGTTCTCGATTTGCTTTGACTGCTATGAAAATACTCGGTTTCATACTCCTGCTGGCGGTTGCAACCGCCATTCCGGGCGTCATCAACCGCACCCGCGCCCTGCTTGCGGGACGCAAAGGCACCCGTTTCCTGCAACACCTCCACGACCTGCGGCTGTTGCTGCGCAAAGGGGCCGTCTACTCCACCACGACGTCGGCCCTGTTCCGCGCCGTGCCGTCGGTCTACTTGGGCGCCGCACTGGTCGCCCTGCTGTTCGTGCCGGTGTGCGACCTGCCGCCCGTGCTGGCGTTCGACGGCGATTTGGTGGCTTTCGCCTACACGCTGGCGCTGGGACGTTTCGCCCTGATTCTGGGCGCGATGGACACCGGCAGCCCGTTCGAGGGAATGGGCGCGAGCCGCGAAGCCCTCTACGGCGCACTGGCCGAACCCGCGCTGATGCTCGTCATGGGCACGCTCGCCCTGCTGACGGGGTGCACCTCGTTCGCCGGACTGTTCGCCGCCCAAAGCGCAAGCGGCAATCCGATCGTCCTGCTGCTGCTCGCCTATGTCCTGCTGAAAATCGGATTCACCGAGAGCGGGCGCGTGCCGGTCGACGACCCCCGCACCCACTTGGAACTGACGATGATCCACGAGGTGATGTGCCTCGACTACTGCGGCGTCGACATGGCCTTCATCAAAACGGGCGGCTGGTGCAAGACCGCCGCGCTCGCGGTGCTCGCCGCCGATGCCGTCGCCGCCGTCTGCTGTCCGCACTGGTGGTTCGCCGCCCCGCTCGCCGTGGTGCTCATGGGGTGTTCGGTGGGCGTCGTCGAATCGACGCAGGCCCGCAACAAACTCGTCCGCAACACCACGTTCATCCTCACCATCGCAGCACTGGCCGCACTGGTCTTCTTCACGGCCTACCTGCTGCAACTCAACATCGTACTGTCATGATGCTCGCACCGATTCTGTTGTATGTCGTAACGCTGGTCTACCTCGCGATTACCGAACGTTACCGCACGTTCGCTTCGATCATGGCCGTGCAGGGTTGGCTACTTTTCGCCGTGGCCCTGCTGCGGCTGCACGCCATTCATCCGGCCGAACTGGCGTTCATCGCACTGGAAACGCTGGTGTTCAAGGCCGTGCTCGTGCCGTTCATCCTTTTCCGCATCATCAAGCAGACCAAAATCAACCGCGTGCGCACGTCGGGGTCGTCGCAGTTCGGGTCGCTCGTGCTGTCGATTACGGCGCTGGTCGTCAGCGCGTCGCTCACCTACTGCATCGCCGACCGGAGCATCGACCTCGTATTCTTCGGCGTGGCGCTCTACGCCCTGTTGAGCGGGCTGACGCTCATCGTCCTCCGGTCGCAGCTGTTCTCGCATCTGGTCGGGTTCCTCGCTATCGAAAACGGCGTGTTCCTCTTCTCGACGGCCGTCGGGGTCGAGATGCCGGGGGTCATCGGCATCGCCATCCTGCTCGATATCCTGATGTCCGTCCTGATGATGAGCATCTTCTTCCGCCGCATCGACGACCGCATCCACGCCGACGATGCCGATGCACTCACCCACGTCAAAGATTGATCGAAATGCCATGATTGTCTACCTCATTATCAGCATACTGCTCGCTTCGTCGGCGTTCTTGGCCCGCAGCGAACGCCACCTGTCCTGCGCCGGCACCGCCTTCTATGCCGCCCAAGCCGGATTCGCCGCATGGATTCTCGCGGGCAGGCTCTACGAAACGACTTCGGCGGCCGTCTTCACGTTCGATGCCGCCGGAACGCTCTTTTACCTGCTGCTGACGCTCGTGTCGGCCTTCGCCTACTTCCATTCGGAGGCCTACCTCAAAGAAAACGACCTCCGGCAGACCCGCACCTACTCGGCGCTGGTGATGCTGCTGACCACGGCCGTCGCAGGGGTCTATTTCTCGAACAATCTGGCCGTGACGTGGATCCTGCTCGAAGCGACCAGCCTCTGCACGGCAGGCATCGTCTACTACCGCCGCACCGAACAGACGCTCGAAGCGGCATGGAAATACCTGTTCGTCTGCTCGACGGGCATCGCCGTCGCCTACTTGGGCATCCTGTTGCTCTGCGCCGCCACGCGAAGCGAATCGCTCTCGCACGAAGCCATAGCAGCGACGGTCGCCACGGCCAACCCGCTCTATCTGAAAATCGCATTCTTATTGATCCTTTGCGGGTACAGCTGCAAGGCGGAGATTTTCCCGCTCTACACCGTCGGCGTCGACGCCAACTTCGCAGCCCCCTCGCCCGGGTCGGCGCTTATCTCGACGGGACTGGTGAACGCAGGATTTCTGGCGATTTTCCGCATCTACAAACTGCTGGCCGCGTCGGAGGTCTTCGGGTGGGTGCGGCACGTGCTGCTGCTGACCGGCATCCTGTCGCTCGTCATCGGCGCGCTGTTCCTGCGCCGCACCAACAACTACAAACGGTTCCTCTCCTACTCGACGGTCGAAAACATGGGCATTGCCGCCATAGGACTGGGCATCGGCGGCATCGGCGTGTGGGCGGCGCTGTTCCACGTCGTGTTCCATACGTTGATTAAGAGCAGCCTCTTTCTGCAAATGGCCGTCGTGCGGCAGGTCTACAACGGCTACCGCATCAACCGTCTCGGCGACTACATCCGCATCAACCGCGTGGGGGCAATCGGGCTGCTGGCCGGCATGGTCGTGCTCATCGCCTTTCCGCCCTCGCCGTTGTTCGTGTCCGAGCTGTTGATTCTGCGCGAAGCGGCCGTCGGCGGTTCGTGGTGGCTCGTCGCGGCGATGGTGCTTCTGGTCTGCATCGTCATCTACTCGTTCTGCTCGCGCATGATCCGCCTCTGCTACCAGCCCAACCAAGACGAACTGCACCCTTCGAAAGTCGACCGCGCCCTTTCGTGGTCGGCGCTCGCGCTGCTGGCACTCGCCATGGCCGCCGGATTGTGGCAGCCCGGCCCGCTCGTCGACCTGCTCCATCAAATCGCATCCCTATGATACGCTACTACATAACCGACAACACGGCCGCAGCCGTTCCACTGCGGGATATACCGGAGGTCTCCTATGCCGATTTCTACGACGACCTCTGCGCGAAACTCGCCGAGCCGCGCTACCACTTGGGCCACTACTTCGCGCTGCCCGAGGAGGGACGCATGCGCTTCTATGCGTTGCTGCTGGACGACGAGACCTCGCAGGTGCTCGTCACCTCGTTCGCGACAGACTACTACGACGACACGGCGCTGCCCTCGCTGACGGCGCGTCATCCGCAGGTGCATCCGTTCGAGCGCGACATCGCCGAACGCTACGGCATCCGCTTCGACGGCATGCCGTGGGCCAAGCCGCTGCGCTTTCCGTCCGACCGCTACGACCGCGCGAGCTCGATGGACAACTACCCGTTCTACACGATCGAGGGCGGTTCGCTCCACGAAGTGAACGTCGGCCCCATCCATGCGGGCATCATCGAGCCGGGGGCGTTCCGCTTCATTTGCAGCGGCGAACAGGTGCTGCACCTCGAAATCGCGCTGGGCTACCAGCATCGGGGCGTCGAGCACGCCTTCGAGACGACCGCCAACCGCCTGCGCCAATGCTGTCTGGCGGAGACGGTCGCCGGAGACAGCTCCGTAGCCCATGCGACGGCGTTCGTCGAGGCCGTCGAGAAGCTGACGGGACACGAACGTCCGGCCCAACTCGACCGCGAACGGGCCGTCGCGCTGGAACTCGAGCGCATGGCTATGCAAATCGCCGACACGGGAGCCTTGTGCGGCGACGTCAGCTACCAACTGGGGCAGGTGGCCTGCGAAGCGCTCCGCACGATGACCATCAACACCACCCAAGCGTGGTGCGGCAACCGCTTCGGCAAGGGATTGGTCCGTCCCCACGGCACCAACCACCCGCTCGACGTCGAAACCTCGGCGATGATCCGGCACAACGTGGCCGAAATCGCCCGCCGCTACGACGAGGTGCGCCACGACATCAAATCGTCGCCGACGCTGCTGGCGCGGTTCGAGCAATGCGGCGTCGTGACGCGCGACCAGATGACCGTGCTCGGCGGCGTGGGACAGGCGGCCCGTGCGAGCGGACTGCCGCGCGACCTCCGCACGTCGCACCCGTGGGGCGTCTACGCCAAACACATCCGCCACGAAAGCATCGTCAAGACGCAGGGCGACGTCATGGCGCGGCTGATGATGCGCTGCCGCGAAATCCTCCAATCGGCCGGCTACATCGACCGGCTGCTGACGATCTACCAACAGAAATACACCGACACGCCCAATCCCTGCACCGCACCCGACTACACGGCCCCGCTGGCGGCCTCGTCGCTTTCGTTCGGGCTGGTCGAGGGCTGGCGCGGCGAGACGTGCCACGTGCTCGTAACCGACGCGGCGGGCGGAATCGCCGCCTGCCGCATCAAGGACGCCAGCCTCCACAACTGGACGGCGCTGGCGTTGGCCCTGCGCGGCGAGGGAATCTCCGATTTCCCGATTTGCAACAAAAGTTTCAACCTCTCTTACTGCGGTCACGACTTATGATATTTCCCAAACTGAAAGTCCTGCACAGCCACGGCCAGCAGGCGATTCCCGACCTCGACGCCGTGACGCTGACCGAGCGGTTCCGGGGCCGTCCCGAACTGGCCGAAACCGCCGACACGGCCGACCTCGAAGCAGCGGCGGAGCTCTGTCCGACGGGTGCGCTCTCGGCAAAACCCTTTACGCTCGACCTCGGGCGCTGCCTTTTCTGCGGCGAATGCGCGCTGCACGCCCCCCGCAACATCCGCTTCACGAACGACTACCGCATCGGCTCACCGACGCGCGAGGGGCTCGTCCTGCGGCCGGGGATGACGGCCGTGCCGTTCGACCGCGCGACCCTGCGCCCCGAACTGGCCCGCTGTTTCGGCCAGTCGCTCCACCTGCGCGAGGTCTCGGCGGGCGGCGATGCGTCGGTCGAAATGGAACTGGGCGCGACGGGCAATGTCAACTTCGACTTCGGACGGTTCGGCATCGGCTTCACCGCCTCGCCGCGCCATGCCGACGGCGTGGTCGTTTCGGGTCCCGTGACCGCAAACATGGCCGAAGCCCTGCGCATCTGCTACGACGCAGTCGCCGAACCCAAACTATTGATAGCCTGCGGCACGGAAGCCTGCTCGGGCGGGCTGTTCGCCGAGAGCCGCGCCGTCGACCGCACGTTTTTTGCAACGCACCGAGTCGACCTCTGGCTGCCGGGTGCGCCGACCCACCCGATGGTTTTCATCGACGGTATCCGCACGCTGCTCGGAAAAAAGAGCCGAGGCTGAAACAAGATGCGACAACTGTTCACGCTCTTCTGGAGTTTTCTTAAAATCGGGCTGTTCACCTTCGGCGGCGGATACGCGATGATTCCGCTTATCCGGCGCGAGGTCATCGACCGCCGCGGCTGGATCGCCGAACGGGAATTCCTCGACCTGCTGACGCTGGCCCAATCGGCACCCGGCCCTATATCGCTCAACACGTCGGTCTTCGTAGGCTACAAAATGCGCGGATATACCGGTGCCGTAGCCTCGATACTGGGCGTCGTGGTGCCGCCGTTCGTCATCATCCTGCTGATAGCCCTCCTGTTCGCCGACATCCGCCACAATCCGGTGGTCGACGCCGCATTCAAGGGGATGCGTCCGGCGGTCGTGGCACTCATCGTCGTGCCGGTCATCGCGCTGGCCAAAGGGATGCACCCGCTGCTGTACGCCGTCATCGGACTGACGGCCGTCGCGGTCTGGCATCTGGGTTGGTCGCCCGTGTGGATACTGCTCGGGGCAGCGGCCGCAGGGATCCTGCGGGCCTTGTACCGGTCGGGAAAGGAGGGGCGCCGATGATTCTGCTGCAACTCTTCATCAGCTACCTGAAAATCGGATTTTTCGGATTCGGCGGCGGCTATGCGATGCTGTCGCTCATCCAGAACGAGGTGGTCATGCAACACCAATGGATGACCAATGCCGAATTCGCCGACATCGTGGCCGTATCGCAAATCACGCCCGGCCCTATCGCCATCAACTCGGCGACCTACGTGGGCTATACCGTGGGGATGCAGGCCGGCGGCACGTGGATGGGCATTCTCGGCGCACTCACGGCGACGTTCGCCGTCTGCCTGCCCGCACTGACGTTAATGCTTCTAATCACCCGTTTTTTTCTAAAACTGCGGAACAACCCGATTGTCGAGGGAGCCATGCAAGGGATGCGGCCCGTCGTCATCGGCATGATTGCGTCGGCCGCGCTGCTGTTGATTTTCCCGCACGGCAGCGACCCGGGCGAACGCAACTTCATCGACGCATGGAGCTGGCTGCTGTTCGGCGGCGTATTCGTCGGGGCGTGGCGCAAGGTCAACCCCATAGCACTCATCGTACTCTCCGCCTTGGCGGGAATCGCGATCTATTATTGAGAGCGGCCACGTTGGCCGCGCGGGCCGAAGCCTCCGCCCGCGGAGGCCCGCCGTTGGCGTGCTCCGCAGTCTTCGCCCCGCTTTCCGATTTAGCGCACGAACCGGTAGTAGGTTCCCAGCGGCAGCTCCTTGCCGCCGCGGTCGGTGAAGCACAACTCGCCCCACTGCTCCTCGCGCGGGGCACCGAACGCCTGCCGCACGGCCGTGCGGGCCAGTGTCGACGACAACCCCATGGAGTAGAGGTTCAACACGAGAAACGCCCCCGTCGGCTCCAGCAACTGCGCACAACAAGCGAGCATCTCGCCGATATGCTCCTCCAAAATCCATTTTTCGCCGTTTGAGCCGCGTCCATAGGCCGGCGGGTCGAGGATGATGCCCGCATAGCGGTTGCCGCGCCGCACCTCGCGGTGCACGAACTTCAAGGCGTCCTCCACCATCCAGCGCACGCCGTCCAAACCGCTCGA
>CAZGYX010000011.1:0-58918 GCA_964530735.1 uncultured Alistipes sp. | reverse complement strand
GCACGAAATAACCGTCGGCCAAGCCCTGCATCAACGCCGAAGCACCCAAACGGTTCGCGCCGTGGTCGGAGAAGTTGGCTTCGCCGATAGCGTAGAGGCCCGGAACGGTGGTCATCAGGTTGTAGTCGACCCAGATGCCGCCCATGGTGTAGTGCACGGCGGGGAAAATCTGCATCGGCTGTTCGTAGGGGCTCACGTCGGTAATCTCCTCGTACATGTCGAAGAGGTTGCCGTAGCGTTGTTTTATGATGTCTTTACCAAGCCGCTCGATTGCCGTCTTGAAGTCGAGGAACACGGCCAAGCCGGTCTCGTTGACGCCGAAGCCCGCGTCGCAGCGTTCTTTGGCGGCACGCGAAGCGACGTCGCGCGGCACCAAGTTGCCGAATGCCGGATAGCGGCGCTCCAAATAGTAGTCGCGGTCTTCTTCGGCGATGTCCGACGGCTGTTTCTTGCCGGCACGGATGGCCTGTACGTCTTCGAGCTTCTTCGGCACCCAGATGCGGCCGTCGTTGCGCAGCGATTCCGACATCAGCGTCAGTTTCGACTGCTGGTCGCCGTGCTTCGGGATGCAGGTCGGGTGGATCTGCGTGAAGCAGGGGTTGGCGAAGCCTGCGCCCTTGCGGTAGCACTGGAATGCGGCCGAACCGTTCGACGCCATGGCGTTCGTGGAGAGGAAGAAGACGTTGCCGTAACCGCCCGTAGCGATGACGACGGCGTGCGCGCCGAAGCGTTCGATTTCACCCGTCACCAAGTTGCGGGCGATGATGCCGCGCGCCTCGCCGTCCTCGATGACGACGTCGAGCATCTCGTGGCGCGGGTAGCTCTTGACGGAACCGGCGGCGATTTCCTTGTTCAGTGCGGCGTAGGCGCCCAACAACAACTGCTGTCCGGTCTGGCCGCGTGCGTAGAACGTACGCGAAACCTGCGCGCCGCCGAACGACCGGTTGGCCAACAGGCCGCCGTATTCGCGTGCGAACGGCACGCCCTGTGCGACGCACTGGTCGATGATGAGGTTCGAGACCTCGGCCAGACGGTAGACGTTGGCCTCGCGGGCACGGTAGTCGCCGCCCTTGATCGTGTCGTAGAAAAGACGATATACCGAGTCGTTGTCGTTCTGGTAGTTCTTGGCCGCATTGATACCGCCCTGAGCCGCGATGGAGTGTGCGCGGCGCGGCGAGTCCTGAATGCAGAACACCTTGACGTTGTAACCCAACTCGCCGAGCGAAGCGGCTGCGGATGCGCCGCCGAGACCCGTTCCGACGATGATGATGTCGAGTTTGCGTTTGTTGGCGGGGCTCACGACCCGAATGGCTGCCTTGTGGTTGCTCCACTTCTGTGCGAGTTCGCCGGCAGGGATTTTAGCATCTAATTTGAAACCCATATCTTTATTAATTTACTTATCGATACATTTAGGTTTTGGAGGGACGTCGTCAGGCGCAGCAGCAGCAAGGGCAGCAGCTCTTGATGAAGTAAACGACGACGACCGCTGCGAATCCGAGGAATACGAGCGTGGCGACCACGTTGGCGGCGCATTTCAGGCGCGGATACCACGTGTCGTTGGCCCAGCCCACGGTCTGGAACATCGACCACACGCCGTGCGTGAGGTGGAACCACAGCGCGGCGAACCACAACAGGTAGATGACCACGTAGTACCATTTCGAGAAGGTATAGGCGATGAGCGCGGCGCCGTCGGTCGCGGCAATCGTATAGCCGCCGACCAGCGAGGCGTGTCCGCCCAGTACCTCGACGAGCTGCATCTTCGCCCAGAAGTTGAAGAGGTGCAACAGCAGGCCGCCCAGCACGATGAATCCCAGCACCAGCATGTTTTTCGAGGCCCAGCTCACGCCCGGCTCGGTGACCGTGACGGCGTAGCGCTGGCTCCCGCGCGCGCGATAATTGTCAAGGGTGAGCATCAGCGCGTAGGCGAAGTGCACCAGCACGCCGAGCGCCAGCACGGCCGTACCGGCCAAAGCGTACCAGTTGGCACCCAAAAAGCGGCAAATGGCATTGTACCCTTCGGGCGAGATGATCGCCGTGAGGTTCATCGACATGTGGAAGAGGATGAACAGCACGAGAAATGCGCCCGTAATGCTCATCACCAGCTTCTTGCCGAGTGAGGATTTGGTTAAGAAACAGCTCATAATGTTTTGTGTGTTTGGTTTGTATTCGTGAAATTCGCTACCTTTGCCGGGGCAGGGCCGGCAATGGCGGCAACAAAGATAGCCATTGTTTGCGGAATAACAATAAATTATCGAAAAAATAGCGCATGGACAAACCCGAATTGCGAGCCGCGATGAAACGGCGGAACCGTGCGCTGGCGCCGGACGAAAAAGCGGCGGCGGCCGGACGGATTTTCGCCGCCGTGGAAGCCTTGCCGGAGTTCGCGCAGGCGCGGTGCGTGGCGTGTTTCTGCGCCCTGCCCGACGAGCCGCCGACCGCCGGGGCGCTGCGCCGTTGGAGCGGCTCGAAGCGGGTCGTCGTGCCGCGCGTCGAGGGCGACACGATGCGGTTCTACGATTACCGGCCCGATGCGCTGGTGCGCGGGGCGTTCGGCATCGACGAACCGTCGGTAGCGGGCATGGGGGCTTCGGATTGTGCGGCGGCCGGGTCGCTGGCGGAGGCCGTCGTGCGCGAATGTCCGCCCGAAAAGCTCGACCTCGTGGTCGTTCCCGGAGTGGCCTTTACGCGCGGCGGTGCCCGACTGGGGCGCGGACGGGGCTACTACGACCGCTATTTGTCCCTGCCCGGATTGCGGGCGTTCTGCGTCGGGGTCTGTTTTGCGCACCAGCTGGTCGATGCGCTGCCGGTCGAACCGCACGACCGGGCGATGGACGCCGTTTGTGCGGGCTGAATCGGCTTTCCGGTTCCCGGTGCGGTTTCCCGTTTCGTTGTTTTCTTGTTCCGATACGATTCCGGACGCATGCGCCTGAAATTTTTATTCGTGTGTATTTGTTTGATAATGTGTTATTTGCGTAATTTCGAGGGGGGGGGATTTTGCGCTTTGAAAAAAGTGCATGCAAATTTGGCGGTGTAGGCGATTTTACCTACTTTTGTGCTGAAATCGGTCGGCACCGTCCGATCGTGGAACCTCACCGGCGCTCATCTCGTTGTCGCGATTGATCCGAAGAACCGAAAACGCTGCGAAAGCGCGGCGTTGGGCGGTCGAGTCCTTTTGCTGCGTGCAAGGCTTATGGGCTTTGCAACGGGCGAGGGGAGGGTATGCAGGTAGCGCGAGCGGGGTCGGGGAGATAAAAAACAGGAAACGGAACATGGCGGAAGCGGTCGAACCTTTGCGGAATTGGTATGCCTTGCGGGTCTTTCACAACCGGTCCGCAGAGGTCTCCGCGCTGGTGAGGGAGTCGGGCTGCGAGTGTTACGTGCCGATGAAGACCGTCGAGCGGACGACGGGCACCGGACGTTCGACCGTCAAACAGCCGATTATCCCGTCGCTGCTGTTCGTCCGTTCAGAAAAATCCTACGTGGAGGATATCCGCAAACATCCGGCAGGTTCGGTGGGCGTCTATTGTATGCCCGGTTCGAAAGAGCCTGCGGCGATTTCCGACGAGGAGATGCGGATGTTCATCTTCGTGACGACGGTCGGCAGCCGGAATCTGGAAGCGGTCGATCCGGCGTTGGCCAAAGGCGACCGGGTGCGCATCACGGGCGGCGTGTTCCGGGGGGCCGAAGGATATATCGCCCGCATTCGGAACGCCAAGCGGTTGATCGTCGCCATCGAGGGGGTCGCCGCTGTAGCCACGAGCTACATTCCGAAGGATTTTATAGAGAAAATAGAACAACCTTTTCGATAAGCCGAGTGCAGAGCCGTGCTTGCACGGGCTATGCCGAGGCGAGAACATGAAAATGAACCGCAAGCCCTTAAAAGCTGTAATTGTAAATTAATAAAATGCCGTCGAATTATCTGCTCCTGATCATATCTTTCGTTGTGTCGTTCGGGCTCGTATGGTGGATTCATCCGCGTATCGTGAAAATCGCCCGGATGAACAACATCGTCGATAAGCCCGGTGCCCGAAAACTGCAAAGCGAGCCGGTTCCGGTCTTGGGCGGTGTCGCCGTTTTTTTCGGCATGGTGGTCGGCATCGGTTTCATGAGCACGTTCGTGGCGCTGCCGTCGATGCTGGTCGTCGTGACGGCGATGATGGCGATGCTCTACACCGGAACGATGGACGACGTGCTGGATTTGTCGCCTTCGCTGCGTTTCGGAATCGAAATAGCCGTCGTGCTCTGCCTCATTTTCGGCGGGAGAGGCGATTTCCAAATCGACGATTTTCACGGATTGTGGGGATTTCACCGCATTCCCGAATGGGCCGCTTGGCTCTTGACGGTTCTCGCGGCGGTCGGCATCGTCAATGCCATCAATCTGATCGACGGCGTGAACGGACTATCTTCGGGTTACTGCATCACGGCCTGCTTCATTTTCGGGACGTTCTTTTTCTGTACGCACAACGTGCCGATGACTTTGCTGGCGGCGGTGTCCGCCGGGGCTCTGTTCCCGTTCTTCTTCCACAACGTTTTCGGCCGCACGTCGCGCATGTTCATCGGCGACGGGGGGACGCTGGTCATGGGAATCGTCATGGCGATTTTCGTGTGCGAAGTGTTGCAGTACGAGGGCGATACGGTATTCGGATGCGGCGAGCAGATTCCCTTTGTGCTGGCGGTGCTGTGCATCCCGGTATTCGATACGCTGCGCGTGATGTGGATGCGGCTGTCGCGTGGCATTTCGCCGTTTTGTCCCGATAAGACGCATCTGCACCACATGTTCATCGCGCTAGGATGTTCGCATCCGATGACGACGGCTGCGATTCTGACCCTCAATTCGGGCGTGGTGTTCTGCTGGTGGGTCGCGGCGATGCTGGGGGCTTCGTGCGAGGTGCAGTTGTATGTCGTCGTCGGGTTGAGCGCGTTGTTTACGTTCGGACTGTACCATATTTTGGAAATCCAGTTGCGGCGCAATACGCGCTTTTTCCGCTGGCTGCGGCGATTCGGTTACCATACGCATTTGAGCCGGACGCGCTTTTTCCTGATGTTCCGGAATTTCGTGGACAAACATTAGTCGGATAAATATCAAAAACGCAATACGATGTTCTTAAACACCAAACGAAAAACATGGTTGCTGCTTGCCGTGTGGTCGCTCGGCTTCGCGATGCCCGCGTCAGCGCAGATGACCGATGAGCAAATCCTGAAATACGTCCAGTCGGGGATACAGTCCGGCAAAAGCCAGATGCAGATTGCGCGGGAACTGGTGGGCAAAGGAGTCAGCGTGAACCAACTCCAACGCTTGCAGGGCCAGTATGGAGGCATCCAGCAGAGTTCCGGCAGCTCCGTTAGTTTGAACAACGGCGGCAGCGGGATGCTGGGCGGTTACGATACCTACAAGACCCGAACCCGCGACAACGGCTATTCGCAGACGGACAGCCGTCTGCGCAAACGCAGCGGCGTGATGAAAGACCGCCGTGTGGATGTTGCGGACCGCATGTCGGAGCTTTCCGACGATACGGACGCGAAGAGTTCCGACGATGCGAAGGACGCGGGCCGCGACAACGAACGGATGCTCGTCCCGATGAACGCGAACTATGCGATGGGAAGCTACCTGCTTGCGGGGGCCGATTCGCTGAAATTCAAGCGGAAACCACCCGTTCCCGACAGCTTGCAGCTGTTCGGGCACAACATCTTCTCCGAACGGGCGCTGACCTTCGAGCCGAACGAAAACCTCGCCACGCCGGAGGACTATACGCTGGGCCCCGGCGACGAGGTGATTATCGACATTTGGGGCGCGAACGAAGATTTCGTCCGGCAGGAGATTTCGCCCGAAGGCAACATCGTCGTCGCACAGCTCGGCCCCATTCATCTCAACGGTCTGACCGTGCGCGAGGCCAACGACAAAATCCGCCGGATATTCGCCCGCAAGTACGAGAGCATCGCGGGCGAAGAGCCCATGTCGGACATCCGGCTGTCGCTGGGCGAGCTGCGCTCCATTCAGGTCAGCGTCATGGGCGAGGTGAAGACGCCCGGAACCTACCGGATTTCGTCGTTCGCGTCGCTGTTCCATGCGTTGTACTATGCCGGCGGCGTTACGGACATCGGTTCGTTGCGCAGCATCCGCGTGGTGCGCAACGGCAAGGAGATCGCGACGGCCGATATTTACGAATATCTGTTCGACGGGAAGCTGTCGACCGACGTCCGTCTGAAAGAGGGCGACGTCATCATCGTGCCGCCCTACGAGGCCCAAGTGACCGTGCAGGGCAGGGTGAAACGCCCCATGTACTACGAAGTGAAGCAGGGCGAACCGGTCGGTGCGCTGTTGAAATACGCCGGCGGGTTCGCAGGCGATGCCTATACGTCGGAGGTCGGCGTGATTCGCAAGTCGGGACGCGAACGGCAGTTTTTCAGCATCGAGGACGGCCGCTACGGGTCGTTCGGGCTGGAGAACGGCGACTCGGTGCGCGTCGGCGCGACGCTGGACCGTTTCTCGAACCGCGTGGAGGTCGAAGGGGCGGTATTCCGTCCGGGAATGTACGAGCTGTGCGATGCGATGAACACCGTGCGCAAGCTGGTGCTTCGTGCCGACGGCCTGAAAGAAAATGCGTTCCGGAATCGGGCCCAGCTGCTGCGCGAAAAGGAGGATTTGACCAAAGAGATGCTGGCCATCGACCTGCAAGGCATTATGGCGGGCACGGTGCCCGATGTGCCGCTGCGCCGGAACGACGTGCTGATTATTCCGACCCTCGACGACATGCGCGAACTCGGCGACCTGACGATCGGTGGCGAGGTGGCTTGGCCCGGTGTCTATCCGTTTGCCGAGCAGATGACGGTCGAAGACCTCATCGTGCTGGCCGGCGGCCTTTTGGAGAGCGCCTCGACGGCCAAAGTCGATGTGTCGCGTCGTGTGAAGTCGCCCAAAAGCCGGACGCCGAGCAAGGAAATCGGCCGGATATACACGTTCTCGATCAAGGACGGATTCATCGTCGACCGGGATTCGGTCTTCACGCTGGAACCGTTCGACATCGTGGAGGTGCGCCGCAGCCCGGGTTACCAGTCGCAGCGCATCGTGACGATCGAAGGCGAGGTGGCTTTCGAGGGACGCTATGCGCTGGCGCGGAAGAACGAACGGATTTCGGATCTGGTCAAACGGGCAGGCGGCGTGACGGAGGACGCCTATGTGCGGGGCGGCCGGTTGATCCGCCGGATGAACGACGAAGAACTGGCCGTGCGCGAGGCGACGATTCGCGCGGCCCGTCAGAATCGCGGCAGCGACTCGGTTTCGATGGCCCGGCTGGAAATCAGCGACGACTATACGGTCGGCATCGACTTGGACAAGGCGTTGGCCAATCCGGGTTCGGACTACGACGTGGTGCTGCGCGAGGGCGACCGGCTGGTCATTCCCGAATACATCAGCACGGTGACCGTCAACGGCGAAGTGATGAACCCCAACACGGTGGTCTATCACAAGGGCAAGAAGCTGAAACACTACATCGCGCAGGCGGGCGGCTATGCCGACCGTGCCAAACGGAAGCGCGCCTATGTGGTCTATATGAACGGGACGATCGCGCAGGCAAGGCGGGGCATGGTGCTCGAACCCGGCTGTGAAATCGTCGTCCCGAGCAAACCCAAACGCAATCCGGTCAGCCTGTCCGAAATCATGGGCCTGACGACCTCGGCGGCTTCGCTGGGTACGATGGCGGCGACGATTGCATCCCTATCGAAATAACGACAGAACGATGAAAGAGGAATTCTCGGTGAATCAACCGGAACGGGAGCCGCAGGAGGAGGAAATCGACCTCTTGGCGCTGGCCCGCAAATTGTGGAACGCCCGGAAACGCATCGCCAAGTGGGCCGCCGTGGGTGCGGCGGTCGGCATCGTGGCGGCGTTCAGCATTCCGAAAGAGTACAGCGCGACGGTGAAACTCGCGCCCGAATTGTCCGGCAGCAAAAAGTCGTTGGGCGGATTGAGCGATTTGGCGGCGATAGCCGGCGTGAACGTCGGGGGCGGAATCTCCGAAGACGCCATGAGCCCGTCGCTCTATCCCGACATCGTCGAGTCGATTCCGTTCATGGTGGCGCTGTTCGACGTGCCGGTGACGGACCGCAAGGGCGAGTTGCGAACGACGGTGTACGACTACGTGCAGGAGCACACGCGCCGGACTTGGTGGAGCGCGGCGATTGCGGCGCCGTTCAAGTTCGTCGGGTGGACGATGTCGCTGTTCAAGGAGAAAGAGGACAAGGATAAGCGGCCCGTCGTGGATCCGTTCCGGCTGACGCGGAAGGAGCACGAGGCTGTCAAGAAACTTTCCGAGCGCATCATGTGCACGGTAGATAAAAAGACTTCCGTCATCTCGCTGACCGTGACGATGCAGGATCCGTTGGTCGCCGCGACGCTGACCGATACGGTCATGGTCAATTTACAGAAACACATCACCGATTACCGGACGAATAAGGCGCGCCACGACCTCGATTTCACGCAAAAGCTCTACGACGAGTCCCAAGCCGCCTACTATGCGGCGCAGGCGCGCTACGCACGCTACATGGATGCGAACCAGAACGTGGTGCTGCGGTCGGTGCGCACGGAGCAGGAACGCTTGCAGAACGAAATGAATCTGAACTACGAGGTCTATAACCAAATGGCCCAGCAACTGCAACTGGCCAAAGCGAAAGTGCAGGAGTCGACGCCCGTTTATGTCATCCTGCAACCGGCGACGGTGCCTTTGCGTGCCGAAAAACCGAATAAAATCCTGCTTGTCGTCGGGTTCGCTTTGCTGTTCGGCGCGGCGGTCTCGGCGTGGGTGCTGTTCGGCGAAGAGCTGGCGGTTCAATTCAAGAAAGAGCAGTGACATGAAAGGCATCGTATTGGCCGGAGGTTCCGGCACGCGGTTGTATCCGATTACGAAAGGGGTTTCCAAGCAGCTTTTGCCGGTATTCGACAAACCGATGATTTACTACCCGTTGTCGGTGCTGATGCTGGCGGGGATTCGCGAGATTCTGATTATCTCCACGCCGCAGGATTTGCCCGGGTTCAAACGCCTGTTCGGCGACGGGTCGGATTTCGGGCTGCGTTTGGAGTATGCCGAGCAGCCTTCGCCCGACGGGCTGGCGCAGGCGTTCATCATCGGCGAAAAGTTCATCGGCGACGATTCGGCGTGTCTCGTGCTGGGCGACAACATCTTTCACGGGCCCGGATTCTCGGCCATGCTGCGCGAGGCCGTCCGCACGGTCGAGGAAGAACGCAAGGCGACCGTGTTCGGCTACTGGGTTTCCGACCCGGAGCGGTATGGCGTCGCCGAGTTCGACAAGGCCGGGAACTGCCTTTCGATCGAGGAAAAACCGGCGAATCCCAAATCCAACTATGCGGTGGTGGGGCTTTACTTTTATCCTAACAAGGTGGTCGAAGTGGCCAAGTCGATTCGGCCGTCGGCGCGCGGCGAACTGGAAATTACGTCGGTCAATCAACGCTTTTTGGAAGACAGGGAGTTGAAAGTGCTTACGTTGGGACGCGGCTTCGCTTGGCTGGATACCGGTACGCACGATTCGCTGTCGGAGGCATCGACCTACATCGAGGTCATCGAGAAGCGTCAGGGGCTGAAAGTGGCCTGCTTGGAGGGCATCGCCTACCGCAAAGGCTGGATTACGGCCGACAAGATGCGCGAACTGGCCGCCCCGATGCTGAAAAATCCTTACGGACAATACCTGCTGAAAGTCGTCGACGAAATCGAGCGGACGGGGCAGGCGAATTTGGAGTAATCGCGTATGAAAGTCATTTCGACCGCTATCGAGGGTGTCGTCGTTATCGAACCCGATTTGTTCGGGGACGAACGGGGCTATTTTTTCGAGAGTTTTTCGGAACGGCGTTTTTGCGAGCAGGTACGTTCCGTGCGTTTCGTGCAGGACAACGAATCGAAATCTTCGTACGGCGTTTTGCGCGGCCTGCATTTCCAGAAACCGCCGCATGCCCAGTCCAAATTGGTGCGTGTCATCGAGGGGCGGGTGCTCGATGTCGCAGTGGACATCCGTCGGGGGTCGCCGACGTTCGGGCAGCATGTCGCCGTCGAACTGACGGGGGAGAATCACCGGCAGTTTTTCGTTCCGCGCGGGTTCGCGCACGGATTTTCGGTGCTTTCCGACGAAGCGGTATTCCAATACAAGTGCGATAATTACTACGCCCCGCAATCCGAAGGGGCCATTGCTTGGGACGACCCCGATTTGGCAATCGACTGGCGGATTCCGGCCGGCAAAGTGCTGCTTTCCGAAAAAGACCGGCACCACCCCCGTCTGAACGAGGCGGAGTGGCTGTTCGATTACAGCGAAAACCTCTATTGCGTATGAATATCTTGGTGACGGGTGCGAACGGGCAGCTCGGAAATGAAATGCGGCTCGTGACGCGCGAAAGTTCCGACCGGTACATTTTTACCGATGTCGCCGAACTCGATATTACCGACGCGGCGGCCGTCGAAAAGACGGTGGCGGAGAACGATATTCGCTTGATTGTCAACTGTGCCGCTTACACGAATGTCGAAAAGGCCGAAGAGGACCGCGACGCGGCCGAACGGCTCAATGTCCGCGCGGTCGAAAACCTCGCTCGGGCCATCAGGAAGCAGGACGGCTGGCTGTTCCACATTTCGACCGACTACGTGTTCGGCAAGGAACCGTACAATATGCCTTGCAGGGAGGAGCAACAGGGAACGCCCACCGGCGTTTACGGCGAAACGAAACTGCGCGGCGAGCAGGCGATTCGGGAGAGCGGTTGTCACCACATCATCGTCCGCACGGCATGGCTCTACTCCGAGTTCGGCCGGAATTTTCTGAAAACGATGCTCGAATTGACGGCCGCCCGGCCGCAGGTGCAGGTAGTTTTCGACCAGACCGGAACGCCGACCTATGCACGTGACCTTGCCGAAACGATTTTCGACATCGTGGAACACCGCAAGTACGAACGGAACGAGGGGATTTACCACTACTCGAACGAGGGGGTCTGCTCGTGGTACGATTTCGCCCGCGAGATTGCGAAACTCGCGGGGCGCACGGCGTGCGACATCCGGCCGTGCCACTCCGACGAATTTCCCTCGAAAGTGCGGCGTCCGGCCTATTCCGTATTGGACAAGACGAAAATCAAGGAGACGTTCGGCATTCGGATTCCCCACTGGACGGATTCGCTCGAAAAGTGTATCCGGCGACTGGCGGAAAAGGGCTGATTTTGCTGAATTAAAAAAATTCCATTCATGAAGCGCAGTATTTTGATAACGGGCGGTGCCGGATTCATCGGCTCGCATGTCGTGCGGCTGTTCGTTAAGAAATATCCCGATTATCGCATCGTCAATCTCGACAAATTGACCTATGCCGGCAATCTGGCCAATCTGAAAGATGTCGAGAACGAACCCAACTATGCGTTCGTGAAAGCCGATATTTGCGATTTTTCCAAAATGCAGGAAGTGCTTGCGCAGTATCGCATCGACGGCATCATTCACTTGGCGGCCGAGAGCCATGTCGACCGCAGCATCAAGGATCCGTTTACGTTCGCGCGTACCAATGTCATGGGTACGCTGACGCTGTTGCAGGCGGCCAAACTCTATTGGGAAAGTCTGCCGGAACGGTACGAAGGCAAACGGTTCTACCATATTTCGACGGACGAAGTGTACGGCGCGTTGGAGTTGACACATCCCGAAGGCGTCGAACCGCCGTTCACGACGACGGCTTCGTCGAGCGAGCATCACTTGGCTTACGGCAAGGAGTTTTTCTACGAAGATACGAAGTACAACCCGCACAGTCCGTACAGTGCGAGCAAGGCGGGCAGCGACCATTTCGTGCGGGCGTTCCACGATACTTACGGCATGCCGACCATCGTCACGAATTGCTCGAACAATTACGGGCCTTATCAGTTCCCCGAAAAACTGATTCCGTTGTTCATCAACAACATCCGTCACCGCAAGCCGTTGCCTGTTTACGGCAAAGGGGAGAATGTGCGCGATTGGCTTTACGTCGAAGACCATGCGCGGGCTATCGACCTGATTTTCCACAAAGGCAAGGTCGCCGAAACCTACAACATCGGCGGGTTCAACGAGTGGAAAAACATCGACCTCATCAAGGTGGTCATCAAGACCGTCGACCGGTTGCTGGGGAATCCGGAGGGGCATTCGCTCGATTTGATTACCTACGTCGCCGATCGTGCCGGTCACGATTTGCGTTACGCTATCGACTCCTCGAAATTGCAGCGGGAGCTCGGTTGGGAGCCTTCGTTGCAGTTCGAGGAGGGTATCGAAAAAACCGTGCGGTGGTACCTCGACAATCAGGCTTGGATGGACAACATCACCAGCGGCGAATACGAGAAGTACTACGAAGAGATGTACAGAAACAGATAAAACGTTTCGGATGAGTTCGTTGAAGACCAATGTCCTGTTGAATCTGATCAATACGATTACCGGAATTATATTTCCGGTAATCACTTTTCCCTATGCAGCTCGGATTCTTTTGCCGGACGGCATAGGCACGGTCAATTTTCTATCTTCGATCATCAACTATCTCGTCTTGTTAACCGGATTGGGTATTCCGATGTATGCGGTGCGTGAAGTGGCGAAGTATCGGGATGACGTGGCATTGAGGAATAAAATTACTGTGGAAATTACGCTGTTAAGCGTAATTCTTTGTGGAGTGGGGTATGTAATGGTATTCTTGTTGGCCCAATATGTTCCGCAAATACATGCACAGGCCGGATTGTTTTATATTTTGAGCCTGACCATCTTGTTTACGAGTATCGGTGTGCAGTGGTTTTATCAGGCCATAGAGGATTTCCTGTTCATTACCATTCGGGCCGTTGCTATTCGGATGCTTGCAGCCATTTCTCTGTTTGTCTTTGTAAAGCGTAAGGAAGATTTATTGATTTATGGAGCGGTCGTCGTCGGGTCGACGGTAGGCAATAATCTGATCAACTTCGTACATCTGCGTAAATACATCGCAGCCGCAAAAATCAAATGGCGGGAATTACAGGTCGCAAGACATTTGAAACCGGCGGTACGTATTTTTATTCTCAATCTGATTATCAGCATCTACTTCCAACTGAATGCGGTCATGTTGGGTTTTATGCAAAATGAAGAAGCGGTCGGATTTTATACGGCAGGGAGTAAAATTTCTTATATCGTATTGTCTGTGATTACTTCGTTGTGTGCCGTGTTGCTGCCCCGATGCGCGAATTTAGTAAAAACCGGTAAAATGACCGAATTTGCGGCTGTGGGGCAGAAGTCCTACCGGTTGGTTATTACTACGGCGTTGCCTTGTACGATTGGCCTTTTGTTGCTGGCGGAGCCGATTACCGAAATTTTCTGTGGAACCGCTTTTCTGCCATCCGTTTCAGTGCTGTATTGGACCGCGCCGGTCATTGTTTTTAGTAGTATTACAAATGTGTTTGGTATCCAGTTGCTGTATCCTCAAAATCAAGAAAATATCGTTATATGGGGTACTGGGGGAGGAGCGATTATGAATTTTGTACTCAATTGGTTGCTTATTCCGAGATATTCCTATATAGGTGCTGCGATTGCTACATTTTCGGCGGAACTGGCTGTGTTGGTTGTTATACTTTGGGCCGGCAGAAAATTCATACCGTTCCCGATTTTTCATCGAGATAATCTGAAATATGTTTGGGCTACTTTGGTCATGGCGGTTGCCGTTCTTGTGGTCATACGATGGGGGGCATCTTCTTTTTTACAGATTTTGATAGCTACCAGCGTAGGTGCGTTGGTTTACGGATCGATGCTTTTATGGCAAAAAGACGATTTGTTGGATGATATATCTGTGTATGCGAAATTGAAAAAGTGTAAAAATGAGAACCTATGATGATTCAATCAATAGAATACGTCCTGCCGGATATGGGGGGCAACAATACCAGTCTAATTCATATGGAAATTGTGGCAATAATCCGTCGCATGTTTCAGGATTATATCGAAAATATCGAGGATTTTCGATTTTATAGAAAATCTTTATCTTGAAGCAGATTTTGAACAGCAAATAGAAGATAACTTGATACGGTATTTATATGATACGGAGAGTGTTCAGTTGCGTTATAGAGATAATTGCTTATTTATTCAGTTTTTTATGGAATTATGAAATTATAAGGTTGTGTAAATCAGTATATTGTGCTTTTTATGGGGGGGGTACGGCGTCATTTCAAGCAGATAGGTGAAAATGTTCATTTTGCTGGCGATATGCATTTGTTAAATCCAAAATGTATCAGAATCGGGATGGGTACGTCATTTAATAGGCATATTATTTTGACAGCTTGGACGACCTATCAAAACCAGTGTTTCCGACCCGAAATTAATATTGGGGAAAGGTGCTCTTTCGGCGAATACAATCATATTACCGCTATAAACGAGATTCGTATTGGCAATGGTGTGTTGACAGGTCGGTGGGTTACGATTACGGATAATTCGCATGGCTTGTTCAATGAGTCCGAATTGGCGATAAATCCCATAGATAGGCTATTGTATTCCAAAGGCCCTGTTGTCATTGGGGATCGGGTTTGGATTGGGGATAAAGCGACGATTCTGCCTGGTGTAACAATTGGTGAAGGTTGTATTATTGCGGCGAATACGGTTGTCGTCGAAGATGTACCAGCTTATTGTGTGGTAGCGGGAGCTCCGGGAAAAATTGTGAAACGATTGGTAAATTAAACGAATAATGAATAAACGAACGGTATTTACGATTTGTGCTAAAAATTATTTGGGACAGGCTTTAGCACTTAAAGAATCTGTGAATAAATATAATGCGGCTGTCGATTTTTATATTTATCTTGCAGATAAAGCTGATGTTCCCGATTTGCCGGATACGGTTGCTTTGGATGATGCGTGGATATCCGGTTGGGAGAAGATGGCGTTCAAATACGATGTTATTGAATTTTCGACCTCGATAAAACCTTTTTGTATCGAACATCTTTTTTTGCAAGGATACGAGAAGGTCATTTATTTGGATCCTGACACGTATTTATTCGGTAGTTTGGATGTCGTATTCGGCTCGTTGGAACAAAAGTCGATTGTATTGACACCGCATCGTTGTGTGATGTTGGAAAATCTGCAAGGGCCTATTCCCGAAGAGGTTGTTTCAAACGTGGGGATTTACAATCTCGGGTTCGTCGGATTACGGAAAGACGAAACGAGCAAATTGGTCGTAGGTTGGTGGAAAAAACGATTAGCAGAATTATGTTATAATAAAAGCGAAATTGGGCTGTTCGTGGATCAAAAATGGATGGATTTTATTCCCGGATTTTTTCCTGACAAAATAGAAATATCTCATCATTTGGGATTGAATGCGGCTTTGTGGAACATTCAAGAACGAAATCTGGATTTTGAGCAAGGCCATCCGGTTGTGACAAATATACTGGACGACAAGGATACATATCCGTTGATTTTCTTCCATTTTTCAGGTTATAATCCGTATCAACCTGAACGATTGGACAAACGGTCGGAGGTTTATACCACTTCGGCGTATCCTAAATATAAAATCTTGTTGGACGAATATCGAGACGCGGAACTCAGAAACGGATATGATAAATATCATATATTGCCTTATGCGTTCAATGTTTTCGACAATGGGACGCATATCCTTCGGACAAACCGGAGGGTTTACGGGCAAAGCTCAAGACTTTTGGCTGAAAAGGAGAGTCCGTTCCGTGCTACCGGTTATGTATACCGGTTTTTCAAGAAGGCCAAAATGCTTTCATCGGTTAAGGGAACGACATCTCCGGTGATAAAAAATAAAGAAAGTAAATTGCGAAAAATTGAGGCAGGTTGTCGGCTGTTCATTCGATTGTTCGGTATTGACCGATACGAACAATTGTTGCGATTTTGTTCTTTTTTAAGTCATCATACGTTGAAGATAGAAAGTAACGAATAATTATTCCGACGTATCTTGTTGAATATGGATAGACCTTTGATTTCTATCGTGACTGTTTCTTTTAATGCTGTTGAAACGATAGAACAGACTATATTGTCGGTTGTTAATCAGATGTACCCCAATATCGAATATATTGTTATCGATGGAGGAAGTACGGATGGAACAGTCGATATTATAAAGAAATATTCTGATAAAATCGCTTATTGGGTCAGCGAACCGGATCGAGGCATCTATGATGCCATGAATAAAGGTATCGACAAAGCGACCGGCAGGTGGATTAATTTTATGAATTGTGGGGATTGGTTTTATACGAACGATGTAATTCAATCGGTTGTTCCTCATTTGGAAAAAGCGGACGTTTTTTATGGTAATATGGTCATACAAAACGGAAGAATCCGATACATCGTTTTGCCCGAATCATTAAACCGATTATCCGAACATTTGGTTTTTTGCCATCAATCGGCATTCGTTCGTACGGAGTTATTAAAAAACAATCCTTTTGATTTATCATATAAATACGTTGCGGATTATGCTTTGTTTTATCGCTTGTATAAGAAAGGTTGTGATTTCCTTTATGCGAACATTACGATTAATTATTATGAAATTGATAACGGAGCGACCGCGTCCCATGTTTTGGCGTGTTTGAGGGAAAATCATCGGATCAATCATCAGCCTACTGAAAAGTTTAGCTTGTTGAATTATAAATTAAGGAGTTATTTGATTGGTATATTGCCGAAATACATAGTTCATTCGATCCGTCGAAGTATTTATGCTAAAAATAAACGATTCGTTGAAATAGATTCGTAAAGCTCTTTCCCTATGTGGTTTGCCCACTTTTTGATAGATTATATTTTGATTGTATCAGGATTGTTTTATTATACTGGATCGTCATTGAAAAAATACAAAAAAGTTTTGTATTTGATTGTGATTATGATCCCGCTTGTAGTTTTTAGCAGTTTAAGATATCCGAGAGGTGATACGTATATTTATTTGGATATATTCAGTCAATTATCGGAAGGTGCATCCATACAGGATTTTCCGCTTTTCGAGCCCGGTTTTTTGCTTTTTACGAAATTCGTTACCGATATAACAAATAATGATCAAATTTATTTGTTCATTATCAGTGTAGTGTTTTTTTTGCTGATTTTTCGGTTTATAAAAAAGTACTCTGTATCAATCTGGTTGAGCGTGTTCTTGCTTGTCGGATTGGAGCTTTATGACCAAAGTATGAATATTGTCAGACAGATATTGGCTGTTTCGATTATTGCCAATTCTTACGAGTCTTTGAAAAATAAAAAATACGTTCATTTCAGTATTTTGGTGCTACTTGCATCTCTGTTTCATTTTACGGCATTAATTTTTTTCGGTGCCATTGTTGCCGATAAAATTAAATTGACAAATCGAAGATTTTTATTATATATCATCTTGTTGTTGGCCGCAATGCCTTTGTCTGCCAAGATATTGACTTTCATTATGTCAAAAATGAATATTTATGCTCAATATCTGGAAGATGAAACATTCGGTATCGTCGATACGCCGAAATTGGCATGTATGCTTCATTTGTGCATTAGTTTTTTAATCGTGTGCGGGACCTATGTTTGGGGATTGAAAGCAGACAATCTGATTTTGCGGGACAATAATGAACGGATGTTGAAATTGAGCATGGTCGGCAGTCTGTTTTGGGCCTTGTCGATGAATTTTGCGACAATAGCACGATTGGCGATATATTTCGATGTGTTTTCGGTGGTACTTATTCCTAATATGTTGTATTCGATACATGGAAAGCGGAATCGGCATATTCTCATAATCACGGTGTTGATGTTGTTTATTACGAAGTATTTCGTCATATCTTATTTGAGACCCGATTGGTATGCTGTTTATCCGTATCGTTTTTATTTTAGTTAGTATGGTACTATTCGATAATATCGTATTCGCGTTGCAGAAATCAGGCGGAATATCGGTTGTTTGGCATGAGATATTGAAACGTTTTGTGCGAGACTATCCGAATGATGTGCGTTTTATGGATTACGGTACGTGCAATAACATCTGTCGGAGTCGAATGAATATCGATCCAGCCAAAATAATAGCCGATGATTCCGCTTCGTTTCTCGTTTTGAAACGTTTCTTTCCGGTCCGTATCGCGACTGTCTTTTCCAGCCGATTTATTTTTCATTCGTCTTATTATCGGTATTGTACCGATCCAAATGCGATAAACATTACGACGGTTCACGATTTTACCTATGAATATTTCGTTCATGGGTGGAAAAAGTGGCTCCATTGTTGGCAGAAATACAGGGCAATCCGTCATTCGGATTATATCATTTGTATTTCGGAAAATACTAAAAAAGATTTGTTGAAATTTTTGCCGGATATAGAGGAGAAAAAAGTCCATGTTATTTATAACGGGGTTTCGGATGACTATTTTCCCATAGAGCAACCGGTAACTTTGACATCTTTGCCTTTTCCGGCTGATTCTTATGTGTTGTTTGTCGGAGGACGTGATGCTTATAAGAATTTCAGATATGCAGTCGAAGTCGTCGCTCGTACGAATTTCAATTTGTTGATAGTTGGAAATCCGTTGACGCAGCAGGAGGATTTATGGTTGAAAACGTATTTGCCGGTGGGGCGTTATACCTGTGTAGGACGAGTAGACAATCAACAATTAAATGTGTTGTATAATAAAGCGTTTTGTCTTTTTTACCCATCTGCTTACGAAGGGTTCGGGATTCCTGTTATTGAGGCACAGAAAGCCGGTTGCCCTGTTATTGCCTATGAAGCATCATCGATACCTGAAATTATTGGACAAGGACAACTGTTATTGCCCGATTTGGATGTATCTTTGGGTGCCCAGTATTTGAATAAGCTCAAAAATTTTTCATTCCGAACTGAAATCGTTGAGAGGGGATTCGTAAATGCAAAACGATTTTCATGGGAAAAAACGTATCAGGAAACATTGAATATATATAAGTCGGCGCAGCAAAACGGAAAATAAAATGAAAATTTCCATTATAACAACTACATATAATAGTGGCGAAACGTTGCGCGATACATTGGACAGTATCCTGAAACAGACCTATCGGGATTGGGAGTGTATCATTGTGGATGGCGGTTCAACGGACACTACGTTGGATATTGTTCGGGAATACGAACTGCGATTCGATGGTCGGATGCGGTGGTTGAGCGAACCGGATAAGGGATTGTACGACGCGATGAACAAAGGTATTCGCATGGCGACGGGAGATGTTGTCGGTATATTGAATAGCGATGATTTTTATTCGTCGGATAATGTTCTTTCTTCGGTTGCCGAAAATATGGAAAATCCGAATGTCGATGCGGTATACGGAGATGTTCATTATGTCCGTGCGACGAATTTGCAGAAATGTATCCGTTATTTTTCTTCGCGCTCGTTTCGTCGTTGGAAAATGCGGATGGGATTTATTCCGGCTCATCCGTCGTTTTATTGCAGGCGCGCCGTTTATGAAAAATACGGAGCTTTTGACGAAACGTTTGAAATTGCGGGTGATTTCGAGAATCTTTTGCGTTTGATTTTTGTCCATCGGATTAAAACTCAATATCTTTCGTTGGATTTCGTGACGATGAGAGTCGGTGGTGTCTCGTCGTCTGGATTGAAAAGCTATAAACAGGGGTTCAAAGAGCATTTGCGAGCGTATCGAAAGAATGGAGTGTATTCGAATGTTCTGTTGGAATCGATTCGATATGTTTGCCGTATTTTTGATTTGATGATTCAGAGATTAAAACAATTGTTTGATAAATGAAGACTGCTTTAATTACCGGTGTTACGGGTCAGGACGGTTCGTTTTTGGCCGAGTTCTTATTGGAAAAAGGTTACGAGGTACATGGAACCATCCGTCGTTCGTCCGTCGATTTCCGTGAGCGGATCGCTCATTTGGAGGGGCATCCGCATTTCCATCTGCACTATGCGGATTTAGGCGATTCGATGAGTTTGATTCAGGTGATCGGCAAGGTCCGTCCCGATGAAATCTATAATCTTGCGGCTCAAAGCCATGTACAGGTATCGTTCGATGCACCGGAATTTACGGCTGATGTCGATGCGACCGGTGTGCTGCGTATCTTGGAGGCGGTACGCCAATGCGGACTGACCGAAACGTGCCGGATTTATCAGGCCTCCACATCCGAACTCTACGGGAAAGTCGAGGAAGTGCCGCAGAACGAAAACACACCGTTTCATCCATATAGCCCCTATGCCGTTGCCAAATTGTACGGGTATTGGATTATTAAGGAGTATCGTGAGGCGTACAACATGTTCTGTTGTTCCGGCATTCTCTTCAATCATGAATCGGAGCGCCGTGGCGAAACTTTCGTAACGCGCAAAATCACTTTGGCAGCAGCACGTATCGCACAGGGTAAGCAGGATAAATTGTATCTCGGTAATCTTTCGTCGTTGCGCGACTGGGGCTATGCGAAGGATTATGTCGAGTGCATGTGGCTGATTCTCCAAAACGAAAAACCCGAAGATTTTGTCATTGCTACGGGAGAACAACATTCGGTGCGTGAATTCTGTCAGTTGGCGTTTCATTGTGTCGGGATCGAACTCGAATTCGAGGGCGAGGGCGCAAATGAAAAGGGTATCGACAAAGCGACGGGTAAAGTACTTGTCGAAGTTTCGCCCGACTTCTATCGTCCGACGGACGTCGTGAATCTGTGGGGCGATCCGTCGAAAGCCAAACGCGAATTGGGGTGGAATCCTACGAAAACGACGTTTGAACAGCTGGTGAAAATCATGGTAGATGCAGATATGGCGAAAGTGGCTGTTGAGCGCGAGGGCGAACGTGTTAAAACCAATCTGGCGGCATACCTTGAAAAGGGTATCGTCAAATAACCGAGACCGGGATCATGGAAAAAAATGCAAAGATCTATGTTGCGGGACATCGCGGCATGGTCGGTTCGGCGATCGTGCGCGAACTGCAACGGCAGGGATATACGCAGATCATCACTCGTACGCATAAGGAGCTGGATTTGACGCGGCAGGATGCGGTCGAACGGTTTTTTGCTGCTGAAAAACCTGAATACGTCTTTCTCGCTGCAGCCAAAGTCGGGGGCATTGTCGCTAATGAAAGTGCCTTGGCGGATTTCATGTACGAAAACATGATTCTGGAAATGAATGTCATCCATGCAGCTTGGCAGAACGGGTGCAAGAAACTGGAATTTTTGGGTTCTTCGTGCATCTATCCGCGTTTGGCGCCGCAGCCGATGAAAGAATCGTGCCTGTTGACTTCCGAGTTGGAAAAAACCAACGAAGCCTATGCGCTGGCCAAAATCTCCGGTTTGAAGTATTGCGAGTATCTGAACCGGCAGTACGGTACGGACTATATCAGCGTTATGCCGACGAATCTCTATGGCCCGAACGACAATTACCATCCCGAACATAGCCATGTGCTTCCGGCTTTGATTCGTCGTTTCCACGAAGCCAAAGAGCAAGGGTTGCTTTTTGTTACCTGTTGGGGCGACGGTAGCCCGTTGCGAGAGTTCCTCTATGTCGACGATTTGGCGAATTTGTGCGTTTTTCTGATGAATAATTATTCGGGCAACGAAACGGTGAATGCCGGAACGGGGAAAGAATTGTCTATCAAGGCACTTACCGAACTCGTCGCGAAAGTTGTCGGTTACGGGGGCGAAATTCGGTGGGATACATCCCGTCCGAACGGCACGCCGCGCAAATTGCTCGATGTAAGTAAGGCCGCTTCATTGGGGTGGGTCTATAAAACCGAATTGGAGGACGGAATTCGCCTTTCATACAAGGATTTTCTGGAAAATCCCATGCGGGCCGAACGATAAAACACGGCACATGGAACGCCTGAAACCCTGAAACCCTGAATCCCTCGAATCATGAAAAGCGTTCGGTATATTTTTCTGACGGCAGCGGCGGTACTGCTGGCGGCGTGCGGCCGGCGGCAATCGGATTTGTCCGGCTTTACCGAACGGATATACGAGCCGTGCTATGCGTCGGGATTCGAGCTGTTGGGGGCGCCGGGCACCGAGAGTCGACTGCTACGTGTTACGACCTCGTGGCAGGGGGGCGAGAGCTCCGAGACGAAGCTCCTGATTCTTCGCGGTGAAGACGAAGCACCGGCGGGATTCGACGGGCAGGTGCTGAAAGGCGAGGCGCGCCGAATCGTTTGCATGTCTTCTTCGCATGTGGCTTTGCTCGATGCGCTGGACGAAGCGGCCCGCGTGGTCGGAGTGTCGGGCATCGACTTCATCTCCAATCCGTATGTCGTTGAGCATCGGGACGAGGTGTTCGACGTGGGTTATGACGGGAATGTGAATTACGAACGGCTCGTGGCGCTTGCTCCCGACCTCGTGTTGCTGTACGGTGTCTATGGAGCCAGCAGTATGGAACCGAAGCTGCGGGAACTGGGCATCCCGTTCGTGTATGTCGGCGATTATCTCGAAGAATCGCCGCTCGGCAAGGCGGAATGGCTGGTGGCTATCGGCGAGCTGGTCGGCAAACGGCCGGCGGCGGAAGCGGTTTTTCGGGCGATTCCCGAACGTTACGATGCTTTGAAGCGCAGGGTGGCCGAAGCGGCGTCCGTGCGGCCGCGCGTGATGCTCAACACGCCTTACAACGATGTGTGGTTCATGGCGTCGACCGGCAGCTATATGGCCCGCTTGATTGCCGATGCCGGCGGTGAATATGTCTACCGGACGAATACCTCGAACCGCTCGCTGCCGGTCGACCTCGAACAGGCCCGCCTTTTGGCGGACGGTGCCGATGTCTGGCTCAACACCGGAGCCTGCTCGACGTTGGCGGAGTTGCGGCGTGCGGTGCCGAAATTCGCCGATGTCGCGTGCGTGCGGAACGGGGCGGTGTGGAATTGCGACCGGCGGCTGAACGCTTCGGGCGGAAACGATTTCTGGGAGTCGGGCATCGTTCATCCCGACCTTGTGTTGCGCGATTTGACAAAAATTTTCCACCCCGAACTGGTTTCCGAACCGTTCGTCTATTATCGCCGGCTCGAATAACGTCATGAAACTGCGTATCTGTTGGCTTTTCGCATCGCTTGCGCTGCTCACCGTCGGCCTTTTTCTGTTCGACCTGACGGTCGGTTCGGTCGGCATCTCCGTCCGCGATGTCGGGGCTGCCCTTACCGGCGGCGATTGCGACCCGACGACGGCCCGAATCGTTCTCGACATCCGGCTGTTGAAGGCGCTCGTCGCATTGCTGGCCGGTGCTGCGCTCGCCGTGAGCGGGTTGCAGATGCAGACCCTGTTCCGCAATCCGCTGGCCGGGCCCTATGTGCTGGGCGTCAGTTCCGGTGCGAGTTTGGGCGTCGCGCTTTTTCTGCTCGGCGTGCCGTTGCTCGGTGCATCGGGGCAGGTCGCCTTTTCGGCATTGGGCATGGCCGGTGCGGCATGGGTCGGGGCGGCGGCGATTCTGCTGTCGATTGCGGCCTTGTCGAACCGAATCAAGGACATCATGGTCATTCTGATTCTGGGCATGATGTTTTCGTCGGGCGTGGGGGCCGTCGTGCAGATTCTGCAATATCTTTCCGACGAAACGGCGCTGAAATCGTTTGTCATTTGGACAATGGGCTCGTTGGGCGATGTGACGGCCGAACAGTTGTCGCTGCTCGCTCCGGCCGTCGGTCTGGGGCTGGTGCTGGCCGTCGCGACGACCAAACCGCTCAACCTGTTGTTGCTGGGCGAGAATTACGCCCGCACGATGGGGCTTTCCGTGCGGCATGCACGGCTGTGGATATTTCTTTCGACGGTATTGCTGGCCGGAACGGTCACGGCGTTCTGCGGCCCGATCGGGTTCGTCGGTTTGGCCGTGCCGCATGTCGCGCGCAATGTCTTCGCGACGGCCGACCACCGCGTGCTGCTGCCCGCTTCGGCGCTGACGGGCAGCGTGGCGATGCTCGTGTGCGACATCGTGTCGAAAACGCTGACCCTGCCCGTCAATACGGTTACGGCGCTGCTGGGCATTCCGATCGTGGTGTGGGTCGTCGTGCGAAACAAGAGTATGGCATGATCGAACTGGTGGATTTGTCGGTGGGGTATCGCCGGCGGAAATTGCTCGACGGGGTCACGGCGACGCTGGCGGCTGGAGAACTGACTGCCCTCATCGGCCGCAACGGGACGGGCAAAAGTACGTTGCTGCGCACCGTGTGCGGGTTGGAACGCCCGTTGGGCGGTGCGGTGCGGCTGGGCGGTTGCGATTTGGCCGCGATGACTCCGGCTCGGCTGGCACGGACGGTGGCGTTCGTCGCGACGGAGCGGGTGCGGGTCGCCAATCTGCGTTGCGAGGATGTCGTCGCGCTGGGTCGTGCTCCGTACACCAACTGGTTCGGCCGCATGCAGGACGAAGACCGGCACATGGTCGCCCGCGCGTTGGATGCGGTCGGAATGGGGGCTTTCGCCTGTCGTGCGATGAACCGGATTTCGGACGGCGAGTGCCAGCGGGTGATGATTGCACGCGCATTGGCTCAGGATACGCCCGTCATCGTGCTCGATGAGCCGACGTCGTTTCTCGACTTGCCCGGCCGCCGCGAACTGGTGTCGTTGCTTCGGCGGCTGGCGCACGAGGAGCGGAAATGTATTCTTTTCTCGACGCACGAATTGGATTTGGTGCTTTCGTTCGCCGATCGGGCGATGTTGATCGACCCGCCGCAGTTGTGCACCTTGCCTGCGGACGAATTGGAACGCAGCGAACGCTTGGAACGGCTGTTCGGGTGCGGCATTCCGGCTGTCTGAAAACAGTCCGCATCTTGCGAATGCAAACGCCCCGCAAAACTTCGGAGTTTTGCGGGGCGTTTCGTGCGATATTCGGCTGCGCCGAATCAATGCGGCGGAGAGGACGAGATTCGAACTCGTGGTACGGATTGACCCGTACGTCGGTTTAGCAAACCGGTGGTTTCAGCCACTCACCCACCTCTCCGGGAACCGTTTACAGACGGCGCGGACGCCGCGAAACGGTTTGCAAATATAGAATCTTTTTGCCGAACTGCAAAGAATAACCCGTAAAAATTCTATCTTTGGCTTCGCCTTAGATACTCCCGCTCGGCAAAAAATGCAAACAAGTTTGCTTTTTGCCCTCGCTTATTCGTATCTTTGTATTCATGAATCGACCTCGACGAATGTTGCGACGCATCTTGTTTACGATTGTTTGTCTGCTGCTGTGGGGCGGCCGTGCCGCTGCGCAGGACGCGGTGCCGTCGTTCGATTTGTCCGGTGAGGCGCCTTTTGCCCGTCCGCTGGGCGAGGTGCTGGACGAGGTCGGCGGACGCTTCGGGACACGCATCGTCTGCAAACGGCTCGATGCCGATACGGTGGCGGTCGAGTGGGCGCCGTTCCGCGTGCGTCCCTATTCGCTGGCCGAAACGCTCGACAACGTGACCCGTCCGCTGGGGCTGGTGTGGAAAGACGAAGGGCGGCGAATCGTCGTCCAACCCTATGAATACTACCGCCGTACGGTGGCCGACGGCGAAAAATTGCTCGCATGGCTTTCGGCGCAGTACGACGGTCGCGAGGCGTGGGAACGCCGCCGTGAACGGGTGCTCGCCGACGTGCGGACGGCGTTGGCGCTCGAACTTTTTTGGCAGGCCGTGCCTGCGCAACCGGCGGCCGTGTGCGGCGCGGTGCGGCGGCACGACGGCTACACGACGCAGAATTTCGCGCTCGAAACCTTGCCGGGACTTTACGCGTGCGGGACGATTTATGCGCCGGCGGACACGAAGCGGGGCCGTGCACCGAAACGGCCGTTGATTGTCGCGCCGTCCGGTCATTGGCCCGACGGACGCTATCGGCCCGACCACCAGCTGCTGATGGCTTCGTTGGCGCGCATGGGGGCGGTGGCGGTTGATATGGATATTTTCGGTTGGGGCGAATCCGAACGACAGGTCGGACGCGATGCCCATACGGCCCCTTATGCGATGCAGATACAGGTGCTTTGGTCGAAAACGGTTACGGACTGGGTGCTGGCGACCCGCAAGGACATCGACCCCGCGCGTATGGCTGCTACGGGCGGTTCGGGCGGAGCGACGCACGCCTTGCTGCTGGCGGCGGTCGACGGCCGGTTCGCGGCATTGGCTCCGGTGGTGCATCTGGTTTCGCACTTCGACGGAGGCTGTCCGTGCGAGAGCGGACGCCCCGTGACGCTGGCGGCGGGCGGCAGCTGCATGCCCGAAATTCTGGCGGCGGCAATGGCTCCGCGACCCGTCCTCACGGTGAGCGACGGCGGCGACTGGACGGCTTCGTACCCCGCGCTGGAGTATCCCTACCTGCGGCGTATCTGGGATTTCTACGGGGCGGCCGGTTGCGTGCGCAACGTGCATCTGGCCGATGAAAAACACGATTTCGGCTCCTCCAAACGGCAGGCGGTCTATGCGTTTTTCGCCGAGACGCTGGGGCTTCGGCTCGACCGGGCGGACGAAAGCGCGGTGGAACTGCTCCCGATAGCCGATTTGCAGACTTTCGGCGACGACTGGCCGACGAATGCCCTGCGCAGCCGTGCGGAATTGGAAACGATGATGCAACAGCTGCTCGGAGCGGCGTCCGGCTGCGGCCCGCGCTCCGCGAACGACGGAATTACGAAGAACACGAACTTAAACGAATAAAACCATGAAACGAATTTTATTATTGGCGTTGGCGATCTGCACGTTGTGCGGTGCCGGCCGCTCGGAGGCCCGCACGCCGAAAAAACGGACGCACGTCTACCGCGTGACGGTCGACGGGTGGCGCCGCGATTGTCCGGTGGTGATTCCCGACGTGCCCGCGTGGGCGCAAAGCGCGGTCGTGACGAGTTCCGACGGCGAAATCCCGTCGCAGCTCGACCGCGCATTGGACGAACTGACATTCGTCTCCGATTTCTACGGACGGCGCGATTTCAAGGTCGTCTTCTTGGCCAAACCGGCCAAACACACCTATCCGAGCCGCGTACATGCGCAGATGTGGCTCAAAAGTGCCGACTCCTTGCAGGCGGCCGATACGCTCGCTTCGACGAAGGACGATATGTATCGTCGGCTGCATCACCACGGCCCCGCTTTCGAGTCGGAGTGCGCCGCCTACCGGGTCTATTTCGACAAGAAACAGACCATCGACACCTACGGCAAAAAGATGCCGCAGCTGGAATTGGCGCAGTCGATGTGGTATTCGACGCCCGAACAGCTGGCCGACGGTTTCGGATACGACAACCTGCGCGTGTTCGGGTCGGTGGGCGTCGGGACGCTCAAAGGCTGGGACGCCGCGAAAGGCCGCATGACCCACATCACCGACTTCAAGCGCCGCGAGGCCCGCATCTTGGCCAAAGGCCCTGTGCGGACGGTGGTCGAAATGCGCGTCGAGGGGTGGAACTATTGCGGACGCGAAATCGCCATGACGTCGCGTTACATCCTTTACGCCGGTCACAGCGACGTGCACGTCGAAAACCGTTTCGAAGGTCATTACACGGGGCTGGTCTTCACGACGGGCGTCATGAAAATGGCCGAACACCGCGTGCTGCGGGGAGCGGGCAAAATCGGCACTTTCGGCTGCGATTTCCCCGAAAACGACACGCTGAAATGGCAGCGTGAGAGCGTCGCTTTGGCGATTGCCGTGCCGCAGGCGCAGATCGTCGGCGAGCAGGACGACGAGACCAGCTACCTGTTCCAGTTGCAGCCCGACGATCGCGGCCATATCGACTACGATTTCGATATGCTGTGGCGCCGCAGCCGCTGGCTCGACGGCAAGAGTGACGACGAGTGCCTGCTGCTGGGACTGGAAACGGTCACCGGCGCAGCGACCCCCATTCGCGTGGAGCGGGTGCGATAACCGAAACATTGACCTGAAAAACAACCGACCGAAATGAAACGAATCTTATTCTTCATCCTGTTTTGCGGCTTGTGGACGGCCGCTTCCACTGCCAAACCGACGCACGTCTACCTCATCGGCGATTCGACCTGCGCGACGAAAAAGCTCGACAAGGAGAATCCCGAACGCGGGTGGGGCCAGATGTTCCAGCCGCTGTTCGACGAGACGATCATCGTCGAGAATCACGCCGTCAACGGCCGTTCGTCGCGCTCGTTCCGCGAGGAAAAACGCTGGGCGCCGATTTACGACCAGTTGCAGCCCGGTGACTACGTGTTCATCGAATTCGGACACAACGACCAGAAAATCAAGACCGAGCGGTATGCCGGCCCCGATGCTTACGGCGAAAACCTGCGGCGTTACATCCGCGAGACGCGCGAAAAAGAGGCCATTCCCGTGCTTTTGACGCCTATCGTGCGCCGCCATTTCGTCGACGGCGTATTGACCGATACGCACGGCGAATACCTTGCGGCGTGCCGCCGCATAGCTACCGAAGAGAACGTGGCCTTTATCGACGCCGAGAAACTGACGCAAAAATGGGTTTCCGAATTGGGCGACGAGGCTTCGCGCGAGTACTTCATGTGGGTCGAGCCCGGCACGTGCCCGCTCTATCCCAACGGACGGCAGGACGACACCCACCTCAATGTGCGCGGCGCCCGCACGCTGGCGCGGATGCTGGCCGCCGAGTTGCCGGATGCCGTGCCCGAACTGGCCGCGCATTTGCAGATTCCCGATTTGGTCGTCGCGAAAGACGGGTCGGGCGATTTCTTCACCGTCGCCGAAGCCGTTGCCGCGATTCCCGATTTCTGCCGCAAAGAGACCGTCCTGTATGTCATGCCGGGCACCTATCGCGAAAAAATCTCCGTTCCCTATACGAAACGCAACGTGAAAATGGAGGGGCGGCGCGGCGACGTCACGATTGCGTGGGACGACTACGCCTCGAAAATCGGTGCGACCGGACAACAGTTGGGCACTTCGGGTTCCTCGACCGTCTATTTCGGCGGCGACAACTGGACCGTCAGCGATATTACGTTCGCCAATACGGCCGGACGCGTCGGGCAGGCCGTTGCCGTGCAGTGCATCGGCGACAACATTCGGTTCACCGGATGCCGCTTCCTCGGCAATCAGGACACCTTATATCTATATGGGGTGGGCAACCGCGACGGGGAGAACATTCCCGAGAATAGCTCGTACTGCTTTGAGGATTGTTACATCGAGGGTACGACCGACTTTATTTTCGGATCGGCTTCGGCCCGGTTTACCGCCTGCGAGATTCACTCGCTCGCCGATTCCTACATCACGGCCGCTTCGACCTGCAAGGGGCAGCCGACCGGCCTGACTTTCTACATGTGCCGTCTGACCGCGGCCGACGGCGTAACGAAATGCTATCTGGGCCGGCCTTGGCGCGAGTACGCCCAGACCGTCTTCATCGACTGCGAATTGGGTGCGCACATCCGCCCCGAAGGGTGGCACGACTGGAACAAGCCGGAGGCGCACAAACACGCTTTCTATGGCGAATACGGTTCGACCGGTGCCGGTGCCGCCGGCCCGCGCGTGAAATGGGCGCACCGGCTTTCCCGAAAACAGGCCGATAATTTTACCCGGCCGTTGTATTGAACATTCGGCGAAAAATAGCAAAAACAAGTGCAATTTTATGGTTCTGTTGCTTCTCGAAGCTGCTGATCCGTGCCAATTAAATAAAAAATGAAACGAAATCTTTTGTTGTCGATAGCGGGTATCGTATTGCTTGCTGTCGCTTGCGGCAAACAGCCTCTCGCCGTCCGCATGGTCGAGAGCGAAATCGTCCGCAACCCTTCGCCGACGACGCTCGACGGCATTCCGGCGGGCAAAGTGAAGTGGAACTACACGACGGGCCTCGAACTGCTGGCCATGATGGATGCCGCCGAAGCCTACGGCCGTCCCGATTTCTACGACTATGCGTTGCGCTACTACGACACGATCGTGCGGCCCGACAATACGGTGATTACCTACAAGCGGAGCAATTACAACCTCGACCACATCTGTCCGGGACGTCCGCTCTTCGCGATTGCCGAACGCACGGGCGAGCCGCGTTACCGGGCCGTGCTCGATACGCTGTTCGCACAGTTGCAGGAGCATCCGCGCAACGATGACGGCGGTTTCTGGCACAAAAAGGCCTACCCGCATCAGATGTGGCTCGACGGCCTTTACATGGCCGAGCCGTTCTATGCCGAGTATGCCGTGCGCATGACGGGCGAAAGCGACCGGTTCGAGCATCTGAAAGCCGACATCGTAAACCAGTTCGTCACCGTTGCGAAACACACGTTCGACCCCGCGACGGGACTTTACCGCCATGCCTACGACGATTCGCGCGACATGTTCTGGTGCGACAAGACCACCGGCCAGTCCGAACATGCGTGGGGCCGTGCGCTGGGGTGGTACACGATGGCGATCGTCGAGACGCTGCAATACCTCGGCGTCGACGAAACCACGCAGCCGATGGTCGACATCCTGCACCATATCTACGACGTGCTTCCGAAGTACGCCGACCCTGCGACGGGCATGTGGTATCAGGTGCTCGACCAGCCGGGCCGCGAGGGCAATTATTTGGAGGCGACCGGTTCGATCATGTTCGTTTACGCCATGTTGAAGGGTGTCCGGCTGGGCTACCTGCCCGCCGAACTCGGCAGTGAGGCGCAGCGGCTTTACGAACGGTTCGTCGACCGGTTCGTGAAAGAGAACCCCGACGGCACGATTTCCATAACGGATTGTTGCGCCGTAGCCGGTTTGGGCGGCAAGGATATGCGCAGCGGCAAATTCGACTACTATATTTCGGAACCTATCATCGAGAACGACTGCAAGGGCGTCGGGCCGTTCGTCTGGGCCTCGATAGAGTACGACCGTGCGAAAGGACGGTTGCGCGAATAGACCCGGCGACCGGTCGGGAGCTTGCGGGCGGCACGAATCTTCGGTTGTGCCGCCCGCTTTTATGAAGCGAACCGGTGAGGACTGAAATTTTTTTTGACAAACGGATATAACGAATCGAAATTTTTTTTAATTTTGTTTACGTATTTCGCAGGGTGATCTCTGCGGGGTGCGGTATGTATAATACTAAACTAACCTTTATGAAACACTTTACAAAACTTGCCCTGCTGTTGATGCTGGGCATGGGCCTCGCGCAGGCGGCTACGGCCCAAATTGTAGGGGGGGGGTTAAAGACGCTCAGGGTCAGCCAGTTATAGGCGCATCCGTAACCGTCGACGGTTCCACCCTCGGTACGACTTCGGATGTCAACGGACATTTCGAGTTGAATGTGCCGAATGCGAAAACGGCCGTACTGACCGTTTCGTTCATCGGATACACCACGCAGAGTGTGCCGGTCAACGGTCGTTCGCAACTCGAAATCGTGATGCAGGAGGATACCCTTGCACTCGAAGACGTTGTTGTCGTCGGTTACGGTACGATGAAGAAGAGCGACGTGACGGGTTCCGTCAGCTCGGTCAGTGCCGAGGACATCGCTGCCCGCGGTACGTTGCGTTTGGAAGATGCCCTGCAAGGTTCCGTTCCGGGCGTGAGCATCACCCAGTCGAACAGCCGCGCCAACGGCGGTTATGACATCCTGATTCGCGGTCAGGCCTCTATCAACCAACAGGCGTCGCCGCTCTATGTGATCGACGGTATCGTGATGTCTTCGATGGATATGTTGAACCCCGAGGACATCGAACGCGTCGACGTATTGAAAGACGCTTCGTCGACCGCCATCTACGGTTCTCGTGCATCGGCGGGTGTCATCATGATTACGACGAAAGGCTCCAAAGGCGTTTCCGGCAAATCGCAGCAGTTCTCCGTGTCGTACGACGGATACTACGGTATCAAGAAAGTCGCCCGCATGCCCAAATTCATGGGTACGCGCGAATGGATGGACTATCGTTTCGCCCGTTATACGACCAGTGCCGAAAAGGCCGGCTACACCAAATCCAAAGGCGGTGTTTATGTCGATGCTGAAGGTCATCCTTTCTACCAGATTACCGATGCCGATTTATTGAGCGTTTTCCAAGGCGCGACGGGCGGCGATTATAAAACCGCGGCGGTTTACGACCTCTACATGCAGAATCGTGCCTACGACTGGGCCGACGAGGTATTGCAGACCGCAGCACAGCAGAACCATTATATCAGCGCCAACGGTGCGACTGAGAAATCGACCTATCGTCTGGGTATCGGTTACCAGCAGGAGGAGAACGTCTTCATCAAGAACGATTACGAACGTATCAACTTCAAGGGTGCTTTCGATACCAAATTCTCGAAAGTCGTCGAAGGCGGTATGGCTGTCAACATGGCCTATGCCAACCAGCACGACTTTACGACCGACGGTACCAACGGTTATTCGCCTTACAACAACGCTTTTTGGTTCGCTCCGGTAGTTTCGCCGTGGGACGAAGACGGCAAACTGATTCCGATTCCGGCCAAGGCCAACGGCTTGTCGTTCACTTCGACGCCCAACCCGCTGATCGACTTCATCCTGCCGGACGCTTACATGGACGATACGCGTAAATTCCACGTGTTCGGCAACATGTATTTGCGTTTCAACCTCTACGACGGTCTGAAATTCACGACCACTTTCTCGCCCAACTTCTATCATGGACGTCAGGGCATCTTCTTCGGTACCGGTGTGACGGAAGAGTTCCCTGCCGGTTCGTCGTACTTCCAGAGCAAGAAGAAGAATTACGCCAAAGTGGTCAATACCGATCGTTTGGACTGGACATGGGATAACCAGATCGACTACAACAAGACGTGGGGCGATCACTCGTTCAATGCGATGGGATTGTTCTCGATGTATGCTTCCAACAAGGAGACTTACACCATGGAGGGCAATTCGATTTCCGACGACAAACTGCATTGGAATTCGTTGGGCAAGGCTGCCGAGAATCAGAAAATCGGTTCGTCCTATACCGAGTCGTCGATGGTTTCGGTCGCTGCCCGTGCGAATTATTCGTACAAAGGCAAGTACATGGTAACCGCTACGATGCGTGCCGACGGTTCGTCGCGTTTTGCGACTCAAAATCATTGGGGTGTCTTCCCGTCGGCCGCTGTGGCTTGGCGTATGTCGGAAGAGGGCTTCCTGAAAAGCGCCGACTGGCTCGATAATTTGAAACTCCGTTTGTCGTATGGTGTTACGGGTAACAACAATGTCAAAGACTACCAGACCGCTTCGTCGGCTACCGGCCCGAACAACGCAACGTTGAACGGCGGCCTGATTCAGGGCTACTATCCCAATGGTATCATCGACATGGACCTCGTATGGGAGAAAGTGAAGGAGTTCGACTTCGGTGTGGACTTCTCGGTATTCAACAGCCGCATCAACCTCACGGCCGATGTCTATCGTCGTCTCTCCGACGGCCAGATCATGGATGCTACGGTGCCCATCGAAAGCGGTGAAACCAGTATCACGACCAATCTCGGCTCGGTGCGCAATGCCGGTGTCGAGTTGGGCTTGCAGTTCGGTGTCGTCCGCACGAAGAACTTTACGTGGGACTTGAACGTGAACTTCTCGCGCAACTGGAGCAAAATCAAGGAGCTTCCGAAAGGCGACGACGTGTCGAACAACTGGTTCCTCGGCGAACGGCTGAACGTGCTGCGCGATTACAAGCACACCGATGTCGTTACCGAAGACGGTGTAACGATGCACACCAAAGACGGCAACATCCATTATACGTTGAAAGAGGCTTGGGAGAAGTACGGTCTCTATGAAGGTTCGATGGGTATCCACGACTGGAACAACGACGGTAAGATCAATGATGAGGACAAGCAGATCTACGGTTGCAAGGATCCGAAATGGACGGGCTCGATCAGTTCGTCGATGTACTTCAAGGGCTTCGATTTCTCGTTCACCATCTACACCAAACAGGGCCAGTGGTCGCGTTCGTATATCCACGAGCAGTATATGGACTACAACGATCGCGGACGTCAGAAAATTTCGTTCGACTACTACATTCCGGCCGGAACTCCGGTGCTGAACGCCAACGGCGATGTGGTAACGCTCGAAACGTCGCATCACGGCAAGTATCCCTACCCGGAGAATACCAGCAAGAACGGCGGCGGCTGGTTCAGCAGCAAGGGTAACGCCAAACAGGAAGGCTATCAGTATCATGATACGTCGTTCGTGAAAGTGAAAAATATCACATTGGGTTATACTTTCCCGAAGACATGGATGTCGAAAATCGGTGTCAAGAGCCTGCGTCTCTATGTCAACGTTATCAATCCGTTCTGCTGGACCGATTACGAGGGCTTCGATCCCGAGTGGGCGAGTGCGGCGCTGGTAAACGGCGGTCCTGCTTCGGTTACCTATCAGATCGGTGCCAATCTGAAATTCTAATCAAAAATGTTACGACAAATGAAAAAACTGATTTATATAGCGGCGTTGGCCGGAACGTTGTCGTTGACCGGTTGCGAAGATTTCCTGACGCCGGATAACAAAAGCAGTGTAACCGACAAGGACTATTTTTCCACTCCTTCCGGTTTCCAGTCGCTGGTTTACGATGCGTATGCGCAACTCGGTGCCGATGCTGGCAATAAGTTGATGAACAGCTCGGATGAACCTGCATTGTTCAATGCCGGTACCGACATGTACACCGATGGCCGCAACAAGTGTAACGATGCGTTGCAACGTTGGCAGAATTTCACGCCCGAAAACGGCACGGTGAAAACGTTCTATACCCACTGCTACGATGTGATTCGCGCTTGTCAGGCGATTGCCTATTATGCAGGCGGTGCGGCTGTGTCGAACGACGTGAAGACCAAGTCCGTCGACGAGGGCCGTGTGATTGCATCGTTCGTCTACTACCTGTTGGTCAACAATTTCGGTGGTGTACCTCTGGTGAAATCCTATGCCGCATCGGCGGTGAGCGGTTATCCCCGTGCTACGGCGGAGGATGTCTACAAATACATCATCGGTGAGTTGGAAGACGTCATTGCCAATAACAAACTGAAACCGTCGACCGCTGCGGCCGGCGGCGGCGAGGTCTCGATGGAGACGGCCAAAGCCATATTGGCCAAGACCTACCTTGCGGCTGCTTGGGATTTGGGCAAGAACGAATACTTCAACGAGGCCGCCAAATTGGCCGACGAGGTGATCAACGGCCGTGAATTGACGACCGAATTTGCGGACTTGTGGGCTGCCGACCGTTCGGGCGATGACAACGAGGAGTTCATTTGGGATGTCGAATACGATTACAATTCGGCTCTTGATAACACGAAGGGTAACCGTTGGCAGTCGTTCTATTCCAATTATTACGGCGGCAAGGAGGAAGGCATGAAGAACGGCGGTTCTTCGTATGTTCCGACTACTGCAATGTTGGGCTATTTCGAGAAAGGCGACAAACGTTACGATGCAACCTTTATGAAGGAGTTGATCGTGAAGAAGCAGGCGGATCCGACGCGTTGGACCGGAGGGGAGACACTGTTTAAGGATGACTATCTTGGCGATTACTTCGCTTGGTACACGAACGGCCAGAAAGCAGAAGGGAAGCCCGTAGGCGTTTACTATCCCGCGCCGTGGGAAACCGATGCCGAGATTGAAGCATGGAAAGATGCCGACAAGGAGAATCGCCAGTACACGTTCATCTTGAAGATGCAGCCCAAGACGGCCGGTATGGAACCGAAAGGCGATTACTGGAAAGATATCAATGCCGGAAATTTGGATAAGTACGATTGGTACACCGCATTGGCATTCTCGTGGACTTGCGCTCCCTGCCGCAAATTCGACGACTCGGTGAATCCGCAGTATGATGCCGGCCGCAGTTTCCGCGACATCCACATCATCACGCTGCCCGAGATGTTCTTCGTGGCGGCAGAGGCTTATCTGAAAGCCGGCGACAATACCAATGCGCTCGCCCGCCTGAACTCGGTGCGCAAGCGTGCCGGTTTGGCCGATGCTACGGAAGTATCGATCGATGCCATTCTGAAAGAATCGGCTTGCGAGATGTACGGTAACGGTTATCGCCGTATGGATTTGCGCCGTACGCAAAAGCTCGTGGAGTATAATAACCTCTACAACCGTGATTTGGAGGGCAATGCCGAAGCTACGATTGCCGGACGTCTGCTGTGGCCTATCCCGCAGGCAGCCATCGATGCCAACAAACTGTTGACCGATGCCGACCAAAACCCGGGCTATTGATAGATACCTTTTTCGTGGGCGGAGCGTGCGATACGATTCCGCCCCGAAGAAATGAAACAGGAAAGAACGGAGACGCTTGGTCGTTTCCGTTCTTTTTCATAGTTTTGTAAACGCAAGCGAAAAACCATCTTTAATCGAATAAAAACCTATGAATCTGAAATTATCTTGTTTGGGGCTGGCTGTCGTTGCAGCCCTCACCTGTTCCGCTTGTTGCGGCGGGTGCTGCTCCGATGTCGTGGCATCGAAAAATCTGCCGTTCGACATGCCCTCCGTGTCGCGTCCGGCGATTCCGAACCGCACGGCCAATATCTTGGACTACGGTGCCGTACCCGACGGTGCGACGTTGTGCACCGATGCTTTTGCGGCTGCAATCGACGCGCTGACGAAGCAGGGCGGCGGTCGTGTCATCGTTCCGGCCGGTGTGTGGTACACGGGTCCTATCGTGCTGAAAGACAACATCGACCTGCATTTGGAACAGAGCGCGCTGATTCTTTTCAGCGACGATAAAACGCTTTACCCGCTGACCCAAATCACGTTCGAGGGGCTCAATACGTGGCGCTGCCAGTCGCCGGTTTCGGCTGTCGGCGTCAAAAACGTCGCGATCACCGGTCAGGGCGTCATCGACGGCAATGGCGCGGCATGGCGTGCCCTGAAAAAGGACAAGGTGACCGCCCGCCAGTGGGCCGAGCAACTCAAACGTGGCGGCATCGTGTCGGACGACGGCCGCACGTGGTATCCGTCGGAGAGTTTCAAGCGGGGCGCGACGGGTGGTGCCGACCAGAACGTCTCGACGTGGGCCAAGACCCGCGAGGATTTCGAGACGATGCGCGACTTCCTGCGTCCCGTGATGATTGCCATTCATCACTGCGAAAACGTGTTGTTGGAAGGCGTGACGTTCCAGAACTCGCCTTGCTGGAATGTCCACCCCGCGATGTGCACCAACTTGATTGTGAAAGACATCACGGTGCGCTGCCCCGATTATGCGCAGAACGGCGACGGCATCGACATCGAATCGTGCAAGAATGTCGTCGTAACCGGTTCGAGTTTCGACGTGGGCGATGACGGCATCTGCATCAAGAGCGGCAAGGACAAGGCCGGCCGCGAGCGCGGCATCCCGTGCGAAAATATCATCGTCGACAACTGCATCGTCTTTCACGGTCACGGCGGCTTCGTCGTCGGCAGCGAGATGTCGGGCGGCGTGAAGAACGTCAACGTGACGAATTGCATCTTCTCCGGCACCGACGTCGGCCTGCGGTTCAAGTCGACGCGCGGACGCGGCGGTGTGGTGGAAAATATCTACATCGACAATATCGCGATGTGCAACATTGCGCAGGAGGCCCTGCTGTTCGACCTGTTCTATGGTGGCAAGTCGGCTTCCGAAGCCTTCGCATCCGGTGAAAATGCCGAGCCGACCGATTTGGCGCTGAAACCGGTGGACGAAACGACGCCCGCTTTCCGCAATATCCACATCAGCAACGTGTGGTGCCGGGGGGCTCGCCGCGCGATGTATTTCAACGGACTGCCCGAAATGAACGTCGAGCGCGTGACGGTCGAAAATGCCCGCATCTACGCCCAGACCGGTGCACAAATCAACGAATCGACGTCGGTGCTGCTGCGCGATGTGCAGGTGATTCCCGAAAAGGGCCCCGCACTGATTGTCAATAATGTGAAAGACCTCACGGTGGAAAATTTCACCTGCCCCGAGGGAATGGCATGCGCAATGACCGTAACCGGCAGCCGCAACCGCGACATACGGGTGCAGTCGCCGCAGATTTCTGTCGAAAATTCGCAGCTCTCGAAAGGTGCCACTCCGGCGGTGACGATCGGCGAATGATTTTACCGGATTCCGCTTTTGTCGGCGGCGGGCCTTTGCGGGTCTGCCGCCGGTTTTATTTTCTTCGGCCGTGCGGATTCGCCTGTTTTTTGTATCTGAAGATACTTTCGCTCGGCAAAAAATGCAAACAAGTTTGCTTTTTGCCCTCGCTTATTCGTATCTTTGTACGATTATTTCGCTGAAATGGCCGAAAACCAAAAAGAACTGCTCGAAATCCTCCGGGAACAGGAGTACAAATACGGATTCACCACCGACATCGAAACCGAAACCATCGGCAAAGGGCTGTCGGAAGAGGTCGTGCGCCTGATTTCCGCCAAAAAAGGCGAACCCGGCTGGATGACCGAACGACGGGTGGCTGCCTATCGCCATTGGCTGACGCTGACCCCGCCGACGTGGGCGCATTTGCAGGTTCCACCGATTGATTTTCAGGATATTATCTATTACGCTGCGCCCAAGCAACCGAAAAAAGGCGGAACGGCGGACGACATCGACCCCGAACTGAAACGCACGTTCGACAAACTGGGCATTCCGTTGGAAGAACAGCTTGCGCTGTCGGGGGTGGCGGTCGACGCCGTGATGGACTCGGTTTCGGTGAAGACCACCTTCAAACAGACCCTCGCCGAAAAGGGTATCATTTTTTGCTCGATTTCCGAAGCCCTGCGCGATTGCCCCGAACTGGTGAAAAAGTATCTCGGCAGCGTCGTGCCGCATACCGATAATTTTTATGCCGCGCTCAATGCGGCCGTCTTTTCCGACGGGTCGTTCTGCTACATCCCCAAAGGCGTGCGGTGCCCGATGGAGTTGTCGACCTATTTCCGCATCAACGCCGCCGGTACGGGCCAGTTCGAGCGGACGCTCATCGTGGCCGACGAGGGGGCTTATGTCAGCTATTTGGAGGGTTGCACCGCGCCGCGCCGCGATGAGAACCAGCTGCATGCGGCCGTTGTCGAAATCGTCGTCGAGCGCGATGCCGAAGTGAAATACTCCACCGTGCAGAACTGGTATCCGGGCGACAAGGAGGGCAGGGGCGGCATCTACAATTTCGTGACCAAACGCGGCATCTGCCGCGAAAACGCCCGTCTGTCGTGGACGCAGGTCGAAACGGGGTCGGCTATCACGTGGAAATATCCGAGTTGCATTCTCGCGGGCGACAATTCGGTCGGGGAGTTCTACTCGGTGGCGATGACCAACAATTTGCAGCAGGCCGACACGGGGACGAAAATGATTCATATCGGCCGCAACACGCGCAGCCGCATCGTGTCGAAGGGCATTTCGGCGGGCCGCAGCCAGAACGCCTATCGCGGGCTGGTGCGCGTGGGCAAGGACGCCGAAAATGCCCGCAATTTCTCGCAGTGCGATTCGCTGCTGATCGGCGACAAATGCGGGGCACATACGTTTCCCGAACTGGACGTGCGCAACCGTTCGGCAGTGGTCGAGCACGAGGCCACAACCTCGAAAATTTCGGACGACCAGCTGTTCTACTGCAACCAGCGCGGGCTGTCGACCGAAGATGCCGTAGGGCTGATCGTCAACGGCTATGCCCGCGAGGTGCTGGCCAAGCTGCCGATGGAATTCGCGGTCGAAGCGCAAAAACTGCTGGCCTTGCAGCTGGAAGGGAGCGTCGGATAGGATTGAAAATCAGGAATGGATGATATGTTGAGCGTTAAAAATCTGCATGCGTCGGTCGACGGCAAGGAGATTCTTCGGGGCATCGACCTCGAAGTCCGCGCCGGCGAGGTGCATGCTATCATGGGCCCCAACGGTTCGGGCAAATCGACGTTGGCTTCGGTGCTGGCGGGGAACGAGAAATTCACCGTCACCGAAGGTTCGGCGACCTTTCTCGGACACGACCTGCTGGCCATGTCCATCGAAGACCGGGCGCGGCTGGGGTTGTTTCTCGGGTTCCAGTATCCGGTCGAGATTCCGGGCGTCACGATGGCTAATTTCATGAAGCTGGCCGTCAACGAACAGCGCAAATATCGCGGCGAGGAGCCGCTGTCGGCCGCCGAATTCCTGCGCCTGATGCGTGAGAAAAGCGCGGTCGTCGAATTGTCGTCGAAACTCACTTCGCGGGCCGTCAACGAGGGTTTTTCGGGCGGCGAGAAGAAGAAGAACGAGATATTCCAAATGGCGATGCTCGACCCGAAACTGGCCATTTTGGACGAAACCGATTCGGGGCTGGACATCGACGCGCTGCGCATCGTGGCGACTGGTGTCACGAAACTGCACACGCCGCAGAATGCCACGGTCGTCATCACGCACTACCAGCGTTTGCTGGACTACATCGTGCCCGACGTGGTGCACGTGCTCTACAAGGGCCGCATCATCTACACGGGCGACAAGACATTGGCCCTGCGGCTCGAAAAGGAGGGCTACGACTGGCTCATAAACGATTACGCCGAATGATGACCTGTTTGGACGACATACTCGGGTCGTTCCGCAGCGTCGGGGGCGGACGGTTGCGCATCGACCGCGAGGAACCGGTGCCGTTCGTGGCGGTCGACCCTGCGGCGGCGTTGGACGTCGAGGTCTCGGCCGACGGTGCGGCGCAGCTGGTCGTAGTGCATCGCGAGCCTGCCGACAAGCCCGTGAACCTGCGCATTCGGTTGCACGAAGCGGCGCGGTTGACTTTGACGGAGGTCTTTCTCGCTTCGGCGAAAGTCGAGGTGGCGTTGTCGCAGGCATCCCGCAGTGCGAGCCGCATCACGACGGTGCAGCTGGCCGGAGCCGAAGCCAGCTACCGCACCGAACTCAATGGCGGGCACGCCGAAAGCGTGTTGCACGGGTTGTTCATCGCGGGCGGCGAGGAGCATTGCTCCGTGTCGCTGCACACGGCGCACAACGTGCCCGACTGTCGGAGCGAATCGTGCGTGAAAGGGGTTGCCGGCGGCCGGGCTACGGGCCGCTTCGGGGGACTGGTCTATGTCGCGCCCGATGCCCAGCGCACCGATGCCCGGCAGCAGAGCCGCAACGTGCTGTTGAGCGACGCGGCCCGCATCGACACGCTGCCCCAACTGGAAATCTATGCCGACGACGTGACCTGTTCGCACGGTGCAACGGTGGGGCGGATGGACGACGAGGCCGTCCTCTATATGCGTCAGCGCGGGTTGAGCGAAACGGCGGCCCGCCGTTTGCAAATCGAAGGATTCGCGGCCGATGTAGTACGGCATTGCGGCATCGAACCGCTGTGCGAGCGGCTGATGACGGCCGTCGCCGAAAAAATGGAACGGTTGTAAATGCTGGACATCGAAAAAATACGGGCGGAATTTCCGATACTCGCGCGTCGGGTCTACGACCGGCCGCTGGTCTATCTGGACAGCGGCGCGACGGCCCAGAAACCGTCGGCGGTCATCGAAACGGTCGACCGCCTGCACCGCGAACTGAACGGGAACATCCATCGCGGCGTGCATTTCCTTTCGGAGGAGGCTACGGCGGCCTACGAGGCGGCCCGTGCCGAGATAGCCCGCTTCATCAGAGCGGCCGAAAAGGAGGAAATCGTCTTTACGGCAGGTGCTACGGCTTCGCTCAATGCGGTGGCCTATGCGTGGGGCGGGCGGTACGTCCATGCGGGCGACAATATCGTCGTCAGCGAAATGGAGCACCACTCGAACCTTGTGCCGTGGCAGATGCTGGCCGAACGGCAGGGTGCCGAACTGCGGATGCTGCCTTTCGACGATTCGGGGGCGCTGCGTACCGACCTGCTGCCGTCGTTGCTGGACGGACATACGCGCATCGTGGCCGTGACGCAGGCCTCCAATACGCTCGGGACACGACCCGATTTGCAACCGATTATCGAGGCTGCGCATGCTGCGGGAGCGGTCGTCGTGGTCGACGGTTGTCAGGGCGTGGTGCACGGCGGTGCGGATGTCCGCGCGCTGGACTGCGATTTTTATGCCTTTTCGGGGCACAAACTTTACGGCCCGACCGGCATCGGCGTGCTCTACGGCAAACGGACCTTGTTGGAGGCGATGCCGCCGTTTTTGGGCGGTGGCGACATGGTCGACCGCGTGTCGTTCGCGCGCACGACCTATGCGCCCGTGCCGCTGAAATTCGAGGCGGGCACGGCCAACTTCATCGGGGCTATCGCGTTGGGCGAGGCGGTGCGCTTCGTGCGGCGGTTCGACCCGGCGGAGGTCGAGGCTCACGAACGGACGCTGCTGCGGCACGCTACGGAGCGGCTTTCGGCTATCGACGGCCTGCGTATTTACGGCACGACGGCCGACAAGTGCGCTATCGTATCGTTCAATGTCGAGGGGGTGCATGCCTACGACATGGGGATGATTCTCGACAAACTCGGCATCGCCGTGCGCACGGGACAGCATTGCGCCGAGCCGGTGATGACCCACTACGGCGTGACGGGCATGTGCCGTGCGTCGTTCGCGTTGTACAACACGCTCGCCGAAGCCGATGCTTTGGCCGACGGCGTTGCCCGTGCCGTGCGGATGTTGAAATAAATTGCTTGTTATGCTGATTGTACTCGAAGGATTGGATGGTGCCGGCAAATCGACCCAGATCCGGTTGCTGCGGCAATGGCTCGCCGGACGGGGCGTGGAGAGCGAATACCTCCATTTCCCGCGTTTCGACGCACCGGTCTACGGCGAACTGATTGCGCGCTTCCTGCGCGGCGAATTCGGCGGCGTGGATACGGTCGATCCCTATCTCGTGGCGCTGATTTATGCCGGCGACCGCGCCGATGCCGCTTCGCTGCTGCGCGGTTGGCTCGATGCGGGCAAGGCCGTCGTGCTCGACCGGTACGTCTATTCCAACGTCGGCTACCAGTGCGCGAAGCTGCCTGCGGGCGAGGAGCGCAACCGGCTGGCCCGCTGGATCCTCGACTTGGAATTCGGCTACAACCGCCTGCCGCGTCCCGATGTGTCGCTCTTTCTCGACGTGCCGTTCGCTTTCACCGAGCGCAAGCTCGCCGAACAGCGCGAGGGCGACGACCGCGGCTATCTGCACGGGGCGCGCGACATCCACGAAGATTCGCTGTCGCTTCAGCAGCAGGTGCGCGGGGTCTACCTTTCGGCGGCGCGGCAGGACGACCTGCTGCGCGTGGTCGATTGCGGCACGGCCGAAGGCGCGATGGCCGCCCCCGAAACGATTTTCGGCAGGATAGCCGCCGAAGTCGAACGAACTTTGCAACGACGATGAGAAACAAACGCTCCTTCAAAATCGCGGCGCACGTGTGCCGCATCGTGCTGGCCTGCACCTTCGTGCTGTCGGGCTTCACGAAGGCGATAGACCCGTGGGGCACGGCCCTCAAAGTGGACGAATACCTGACGATTTACGGGCTCGAAGCCCTGCTTCCGGCCAGCATGCTCTTTTCCATTTGGCTCTGCGGCGCCGAGTTGATGATGGGGTGCATGCTGCTCTTCAAGGTGCGCATCCGGCTGATTTCGATTTTCGCTTTCGTGTCGATGATTTTCTTCACGAGCCTGACTTTTTTGAGCGCGACGATGATTCCGGTCGAGGATTGCGGCTGCTTCGGCGACGCGCTGAAACTCACCGCGTGGCAGACGTTCTTCAAGGATCTGGCCCTGCTGCCGATGGCCTTCGTGGTGTGGTGGCGTTACCGGCCCGACAAAGTGTTCGCTTTCAAACCGTTGGAGGTCGCGCTGACCTGCGTTTTCTTCTGCGGTTCGATGTTCTTGGGGTATTATTGCTACCGCCACCTGCCGCTCATCGACTTCCTGCCCTACAAGGTGGGGGTGAACATCCGCGAGGCGATGCAGGAACCGGCCGAGACGGTCGGCGAAACGGAGACGGTTCTCGTGTATCGCGACCGGCGGACGGGCCGCAAGCACGAATTCACGCTCGAAGATACCGAGTGGCAGGACACCGTGCGGTGGGAGTGGGTCGATACGCGCACGACGGTCGAGACGCCTTCGATTCGTCCGCTGGTGAGCGAATTCGCATTGCGCGACGACGGGGCCGACGTCACCGACGAGGTGCTGGCCACGCCCGGACGGTTGTATCTGTTGTGCGTCACGACGTTCGACCGCCTGCCGAAGCGTTGCGCCCGCCGCATGGCGGCGTTGGTGGCCCGTGCGGCCGTCGAGGGGGCGCAGGCCGTCTGCCTGACGCCCTATCCGCTCGACGGCGAGACGTGGTACGACTTCGGGACGGGCGAGGTGCGCTGTTACAACATCGACGCCTCGACCATGAAGACCATGCTCCGTGCCCGCAACGGGGTGGTCGTGCTGGACGACGGCACGATTGCCGACAAACGGAACTGCCGCGACATCGAATGACGTGCGCGACAGCACGGTCGCGCGCTTGGTATGAAAGTTGACTCCGGTACACGAAGTCAACTTTTTTCGTATGCGTTTCTTCCTCTTGTTGCCGATGCTGGCCGCGGTCGGGTGCCGGTCGCATCGGGCGGCTGCGCCGGCGGTGCGGCCCGTGAAAGTGACGACCGCGTCGCACAGCGCGTTCATCGAACGCGATTTCGCGGGCATGGCCACGCCCGACGATGCCGTGACGCTCGCTTTCAAGGTGGCGGGGCAGGTGCTCGACCTGCCGGTGCCGACGGGCGACTACGTGGCGAAAGGAACCCTCCTCGCGGAACTCAATCCGCGCGACATCGAGTTGCAGGTGGCCTCCGACCGTTCGGCGTTCGAGCAGGCGCGGTCGCAGTTCGCCCGCATGCAGCGGCTGTTGGAGCATCAGGCCGTCTCGCAGCAGGAGTTCGAGGCGGCCCGCACGCGCTACACGCAGGCGCAGTCGGCTTACGAAAATTCGCTCGACGGGCTGAAGGATACCAAGTTGCGGGCACCCTTCGCCAGCGTCGTCGAACGCAAATACGTCGACACCTACGAACGGGTGCAGGCCGGGCAGGCCGTCATCCGCGTCGTCAATCCGCGTTCCACGACCGTGCAGTTCACCGTGCCTGAGCAGGGGTTGGAGCTGCTCACGGCCGATTCCACCCGTTTCTCCGTTGTGTTCGACAATTACCGCAACACGACTTTCCGCGCTGCACTGAAAGAATTTGTAAAAACTTCGTCCGACGCGTCGGGCTTTCCCGTGTCGCTGCGTTTGGTCGACGTCGACACGGCCCGTTACCGCATCGCGCCCGGCATGTCGTGCATCGTCTCGATGCGGGTCGCCGACCGGATGCCCGATGTCGTGTCGCTGCCCGTCACGGCCATTTACGCTCCGGCCGAAGGCGGCGATTACGTTTGGGTGGTCGGCCGTGACGACCGGGTGTCGCTGCGGGCGGTGGAGTTGGGCGAGGTGTTCGGCCGCGACCTCGTGACGGTGTTGCGCGGGGTCGAGCCGGGCGACCGGGTCGTGACGGCGGGCGTCTACCGGCTGCGCGAGGGCGACGAAGTGCGGGTTCTGAAATGACGCGGCCATGATGAATCTCTCGCGATATGCGTTGCGGAACGGCCGTGTGGTGTGGTTCTTTCTGGCGGTGCTGCTCGCCGGAGGCATCGCGGGCTTCTTCACGCTGGGCAAAAAGGAGGACGCGGTGTTCGTCATCAAAAGCGCGTCGTTGAGCTGTTCCTATCCGGGAGCCGCGCCCGAACAGGTCGAACAGCTCATTACGGAGCCTATCGAGCGCGAGGTGCAGTCGATGCGCCGCATCCGCAAAATCACTTCGGAATCGTACTACGGCCTGTCGCGGATTCTGGTCGAACTGGAGCCTGCGACCCGCGCTGCGGAAATCCCGCAGCTGTGGGACGAATTGCGCCGCAAGGTCTCCGATGTCCAGCCGCGGCTGCCTGCCGGGGCTTCGGCCGTGACGGTGGCCGACGATTTCGGCGACGTGTACGGCATCTACTACGGATTGTCGGCCGACGAGGGGTTCTCGTGGTCGGAGCTGCGCGATTGGGCGCAGCGGTTCAAAAAACGGCTCGTGACGGTGCCCGGCGTGCAGAAAGTCGTGTTGTTCGGTGAACAGACCCCCGTCGTCGACGTGCGGGTCAGCCTGTCGGCATTGGCCAATTTCGCGATTCGGCCCGAAGCGCTCGTCGCGACGATCCAGCAGCAGAACGTGCTGGTGGACAGCGGCGAGGAAGAGGCCGGGGCGATGCGCATCCGCATCCTCGAAGACGGCACCTACGAGACGCTGGACGACCTGCGCGACCAGTTGCTGATGTCGTCGTCGGGCAAACAGTACCGCTTGGGCGACGTGGCGCGCGTGGAGCAGCGTTATGCCGAGCCGCCGCAAACCCTGATGCGGGTCGACGGGCGGCGTGCCGTCGGCATCGGCATTTCGACCGAAGCGGAGGCCGACGTTTCGGCCGTCGGACGCCGGGTCGGGCGCGTCGTGGCCGAACTCACCTCCCGCATGCCCGTAGGCTTGGAAGCGACGGTGCTCTATCCCGAAGACCGCATCGCCCGCGAGGCGACGACGACCTTCCTGCTCAATCTGGCCGCCTCGGTGGCAATCGTGGTCCTGCTCATCATGGCCGTCATGGGGTTGAGGGCCGGGACGCTGATCGGCAGTTCGCTGCTTTTCTCTATCGGCGGCACGCTGTTCGCCATGCAGTTCTTGGGCGAGGGACTCAACCGCACGTCGCTCGCGGGGTTCATCATCGCCATGGGGATGCTCGTGGACAATGCGATCGTCGTCACGGACAATGCGCGGCAGGCGATGCTGCGCGGCGTCGCACGCGACCGCGCGCTGGTCGACGGGGCGACCGCTCCGGCACGCAGCCTGCTGGGAGCCACGCTGATCGGCATCTGTTCGTTCCTGCCGCTCTATCTGGCCCCTTCGGCCGTCGCCGAAATCGTCAAGCCGCTGTTCGTCGTGCTGGCCGTGTCGCTGCTGTTGAGCTGGATACTGGCCTTGACGCAGACGCCGCTTTTCGGCGATTTTTTGTTAAGAGGGTCGGAAGAACGGCGGCCGGCTCGAAAAGATCCCTACGATTCGCGTTTTTACCGCGCTTTCGACCGGATGCTGGCCGCGCTGTTGCGCCGCCGGTGGCTGGTGGCCGCCGGGGCGGCCGTGCTGTTCGTGGGTTCGGTGTTCGTCATGGGGCGGATGCCGCAGAACTTCTTTCCGTCGCTCGACAAGCCCTATTTCCGTGCCGACGTGCTGCTGCCCGAAGGCTACGACATTCGGGCGACCGAACGCAATCTGTTGCGCATGGAGGAGTGGCTGCGCGCCCGTCCCGAAGTGAAACGGGTCTCCGCGACGATGGGCGCCACGCCGCCGCGCTACTATTTGGCGTCGGCCAGCGTCGCGCAGCGTCCCAATTTCGGCAACCTGCTCGTCGAACTCCATGACCGTCGCCGGACGGGGGAGGTCGAGGCGGCTTTCGCGGAGTTCGTCGAGCGGAATTTTCCCGACGTCTGGCTGCGGTCGTCGCTTTTCAAGCTGTCGCCCGTGCCCGATGCCGCTATCGAGTTCGGGTTCATCGGCGAGAATGTCGACACGCTGTTGCGGCTGACGGCGCAGGCCGAACGTATCATGGCCGGCATGCCCGGCACCGCCAACATCCGCAACAACTGGGGCAACCGCATTCCGACATGGCAGCCGGTCTATTCGCAGATGAAGGGGCAGCGGGTCGGCGTGTCGCGCAGCCTGATGGCGCAGGGCATCACCGTCGCCACGCGGGGCTATCCGTTGGGCGAGTACCGCGAGGGTGACCAGTTCATGCCCATTCTGTTGAAAGACGACCAAATGGGCCAGTACGACCTTTCCGATTTGCAGGCCTTGCCGCTCTTTACGCCGTCGGGCAAGGTGCGTTCGGTCGGGCAGGCGGCCGATGCGTTCCGGTTCGAGTTCCGGGGCGGGGTAGTCAAGCGTTACAACCGCCAGCGGGCGATGCGGGCGCAGTGCGACCCCGCGCGGGGCGTCAACACCGTCGCACTCTACACGGCCTTGCACGACAGCATCCGGCGGGCCGTGCAGTTGCCCGACGGCTATGCGATGCGCAGTTTCGGCGAGCAGGAGAGCCGGCAGGAGTCCAACGAGGCGCTGGCCGCCAACATGCCGCTGACGCTGGTGCTGATTTTCATGATTCTGCTGCTGCTGTTCCGCAACTACCGCGAACCGGCGGTCATTCTGCTCATGACGCCCCTGATTTTCATCGGCGTGGTGCTGGGGCTGGCCGTTACCGGCAAAATTTTCAACTTCTTCTCGTTGCTGGGACTGCTCGGACTGGTCGGCATGAACATCAAAAATGCGGTGGTGCTCGTCGAACGCATCGGCACGCTGCGGGCGGAGGGACTGCCGCCTTACGATGCCTTGGTTTCGGCCACGCGCAGCCGCATCGTCCCCGTGACGGTCGCTTCGGGCACCACGATTCTGGGCATGCTGCCGCTGCTGGGCGATTCGCTGTTCGGCGCGATGGCCGCCGCCATCATGGGCGGGCTGCTGGTGGCGACGCTGCTCACGATATTCGTGCTGCCCGTCTTTTACGCACTTTTTTACCGGATTCGTCAGTCATGAAACCTGTCGTTCTCTTGTTGTCCCTCTTTTGCGGTGTTCGGGGCGTCGCGCAGGACGTCCTGCCCGAACCGCAGCACGCCGATACGTTGCGGATTTCCCTTGCGGAGTACTGCGACGCCGTGCTGGCGTACAGCCGGCAACTGAAATCCGCCGCGGTGCAAAGCCTCGAAGCGGCCGAGAACATGCGCCGTGCCCGCACGGGTTTCTTGCCCCGTCTGTCGGCGGCCGGAAGTTTCGCGGTGACCGCCCGGCGGTTCGACGGGGCCGAACGGTGGACGTTCAGCGTCGAACCGCAAATCGTGCAGACGGTCTACGGCGGCGGGGCGACGCGGGCGGTCTATCGGCAGGCCGAACTCGGCTACGGCATTGCGCTGTGCGACGAGGAGTTCACCCGTTCGGAGGTGCGCTATGCGGCGGAGTACGCCTATTGGAACCTCTCGGCGATGCAGCTTTTCGCCGAAGCCGTGCAGCGCTATGTGTCGATTATCCGTTCGTTGAAGGAGGTGGTCGACCGGCGTTTCGACGAGGGGTACATCGCCAAAGGCGACGTGCTGATGATCGACACGCGGTTGAGCGAGGCGGAATACAATGCGCTCGCGGCCGAACGCAACCGCATCGTGTCGCTGCACAATTTCAATATCCTGCGGGGCGCGCCGCCCGAAACGGCGGTTTCGCTGCGGGCGAGCATCCGCGATTCGCTGCCGATGCCCGTGCGGAGCGAGGGTTTCGCGGCGGTGGAGCGGCGTTCGGATTATGCGGCCGCGCAGTTTCGGGCGGCGCAGGCCGGTGTCGCGGTGCGTGCCGCGCGGGCGCCGTTCGATCCGCAGTTGAGCGTCGGCATCGGCGGCAGCTGGAAGCCCTATTCGCCAAACCGCAACGGGTCGACCTATCTGGACGGAACGGCCTTCGTGCAGTTGTCCGTGCCGATTTTCCATTGGGGCGAGCGGCGGCGTGCGGTGGGGGCGGCCGAAGCGGCCCGCATGCGCACGGAGTGGGACATGGCGGAACTGGCCGACGGCATCGTGCGCGAGGAAATGAACGGCTGGACGGCCCTGCTCGAAAGCCGTGCGCAGGTCGGGGCGACGGAGCACGACCTGCGGATTGCGGGCGAGAACCTCGAAATCAACACCTATTCCTATGGCGAGGGTCTGGCGACCATCCTCGATGTGATGCAGGCGCAGTTGAGCTGGATTCAGATTTATACCAATGCGATTCAGGCCTATTACAGCCATGCCGTCGCGGTGTCGGACTACCGGCGCATCACGGAGGCCGAATAGCCCGGGGCCGTTCCGCGTCTTCGGAAAACCGCAGGTTTTGGCTGCGCAAAAATTTGGATATGTGGAATATCCTTTTTATCTTTGTTCCTGCAAAAGCAAATCAGGGTTCTGACCTCACCGGTCAGGATTCTTGTTTTTTCGTTTTCAATCATGGGAAAAGAGATCATCTACCTGACCGCGGAAGGGTATAAAAAGCTGAAAGACGAGCTCGACCACATGCGTTCCGTCGAGCGTCCGGCCGTATCGGCCGCTATCGCCGAGGCACGCGACAAGGGCGACCTGTCGGAGAATGCCGAGTACGACGCTGCGCGCGAGGCGCAGGGGCTGCTGGAAATGCGCATCGCCAAACTGGAAGATACGCTCTCCAACGCCCGCATCATCGACGAATCGAAAATCGACAAGAGCAAGGTGCAGATTCTGAGCAAGGTGACGCTGCTCAACCGCAATACGAACAAGCAGATGGTTTATACCATTGTGGCCGAACACGAAGCCAACCTCCGCGAGGGCAAACTGGCGATCGGCACACCCATTGCCAAAGCGCTGCTGGGGCACAAAAAGGGCGATGTCGTCGAAGTGGAGGTTCCGGCCGGAACGATTCATTTCGAGATCGTGGACATCAACATCTGATTCGGAAGAAGCGGATCCAAAAAACAGACCGCCGGAGTTTGTCCGGCGGTCTGTTTTCGTTGGCGGGGGAGACCGGAAAATTATTTTTCGGCGGTGACGGTCTCGGATTCCGGCAGCGCGATGTTTTCCGTTTGCGCCCGTTCTTCCATGCGCTTGATGCGCGTATCCAGATCGGGATGCGTGGCGAAAAGCTGGTTGAGCTTGCTGCTCTTCTGGACTCCGGCCTCTTCTTCCATTTGTTTCAGCCGCCGGAACGAAAGGGCCATTGCCCACGGGTTCTTACCGCCCTGTTTCAGAAATTCGTAGCCGTAGTCGTCCGCCGCGCGTTCCTGTTGCTGCGAGTGGCGGGCGTTCACCAGCGCTTCGCCCAAGTCGCCCAGCTGCGAATCGGTAAGGGTCGCTACTTTGCCGCCGCTCGACGCTACACCGTCGCGCAGGGCCGAAGCGAGCAACGCCGTGCGGAACGCCTTTTTCGAGTCGTGGTGCGCCACATGGCCGATTTCGTGGCCGATGACGCCGAGCAGCTCCTCGTCGGTCATGATGTCCATGAGCGACGAAAATACCCGTATGCTGCCGTCCGCGCAGGCGAAAGCGTTTACGTCGGTGACGTGGTAAACCTTGAAATTCAGCGGAATGCCGTCGGCCGCAGTCAGTCCGTCGACCAACTTGCGCAGACGCAGGGTATAGGGGTCGTCGTCGGCGCAGACTTGGTTGTGCTCGTCCATCCAGTCGATGTACTCCTTGACGTAGGCCGTCATCTGGGCATCGGTCAGCGTCACAGCCTGAGCCGCTTTGGCCGCTCCGCCCAGCGCTTTTTTCAGATTGAACTGCGCGGCGACCGGATTCGTGAAAAGGGCGCACAACAGCAGGACCGCCCATTTGTTCAGCAGATTTCTCATCTCGCGGATAGGATTAAATCGCCTTGATTTCGCGCAGGACGTCGTTGGTCTTGTGGACTGCGGCGGCCGAAGCGGCGAATTTGTCGGCCTCCTCCTTCGTCAGGTCGAGCTGCACGATTTTCTCGATGCCCTTGCGGCCGATAATCGCCGGTACGCCGATGCAGAGGTCGCGTTCGCCGTATTCGCCTTCGAGGTAGCACGAGCAGGGAATCAGTTTTTTCTGGTCATGCAGGATTGCTTCGACCATCATCGCGGCCGCGGCTCCGGGCGCGTACCACGCCGACGTGCCGATGAGTTTCGTGAGCGTCGCGCCGCCTACCATCGTGTTGGCGACGGCTTCGACCAGTTTCTGCTTCGGGGCGAACTGCGTGACCGGCACCCCGTTGACCGACGCTTTCGACAACAGCGGAATCATCGTCGTATCGCCGTGCCCGCCGATGACCATGCCGTCGATGTTGTTGATGTTCATGCCTGTCGCCTTTGCCAGATAGCATTTGAAACGCGACGAATCGAGTGCGCCGCCCATGCCGATGACTTGGTTCTTGGGCAGCCCCGACGTTTTCAGGGCCAAATAGGTCAGCGTATCCATCGGGTTGGCCACCACGATGACGATAGCGCGGGGCGAATGCCGGACGACGTTGTCGACGACGCTCTTCATGATTTTGGCATTCGTGTCGATGAGCTCCTCGCGCGTCATGCCCGGCTTGCGCGGGATGCCCGACGTGATGACCACCACGTCCGAATTGGCCGAACGCTTGTAGTCGTTCGTCGCACCGACCAGTTTCGTATCGAAATCCATCAGCGTCGCGCACTGATACATGTCGAGCATCTTTCCTTCGGAAAGTCCCTCCTTGATGTCGAGCAATACCACTTCGCTCGCCACTTCGCGGCAAGCCATGACATTGGCGCAGGTCGCGCCCACAGCGCCGGCACCTACGACCGTAACTTTCGTAGCCATAAAAATGTTATGCGTTTGGGTTGGAAACAATCTTCGGCCGTCAGCCGATCAGTTCGGCGTATTGCTCCGGCGTCAGGAGTTTGTCGTAGTCCGACGGATCGGCTATCTTGACCTTGACCATCCAGCCTTCGCCGTAGGGGTCCTTGTTCACCAGTGCGGGGTCTGCGTCGACCGCCTCGTTGAGTTCGAGCACTTCGCCGCCTACGGGCAGGAAAGCGTCGCTCACCGTTTTCACGGCCTCGATAGAGCCGAACACATCGCCGGCAGCCAGCGTTTCGCCGACGGTCGGAATATCGACGAACACGATGTCGCCGAGTTGGCTTTGCGCGAAGTCGGTGATGCCGATTACGGCCACGTCGCCCTCCACCCGACACCACTCGTGGTCGTTGGAGTATTTCAGATTTGCAGGTACGTTCATTGCTTTGTTGTTTTGAGAAAAAAACGTTTCGGCAACAAATATAGCTGTTATTTCCTTAACAGCCATGTTTTTTCGCGAAAATCGGGCATCGGGCGCACGAAATTCTTTCGAGATGGACGTTTTTTCGGATGCGGAGAACTTATTATAGTATCTTCAGCGCAATCATCGCGCAGGCTTCGGCGTCGGCGAGGGCGTGGTGGTGTGCGGTCAAATCGTAACCGCACGCCAGCGCCGCAGTCTGCAACTGGTGATTCGGCAGCGAGTCGCCGAACGTGCGCCGCGACGCCTGCAACGTGTCGTAAAATTCGTAGTCGGGATAATCCATGCCGTAGGCACGGTGCATTTCGCGCAGGCAGCCTTCGTCGAACCGCGCGTTGTGCGCCACCAAAGGCAGGCCCTCGATCAGCGGTTCGATTTGCCGCCAGACTTCTGGAAACAGCGGGGCATCGCGGGTGTCGTCATCGCACAGGCCGTGTACCTTGATGCAAAACCAGCGGTAATAATCGGGTTCGGGGCGAATCAGGCTGTAAAATTTCTGTGCGATTCCGCCGTTCCGCACGACCACGACACCGACCGAGCAAACGCTCGTCCGGCATTCGTTCGCCGTCTCGAAATCTATGGCTGCAAAGTCCTTCACGGGTGCAAAGGTACTATTAATTTCTGCGCTTCTTAAATACTCCCGCTCGGCAAAAACGAACAAGTTTGCTTTTGCGCTCGCTTATTCATATCTTTGCTCCAAAGTTTCGGTCTATGAAACCACGAAAGAAACAGGGGTTCGACCCGCAGAAAATCAAATACGTCTGGTACGTCGCTTTCGCGCCTATCGTGCTGGTGGCGGCGATGCTGCTGCTCACGGCCGCAGGCGCATTCGGCCGGCTGCCCTCGTTCGAGGAACTGGAAAATCCGCGCAGCAACCTCGCGACGGAAATCTATTCGGAAGACGGCAAGGTGCTGGGCACCTATTTCGTACAGAACCGCTCCTACGTGCAGTACGACGACCTGTTTCCGTCCGATTCGACGCTGCATCTTCGGCTGGACGGCCGCGAGGTGCCGCCCGTCGTCGCGGCGTTGGTTTCGACCGAAGACGCGCGCTTCCGCAGCCATTCGGGCATCGACATTCCGTCGCTGTTCCGCGTGGCGTTCAAGACGCTGCTGTTGCAGAACACCTCGCAGGGCGGCGGCTCGACCATTACCCAACAGTTGGCCAAGAACCTCTTTCCGCGCGACACGACCAGCCGCGGAGCCGTCGGGCGCAAGGCGAAGCTGGTCGTCTCGAAGTTCAAGGAGTGGATCACCGCGCTGAAACTCGAATACAACTACACGAAAGAGGAAATCGCGGCGATGTACCTCAATACGGTGGAGTACGGCTCCAACGCTTTCGGCATCAAGACGGCGGCGCAGACTTTCTTCAACAAGGAGCCCGACCAACTCAACGTGCAGGAAGCGGCCATGCTGGTGGGCGTGGTGAACGCGCCGACGCGCTATTCGCCGGTGCGCAATCCGCAGAACGCCCTGACCCGCCGCAATCTGGTGTTGTCGCGCATGCGCCATGCCGGCGTCCTGACGCGGGCGCAGTACGATTCGATTTCGGCACTGCCCATTCTGTTGAATTTCAAGCCTATATCGCACAATGCCGGTATGGCCACCTACTTCCGCGAGATGCTCCGGCTGGTGATGAACGCCGACAAACCCCGCCGCAATCAGTTCTACAACGCATGGGATTACGAGCAGGCCGTGGCCGAGTACGAGAACAATCCGCTCTACGGCTGGTGCCGCAAGAACCGCAAGGCCGACGGCACGCCCTACGACATCTACCGCGACGGTCTGAAAATCTACACGACGATCAATTCGGAGATGCAGCGCTACGCCGAGCAGGCCGTGCAGAACCAGTTGGAAAAGGCTATCCAGCCCCGCATGGATGCGCAGTACAAGCGCACGCGGGTGCTTTTCAACGATACCGAACGTCCGGAGCGCGAACGCATCGTGCGCAATGCGATTCGTTATTCGGACCGTTTCCGCGAAATGCGCAACGCCGACATCCCCGAACGGGAGATTTGGGCCTCGTTCGAAAAACCGTGCTCGATGAAGGTCTTTACCTACGCGGGCGAACGCGACACGCTGATGACGCCGCGCGACTCGATTCTGCACCACAAACGCATCATGCGGGCGTCGTTCGTGGCCATAGACCCCCATACGGGGTACGTCAAGGCCTACGTCGGCGGGCCCAACTTCCGTTATTTCAAGTACGACATGGCGAAGCAGGGCAAGCGGCAGATCGGTTCGACGATCAAGCCGTTCGTCTACACGTTCGCAATCGACCACCTCGGCATGACGCCCTGCACGATGGTGCCCAACCTGCCCGTGACCATCGAGACGGCCAACGGCACGGCGTGGTCGCCCAAAGAGGCGGGCGACGTCGAGCAACTCGGCGAGCTGCATCCGTTGTCGTGGGGGCTGGCGCGCAGCCGCAACAACTACTCGGCGTGGATTATGAAGCAGGCCAAACAGCCCGATGCCGTCGCCGGTTTCATCCACAACATGGGCATCCGCAGCTACATCGACCCGGTGCCGGCCCTGTGTCTGGGGACTTCCGAGTCGAATGTTTTCGAGTTGACGAGCGCGTTTTCGACCTTCGCCAATCAGGGCGTGCACAACGATGCCACGTTCGTCACGCGCATCGAAGACCGGCAGGGAAACATCATCGCGACCTTCATGCCGCAGTCGCAGGACGCTATCAGCGAACGCACGGCCTACACGATGCTGACCATGCTGCAAAAGGTCGTGACGGCGGGTACGGCGGGCCGCCTGAAATACGTCTATGGCTTCGAGGGGGTGGAAATCGGCGGCAAGACGGGCACGTCGAACAAGAACCGCGACGCATGGTTCATGTGCGTGGCGCCTAAAATCGTGGCGGGCGCATGGGTCGGCGGCGAGGATCAGGCGGTGCACTTGGTCACTGCGGGCGAAGGCAGCGTCGTGGCGCTGCCGATCGTGGGCGAATTCATGAAAAACGTCTACGCGGACGGCCGTTTCGGCATCTACCGCACGGACACGTTCGTCCGGCCGACGCAGATGCCGTACTACCGGTGCGACGATACGGTCGACCTCGAAACCGGCGAACCGGACGACGAATTTTTCGACTGACCCGTGCGCCGGTTTGATGATACAAGACCGAACATAGCATTACAACCAACTGAATAGGAAAATGAAAATCGCAATCGTGGGTGCCAGCGGTGCCGTAGGTCAGGAATTTTTGAAGATATTGCAGCAGCGCGACCTGCCCGTCGGCGAGTTGTTGCTTTTCGGTTCGGAGCGGAGCGCCGGCCGCACCTATCCGTTTCGCGGCAGGGAGCTTACCGTCCGGTTGTTGCAGCACAACGACGATTTTCGGGGCGTGGACTTCGCGCTCGTGTCGGCCGGTACGGGCGTGTCGCAGGAGTTCGCCGAGACTATCACGCGGCACGGCACGGTGATGATCGACAATTCGCGCGCGTTCCGCATGGATGCCGACGTGCCGCTGGTCGTCCCCGAAGTCAACCCCGACGATGCGAAAAATGCCCCGCGCCGCATCATCGCCAATCCCAACTGCACGACGATTCAAATGGTCGTGGCGTTGAATGCTATCGAAAAACTGTCGCACATCCGGCGGGTGCACGTCGCCACCTACCAGTCGGCGAGCGGGGCCGGTGCGGCGGCGATGGACGAACTGGTGCGGCAGTATGCCGAACTGGGTGCCGGCAAGCAGCCTACGGTGTCGAAATTCTCCGCCCAGCTGGCCTACAACCTCATTCCGCATATTGACTCGTTCATGGAGAACGACTACACGCGCGAGGAGATGAAGATGTACCACGAGACGCAGAAAATCATGCACTCGGACATCCGCGTGTCGGCGACCTGCGTGCGGGTGCCCGTCATGCGCAACCACTCCGAAAGCATCTGGCTCGAAACCGAACGTCCCGTGACGGTCGGGGAGGCCCGTGCGGCATTCGCGGCGGCTCCGGGCGTCGTGTTGCAGGACGACCCGGCCAGCAAGGTCTACCCGATGCCGCTTTTCATGGAGGGCAAAGACCCCGTCTACGTGGGGCGCGTCCGCCGCGACCTGACCTGCGACAACGGGCTGACGTTCTGGTGCGTCAGCGACCAAATCCGCAAGGGTGCGGCCCTCAACGCCGTGCAGATTCTCGAAACATTGATTTAAGAGGACAGGCCGCTATCGAAACGAACGATGCGCACACTCCGTAGAGCGTGCGCATCATCGTTATCGACGGATTTGTCGTCGCGGCGTTATTCGATGCGTTTGTAGGTTTCGGTGTTTACCTCCAATTCGCTCTCGCCTTCATAAGTGTTGACCAAAACGAGTTGCGATTCGGTCAGTTTTTTGATTTCATATTCTTTGGCTTCGTCTTCGTCTTCGCCGGAATCGGTCAGCGTGAGTTTATTGCCCGAAATCGAATAGGTGTAGTGCTCTGAATAAGACTCTCCGGAGTTGTCGTAATCGGTTTTTACACAAACCCCGTTTTGGTCGAAAAAGAGTGTCCAGTAAGATCCTTCTTCGTCGGGATATTTTTCGTCCCATGTCTCTTTTCCGCTCCCGTCTTCTTCGTCATCATAAATGCAGAATCCTTGCTCATGGGTGATTTGCCATGTTCCGGCAATCGTGCCCGGAGCAATGGGCAGATTGGGTTCGTCATCGTCGGAGCAGGCCGAGAACGAGATTGCCGCAAGCAGGGCGGCTGCACAGAAAAACAATTTTTTCATAATAGAAAATAAGTTTAGGTCGTCGCTCCGGCACCTCGCACGACTGATTGATTTTAATTTCGGTTAAAATACGGAAAGCGTGGTGCCGAGAACTTATTCCAGTTGAACAGGTCGTAGGAAACCTTTTAGCATAAATAAGCAACAACCCCACGCCTGTACATCCGCAGAACGCGAATATACGACGCGGCAAAATGTTCGCCTTTCTCTGCTAAAATCGAATTTCCTACGTTCGTTCAACGAGAAATAGCTACACTCTCCGTGTAATCAATATGTCTGTGCAAAAGTAGCGATATTCCGCGATATTCCAAAATCGCGGCGGCGTAAACCCTTATTTGCCGCTTGCCCCAAGTCTTCCTATTAAACAATACTGCCACACCACTTGCAGATTGAGTGGCATCGCTCCCGAGGTCGTGAGAACTTCAGGGGAATAGGCTATCCCTACTATTGTCGGGTTGTATAATAGGCTTTTTTACATCAGTTCTGCAAGTGGCGGATGTGTTTGGGCCTCATTCTGACATTTGGTGGAAATTGACAAATTACGAGAAGGAAATTAGTGGAAATTGACATTGTAAGCATAAGCAAATTGGTGGTAAATACAAAATATATTATATTTGCGTTATATATCAACGACTATGGAGAAGAATACGATATTGTTCAAACGCAAGATATACGACCGATTGCTCAAATGGAAGAAGGAGCGGAACGGAGAATCGGCCATTTTGATACAGGGAGCAAGACGAATCGGCAAGTCAACGCTTGCCGAAGAGTTTGCCCGCAATGAGTATGAGTCTTATATCCTTATCGACTTTGCGATTGCTCCGCCCGAAGTGCACGAACTGTTCAAAGACCTGTCCGACTTAAACTATATATTTCTTCGGCTGCAACTTATCTATCGGGCGCAGTTGATTGAACGCAAATCGGTAATCATATTCGACGAGATACAAAAGGCTCCGCTGGCTCGTCAGGCTATCAAACATCTGGTGAAAGATGGTAGATATGATTACATCGAGACAGGTTCGCTTATTACCGTTCACAAGAGCAGTCAGGAGATATTACTACCGAGCGAGGAAACTCGGGTTGATATGTTCCCGATGGACTATGAAGAGTTCCGATGGGCGTTGGGGGATGCTGCTACGATACCGCTTTTGCGCACGGCGTTTGAAAAACGTCTACCGTTGGGCGATGCTGTGCATCGGAGAATGATGCGCGATTTTCGGCTCTATATGCTAGTCGGTGGTATGCCAAAAGCCGTAGCGGAGTATATCAAGACAAACAATCTCGCAGCGGTTGATTTGATAAAACGGGATATTGTCTCGCTGTATGAAGAGGATTTTTGGAAGCTGGATGATACGGGTAAAGCTACCGCATTGTACGATGCCATACCTGCACAGTTGAGCAAAAATGCTTCGCGGTATCAGATAGCATCAGCCATACCCGGCGAAAGAGCAGACCGAGTTACGAGTGTGGTCAAGATGATGAATGACTGCATGGCTGCAAATGTGGCCTATCACACCAACGACCCGAATGTCGGGTTGGCTCTTACGATGGATAATGAGCGCTTCAAAATATATGCGTCCGATACAGGAATCTTTGTTACATTAGCTTTCAAGGACCAAGATTTTACGGATAATATCATCTACGAAAAACTGCTGAACGACAAACTCAGCACTAACTTGGGCTATGTCTATGAGAATGTCATTGCTCAGATGTTGCGGGCGTCGGGCAAGCAACTGTTTTATCACACGATACCGACGCAGGACGGAAAGAAGTACTATGAGATTGACTTCCTGATTGCTGACGAGTATAAGGTATCGCCGATAGAAGTGAAGTCTTCCGGTTATAAGTCGCATACATCACTGGATGTTTTCTGCACAAAGTT
>CAZGYX010000010.1:0-60829 GCA_964530735.1 uncultured Alistipes sp. | reverse complement strand
TGAAAAACGTCACGGCCGAATTCCCGCTGGGCAAATTCATCTGCGTGACGGGCGTGAGCGGCTCGGGCAAATCGACCCTCGTCAACGAAACGCTGCGCCCGATACTCTCGAAAACGCTCTACCGTTCGTTCGAGCAGCCGCTGGAATACGACGCGATCGAGGGCATCGAGCACATCGACAAACTGGTCGTGGTCGACCAGTCGCCTATCGGCCGCACGCCGCGCAGCAACCCGGCGACCTACTCGGGCGTGTTCACCGATTTGCGCAAACTCTTCGAGATGACCCCCGACGCGCAGATACGCGGGTTCAAGGCGGGCCGCTTCTCGTTCAATGTCAAGGGCGGCCGGTGCGAGACCTGCCACGGTGCGGGCGTCGAAACCATCGAGATGAACTTCCTGCCCGACGTCTACGTGCGCTGCCGGGCCTGCGGCGGCCACCGCTACAACCGCGAAACGCTCGAAGTACGCTACAAGGGCAAGAACATCGACGAAGTGCTGAACATGACCGTCAATGCGGCCGTCGAATTTTTCGAGAATATCCCGAATATCCACCAAAAGCTGCGGGCCATTCAGGAGGTCGGGCTCGGCTACCTGACGCTCGGCCAGCCCTGCACCACCCTCTCGGGCGGTGAAAGCCAGCGCATCAAGCTGGCGGCCGAACTGGCCAAACGCGACACGGGCCGCACGCTCTACATCTTGGACGAACCGACGACGGGGTTGCATTTCGAGGACATCCGGCTGTTGCTGCTGGTGCTGAACAAGTTGGCCGACCGCGGCAACACGGTCGTCGTCATCGAGCACAATCTCGACGTCATCAAGGTCGCCGACCACCTCATCGACCTCGGCCCCGAAGGGGGTGCCGGAGGAGGCGAGATTCTGGCCGCCGGCACGCCGCGCGAAGTATCCGCCTGCCCCAAGAGCTACACCGGCCAGTTCCTAAAACAGCTCATCGACTGAAAAACGCCCCATGAAAATCATCTGCATCGGAAGAAACTACGCCGCCCATGCCGCTGAACTGCACCGTGCAATCGGCGGCCCGGCGGATGTTCCGGCGGAACCGCTCTGGTTTCTGAAACCCGACACGGCCATGCTGCGCAACAACGACCCGTTCTACATCCCGACGTTCAGCAGCGAAGTGCACTACGAGTGCGAGTTGATCGTGCGCATCGGCCGAGTGGGCAAGTGCATCGAAGAACGCTTCGCGCACCGCTACTACGACGAGGTGGGGCTGGGCATCGACTTCACGGCCCGCGACCTGCAACGCGAAGCCGTCGCGCAGGGACTGCCGTGGGAACGGTGCAAGGCTTTCGACTATTCGGCGGCGATTTCGCCCGTGTTCGTGCCGTTGCAGGAGCTGGGCGGCAAGGTACAGGCGCTGCACTTCGCGCTGGACGTGAACGGCGAACGCCGCCAGACGGGCGACACGTCGCAGATGCTGTTCACGGTCGACCGGCTCATCGCGACCGTATCGCGCTACATGACCCTGCGCATGGGCGACCTGCTCTACACGGGCACGCCGGCGGGCGTCGGGCCCGTGCGACGCGGGGACAACCTGTGCGCCACGCTGGAAGGGCGCAAACTGCTGGATTTCGACATCCGATGAAAAAAGGGCGGCAAGAATTTTCTCTTGCCGCCCTTTCGCATTTACCACACGACCGGTTCCTGCAACAGGTTGCCGTCGGCGGCATCGTCGGGCGTGAACGTCCCGCCCCGATACTGGATGCAAAGCATCACGAGCGGCTCCGTGCCGTTGTTGCGGACGGAGCGGCGGCCGGCGGGAGCGACGCGCACGACCGTCCCCTCGCCGAACGGGAAGACCTGCCCGTCGACTTGGAATTGGCCGTGACCGCCCAAACAAAAGTAAAGCTCCTCGTGCGTGGCGTGGGTATGAAGGAACCCGGTTTCCGTGCCGGGCGCGAACGACTGGAACGAAAATTCGCCGCCCGTAGCCCCGACGACGGCACCGCCGAAGACTTTGCCGGGGATTTTCACGGCCCCGAAGTCGAGCAGGTAATCGCCCAATCCGTTCAGTTCGCCCACGCTCGCCGCCGTAAAATTCGCGGCCGAAGCGATTTTTTCCATCTGTTTCATGTTCGCTGTTTTTTTGAGTTTGCAAATAAAAATGTTACTTTTACGACGGCAAAGGTAATATTGCGACGGCTGACTTGCAAGCAGTTACGCAGACGAAACCCGCGCACCCCCGCGTAAGTAACGCTGACTCACAACGGAATACGGAACGATGACGGAACGCAATTACAGCGGTTTTTGCCCCATTCGGAATATCCTCGCCCGCATCGGCGACAAATGGTCGATGCTGGTGCTGTGCGCCGTGAACGAGAACGACGGGATCCGTTTCGGCGATTTGTACCGCAGCATCCCCGACATCTCGCAGAAAATGCTGACCTCGACCCTCCGCACGTTGGAGTGCGAGGGTTATCTCGCCCGGAAGGTCTATCCCGAAGCGCCGCCGCGCGTGGAGTACAGCCTGACCCCGCTGGGCCGCACGCTCATCCCGCACATCGACGCGCTGGTCGGCTGGGCCTTGTCGCACCGCACGGAAATCGAAGCGGCACGGCAGAAAAGCCCCGACCCGAAGAACTGAACGACACTATGCTGCTGCAAGAAAAACTGCATACGCACCGCCTGCTGCTGGCGTCGCAGTCGCCGCGCCGCCGCGAACTGCTCACCGGCAGCGGACTGCCCTATACGCTCGCACCGAACTACCCGTGCGACGAACGCTATCCCGACGGCCTGCCTGCCGAAGAGGTACCGCTCTACCTGTCGCGACTCAAAAGCGAGGCCTATCCCGAACCGCTCCTGCCGGAAGATATTCTGCTGACGGCCGACACGGTCGTCGTGGCCGACGGGCAGGTGCTCGGCAAACCCCGCGATGCGGAAGATGCCGTGCGGATGCTCCGCATGCTGTCGGGACACCGGCACACGGTGGTCACCGGCGTGACGTTGCGCGACACGCACGGGATGCACACGTTCGGTGCCCGCAGCGAAGTGTGGTTCCGCGCGCTGACGGACGAAGAAATCGCCTACTACGTGGCGGCCTGCCGCCCGTTCGACAAGGCGGGCTCCTACGGCGTGCAGGAGTGGATCGGCTATGTCGCCATCGAACGCATCGACGGCTCGTTCTACAACGTCATGGGACTGCCCGTCCAGAAAGTATATACCGAACTCGATAAATTTCTCGACCGATGATGAAACGCACCCTGTTTTCCCTGTTAACCCTGATGTTCGTCGGAACGGCCGCTGCGGACGAAGGCATGTGGCTGCCGAGCCTGATCGCGAACCGCATCGACGACATGCGCAGCAAAGGATTCCGGCTCACGGCCGAAGAGATCTATTCCGTCAACAAAGCCTCGATGAAAGATGCCGTCGTGCTGTTCGGCGGCGGCTGCACGGGCGAAATCGTCTCGGCCGAAGGCTTGCTGCTCACCAACCACCACTGCGGCTACGACGCCATCCAATCGCATTCGAGCGTCGAACACGACTACCTGACGCACGGATTCTGGGCGCGTTCGCGAGCCGAAGAACTGCCCAACGAGAACCTCAACGTGCGGATTCTGGTACGCATGGAGGAGGTCACCGACCGCATCGCCGCAGGCGAAACGCCCGAAGCGATCGTCGAAGCGGCCTGCGCGGAAGGCACGGGCTACAAGGCGGCCGTCGAACAGATGTACTACGGCAACCAGCAGTTCCTGTTCGTGTACGAACAGTTCGACGACGTGCGGCTGGTCGCCGCGCCGCCCTCGTCCATCGGCAAGTTCGGCGGCGATACGGACAACTGGATCTGGCCCCGCCACACGGGCGATTTTTCGGTCTTCCGCATCTATGCCGACCAAGCGAACCGGCCGTCGGCCTACTCGCCCGACAACGTGCCCTACCGTCCGAAACGCCATTTCCCGATTTCGGTCAAGGGGATTCACGAGGGTGATTTCACGATGATTTACGGATTTCCGGGCAACACGCAGGAGTACGTCCTTTCCGATGCGGTCGATTATGTCTCCGGGCGTTCCGACCCCGACAAAATCGCCGTGCGCACCGGACGGCTCGACCTCATTTCGGCCGCCCAAGCGACCGACCCCGCCCTGCGCATCCACTATGCGGCGAAACACGCCAACATCGCCAACGCTTGGAAGAAGTGGCAGGGCGAACAACTGGGACTGACCCGCCGCAAAACGGCAGAAACCAAACGCGCCTACGAACGGACGTTCCAAACGTGGGCCGACCGACGGCCGGAATACGCCGGACTGCTGTCGGAGATGAAAGCCGAATACGCCCGCCTGCTGCAACCCTACTACGCCTACGAAATCACGCGCGAAACGCTCGGAACGCTGCCGGTAGGCTATTCGGCCGACGAACGCTCCTCCGCCGTTTTCGAAAAATGCCGGCCGACCGAGCAGGCGTTGTTCCGGTACGCTTTCGCGGAGTACGCGAAACGTTGTCCCGAACAATACCGTCTGCCCGAATTTCTCGACGGCGTTGCGGCCGCCGGTTCGGCCGAAGCCTATGCGGACAAGGTGTTCGAGGGGCTGTGGCAGCGAACCGACACGGCGGCCATCGTCCGGCTGAACACCGAGATGCGGCGGATGCTCGGCCATGTCGCGTGGCTGCTGGGGACGAAATCCCTGCGCAATCCGACCAGCAAACGGCTGAACGAACTCTACACGCGCTACATCAAGGCGTTGCGCGAATGGGACACTGGCCGCGCATTCTATCCCGATGCCAACCTGACCCTGCGCGTGGCCTACGGTTCGGTGGCAGGCTACGAATATGCCGACGGCGAATACCACACGCCGCAGACCACGCTGGACGGCATCATCGCCAAAGACAACCCCGAAATCTACGACTACGACATACCGCAGGCCCTGCGCGACTTGTACGCCTCGCAAAATTACGGACGTTGGGGCATCACGCTCGGCGGGCGGCGCACCGTGCCGGTCTGCTTCTTGGCCACGAACCACACGACGGGCGGCAATTCCGGTTCGCCCGTCCTCAACGGTCGCGGCGAGCTGGTCGGCATCAACTTCGACCGGACTTGGCGTTCGACAATGAGCGACATTGCATTCGACCCTGCGGTTTGCCGCAATATCGCGGTGGACATCCGTTACGTGCTGTTCGTCATCGAGCGCGTGGGCGGGGCCGGTTATCTGCTCAACGAAATGACGTTGCGGTAGGCGGCTTTCGGTCGCGCGTCTTTCCGGCCGGAACCGCACGATTTTGAAATCGAATCGCGATATTCGGCATATTCGGCCCGAAAAATTTGGCGGTTTGAAATTGTTGTCCTATATTTGCAGTCCCGTTTCCGGCGCGGCGAGTGCCTTGCCGGAATACAAGCCCAGGTGGTGAAATTGGTAGACACGCTACTTTGAGGGGGTAGTGAACGTTTAGTTCGTGCAAGTTCGAGTCTTGTCCTGGGCACCAAACAAAAAAAGAAGTTTGCAACTGACCATCAATTAGTTGCATTTTTTATTCCACACCACTCATCGGGTATTATCCTATCCCCCAATAATTAAAATGGCAGAACATTTAACATTCAAGGGAATCCCTATAGATGGTGATCCCGAAGAAATTAGCAAGCAACTACAAGAACAGGGATTTATTCAAAACGAGATATATCCCAGTGGAAGCATCTTTCTGACCGGAACTTTTGCCGCTGTAAATGATTGTATGCTCCTTATTCACAACTCAAAATTTGGAAAAACAACTTGGGCAATAACAATTTTATTCCCCATACAGAATAATTGGTTCTCTCTAAAAGAGCAATACAAGCAATTCAAGGATATGTTCATTAAGAAATATGGTCATCCAAAAGATGATTTCTGTTTCTTTACACCTCCTTATGAAGAAGGAGATGGTGATGAGTTATCAGCATTGGAATCGGAAAATGCAACATATATGTCAGTTTTTCATACAGATTTAGGTTTTATTAGTGTAAATATAGACAAGTCTTGTTGTTTGAAAATAACTTATGAAGATAAACTTAATTCAGATTTGGACACCAAACAACAAGAAGCAGTTGCTTATGATGATATTTAACTAAATAAACTCAAGATGATATAGTTTGGCAAGTAACCATTCGCGTTGAAAGTAAATATGGCATGGCCGTAAATACTGGTTATAAGTTATAGAATAACCAGTATTTAAGTGCGAAATATGGAGTTCCCAAAGAATCCTATAATACAAAAATGTTCATGCCGAATTATATTTATTAATTGACAACTTACCACTTTTCACTATAAACGAAAATCCCGCAAAATTAAAATTTTGCGGGATTTTTCTTTAATACTTTCCGTAAAAAGTGGAGAATACGAGATTCGAACTCGTGACCTCTTGCATGCCATGCAAGCGCTCTAACCAGCTGAGCTAATCCCCCGAATCATGAGGTATCGGCGCGTGTGCCGATACCGGCTGTTTGTGCGGACAAAAATAAAACGAATTTTTCATTCGGGCAAGAACTTATCCGAAAAATCGCTAAATTTGTCCGAAAAATCCATCCGCTATGACACTCAACGAATACCAGAAACATGCGCTGGAAACAGCCATTTATCCCGAAACACGCCGCATCATCTACCCCACGCTCGGACTGACGGGCGAAGCGGGCGAAGTAGCCGACAAGGTGAAGAAAGTCATCCGCGACGGCCACGAAGAATTTACGGACGAAAAACGCCGCGAAATCGCGAAGGAAATCGGCGATGTGCTGTGGTACTGCGCCACGCTGTCGCACGACTTGGGCTACGAACTGGACGAAGTGGCCCGAATGAACGTCGACAAACTCCGTTCGCGCATGGAACGGAACATCATTTCGGGCAGCGGCGACAACCGCTAAACCCGATTCGCGATTCATCATCCGGTGCGTCCGGTGCAAAAACACCGTCCCGAAACACCACAACCGAAAATTAAGAAAATATGTCCGATAATACACAGAAAAATATCTCGTTGCCCGAAAACGCCTATCGGGAACTCCACGCAGGCGAAACCTACACGCCGCTGATGCCTGCTTCGACCTCGCCCCGCGAGGTAACGCCCTATTCGGTCATCATGGGCGTCGTGATGGCCGTCGTTTTCTCGGCCGCCGCCGCATTTCTCGGACTGAAAGTCGGGCAGGTTTTCGAGGCCGCGATTCCGATTGCCATTATCGCCGCAGGCATGGGCAACGTGCTGGGCAAGAAGAACATGCTCGGGCAGAACGTCATCATCCAGTCCATCGGGGCTTCGTCGGGGGTCATCGTCGCGGGAGCCATTTTCACGCTGCCGGCGCTCTACATCCTCGGGCTGGACGCCGCATTCTGGCAGGTGTTCCTCTCGTCGCTGTTCGGCGGCCTGCTGGGCATTCTGCTGTTGATTCCGTTCCGCAAATACTTCGTCAAGGAGATGCACGGCAAATACCCGTTCCCCGAAGCCACGGCCACGACCGAAGTGCTCGTGTCGGGCGAAAAGGGCGGCAACCAAGCCAAACTGCTGGCCGTCGCGGGGCTCGTGGGCGGTCTTTACGACTTCGCGGTCGGGACGTTCGGGCTGTGGACCGAATCGGTTTCGACCCGCATCTGCACGTGGGGACAGGCGGCAGCCGACAAATTCAAGGTGGTATTCGGACTGAACACTTCGGCCGCCGTACTCGGACTGGGCTACATCATCGGACTGAAATACGCCATGATCATCACGGCCGGTTCGTGTTTAGTGTGGTTCCTCATCGTGCCGCTCGTAGGTTCGCTCGCCGAGAGCATCGACCCCGCCGCCATGGCCTCGCTCTTGGGCGTGACGCGCGCCGACCTGCTGACCGACCCGCAGGCACTGTTTACACCCGAAAATCTTTTCGCCTTCATCGGCAAACCGATCGGCATCGGCGGCATCGCCATGGCCGGCATCATCGGCATCGTCCGACAGTCGGGCATCATCCGGCAGGCCGTAGGGCTCGCCGTATCGGAGTTCGGCGGCAAGAGCGGCACGGCGGCACCGGCCGTCGAACGCACGCAGCGCGACCTGTCGATGAAGCGCGTGCTCTCGTTCCTCATCGCCACGCTCGTCTGCATTTTCGTCTTCTTCCACTTCGGTCTGCTGGACGGCTGGGTGCAGTCGGTCACCGCGATTCTCATCGTCTTCGTCATCGCATTTCTGTTCACCACCGTCGCGGCCAACGCCATTGCGATCGTCGGCACGAACCCCGTGTCGGGCATGACGCTGATGACGTTGATTCTGGCATCGCTCGTGCTGGCGAGCGTCGGGCTGAACGGCACGACCGGCATGACGGCCGCCTTGATTATCGGCGGCGTGGTCTGCACGGCCCTCTCGATGGCCGGAGGATTCGTCACCGACCTCAAAATCGGCTACTGGCTCGGCACGACGCCCCGCAAACAGGAGACGTGGAAGTTCTTGGGCACGTTCGTCGCCGCAGCGACCGTCGCAGGCGTGATGATCATCCTCAACAAGACGTTCGGCTTCGTCGGCGAAGGCGCGCTGGTCGCCCCGCAGGCCAATGCCATGGCGGCCGTCATCCAACCGCTGATGACGGGCGGACAGACCCCGTGGATGCTCTACTTCTGCGGTGCGGCACTGGCACTGGTACTCACTTCGATAGGCGTTCCGGCACTGGCTTTCGCGCTGGGCATGTTCATCCCTATGGAACTGAACGCCCCGCTCGTTGTCGGCGGCCTGATTGCGTGGTTCGTCTCGAACCGTTCGGAGGACAAGGCGCTGAACAAGGCCCGTTTCGATCGCGGTACGCTGATTGCGTCGGGGTTCATTGCCGGCGGTGCCCTGATGGGCGTCGTGAGCGCGCTGCTCAAATTCTTGGAGGTCGACTGGTTCCTCTCGGGCTGGGCATCGTCGAACGCCGCCGAATGGACGGGTCTCGCGATGTACGCGGCGCTGGCCGTCTACATGACGTGGCACACGCTGCAAGCGAAAAAGGATGAATAAAAAACATGACGTTATGGAACTGAAAGAACGTTTTTTAAAATACGTTTCCTATGACACCCAATCGTCGGAGGAGAGCGCGACGTTTCCGTCGACCGAGAAGCAGAAAGTGCTGCTCGAAGCCCTGCGCGACGAGATGCGGACGCTCGGCATGACCGACGTCACGATGGACCGCTACGGGTATGTCATGGGGACAATTCCGGCGACGCCCGGATGCGAGACGGCACCGGTCATCGGGTTCATCGCCCACGTCGACACGTCGCCCGACATGAGCGGTGCGGAGGTCAAACCCCGCATCATCGAGGAGTACGACGGCAGCGACATCGTGCTGAACGGCCAGCTGACGATGCGCGTGGCGGAGTTTCCCGAGCTGGCGTTCTTCAAGGGTCACACGCTCATCCACACCGACGGCACGACGCTGCTCGGCGCCGATGACAAGGCCGGCGTAGCGGAAATCATGACGGCGGCCGAATACCTGCTGACCCACCCCGAGGTGAAACACGGCAAAATCCGCATCGGCTTCACGCCCGACGAGGAGGTAGGGCGCGGCGTCGATTACTTCGACGTCGAAGCGTTCGGGGCCGACTTCGCCTACACGGTCGACGGCGGCATGGAGGGCGAACTGGAATACGAAAATTTCAACGCCGCGAGTGCTAAAATCGAAATCCAAGGGCGCAACGTCCACCCGGGCTATGCCAAGAACAAGATGATCAACGCGATCGAGGTGGCGTGCGACCTGCAACGGCTGCTTCCCGAATCGGAACGGCCGGAGCACACGGAGGGCTACGAAGGGTTTTATCACTGCGTCGGGCTGAACGGCACGGTCGAACGGGCGACGGTGAGCTACATCATCCGCGACCACGACGCCGACCGGTTCGAGGCCCGCAAGGTGTACATGTGGTCGTGCGTCGACCTGCTGAAAAAGAAGTACGGCGGCGACGTGCTGAACCTGACGCTCAAAGACCAGTATTTCAACATGCGCAAAATGGTCGAACCGCATCCGCAAGTCATCGACAAGGCACTGCGAGCAATGGAAATGGCCGGCGTCAAGCCGCTCGTGCGTCCGATTCGCGGCGGCACGGACGGCGCACGGCTCTCGTTCATGGGACTGCCCTGCCCCAACCTCTTCACCGGCGGGATGAACTTCCATGGCAAATTCGAGTACTGCTCGCTGACCACCATGCGCAAAGCGCAGCAGGTCATCCTCAACCTCGCAACGCTCTGGAGCGAATAACGCCATGGACAACTTCGGATTCCTGAAAGTCGCGGCGGCCATTCCGCAGGTGCGGGTCGCCGACTGTACGGCCAACGCCGGACGCATCGTCGCCATGGCCGAGCAAGCCGCCCAGCGCGGAGTCGAAATCGTCGTCTTCCCCGAACTGGCCGTGACGGCCTACACGTGCGGCGACCTCTTTTTGCAGGCCACGCTGCTCGATGCGGCCGAAAATGCGCTGGCCGAAATCGCCAAAGCCTCGCGCAAACTGCCGCTGACGCTCATCGTCGGGGCTCCGCTGCGCCACGGTTCGACGCTCTACAACTGCGCCGCCGTCATCGCGCAAGGCCGCATACTGGGCGTCGTGCCCAAGACCTACATCCCGAATTACGGCGAATTCTACGAACAGCGCTGGTTCGCGTCGGGCGCGGGCATCACCGAAGAGACGATGCGGGCAGCCGGACAAACGGCCGATTTCGGGGCCGACCTGACCTTCGAGGTCAACGGCACGGAGTTCGGCGTGGAAATCTGCGAGGATTTGTGGACGGCCATTCCGCCCTCGTCGCAACTGGCGCTGAACGGGGCCAAAGTCGTCTTCAACCTTTCGGCTTCGCCCGAAGGGGCCGGCAAATACGCCTACCTGCGCCGGCTGGCGGCCCAACACTCGGCACGCACGCACACGGCCTATGTCTATTGCTCGGCCGGATACGGCGAATCGTCGACCGACCTCGTATTCGCGGGCAACGCCCTGATTGCCGAAAACGGCACGATCCTGCGCGAATCCGAGCGTTTCTCGCTCGAAGAACGGCTCACGGTGGCCGACGTGGACATCGAACGGCTGGAGTTCGAGCGGCGCCGCAACACCTCGTTCCGCATGCACGAAGCGACGACCGCCAACACGGTCATCGAAATGGAGGTGCCCGAAGGCCTGCGCGCCGCCGCACTCGACCGCGACATCGACCCGCTGCCGTTCGTTCCGCAAGACGCGGCGCTGCGCGCCGAACGCTGCGAAGAGATATTCCGCATCCAAGCGCACGGGTTGGCCCGCCGGTTGGAGCACACCCGCTGCACGAAAGCCGTCATCGGCATTTCGGGCGGGCTCGATTCGACGCTGGCGCTGCTCGTGACGGCCCGCACGTTCGACCTGCTGGGGCTCGACCGCAAAGGCATCACCGGCATCACGATGCCGGGATTCGGCACGACGGGCCGCACCCGCAGCAACGCCCTCGAACTGATGCGCGGGCTGGGCGTCACGGCGCGCGAAATCCCGATCGGCAAAGCCTGCGAACAACACTTTTCCGACATCGGTCTGGATGCTTCCGACCGTTCGGCGGCCTACGAAAATGCGCAGGCGCGCGAACGCACGCAAATCCTCATGGACGTGGCCAACATGGAGGGCGGGCTGGTCGTCGGAACGGGCGATTTGAGCGAACTGGCGCTCGGCTGGGCGACCTACAACGGCGACCAAATGTCGATGTACGGCGTCAATGCGTCGGTTCCCAAGACGCTGATACGCCATTTGGTCCGGTGGGCGGCCGAAACGGAAGCCAATGCCGCAATCCGCGCGACACTGCTCGACATCGTAGACACACCGGTCAGCCCCGAACTGCTGCCGGCCGATGCGGAGGGCCGCATCGCCCAGAAAACCGAAGATCTGGTCGGCCCCTACGAACTGCACGACTTTTTCCTCTACCACTTCGTGCGGGCGGGGTATCGTCCGGCCAAAATCCAGCTGCTGGCGGAACAGGCATTCCGCGACACCTACGACCGGACGACCGTCCGCAAATGGCTGACCGTATTTTTCCGGCGGTTCTTCGCCCAGCAGTTCAAACGTTCGGCGATGCCCGACGGCCCGAAAGTCGGTTCGGTGGCCCTTTCGCCGCGCGGCGACTGGCGCATGCCGTCGGACGCCTCGGCAGCGGCATGGCTCGAAGACATGCAAGAATAATTTTATGAATATGAAGAAATACCTGTTTCTCATGCTGGTTGCGGCGTGTACGGTCGGAGCGACCCAAAACGCCGCAGCGCAAGACTGGAAAGAGCTGCTGACCAAAATCGCGACGGAAGCGGCCGACCGGCTCACCGACGGCAAACTGACCGAAAAAGCCCTCATCGGCACGTGGAACTACACCCGACCGGGCATGCGGCTCGAAGGCGAGGACATGCTCTCGGGCGTAGCCGGAACGGCCCTCGAAAGCACGGTCGCGAAACGGCTGGAAACGGCCTACGGCTATGCGGGAATCCGTGCGGGAAGCTGCATCTTCACGTTCAACGACGACGATACGTTCTGCGCGACGATCGGGAAATACCAGTTGTCGGGCACCTACGCATTCGATGCGTCGACGCACGTCGTGACGCTCCGGTTCGCCAAAGGAAAAATCGACCTCGGCACGATGGAGGGCCATGCCTACATCGACGGACAATCGCTGCAGCTGGTTTTCCCCGTGACGAAACTCGTGAACATGGTTTCGGCGCTCGGCAGCAAAATCTCGTCGCTGGCGACCGTCACGGCACTGCTCGACAAATACAAGAACGCCTATATCGGGTTCGCATTCCAGAAATAGCACGCCTGCCGGAGTGCCGAAACACAGCGCGCCGAAGCGATTGCCCCGCTTCGGCGTTTTCGTATGGTTATCCGAGAAATAACATGGCAAAGGTCGCGACGGCGAACCCTCCGCAATAACCGGCGAGTATCTGCATCCCGTTGTGGCACCCGAGGTAAAGGCGGGCGGAAGCCAACGCCCCCGATGCCACGACGACGGCGCACATCGGCCCGAACAGATTGCCGACGCCGATGAAATTCATGAGCACGAGCATGGCCGTCAAAGCCCCCATGCCGGTGAGGTGCAGGCTGATTTTCCAACGCAGCGACACGAACAGGCACGACAATTCGCAGCAGGCCGCCGCAAGCATCAGTTTGCGCAGAAAGGCGGCCGATTCGATTTTGCCCAAAGTCAGCGCGCACAAAAAGTAGCAGACGGCACCTATCAACAACGGGACAATCCGTTCGGAACGGTTGTCGATACGGAAATCGGAAAGACGTCCCGACCAGCGCAGCACGCCGAGCGAGAGCGCGGGAATAATCATGGTGTAGAGCACCACCACGCCCGTCAGGTAGAGCCGCATACGCACGGAATAACCGGCGAACACGGTGCAGGTCAGGAGCAACGCCACTAAATAGAGCGGTTGCAGAAAGGGATGCAAGGCCCACGAAAGGAAGCGGGCCGGAGAGGTCGGATTCATGTTCTTCATCTATTTTCGACCGGCGGCGCATGCGGCTCCCGCACCGGCGGAAGCCACGCCGGCAGGGTCAGATCTGTTTCCGCAGGCGGGCGACGGGAATGCCCAGCATCTCGCGGTACTTGGCCACCGTACGGCGCGCGATGCGGTAACCTTTGGCGTTGAGAATGTCCATCAACGTCTCGTCCGTCAGGGGGTGCCGCTTCTCCTCCTCGTCGATGCACCGTTGCAGGATGTTCTTGATTTCGTAACTCGAAACCTCCTCGCCGCTCTCGGTCTGCATCGCTTCGGAAAAGAGCGATTTCAGCAAAATGATGCCGAACTGCGTCTGCACGTACTTGCTGTTGACGACGCGCGAAATGGTCGAAACGTCGAGCCCCGTGCGGTCGGCGATGTCTTTCAGAATCATCGGACGCAGTTTCGACTGGTCGCCGTCCTTGAAATACTCGGTCTGGTAGTCCAGAATGGTCTGCATCGTGCGCATCAGCGTGTCGTGCCGCTGCTTGATGGCCGAAATGAACCACTTGGCCGAGTCGATTTTGTTCTTCACGAACTGGATGGCCTCCTTGTCTTTCTCCTTGACGGTGCCGTCCGACGACACCATGTCGCGGATCATCTCCATGTAACGGTGGTTGATGCGCACTTCGGGCACGTTGTAGGAGTTCAGCGACAACGAAAAACGGCCGTCCTGATAATCCAGTATGAAATCGGGAATGATGTAGGGCGTGGTATCCGTCCCGCCCTCGACGTAGAGGTTGCCGGGTTTGGGCGACAAGCGGCGGATTTCGGCGATCGCCTCGCGGAAATCCTCCTCGCCGACCTGCAACCGCGACATGAGTTTCTCGTAGTGCTTCTTGACGAACTCGTCGAAATACGAGGTCAATATCTTGCGGGCCAAGCGGCGGGCGCGGGTATTCAGCTTTTTCTGCGCGATTTGCAACAGCAGGCACTCCTGCAAATTGCGGGCGCCGACTCCGGCCGGTTCCAGTTCGTGGATGATGTTCAGGAGGCGTTCGAGCTCCTCGGCCGTCGTCTCGATGCCCACCGTGAAGGCGATGTCGTCGGCCACCGATTCCAAGTCGCGCCGCAGGTAACCGTCCTCGTCGATGCTACCCACCAAGTAGACGGCCAGCTTCATGTCCCGTTCGGAAAGATTGCGGTAACCCAGCTGCTCGACCAGATACTCCTGCAACGAACGCCCCTCGGTCAGGTAGACCGGCCGCTGCTTGTCGTCTTTCGAGAAGTTGTTGATGCGGCTCTTGTACGACGGCGTGTCGTCCTCGCGCAGGTATTCGTCGACGGAAATCTGCTGGGGCTGCTCCTCCTCTTCGGGCGAACGCTCCTCTTCCTCCAACACGATGTTCTCCTCGATTTCCTGCTTGATGCGCTGCTCCAACTGCACGGTCGGCAGCTCCAACAGCTTGATCATCTGGATCTGCTGCGGAGAGAGCTTCTGCTGAAGCGACAATATCTGCTTCTGGTTGATTGCCATGTTTCCGTAATTAAAAAACCAACATCGGGAGCCGAAACCCCGCCGGCATGACTGCCGCAAAGAGCCGGTTCCCGAAAGTCGATTCTTCGCGTTCGATCAGAAATCGGCGTGCTGCGGTGTACGCGGGAACGGCTGCACGTCGCGGATGTTCGTCAGTCCGGTGACGAATATCAGCAGGCGGTCGAAGCCCAACCCGAATCCCGAATGCGGTGCCGACCCCCAACGGCGGGTGTCGAGATACCACCACAATTCGCGCTCGTTCATGCCGAGCTCCCGCACTCTTGCATGAAGTTTGCCATAATCGGCCTCGCGCTCGGAACCGCCGATGATTTCGCCTATTCCGGGAAAAAGTACGTCCATTCCGCGTACCGTACGGCCGTCGTCGTTCTGTTTCATGTAGAAGGCCTTGATGTCCTTCGGGTAGTTGATGAGGATGACCGGACGCTTGAAATGCTCCTCCACCAAGTAGCGTTCGTGCTCCGATTGGAGGTCGCAGCCCCAGTCGCACGGGAACTCGAACTTGCGGCCGGAGGCTTTCAGAATCCCGATGCCCTCGGTGTAGTCGAGCCGCTTGAAATCGTTTTCGACGACGAACCGCAGCCGCTCCAACAGCCCGGGGTCCCACATCTTGTTCATGAATTCGAGGTCTTCCATGCAGTTGTCCAGCGCATACCGAATCAGGTACTTGAGAAAATCCTCGGCCAGCTCCATGTTGTCCTCCAAGTCGTAGAAAGCCGCTTCGGGCTCGATCATCCAGAACTCCGACGCATGGCGCGGCGTGTTGGAGTTCTCGGCGCGGAACGTCGGGCCGAACGTGTAGATACGTCCCAGCGCCAGCGCACCGAGCTCGCCCTCCAACTGCCCCGAAACGGTCAGGTTGCAAGGTTTTCCAAAGAAGTCTTGCGTATAATCAATGGCTCCTTCTTCGGTACGGGGCGGCCGGTTCATGTCGAGCGTCGTCACTTGGAACATCGCGCCGGCACCCTCGCAATCCGAGGCGGTAATGATCGGCGTATGGAAGTAGTAAAACCCGTTTTTATTAAAATACTCGTGAATGGCATAGGCCATCGCGTGGCGGATGCGCAGCACGGCGCCGAACGTATTGGTGCGCGGACGCAGGTAGGCGATGTCGCGCAGGAACTCCAACGAATGGCCTTTTTTCTGCAAAGGATAGGTCTCGGGGTCGGCCGTGCCGTAGACCTCGATAGCCGCAGCCTGCACCTCGACGCGCTGCCCCGAAGCGGGCGAAGCCACCAACCGTCCGTCGACGCGCAGGCAAGCCCCCGTCGTCACGGTTTTCAGGGTCTCTTCGGGGATTTTCGCCAAATCGACGACGATCTGGATATTGGCCGCGCACGAACCGTCGTTCAGTGCGATGAAAGCCACGTTTTTATTTCCGCGTTTGGTGCGCACCCAGCCCTGTACGGTCAGGTCGCTGTCCACGACGCCCGATTTCAGAATCTCGACAATCCGTTGCGTTTTCATTGCTGTTTCGTTTATCGTTTTCGGAATGCCAAAGTTAGCGATAATTTGCGATTCGGCAAAAAATAAGGTACCTTTGTCTGTTCCTACATCATTCGCCATGAAACACGCAACGATTCTGCTCGCCGCGCTGTGCCTCGCCACCGGAGCGGCCGCCCAGACGACCGCCCGCATCCACCGCACGGAGGTCGTCCCCTACGATACGCGCCACGACGCCGAAGCCCGCACACAAGCCAAGTCGGGGTACACCCTCGACTTCCGTCCCACGACGACGACCGGCGCCGACGGGCTCGCGGTCGCGAGCCAGCAAGTCGAAATCCCCTATGTCTGGACGGACGGCAGGGTCTATCTGCACGTGGAAAACGCGGGCGCGGGCTACTCGCTGCGAATCAACGGCCGCGAAGCGGCGACGGTGCACGACCCGCTGACGCCGGCGGATTTTGACATCACACCCTACATCCGTCAGGGCGCCAATGATTTCGAGGTGTCGCTGCACGACGGCGGCCCGATGCGCAAAATCGACCCGCAGCCGACGGTCATCCGGCCGGCGTTCGCGGAGAGCTACCTCTATTACCAGAACAAACGCTCGATCCGCGATTTCCGCGTCGAGCTGGTGCCCGATTCGCTGGGGCGCAATTTCGGGATGCTCGACCTGCAAATCGTCGCGCAGAACGCACACAACTACGACGAACAGGTCGCCGTAGGCTACGACATCTATTCGCCCGAGGGAAAACTGCTCGATTACAACATCGTCGAAACGACCGTGCCGGGCAATTCGGCCGATACGCTGCGTTTCCAGCCCTTTATTTACGGGGCCTACAACCACAAATGGGAAGCGGGCGCCAAAAAACCGCCGCTCTACAAGGTGATGCTTTTCACCCGGCGCGACGAAGCCTACAAGGAGTACATGCCGCTGAAAGTCGGTTTCGGCAAGACGGAACTCGTCGACGGCAAGTTGGCCCGTTTCGGCAAGGAAATCGCGCTGAACCGCGTGCGCTACAACGCGGCGGCGGACGCAAAGACGACCGCCACGCAACTGGCCGGCCTGCGCAAACAGGGCTACAACACGCTGGAACCGGACTATCCGCAACCGGCATGGTTTTATGAACTGTGCGATGCGGAGGGGCTGTACGTCATCGACAAAGCGGCTATCGACGCACCGGAGCACCGCGCCGACCGCAGCGTGGGCGGCACGCCGTCGAACGACCCGTCGCTGGTGCAGGAGTACTTGCAGCGGGTGCAGGCGATGTACTACCGTTCGCGCAACTTCACGTGCGTAATCGCCTATGCGCTGGGGGCGCCGTCGGGCAACGGCTACAACATGTACAAGGCCTACGAATGGCTCAAATCGGTCGAACCGTCGCGTCCGATTCTCTATGAGGATGCCGACGGCGAGTGGAATTCGGACTTTTTATTAGCGCGGTAGACCGTTTTGCAGTTCATGCAGTCATCTTCGCTCCCGAACAGAGCATGTCAATCGAACTGATCGTCATCGGAAAAACCGATTCGCAGGAGGTCGCCGCACTGGTCGAACTCTATGCCAAACGGGTGAACCGCTACTGCCGGTTCGCCGTGACCGCCCTGCCCGATGTCCGCAACACGCGCCACCTGACCGCCCGCCAGCAATGCACGGCCGAAGGCGAAGCGCTGCTGCGCCAGTTCGGCGACGACGACTGCGTCGTACTGCTGGACGAACGCGGCGAGGAGATGCGTTCGGTGGAGTTCGCCGCGTGGCTGCAAAAACGCCTCAACAGCGGCCGGAAACGGCTCGTCATGGTCATCGGCGGGCCTTACGGGTTCAGCGATGCGGTCTATGCACGGGCCGATGCGCAGTTGTCGCTCTCGCGCATGACCTTCTCGCATCAGATCGTGCGGGCGATTTTCGCCGAACAGATCTACCGGGCGTTCGCCATTCTGAACAACGAGCCCTATCACCATGAATAACCGGCTTCTCGCACTGCTTCTGCCGTTGCTGCCCGTCCTGCGGGGCGCGTCCGTGCAGGCGGAGGAGCTTCCCGCAGGAGCGGCCGCCGAAAAGGCCGCAGCCGACACGGCCATCGTCGTCGACCGCGTGCAGGTGACGGCTATCAAGCAGGGCATGGCCCTGCGTTCGCTGCCCGCAGCGTCGGCCGTCGTCGGCAGCCGGGACATCGCACGGGGGCATGTCGATGCGCTGAAATCCCTGTCGGAAACGGTGCCCAACCTCCACCTGCCGGACTACGGTTCGCGCATGACTTCGTCGATTTACGTGCGCGGACTGGGCGCCCGCATCGACCAACCGGTCATCGGGCTCAATATCGACAACGTGCCGGTGATGCAGAAAAACGATTTCGACGTCGAACTGGCCGATGCCGAACGCATCGAGGTGCTGCGCGGCCCGCAATCGACCCTCTACGGGCGCAACACGATGGGCGGCGTCATCAACGTCTACACTCGCTCGCCGCTGCAATACGAGGGCGTGCGCATCGGCATGGAGTACGCCAGCGGCAACACCTGCAAGTTCCGCGCATCGGCCTACCACCGGCTGCGTCCCGATTGGGGCATCGCCGCGACGCTGTTCCACAACCGGAGCGACGGATTCTTCCGCAACCGGGCGACCGGCGGCCGCTGCGACTGGGAGCGCATGGGCGGCGGCCGGCTGAAACTGCAACACCGCCGCGACGACCTGCGCGTAGAAAACACCTTCGCGTTTTCGGTGCTCGATCAGGGCGGCTATCCGTATGCCTACGCCGGCCCCGACATCGAGCAGGAGGACGGGACGGTCATCCGCAACGGCGCGATTGCCTACGACGACCCGTGCGGCTACCGGCGCACGGAATTGAGCGACGGGCTGACGGTGCGATACGACGCGACGCGGTTTTCCGTCTCCTCTATCACGGGCTACCGGTACTCCGACGACGAAATGACGCTCGACCAAGACTTCCTGCCGCTCCCCTACTTCACGCTGCGTCAGGCGCTGCGCGAACACAGCGTCACGGAAGACCTCGTCATCCGGTCGCACGACGGCCAACGCTACGGCTGGTTGTTCGGGGCGTTCGGATTCTACCGGCACGGCACGATGCACGCGCCGGTGCAATTCAAGCGAACGGGCGTCGACGAACTGATTTTCGCCAACGCGAACAAGTATATCGACGGCATCCGGTTCGAGAAAGTCGCCGACGAACTGCTGCTCTCCTCCGATTTCCGGATGCCCTCCTACGGCGGGGCTCTCTACCACGAATCGCGTTTCACGGCAGGCCGCTGGCACTTCACGGCGGGAGTTCGGTTCGACGTCGAACGCACCGCGCTACGCTACCGCAGCCGGAGCGACCTCGACTACCGGTTAATCATCGGCGACAATGCCCCTATTCGGCGCACGGCCTCCGTCGACGACCGGAACCGGCTGTCGCACACCTACACCGAACTGCTGCCCAAGTTCACGGCGCTCTATGCGTTCGACGACCAACGCAACCTCTACGTCACGGTGGCCAAAGGCTACAAGGCGGGCGGATTCAACACGCAGCTATTTTCGGACATCCTGCAAGAGAAACTGAAATGGGCGATGGTTTCGCCCGACGGCGGCTACCGCGAGCAGGACATCCTCTCCTACCGTCCCGAATACAGCTGGAATTACGAGTTCGGCGGCCATTTCTCGTGCATGGAGGGAGCCGTGCGGGGCGATTTCGCGCTGTTCCGCATCGACTGCCGCGACCAGCAGCTGACGGTCTTTCCGGTGGGCACCTCGACGGGCCGCATGATGACCAACGCCGGCCGTACCCGTTCGTGGGGCGGCGAACTGGCCCTGCAATGCACCGTCCGGCACACGCTCGAACTGAACGCCGCCTACGGCTATACGGACGCCCGATTCGTGCGCTACGACGACGGCCGGCAGGATTTCGGCGGCAACTACGTGCCCTATGCCCCGCAGCACACGCTGTCGCTGTCGGCGGTGAAAACCGTTCCGACGGGCGTCGGCTGGCTGGGCGACCTCGTGCTGCGCGTCGGCATGCGCGGCACGGGACGGATCCGCTGGAACGAGGAAAACACCCTCGCGGAGCCGTTCTACACGCTGCTGGATGCCTCGATACGCATCGAGCATCCGCACTACACGCTCGATTTCTGGGGCCGCAACCTCGCGGACAAAGGCTACGACGTGTTCTATTTCAAATCCATCGGCCACGAGTTCGTCCAGCGCGGACGCCCCCGCACATTCGGCATCACGTTGAGCCTCAACATCCAAAAACAACGGCCATGAAGCGGCGCATCGGGTTGCGTTTCGGAGACTGCGGTGCGAAACTTGCATGTTCGGCAGAAAGCGATTATCTTCGCAATCTAATTTTCAGGCATATCATGAATACACGCGCTCTTTTCGCAACGGTTTCGGCATGCGCACTGCTGTTTTGCGCGGCCTGCGACGACAACGACCGCCCCGACGGCCCCGACTTCGAGACCGTGAACGACGAAATCGTCGACGGACGAATCGTGGACGACGATGCCATGGATTTTCTCGGCACCTCGACGGTGACCAACCCCGACGGAACGACGTTCGTCGATGAAAACGCCCTGTTCAGCATCGTCGGCGAGGGCCACCCGACCGAGTTCAATCCGGCGACCGCGCTGACCGTCTACATGCGCCGCGTCCAGTTCGCTGCGGAGATGCCGGGCATCAACATGCGGATATACAACCTGCCCTACACCGCCGGAACAGGCGCGAACCTGACCTTCGCGTCCGCAGGACCGCTCGTTCCCCAAGCGAGCTTTGCCGGAACCCCGTGGACCGACTACGAAGAATACGCCGTCACGAACCTCGACGGAGCAATCGACAATGTTCGGTGCAGCGTCGCGTTCGTCTGCATGGGAGCCTATCACGTGAAATTCGAGGGACGCCTGCTCGACGATTGAGCGCCGCCCCGCCGCAACACAAATACAAACGAACTATGAAACCCGAATACCGACCATTCGTCGATGAACTGATCGAACTCTGCATCAAGGAGGACATCGGCGACGGAGACCACACGTCGTTGTGCTGCATTCCGGCCGAAGAACGCGGCCGGATGCGCCTGCTGTGCAAGCAGGAGGGCGTCATCGCCGGCATCGAAATCGCGCAGCTCGTGTTCCGGCGCCTCGACCCCGAAATGGAGTTCGAGCAGAAACTCCGCGACGGCGACCGCGTGAAGCGCGGCGACGTGGCATTCTACGTCACGGGGCGCCTGCAATCGCTGTTGCAGGCCGAACGCATCGTGCTCAACATCATGCAGCGCATGAGCGGCGTGGCGACCCGGACGGCCGTCTACGTGCAGCGGCTCGACGGGCTCCACACCCGCGTGCTCGACACGCGCAAGACCACGCCCGGCATGCGCGTGCTGGACAAAATGGCGGTGAAAATCGGCGGCGGCGAAAACCACCGCATGGGACTGTTCGACATGATTCTGCTGAAAGACAACCACATCGACTTCGCGGGGGGCATCCGCGCGGCTATCGAAGGCGCGCGCAAGTACCTGCGCGAGAAAGGCAAGGAGCTTCCTATCGAGTGCGAAGTGCGCACGCTGGAAGACATCGACGAGGTATTCGCGGCCGGAGGGGTCGACCGCATCATGTTCGACAACTTCACGCCCGAAATGACGCGCCGTGCGGTGGCCAAAGTCGCCGGACGCGCCGAAACCGAATCGAGCGGCGGCATCACGCTCGAAACCCTGCGCGAATATGCGGCCTGCGGCGTCGATTTCATTTCGGTCGGCGCGCTGACGCATCAGATCAAGTCGCTCGACCTGTCGCTCAAAGCCTGCGAATAACGTCCCGAAATCCATGATCCGCTTCCGCCCCGTCACGCTGCACGACAAAGCGGCCATCGAACGCTACACGATGCACGCCGAGACGACGGACTGCGACCTCGCTTTCGCCAACATGTTCTGCTGGCAGCCGGTCTACCGCAGCGCATGGGCCGAAGCCGGCGATTTTCTGGTCATCCGGTTCCACATCGACGGGAGCGAACGGATCGGTTACATGCAACCCGTCGGCAAGGGTGATTTCACCCGCCTGATACCGCTGTTGCAGGCCGATGCCGAAGCGCACGGCCAACGGCTGCGCATCTTGGGGCTGACCCGGCGCGGATGCGAACTGCTGCGCACCATGCCGACGGCCCGTTTCGCGTTCGAGAGCGACCCAGCATGGGCCGATTACCTCTACGCGGCCGACGACCTGCGGCACCTGCCGGGCCGCCGCTACCAGCCCAAGCGCAACCACATCAACCGTTTCACGTCCGAACACCCCGACTACCGCTACGAACCGCTGACGCCCGACCGGTTCGACGAGTGCATGCGGCTCGAACGGGCGTGGCGGCAGACCCACGAGGGGCATACGTCGAAACTCTGCGCCGAACAACAGGCCATGCAACGCGGATTCGCCCATTTCGACGAACTGGGCTTGCAGGGCGGCTGCGTCTATGTCGGCGACCGGCTGGTGGCTTTCACCTACGGGTCGGCGGTCAACGGACACACCTTCGACACCCATTTCGAGAAAGCCGACGCGGCCTGCGACGGCGCGTTCGCCATTATCAACAAACTGTTCGCCGAACACCTGCCGGAACGATTCACCTGCATCAACCGCGAGGAAGACCTCGGATTGGAGGGCCTGCGGCGCGCGAAACGCTCCTATCATCCGGTGGAAATCGCGCAGAAACACCGGGCCGTGCTGCTGGATGCCGACGAAACGGCCTGCAAAGAGCTGTGGACGGAGGCGTTCGGCGATGACGAAACGTTCGTCGATTCGTTCCTGCTGCACCATTACCGGCGGGAGCGCATGCTCACGGCCGAATGCGACGGCCGCCGGGCGGCCATGCTCCACCTGCTGCCGTTCCGAAGCGAACTGGGGCGCACGACCTACATTTACGGCGTAGCGACGGCGGCCGCCTGCCGGAACCGGGGGCTGGCGGGACAGCTGATGCGCAAAGCGATGCGGCGCATCGACGAACAGGGCGGCGATGCGGCGATCCTGATACCCTCGCCGGAAAAAGCGTGGCTACGCGGCTTTTATGAAAAATTCGGGTTCGCAGGCGCGGTGCCGATAACGTTCCACACGGCCGACGGATTCGATTTCGGCACGGGCGTGCCGGCGCAAGACCTTGCGATGGTCTGGCGGCGCAAGGCGGACGAGCCCCTGCCGGAAACACTAACCTGCTGCTGCGAATAAAGAAGGGCTGCCTACGATAAGGCAGCCCTCCCTGTTATCGGGAAAATCCGAATCCTAATACCCGAAAATCTCCTCGGACGAAACGACCTTCACGGGGCCGAGCGTCCGCAGGTATTTCGTATCGAGGTCCTTGATGTCGCCCAAGATGCCATAAACGTAGGGGCGGTTCTTGACCCACTTCTCCTGCGTGGCTTTCACGTCGGCCAGCGTCAGATGCTGGATTTCGTCGAACAGCAGCTTGTTGCGGTCTTCGGTCAGCCCCATGTCGCGCAAGTTGATGTAACTCCACAGCACGTCGGATTTGGTCGTGCGTTCGGTGCGCAGACGGGCCAGAATACCCTCTTTGGCGATGACGAACGCCGCTTCGGATTCGGGCATGTTGTTGATGATTTCGTCGAACGCCTCGATAGCCTGCCGCATCTTGTCGTTCTGCGTGGCGATGAAGGCTTGGTAACCGTAGAAACCGCCGGCATGGCTCGGATCGAACAACGACGTCCATGCCGAATAAGCCAGACCGCGCGCCTCGCGCATCTCTTGGAACACGACCGAATTCATGCCGCCGCCGAAGTACTCGTTATAGAGCGTAAGAGCCGGCGAATTGGCCTCGTCGAACTTCTCGCCGCGATTGGAGTACTGCACGTAGTAGAGCTGTTTGGCATCGTACTGCGCCAAAACGACCTCGCTCTTGTCCGTACGGCGCAAATCCACGAACTGCTTGTCCAGCGGTTCGAGTTCGTCGGCCGTCTGGTGATGCTCGGCAAGGGTCTTTTTCAGCTCGGCTTCGGACTGCGGGCCGTAGTAGAGCACTTCGTGGGCCTTGCCGTAGAGCGCCTTGACCTTGCCGAGCAACTCGCCGGAAGTCAGTGCGGACAACTCCTTGTTGGACAGCGTGATTTTCTTCATGTAATCGCCGCCGAACAAAAGATAGTTGCGCAGGGCGCTGAAGCAGCGGGCCTGATTGAGTTTCGCATCGGCACGGCTTTTCAGCATGTCGCTTTTCAGGTTGGCGAGGATGGCCTCGTCGGGCACGGCGTTGAGCAACAGCGCATCGACGATCTCCATCGCCTTGCCCATGTTCTCGGAGAGACCCGAAAGGGTAATCGACGACTGGGTGGCTCCGGTGCTCGTGAAGAACGAGCAGCCGATGCGGTAGAGTTCTTTGGCAATCTCTTCGGCGGTCTTGGCGTCGGTGCCGAGATAGCTCACGTAGTTGAATGCCAGACTCAAGGCTGGGTCGTTTTCCGAGCCGGTATTGAACACGTAGGAGAGCCTGAAAATATCGTTGGTTTCGTTCTGCTTGTAGAGCACGTCGACACCCGGTTTCACCGGGAATTTCGCCATATCCTTGTCATAATCGACGTAAACGGGGTCGATAGGCTTCACCTCCGTCGCCTTGATTTCGGCGAGGAAAGCGCTCTCTTGGTCGCGGTTCGTCACGATAGGCGTGATTTTGGGTGCGGAAATTTTCTGCACGCTCTTGTCCTCGCCCTCGCGTTTGTAGACGACGGCGTAGCTCTCGGGGCCGAGATACTCGTTGGCCCAGTCGACGACGTCCTGCTTGGTGATTTTGGAAATCTCCTCGACGAAGTGCACCTGATCGGCCCAGTCGATGCCGTAGATGAACGCATTGACATAGAGGTCGGCGGGGTCGTTCTCCATAGACTGCATCTCGGACATTTTGAAGTCGTTGATGACGGCTTCGAGCAGCGCCTCGTCGAAATCGCCGCTGCGCAGTTTGGCCACCTCGCCCAGCAGCAGGTCGCGCACCTCGTCGAGGCTCTGGCCCTGTTTCGGACGGCCGGCCACGAAGAACGTACTGTAATCGGGCTGTCCCGAGTAGTAGCCGTAGCTGCTCAACGTCTTCTGCAACTGGTTCAGGTCGAGGTCGATCAGACCGGCCTGCCCGTTGTAGAGAATCTGACCGGCCACCTTGCCGGCCAATGCCTTGCGGTCGGCCGTTTCGCCCGGCAGACGCCAGCCCAGCGTCACGTTGGCGGCTTCGAGGCCGTAGACCTCCTTGACGACCGGCGCGGTAATGGGCGCTTCGGGCTCGAACGCCAATTCCGGGAGGTTCGGGTTGGGCTCCATGACGCCGAAGTACTTGTCGATCGTGGCGATCATCTCGTCGGGGTCGAAGTCGCCCGCAACGCAAACGGCCATGTTATTGGGCACGTAGTAGGTCTTGTGGTAATTCTTGACGTTGGTAATCGACGGATTTTTCAGGTGCTCCTGCGTACCCAGCACGGTCTGCGTGCCGTAGGGGTGGTGCGGGAACAGCGCGGCGTCCAACGTCTCCCACACCTTGCGGCTGTCGCGGGTGAGGGACATGTTCTTTTCCTCGTAAATCGTCTCCAACTCGGTGTGGAAACCGCGGATGACCGGATGCTGGAAGCGGTCGGCCTGAATGCGGGCCCAGTTGTCGATCTGGTTCGAGGGGATGTCCTCGACGTAGACCGTCATGTCCTGCGACGTGTAGGCGTTCGTGCCGTTGGCGCCGATAGCGGCCATGAGTTTGTCGTATTCGTTCGGAATGGCGATTTTCGACGCCTCGTAGCTGATCGAGTCGATGCGGCGGTAGATAGCCGTGCGCCCGGCCGCGTCGGTCGTCGCGCGATAGGTCTCGAACAACTGCTCGATTTCGTCGAGCAGCGGTTTCTCGGCGGCGTAATCCGACGTACCGAACTGCTCGGTGCCCTTGAACATCAGGTGCTCGAAGTAGTGGGCCAGACCGGTCGTCTCGTGGGGGTCGTTCTTGCCGCCCACCTTCACGGCGATGTAGGTCTGGATGCGCGGCTTCTCCTTGCTGACGCTCATGTAAACCTTCAACCCGTTGTCCAACGTGTAGATACGGGTTTTGAGCGGGTCGCCCGGAACGCGCTCGTACTTGTACTTGCTACAAGCTGCGGTAAGCATCGCTGCGACGACTACCGCCAAAAACAGGAGTTTCTTCATGCGTTTTTTATGGTTGTTGATGAATTTGTTTCGGAATCAAATGAAAAGCTGGCGGACGATGACGATGGCCAGTCCGATGGTGACGCACAATTTCAAGCCCGTGCCGACGAGAAAAGCGAGAAACGAACCGATACCCACTTGCAGGGCGCGGGCCGTATCGCTGCTGTCATGAAGCAGTTCGCCGATGACGGCCCCCAAGAACGGACCCAGCAGAATGCCGACGGGCGGAAAGACGAAAATCCCCGCGACGGCCCCCACCGTAGCGCCGACGACGCCGGCGCGCGAACCGCCGAAGCGTTTGGCCATCCACCCGGGCAGGAAATAGTCGGCGGCAGTGACGACAGCGGTGACGGCACCCCAAATCCAAAGCGTCTGGGCCCCGACCTGCGTATAGGACGCGGCCGCCATGCAAAGCAATCCGCCGTATCCGAGCAACGGTCCGGGCAACGCGGGCACGACGGCCCCGATGATGCCGAGCACGGCCAACAGGCACGCGACGACCGCCAGAAAAGTGTCCATTTTCTTCTTCTAAAAATTTCTTACCTGCGGCAAATATAACGATTTTCAATAAAAAAATCTCTTTTTTCGAGGATTTTTTCGATTCGGGGCGCACGATTCCTCATCGGACGTTTTTGCGGACACAGCGCGGAGAACCGCCCGCCCGACGCGGCCACAAAAAAAGCGGCGCACAAGGCGTCGCTCCATATTCTCGTTGCCGTGCCGCAACCCGCTATCGCGGCGCTACTGCGCGACCAGCCGGTTGGTCGCCGTATCGGGGAAGATGACCCACGGCCGGAACTGCTTGGCGTCCTCGAAATCCATCGACGCATACGACGCGATGATGACCACGTCGCCCACCTGCACCTTGCGGGCGGCGGCCCCGTTGAGACAGATGCACCCGCTGTTGCGAGGCCCCTTGATGATATAGGTCTCGAAACGCTCGCCGTTGTCGATGTCCATGATCTGCACCTTCTCGCCCTCGATCATGTTGGCCGCCTCCATGAGCGCCTCGTCGATGGTGATGCTCCCCACGTAATTGAGGTTCGCTTCGGTAACCGTCACGCGATGGATTTTCGATTTGATGACTTCGATCTGAAATTTCATTATCGGATACGGATGTTGTCGATTAAACGAATGTCGCCCGCCTGCACGGCGATGCAACCCTGAATGCGCCCGGCATCGCCCCAATCGGCCACCGGCTGCATCGTCAGCGCGTCGACCGACTGGTAGTAGATGACTTTCAGCCGCTCGTCGCGCTCCACTTCGGCGACGACCCACTTTTCCAACTCGGCCGGAGCCAGCTCGTGCGATTTCGCGACGGCCGCCTGCAACACGGCATAGATATGCGGTGCGGCGGCGCGGTGCGGCGCATCGAGCAAGGCGTTGCGCGACGAAAGCGCCAATCCGTCCTCGCCGCGGACGATCGGGCACTCGACGATTTCGACCGGCAGGTCCAACTGGCGCACCATCGCCTTGATGACGGCGATCTGCTGGAAATCCTTTTCGCCGAAGTACGCGCGGGCGGGCCGCACGATGTCGAACAGGCGGCTGACCACCTGCGCGACCCCGTTGAAATGGCCGGGACGCGTGGCACCCTCCATGACCTTGTCGACCTGCCCGAAGTCGAACACGCGGGTATCCTCCTCGGGATAAATCTCCTCGACCGAAGGCATCAGCACCAAATCGGCACCGGCCGCTTCGAGCAACCGCGCATCGGCCTCCGGCGTGCGGGGATAGTGTTTGAGGTCGTTCTTGTCGTTGAACTGGGTCGGGTTGACGAATACGCTCACCACGACGGTGGCATTCTCCGCCCGGGCCCGTTCGACCAACGAGCGGTGGCCCGCATGGAGCGCACCCATCGTCGGCACGAAACCGACGCCCTGCGGCTCCACGCCGCCCAACTCGCGGCGAAGCGCCTCGACGCTTGTCAGTACTTTCATCTCTGCATTGAAACGATTGCGCGGCAAAGGTAGAAATAAGAATTAAGATTCGGAAATGAAACATCAAGAAATCCGCCCTCGCCCGTCCGGACGCAAAACTATCGCGAACCGGCCCTAATCCTTGCCGAACGGATACTGGTTCTCGTGCACGTCGTCGAAGCGCATGCCCTTCTCGTAGGTCTTCATGGCGCGGCGCGACATGCCCATCGACGAGAAACCGCCGTCGTGGTAGAGGTTCTGCATCGTCACCTTGCGCGTCAGGTCGGAAAAGAGCGTCAGCACGTAGTCCGCGCAATCTTCGGCCGTGGCGTTGCCGAGCGGCGACATGCTGTCGGCGAAAGTCATCAGGTCGCCCAAACCCATGACGCCGTTGCCCGCCGTGGTCGGCGTCGGCGACTGCGACACGGTATTGATGCGCACGTGTTTCTCACGGCCGTAGATGTACCCGAAGCTGCGGGCGATAGACTCCAACAGGGCTTTGGCGTCGGCCATGTCGTTGTAACCGTACAGCGTGCGCTGGGCGGCGATGTAGGTCAGTGCGACGATAGAACCCCAGTCGTTGATGGCATCCTTGTGGCGGGCCACCTGAATGGCCTTGTGGAACGAAATCGCCGAAATGTCGAGCGTCTTCTGCAAATAGTCGTAGTCCAGATCGTCGTAGGTGCGGCCCTTGCGGACGTTGGGCGACATGCCGATCGAGTGGAGCATGAAGTCGAACTTGCCGCCGAAGTGTTCCATCGTGCGGTCGATGAGGTTTTCGAGGTCCTCGACGCTGGTCGCATCGGCCGGCACGACGATCGTACGGCATTTCTCGGCCAGTTGGGAAATCGTGCCCATGCGAATGGACACGGCGGTATTGGTCAATACGATTTCGGCACCCTCCTCGACGGCCCGTTCCGCCACTTTCCACGCGATGGACTGCTCGTTGAGCGCACCGAAAATCAATCCTTTCTTTCCTTTCAGTAAATTGCAAGCCATAAATTTGTTCTGTTGAATTACGCGGCAAAGGTAGCAAAATGCTCGTTTATTCCGAAAATTTTTCTACATTTGTAAGAACCAACCGAAACCGAACCATGAAACGCACGCTCATCCGTATCGTCGCACTGCTGCTCGTCGCGACCTGTCCGGCTGCGGCCGGCGCCGCGACCCCGAAATCCGAAAAATCCTACGCCCGCCGGTTCGCCGATTCGGAGCGGGCGCGCTTTCCCGAAGCGTGGCAGCTCGACCACGGCAAACGGCTCTTTTTCGGCTATGCGCAAGGCGTAGGCTGCTGCGCGATGCTGCGGATGTGGCGCACGACGGGCGACCGCATCTATTTCGACTATGTGGAGCAATGGGCCGACCGCCTCGTCGACGACACGGGCAATATCCACCTGTACGACCTTGCGGCCTACAACCTCGATTTCATTAATTCGGGCAAGGTGCTGTTCGACTGTTATCGGGAGACGGGCAAGGAGAAGTACCGCAAAGCAATGGAGGTGCTTATCGGCCAACTGAAACGCCACCCGCGCACCTGCGACGGCGGCTACTGGCACAAGCTCGTCTACCAGCACCAGATGTGGCTCGACGGGCTGTACATGGCCTCGCCGTTCATGGCGCAGTACGGCGCCGAATTCGGCAAACCCGAATGGATAGACGAGGCCGTCAAGCAAATCAAACTCTGCCACAAGCACACCTACGACCCCGCGACGGGACTCTACCACCATGCGTGGGACGAAAGCCGCACGCAGCGCTGGGCCGACCCCGAAACGGGCCACTCGCCCAATTTCTGGGGCCGCAGCATCGGCTGGTGGTTCATGGCGCTGGTCGACGATTTGGATTTCATTCCGGCCGGCCACCCCGACCGGGCGTTCGTCGTGTCGTTGGTGCAGGGGCTGGCCGACGCGCTGCCCAAGTACCAGCGCGACGGCCTTTGGTATCAGGTCATCGACTGCCCCGAACGCGAAGGCAACTACCCCGAAGCCTCGGTGACGGCGCAACTGATGTATGCCTATGCCAAAGCGGTCAACCGCGGGTATCTCGCCGCCCGCTACCGCCGCTATGCCGAACGGGCGTTCGACGGCCTGCGCAAACGGTTGCTGGTCGAAAATTCCGACGGCACGCTGACGCTGACCCGCTGCTGCGCCGTCGGCGGATTGGGCGGCAACCCCTATCGCGACGGCAGTTTCGAGTACTACATCGGCGAGCGCATCCGCGACAACGACGCCAAAGCTACGGGGCCGTTCATCATGGGGTGCATCGAACTGGGCAAATAATCCGCAAACGACGATGAAACGATATTGGCTGGCCGCCGCATTGCTGACCGTGCTCTGTGTTTCGGCACAAGACCCGCGCGAACGGGTCTACAACTACGAAGTACTCAAACCGAGCCACGAAATCAAACCGCCCGTCGAGAGTTACGCCGCCGAGCGGGTGTGCGAACGCTTGGGGCGCGGTCTGACCGTCCGGCTGTCGCAAGACGGGCAAGGGCTCTACCTCAACTGGCGTCTGCTGGCGGACGACCCGCAGGATACGGGATTCCATGTCTACCGCCGGACGAACGGACAAACGAAACGCCTGACGGCACGCCCCGTGACGCGAACGACCGACTTCATCGACCGGCATCCGGCCGGCGGAGCGGCCGAATACTGCGCACTGCCCGTCGGAGAGCGGCCGGCCGACGCGGCGGAATGGACGAAAGCCGACTTCCGCGTCCTGCGGCAAGCCCCCCGCTACGTCTCGTTCCGCACGCAAGGCCATGTCGGGAAACTCGGCATCGGCGATTTGGACGGCGACGGCGAACCGGACTTCGTAGTCCGCACACCGGCGACGGGCGTCGACCCGGGCGTGCAGGGGCAGCACTACGATTCGGTCTACACGATTGCGGCCTATCGGCGCGACGGCGTTCGGTTGTGGAGCTATTCGCTGGGCGAAGGGGTCGAGCCGGGCGTGTGGTATTCGCCCTATGCGGTGTACGACTTCGACGGCGACGGGCGGGCCGAAGTGGCCCTGCGCATCTGCCCCGACGGCACGCGCGACGAAGCCCACCACGTACAGAACGGCCACGAATATCTGGTCGTACTCGACGGCGCGACGGGCAGGGAAATCGCCCGCGCGGCGTGGCCCGAACGCTCGTGGCGGCTGGGCGACCGCAACCGCCAAAGCCGTCACCAAATCGGCATGGCCTATATCGACGGCCGCACACCGGCTATTCTGGCATGTCGCGGCACCTATCGCGCCATGCTCGTCGACGCTTGGGAGCTCCACAACGGAAAATTAAGAAAACTGTGGCGCTGGGACGGCGACGAGGAAAACCCCGTCATCCGCAGTCAGGGTGCCCACAACATGGTCGCGGGCGACGTCGACGGCGACGGCCGCGACGAAATCCTGCTGGGAGCCTGCATGCTCGACGACAACGGTTCGCTGTTGTGGTCGGCGGGCGTGGGGCATCCCGACAAAACCTACCTGACCGACATCGACCCGACGCGTCCGGGCATGGAGGTGCTGCTCTGCGTCGAAGTGCACCACGAAGACGGACGCGGCGTCTGCTGCGTGGATGCGGCGACCGGCGGACAACTGTGGAATATCGGCCGCGACACCCGCCACGTAGGCGACGGCATGGTCGCCGACATCGACCCGGCGCACGCCGGACTGGAATGTTTCGCTTCGGAAGACCGCAAGGGCGGCAGCGACATCCGCTATCTGCTGACCGCGCAAGGAGAACCCATCGCATCGACCCGCATACCGCCCTGCCGCAACTGGATTTGGTGGGACGGCGACCTGCTGCGCGAAACGCTCCGAGGGAATGAACTCATCAAATGGCCCGACACGGTGCTGACCGAAGGCATCGAGGGCACGATTCTGCTCATCGGCGACATCGAAGGCGACTGGCGCGAAGAGATCGTCACGGCCGTCGGCGACGAAATCCGAATCTATGCGACCTGCATTCCGGCTACGGACCGCCGCACGACGCTGCTGCAAGACCCCGTCTATCGCAGCTACCTCGTCCAGCGCAGTCAGGGCTACCCGCAATCGCCCGTACCGTCGTACTACTTGGGCGAACGATAAAACCAAAACGGACAGCAGGAAAATCATTTCAGCCATGCAACACGAAGAAAAAATCGCTACTTTTGAAAATCCGCAACACCCATATCTTATGGAACCCAAGCATATCATAGCCATCGACCTCGGCGCCACGAGCGGCAGGGTCATCTTGGCGACGCTCGACGGGAAACAACTCCGAACCGAAGAACTCAACCGTTTTCCGAACCGGCTGACCCGCATCTTCGGACGTTACAGCTGGAACATCCACACGCTTTTCGAGGATATTCTCGAAGGCCTGCGCCGCGCGGCGGCACGGGGCGTGCACATCGACTCGATCGGCATCGACACGTGGGGCGTGGACATGGTTTTCGTCGGAAGCGACGGGCAACTGCTGGGCCAGCCCCGCGCCTATCGCGACCCCTACACCGACGGAGCACCCGAAGCCTTTTTCGAGCGAATGCCGCGTCGGGAGGTTTACGAGCGCACGGGCATCCAAATTCTGAATTTCAATTCGCTCTACCAGCTTTTCGCCGCCCGTCGGGAGGGCAACGCCGCCCTCGAAGCGGCCGACCGGATCCTGTTCATCCCCGATGCGCTGTCGTACCTGCTCACGGGCAACATGGTGTGCGAATACACCATTCTTTCGACCTCGCAACTGATGAACCCGCGCACGAAGCGCATCGACCCCGCCCTGCTCGAAGTCGCGGGCGTGCGGCCGGAGGCGTTCCCCGAAATCGTGCTGCCGGGCCATGTGGTCGGCACGTTGAGCGACGAAATCCGCGCGGCGACGGGGCTCGGAGAAGTTCCGGTCGTGGCGGTCGCAGGCCACGACACGGCATCGGCCGTAGCGGCGGTGCCGGCCGAAGACGAACATTTCGCCTATCTGTCGTCGGGCACGTGGTCGCTCATGGGCATCGAAACCCGCGAACCGATCATCACGGACGAAAGTTTCGCGATGAATTTCACCAATGAAGGCGGTGTCGAGGGCACGACCCGCGTACTGAAAAACATCACGGGCATGTGGCTGCTGGAACAGTGCCGCGCCGTGTGGAAAGCCGCCGGAACAGAGTACGCCTATCCGCAAATCGTCGAAATGACCGCGCAGGCCGAACCGTTCGCCGCGTTCATCGACCCCGACGACGCCCGGTTCGCCGCCCCGACCGACATGGTTGCCGCGATCCGCTCCTACTGCCGCGACACGAACCAGCCCGAACCGGCCGACGATGCGGCGGTGATGCGCTGCATCTTCGACAGTCTGGCCCTCAAATACCGCGAGGTGCTGGACAACCTGCGCCGGCTGGCCCCGTTCGAGCTGCGGACGCTACACGTCATCGGCGGCGGGGCGCAGAACGACCTGCTGAACCGCATGACCGCTTCGGCGACGGGGCTGCCGGTGGTGGCGGGGCCTTCGGAGGCAACGGCTATCGGCAACATCATGGTGCAGGCCAAAGCGCTGGGGCTGGCCGGAACGCTCCAAGAGATGCGCCGCATGACGGCCGCCTCGGTCGAAACGCGCCGCTACGAACCCGAAGACTCTGCCCGCTGGGAGGAAATGTACCGGAAATTCCGCGCCGTAACCCACAACCGATGACCGGCGGCGCACACGGTGCAAACACAGAAAAACCGACAAAAAATCAACCGAATAAAACGATTACCGATGAAACAGACCTTGATTGAAAAGGCGTATGAAATCGCCAAAGAACGCTACGCCGCTATCGGCGTCGACACGGACAAGGCGCTCGACGCCTTGCAGAAAATCCAACTCTCGCTCCACTGCTGGCAGGCGGACGACGTGACGGGATTCGAGCGGCTGGGCGGCGAACTGTCGGGCGGCATCCAGACCACCGGCAACCACCCGGGCAAAGCGCGCAACATCGACGAACTGCGGGCCGACATCCTGAAAGCCAAGAGCTACATTCCGGGTTCGCACCGGCTGAACCTGCACGAAATCTACGGCGAATTCGGCGACGAAACCGTCGACCGCGACCAAGTGGAGCCGCGTCACTTCGCGGGCTGGATCGACTGGGCGAAAGAGCACGGCATGAAGCTCGACTTCAACTCCACGTCGTTCTCGCACCCCAAGTCGGGCAACCTCACCCTCTCGAACCCCGACCCCGCAATCCGCAATTTCTGGATCGAGCACACGAAGCGCTGCCGTGCGGTAGCCGAAGCGATGGGCAAGGCGCAGGGCGACCCGTGCATCATGAACGTATGGGTGCACGACGGCTCGAAAGACCTGACGGTCAACCGCATGTACTACCGCGAGCTGCTGAAGAACTCGCTCGACGAAATTTTCGCCACGAAATACAACCACATGAAGGACTGCATCGAATCGAAGGTATTCGGCATCGGCCTCGAAAGCTACACTGTCGGCTCGAACGACTTTTACATCGGTTACGGCGCCAGCCGCGGCAAAATGGTGACCCTCGACACGGGACACTTCCACCCGACGGAAATCGTGGCCGACAAAATTTCGTCGCTGCTGCTCTACACCCCCGAAGTGATGCTGCACGTATCGCGCCCCGTGCGCTGGGACTCCGACCACGTGACGATCATGAACGACGAAACGCTCGAACTCTGCAAGGAAATCGTCCGCTGCGACGCCCTCGACAAGGTGCACATCGGGCTGGACTACTTCGACGCTTCGATCAACCGCATCGGCGCCTATGTCATCGGCTCGCGCGCCACGCAGAAGTGCATGCTGCTGGCCCTGCTGGAACCGCTCAAAACCCTGCGCGAATACGAAGCCGCCGGCAAGGGATTCGAGCGGCTGGCCCTGCTCGAAGAGTGCAAGTCGCTGCCGTTCGGCGCCGTGTGGGACATGTTCTGCCTGCGCAACGGCGTGCCCGTCGGCGAAGAGTACATCGCCGAAGTGCAGCGATACGAAGCCGAAGTAACCTCGAAACGCAGCTAAACGCATGGAAATCGCTATCGGACTACTGATTATCGCCGTCGGGGCATTCTGCCAGTCGAGCTGTTACGTGCCGATCAACAAAATCCGGCAGTGGAGCTGGGAATCGTACTGGATCGTGCAAGGATTGTTCGCATGGCTGGTGCTGCCCCTCATCGGGGCGATGCTGGCCGTGCCGGAAGGGCACACGCTGTGGGAACTCTTTTCCGCAGACCCCGCGGCGGCGGGCATGACCGTGCTCTACGGCGTGCTGTGGGGCGTCGGCGGACTGACGTTCGGGCTGTCGATGCGCTATTTGGGCGTCGCCCTCGGGCAGTCGATTGCGCTGGGCACCTGCGCCGGACTGGGAACCATTCTGGCACCGGTATTCACGGGCCATGCGGCCGACCTGACGGCTTCGGTACTCATCGGCGTGGCCGTGACGCTCGTCGGCATCGCGGTCATCGGCGTAGCGGGCAGCATGAAATCCGCGTCGTTGAGCGAGGAGGAGAAACGCGCCGCCGTCAAGGACTTCAACTTCCCGAAAGGCATCCTCGTGGCACTGCTGGCCGGATTCATGAGCGCCTGCTTCAACATCGGACTGGCCAAAGGCGAGCACCTCTTTTTCGAGGGGGTCGACCCGATGTTCCGGTCGCTGCCCGCGACGCTGCTCGTGACGTTCGGCGGATTCCTCACCAATGCGGTTTACTGCTTCGCGCAGAACACCCGCAACCGGACGTGGAGCGACTACCGGCAAGGCCCGGTATGGGGCAACAACCTGCTGTTCTGCCTGATTGCCGGAGCGTTGTGGTACTCGCAGTTCTTCGGGCTGGCGCTGGGCAAGGGATTTTTGACCGACTCGCCCGTGCTGATGACCTTCGCATTCTGCATCCTCATGGCGCTGAACGTCGTCTTCTCGAACGTGTGGGGCATCCTCCTCAAAGAGTGGAAAGGCTGCTCGCGCAAGACAATCGCCGTACTCGTCGCAGGCATCGTCGTACTCATCGTATCGTCGTTCCTGCCGCAACTTATCGGTTAAATTGAAAAATAGAAAAAATATGAGCTCGATACTCGAAAACCGACCGGCGCTGAAAGCCGAAATCGACAAGGTGGCCGAAGTCGCAGGCTATCTCTGGCAGCGCGGCTGGGCCGAACGCAACGGCGGCAACATCACGATCAACGTCACGGAGTATGCCGACGACGAAATCCGCTCTATGGCTCCTATCAGCGGACGCTACCCTATCGGCACGACGTTGCCCGCGCTGAAAGGGGGCTACTTCTTCTGCAAGGGCACGAACCGCCGCATGCGCGACTTGGCCCGCCGGCCGATGGAGAACGGTTCGGTCATCCGCATCTGCGACGACTGCGCCCACTACGAAATCATCGCCGACCAAGCGGTGAAACCCACTTCGGAATTGGCCTCGCACCTCTCGATGCACAACCAGATGATTGCGTCGGGCAACGGCTACAAGGCCGCTATCCACACGCACCCCATCGAGCTGGTCGCCATGACCCACCACCCCGAATTCCTGAAAAAGGACGTGCTGACGAACCTGCTGTGGAGCATGATTCCCGAAACGCGGGCATTCTGCCCGAAAGGGCTGGGCATCGTCCCCTACAAATTGCCGTCGTCGGTCGAACTGGCCGATGCGACCGTCGAGCAGTTGCGTGAGTACGACGTGGTGATGTGGGAGAAACACGGCGTGTGCGCCGTCGGGCCCGACATCATGGAGGCGTTCGACCAAGTGGACGTGCTGTCGAAATCGGCCCTCATCTACATCGCCGCCCGCAACATGGGGTTCGTGCCGGAGGGCATGTCCGCCGCCCAGATGAACGAACTCAAAGAGGCGTTCAACCTCTGACCCCCGAAACCGGAATGCGCTGCGAAGCAATCCGTTAACCGGAAGAAGACCCGCGAACGTGCGGGTCTTCCTTTTTTATCGCCCCGTTTTCCGGTCCGATTTTGCCGGTTTTTGCGAAAAAAAGGCTATATTTACCAATCGGAAACACCACGATAATACGATTCGCCATGAAGAAATTTCTGATTTGCACGGTTGCAGGGCTGCTGTTCGCAGCATGCACGCAAGTGCAAGCCCCGATCGACCGCAAATCGCTCGTCGGACGAAACAATCCGGTCATCGAACGGCTCGATACGCTGGCCTCGCTCACGGTAGGCAACGGAGGATTCGCCTTTACGGTCGATGCGACGGGATTGCAGACCTTCCCCGAACGATACCGCAACGGCGTGCCCCTCGGCACGCAAAGCCAATGGGGCTGGCACAGTTTCCCGAATTTCCGCTACTTCGTCCACCGCGAAACCCTGCGCGATTACGATTTCGGACGCGGCCGCACGGAACCCTACTCCGTGGAGTTCAAGGAACCCGGCCGCAGACGCGATGCCGCCAACTGGTTCCGGGTCAATCCGCACCGGCTGCATCTGGGGGTCATCGGGTTCGACGGCGTGTCGCCCGAGGAGATCGACGACATCCACCAACGGCTCGACCTGTGGAACGGCCGCATCGAATCGCGTTTCACGGCGCGCGGCGAAGCAGTCGCCGTGACGACCGTCTGCCACCCCGACGAGGACATGGTGGCCGCCGACATCCGCACGGCTGCGGGGCTGCCGGTCGTGATTCGCTTTCCCTACCCTACGGGCGGACACTGCGACGATGCCTGCGACTGGGCCAAAGAGTGGTGGCACCGTTCGGACATCGTGGAACAGGACAAGACGCACGCCGTGATCCGCCGCACGCTGGACGAAACGGTCTACTACGTCGTGCTGGATTTCGCGGGAGCCGAACTCCGCAAGGCCGGCCGCAACAAGTTCGTGCTGACCCCGAAGGCCGACCACTACACGGTGCGGGCGGAATTCCTGCCCGAAGCGCCCACGACGCCCCTGCCGACATTCGACACCACGCTGGCGGCGGCGAGCGCCTATTGGCAAAGCTACTGGCAAGAGGGCGCGGCCGTCGATTTCAGCGAATGCACCGACCCGCGGGCACAGGAACTGGAACGCCGTGTCGTGCTGTCGCAATACCTGCTGGGCGTCCAATGCGCCGGAAGTTACCCGCCGCAGGAAACGGGACTGACCTACAACTCGTGGTTCGGCAAATTCCACTTGGAGATGATCTGGTGGCACGAAGCGCAGTTCGCCCTGTGGGGACGCGAGCAGCTCCTCGCCCGTGCGCTCGAATGGTACGCGACGGTCGAACCCGCAGCCCGCGAAATCGCCGAACGGCAGGGATTCGACGGCATCCGCTGGATGAAGATGACCGACCCGTCGGGGACGGAAGCCCCCTCGAAAGTGGGTTCGTTCCTCATCTGGCAACAGCCGCACCTGATTTATTTGGCAGAACTCGTCTACCGCGCGAACCCCTCCGAAGCGTTCCTGCGAAAATACTACGGCCTCGTGCAGGAAACGGCGAAATTCATGGCCTCGTTCGCGACCTACGACGAAATGAACGACCGCTATGTCCTCAAAGGCATCATTCCGGCGCAGGAAACCCTGCGGGCCGCCGAAACGGTCAATCCGCCGTTCGAGTTGTCGTACTGGCACTTCGCGCTCTCCGTCGCCCAGCAATGGCGCGAACGGGTGGGCCAGCCGCGCAACGCGGAATGGGATGCGATTATCGAAAAACTCTCGCCGCTGGCCGAAAAGGACGGGCTCTACCTCGCCGCCGAAACGGCGCCGGAGACCTACACGGACGTCCGTTTCACATCGGACCACATGGCCGTGTTGGGAGCCGTCGGGATTCTGCCCGCATCGCCCCTCGTGCAGGAACCGACCATGCACGAAACGTTCGACTGGATCTACGCCTACTGGAACTGGGACAAGACATGGGGCTGGGACTATCCGATGACCGCCATGAACGCCGCGCGCATGGGCGAACCCCGAAAAGCGGTCGATGCCCTGCTGATGCAAAAACGCACGAATACCTATCTGCCCAACGGCCACAATTACCAAGACGCCCGTCTGCGCTGCTACCTGCCCGGCAACGGCGGACTGCTCACGGCCGTCGCGCTGATGTGCGCCGGGTGGGACGGGTGTGAAACCGCCAATCCGGGATTCCCGAAAGACGGCACGTGGGAAGTCCGTTGGGAAGGCCTGAAACCGATGCCATGACATTTCGGACGATGAAACGCTCGATTCTTCTGTGGGCAGGGCTGGCCGCAGCCGGTGTGCCGTCCGTCGCCCAAAGCGTCAAACCGGCGGCCGTCAACGAGGACTATTCGTGGAACCTGCCGGACGAGGCGCCGCGCACGCTGCGCTACCGGCCGGCCGGCAACGGCGTCGAAATCGTCGACGGCACACGCAAATTCAACCGCGCGCTCTACGGCGCCCACACCGGATTCCGCATGGAGTGCAGCGACCGGCCCGAATTCGGGCTGTACCTGCCCCGCATGGGCGGCAACCTGCGGTTCGACACCGGCTGCGGCCACTGCACGGCCCGCTACGAAGCGGGCCGCATGCGCTACCGGCTCGACGACCGGCTGGTCATCGAGGCGCAGGTGCTGCGGTCGGAAGACGCCGCCCTGTGGCGCATCGAGAACACCGGCGACCGGCCCGAACGCATCGGGATCGCGTTCGGCGGCGTGGCGGACAAGAAATTCTACCGCGAAGGCGATTTGGGCGTGGACAAGCCCGACTGTTTCGATTTCAAACCCGAATACTGCAAAGGCAACGTCTACCGCATCGACGGCAACCGCGTGGCGGTGGAATACGGAGCCAAACAACGGGGCGTGCTGCGGCTCACAATGCCCACCGACCGCATCGCGGTGACCGACCGGCCGTCGCTGGAAGCCACGCTCACGCTCGCCCCGCACGAGGTGCGCTACATGGCCGTTTATCCCGATGCGACGCAGGCGGACTGCTCGACGCCCGAAGCGTTGGCGGCGCGGTTCGCCGAAGCCGAAGCGCAACGCGCCGAACTGGCGCAGTCGCTCCGCATCCGCACGCCCGACCCCTACATCACGCCGGTCGGCGAAGCGCTGGCGCTGGCGGCCGACGGCATTTGGAGCGGCGAAGCGTGGCTGCACGGAGCGGTCGGCTGGCGCACGCCGTACAGCGGCTGGCGCGGAGCCTATGCAGGCGACGCGCTGGGTTGGCACGACCGGGCGCGCAAACATTTCGACACCTATGCGGCCAACCAGATTACGGACAGGCCGCCCGTATATGCCCATCCGCGTCAGGACACGACCCTCAACCTCGCGCGGGCCGAAAAACGCTGGGGCACGCCGATGTACAGCGACGGCTACCTCACGCGCCGTCCGGGCAAACGGGACGAGATGTCGCACTACGACATGAACTTGTGCTACATCGACGAACTGCTGCGCCATTTGGCGTGGACGGGCGACAAGGAGTACGCCCGCCGGATATTCCCAGTCATCGAACGGCACTTGGCGTGGGAAAAACGCAACTTCGACCCCGACGGCGACCACCTCTACGACGCCTATTGCTGCATCTGGGCCAGCGATGCGCTCTACTACACGGCCGGTGCCGTGACGCACTCGTCGGCCTATAACTATTATGCGAACCGCAAGGCGGCCGAAATCGCCGAGCTGCTGGGGCTCGACCCCGCGCCCTACCGTGCGGAGGCCGAAGCCATTTTGGCGGCGATGAACCGAGTGCTGTGGATGAACGGCCGCGGCCACTGGGCCGAGTACCGCGACTTCATGGGGCACCGGCGGCTGCACCCCGACGCGGCGGTGTGGACGATTTACCACGCAATCGACTCGGAGACGGCCGACCCGTTCCAAGCCTATGCGGCGACCCGCTACGTCGACACCGAAATCCCGCATATCGCCGTCACGGCCGAAGGGTTGCAGGGCGACTATGCCGTCGTCTCGACCACCGACTGGAAACCCTATTCGTGGAGCATCAACAACGTGGCCATTGCCGAAACGATGCACACGGCGCTGGCCTACTGGCAGGCCGGACGGCCGGAGGAGGCGTTCCGGCTGATGAAAAGCACGGCACTGGACAACATGTACATGGGCGCTTCGCCGCTCAACTTCGGGCAAATCAGCCATTACGACGCGGCGCGGGGCGAGTGTTACCGCGACTTCGGCGACCCGATCGGCGTGTGGAGCCGTGCGCTGGTCGAGGGGCTTTACGGCATCCGTCCCGATGCGCTGCACGGGCGGCTGACGCTGCGGCCCGGATTCCCCGCCGCGTGGAACGAAGCCGAAATTTCGATGCGCGACCTCGCCTACACGTTCCGCCGCGACGGGAAACGCGACGAATACCGCATCGAACAGCGGTTCGCCGCACCGCTCGCCGTCCGGTTGGAAGTGCCGGCACGCGGAGCGGTCGAACGGGTGACGGTCAACGGCCGCACGGCACGCTGGAGCACGGTCGAGCCCTCCGTCGAACGGGCGGTCATCGCCGTCGAAACCGACACCGACCCGCAGGCGACCGTCGAAATCGTATGGGGTACCCCCGCCGTAGCCCGTCCGACGGGAGCCGAAAAGCGGGTGGGATACACCCGTTTCCGCGAGGTGGCGGCCGACGGGCTGCGCTGGTGGCGGCCCGAAGAACTGCCCCGCCCCGAAAAACCGGTACCGGCGGCAGGATTCGACGACATCCGTCCCGAGAAGTGCGAACCCGTCGCGATGACTTACAATGCCTCGGTAACCGATATTTTCAAAAACCGTTACCTGTCGCCGCGCCCGCCCTACACGACGCTGCAACTGCCCGCGCAGGGCATCGGCGAATGGTGCCACCCGACGCAGACGGCCGAAATCGACGACAGCGGCCTGCGGGCACTGGCGGGCGGCGACAGCGTGTTGCGGACATCGCTCGGCATCCCGTTCCGCACGCCGCGCACGGGGGCGAACATCCGCTACACCTCGCTGTGGGACAACTATCCCGACACGGCCGCAATCCCGCTGCACGGGCGGGCGACGCACGCCTACCTGATGCTGGCCGGTTCGACGAACCACATGCAGTACGGCATGGCCAACGGCATCGTCCGCGTCCGCTATGCGGACGGCACGGAACAGACGCTCGAACTGGTCAATCCCACAACGTGGGTGCCTGTCGAGCAGGATATTTACTACGACGACGGGGCGTTCCGGCCCGAAGCGGGCAGCGTACCGCCCTACCGCATCCATTTCGCGACGGGGCGCATCAGCCGACAACTGGGAGACGAACTCGGCATCGAGGGCGTTTACGGCCGTGCGATAGACGGCGGAGCGGGCTTGCTGCTGGATATGCCGCTCGACCCGACGCGCGAACTCGACCGGCTGGAACTGGAAACGCTGTCGAACGATGTGGTCATCGGGCTGATGGCCGTCACGTTGCAACGGGCGGAGTGCGACCCGCGTCCCGAACACAAGCCCTACGTCCGCTGGTGGTGGCCGGGCAGCGCCGTCGACCGCGAGGGGCTGGACTACAACCTCACGGAGTTCGCCCGCAAGGGGATCGGCGGAGTCGAAATCACGCCGATTTACGGCGTCAAGGGGAACGAAGCCAACGATTTGCCGTATCTGTCGCCCGCGTGGATGGAGGCCTACCGCTACACCGTCGAACGCGGAGCGGAGCTGGGCGTGCAGGTCGACATGAGCAACTGCACGGGCTGGCCGTTCGGCGGGCCGTGGGTCACGACCGGCGACAGCGCCCAGAAATACATCCTCGAAAAATATACGCTGCGAGGGGGCGAACGGTTGGAAACGGCCTTGCGCCCGTCCGATGAAAAGCAGCGCGCCGTGGCGACGCTCGAAGCGTTGCAGGCCGTGAGCGACAAGGGGCGGCGGCTCGACCTGACGGCGCGGGTCGATGCCGCAGGACGGCTCGACTGGCAAGCCCCGTCCGGCGAGTGGACGCTCTATGCGCTCTATGCGGGCCGCACGTTCCAGAAAGTCAAGCGTGCCGCGCCGGGCGGCGAGGGCTATGTGCTGAACCACTACAACCGAGCGGCGGTGGAACGCTATCTGGCGCATTTCGACGAAGCGTTCGCCGCGACGGGCGCGGCATGGCCCGACAGCTTTTTCAACGATTCGTTCGAGGTCTACGGCGCGAGCTGGGACACGACCCTGCTCGCGGAGTTCGAGCGCATGCACGGCTACCGGTTGCAGGACTACCTGCCCGAATTCGCGGCCGAAGGTGCCGACGACCTTTCGGCACGCATCGTGCGCGACTACCGGCAGACGCTGGCCGACCTGCTCCTGCGCAACTTCACGACCGTGTGGGCCGACTGGGCGCACGGACACGGCAGCCGCGTCCGCAATCAGGCGCACGGCTCGCCCGGAAACATCTTCGATTTCTATGCGGCGGTGGACATCCCCGAATGCGAATCGTTCGGGCACACGGAGTTCGCCTTGCCGGGCCTGCGCCGCGACCCCGACGCCAAACCCAGCGACGCCGACCCTGCGGTGCTGAAATTCGCCTCGTCGGCCGCCCATGTCACGGGCAAACGGCTCACGTCGTGCGAAACGCTGACGTGGCTCACCGAACATTTCCGCACCTCGCTGGCCGCCTGCAAACCCGAAATCGACCAGATACTGGCATCGGGCGTCAACCATGTCTATTTCCACGGGGCTCCCTACTCGCCGCAAGGGGTTTCGTTCCCCGGCTGGCTCTTCTACGCCTCGATCAACCTGTCGCCTACGGCTCCGCTGTGGCGCGATGCCGGAGAGCTGTTCGACTACGTGGCCCGTTGTCAGGAATTCCTGCAAGCGGGCGAACCCGACAACGACGTGTTGCTTTACATCCCGATGGAGGACATCGCCAACGCGCAGCGGGGCAGCAACCTGTTGCTGTTCGACATCCACAAGATGAGCCGGACGATGCCCGAACTGAAACGGACGATGAACACGCTGGTGCGCAGCGGCTACGATGCCGATTACCTGTCGGACCGCTATCTGGCCGGTGCCCGCACGGAAAACGGGCTCATCGTCACCGAAGGCGGCGCACGCTACAAGGCGCTCGTCCTGCCCCATTGCCGGTTGATTCCGGCCGGGACGCTCGACAAAGCGCTGTCGCTGGCCCGCGAGGGGGCGACGGTCGTCTTTCTCGGCTCCTATCCCGACGACGTGCCGGGCTACGGCAAACTCGAAAAACGGCGCAAAGCCCTGCGCCGGCTGACGCGCCGACTGCCGGCGGCCGATTTCGCGGCGACGGCCTCCCACCGCTTCGGCAAGGGGCGGCTGCTGACGGGCAGCCGGTTGGAGGAGCTGCTCGCCGAAACGGGCGCCGTCCGCGAACCGCTGAAAGACCGAGGCTGCCAGCTGGTGCGGCGCGCCGATGCGATGGGCAAACGCTATTTCGTGTCGTTGCTGAACGGCGCGGCTATCGACGGCTGGGTCGAATTGGGCACGGCCGCTGCGGACGTCGTTCTGACGAATCCGCTGACCGGCCGCCGCGCAAAGGCGCGAAGCCGCCGGAGTGCCGCCGGAACGCAGGTCTACCTGCAACTGCAACCCGGCCAATCGCTGCTCATCGAGACGACGGAACAAGCCGACGGCACGCTGCCCGACTGGGACTACTACGAACCGCACGGCACGCCCGTCGCAGGGACGGACTGGCACATCGACTTTCCGCAATCGCTGCCGGTGGTGGAACAGCAGTTCACTATCGTCGAACCGCATTCGTGGACGATGCTCCAACCCATAGACGACACGCCGGACAAGGCAATCCGCATGGCGGATGACGAAAAACTGCCGCTGACGGCCATCCGCAACGGCCGCACGCCCGAAACGGAACGGGCCCTCGCCGATTTGACGCGGCTGTGCGGCACGGGCCGTTACACGGGCACGTTCCGGGTCGAATCGCCTGCAACGGCCGACGCATGGCGGCTGCAACTGGGCACGGTCTGCGAATCGGCCCGCGTGCGGGTCAACGGACGCGACGCGGGCACGGCGTGGTCGGTACCGTTCGAGCTGGATATTACGCCCCTGCTCGCGGCGGGCGACAACCGCATCGAAATCGAAGTGACGAACCTGCCGGCCAACCTCATCGCCGATTTCGACCGCCGCGGCGTGGAGTGGCGCATCTTCAAGGATGCCAACGTGGTCAGCAGCAAGGACGGCCGCCTGCTGAAAACCGACGGCTGGCAACTGGAACCGGCCGGACTGACAGGGCCGGTGGCGCTGCAACCGATGCGCAGGCTCGAACCGGCCGACAATAAACCTTACGACGAAAACGAAAACAAATAACCGAGATGAAAAAACTGCTTCTTTCCCTGCTCGTGCTGGCATCCGCCGCGACGACGGGCGCGCAGGCGCAACCGATTCCGCCGCAAAGTGAAACCCTCGCCGCGATGCGCCGCGTAAACGACTATTTCATGAAGAAATATGCCGACCCGACGGCCGACATGCCCTACTGGTCGCGCAAGAAATCGTACGAATCGAACATCTGGACGCGCGCCGTCTACTATGAAGGGCTGATGGCCCTCTACTCGATCTATCCCGAGAACCGCTACTACGACTATGCCTGTGCATGGGCCGATTTCCACCGCTGGGGCATGCGCAAGGACAACACCCCGACGCGCAATGCCGACAACTACTGCTGCGGGCAGACCTACATCGACCTGTACGAGTTGGCGCCCGAGCCGCACCGGCTGACGAAGACCCTCGCCTGCATGAACATGCTGGTCAACACGCCGCAAGTCGACGACTGGACGTGGATCGACGCAATCCAAATGGGCATGCCCGTATTGGTAAAATTAGGAAAACTGAAGAACGACCCGCGCTACGCCGAAAAGGCATGGCAAATGTACGCATGGACGCGCAACACGCTGGCCGGAGGGCTCTACAACCCGAAAGAGGGACTATGGTGGCGCGACAAGGATTTCGTGCCGCCCTACAAGGAGCCGAACGGCCGGAACTGCTACTGGTCGCGCGGCAACGGCTGGGTCGTGGCGGCTTTGGTGCGCGTGCTGCAAGAGCTGCCCGCCGACGCGCCGCACCGGGCGGCCTACGTCGCCGATTTGCAGGCGATGTGCAAGGCGGCCAAAGCCTGCCAGCGCGAGGACGGATTCTGGAACGTCAGCCTGCACGACGAATCGAACTTCGGCGGCAAGGAGACGACGGGCACGGCCTTGTTCGTGTACGGCATGGCGTGGGGCATCAACAACGGCGTCCTCGACCGCAAGGAGTATCTGCCTGCGACGGTCAAGGCGTGGAACGCGATCGTGACCGAAGCGGTGCACGCGAACGGATTTTTGGGCTACGTGCAGGGCACGGGCAAGGAGCCGAAAGACGGCCAGCCGGTGGCTTACGATTCGATGCCCGATTTCGAGGATTACGGCACGGGCTGCTTCCTGCTGGCAGGCTCGGAAATCTACAAACTGCAATAAAGGGGCATCGCTGGATGCCGTTTTCGACGCGAAAAGTGAAACACCGGAACCTTAAAATCGGCCTTGCGCTGCTGCTGTCGGCCGCAACCGGCAGCGGGGCCCATGCGCAGGCGCCCCACCCCGAACGCATCTATCTGTCGGGCACGGGGCTCGACGACGCCAAAACGTGGGAATTCCGCTGCACGGGCGGACGGAACAGCGGCGCATGGCGCAAAATCCAAGTACCCTGCAACTGGGAGTTGCAGGGCTTCGGCGACTATACCTACGGCCGCTGGTACGTAAACAAAGGCGCCGCGCCGAGCGACGAACGGGGAAGCTACCGCTACCGGTTCGAGGTGCCGAAAAACTGGGCCGGCCGACGGGTGCGGCTGTGGTTCGACGGCGTGATGACCGACACCGAAGTGTTCGTCAACGGCCGCCCGGCAGGCGAAACGCATCGGGGCGGGTTCTACCGTTTCGGGTACGACATCACGCCGCTCCTGCGGTTCGGCAGCCGCAACCTGCTGCAAGTCGAAGTCGCCAAGCATTCAGCCGACCAATCGGTCAATGCGGCCGAACGCAAGGCCGACTGGTGGCTGTTCGGCGGCATCTACCGTCCGGTGTGGTTGGAGGTGGTGCCCGAAGTGCACCTGCGCCACTGGATGCTCGATGCCCAGCAGGACGGAACCCTGCGCATGCGCATCGAAACGGCGGGCGAAGCGAACGGATACTCGCTCCGCGTGTCGCTGGTGCATCTGGCCGACGGCACGCCATTGCGCACCGCGAACGGCACGGCCGCCGTCATCGTCCCGCTGACCGACAGCGTCACGCTTGCCGAAAGCCGCTGGACCGATGTGCGCCGGTGGACGCCCGAAACGCCGCACCTCTACACGGCGAAACTCGAACTGCTCGACCCCGCCGGACAAACCGTCCAGACGCGCGAAGTCCGCACGGGATTCCGCACGGTGGCATTCCACCCGCACGACGGAATCTATCTGAACGGCACGAAACTGGTGATGAAAGGCATCAACCGGCACTCGTTTTCGGTCGGGGGCGGCCGCACGACCAGCGCGGCGATGAGCCGTGCCGATGCGGAACTCATCCGCTCCATGAACATGAACGCCGTGCGTTCGCACTATCCGCCCGACGAGCACTTTCTGGACATGTGCGACTCGCTGGGGCTGCTCTACATCGACGAACTGGCCGGCTGGCACGATGCCTACGGCACCGAAACCGGCCGCAAACTGCTGCGCGAAATGGTCGAACGCGATGTCAACCATCCCTGCATCGTGCTGTGGAGCAACGGCAACGAGGGCGGCTGGAACAAGCGGCTCGACGCGTTGTTCGCCCGTTACGACCCGTTGCAGCAACGCCACGTCATCCACCCGTGGGCCGATTTCGACGGGCTGGACACCCACCACTACCCCGCCTACCTGACCGGCGTGGGACGGCTCACGAACGGCTACAACGTCTTCCTGCCGACGGAATTCATGCACTCCATGTACGACGAAGGCGGAGGCGCCGGGCTGCGCGATTTCTGGGACCGGTGGAGCACGTCGCCCTATTTCGCGGGCGGGTTCGTCTGGGCGTTCTGCGACGAAGCCCCGATGCGCACCGACCGCAACGGCCGGCTCGACTCCGACAGCTCGAACGCGCCGGACGGCGTGCTGGGACCCCGCCGCGAAAAAGAGGGCAGCTACTACGCCATTCGCGAACAATGGTCGCCCCTGCAAATCCGGCCGCTGGCCGTGACGCCGCATTTCGACGGGTCGTTCCGCGTGACGAACGAATACCTCTATACGAATCTGGCCGATTGTCGAATGGAGTACCGGGTACGGCGCACGCCGTCGCCCATGCAGGCCGATACGGCGACAGTCGTCCTCGCACGCGGCGAAGTGTCGCTGCCCGATGCCCTGCCGGGCGAAACCCGCACGGCCCGATTCGCGCTGCCGAAATGCTTTTTCGAGGGCGACCTGCTGGAACTGGAAGCCTTCGACCCCGCAGGCCGGAGCATCTGCTCGTGGAGCTATCCCGTTCGTTTGGCGGGCTCCTACTTCGCCCGCGAATACACGGCGGACACGGCGGCCGGAACAGCCCGTGCGACGCGACAAGGCGACGAAATCGAGCTGAAAAGCGAGGCCGTCCGCATCACGTTCGATGCCACGACGGGGTTGCTGCGCACCGTGCGCCGCACCGACGGCACCGAGATTCCGCTCACGAACGGGCCGGTGGCGGTCGGACTGAAAATGCGCTATGCACCGGAGCAGAGCACGCTCCGCAACACGCCGGAAGGAGCCGTCTATTGCGCCCGCTATCAAGGAGGGGTGGATTCGATCGTCTGGAAGCTGACGAACGACGGACTGCTGTACATGAACGCACTGCTGCTGAACCGCGCGTCGGGCGGCAAGGGATTCGACGAAGCGTTCACCGACACGGCGGTGTACAATCTGGGGCTGACATTCAGCTACCCCGAAACGGCTTGCACGGGCATGCGCTGGCTGGGGCGCGGGCCTTATCGCGTGTGGAAAAACCGGCTGGCGGGCGCCCGCTGCGGCGTATGGCACAAGGCGTACAACGACACGGTGACGGGCGAAAGTTTCGAAAATCTGGTCTATCCCGAATTCAAGGGCTATCACGCAAACCTCTACTGGGCGACCCTCGAAAATCCGACGGCCCCGCTGACGGTCTACGCGCAAAGCGACGGCATCTATCTGCGTCTGTTCACGCCGCGCGAACCGGCAGGCGCGGAACGGCGGTCGATGCCCGAATTTCCGGCGGGCGACCTTTCGTTCCTGCTGGACATCCCGGCCATCCACTCGTTCAAACCTATCGAGCAGCAAGGCCCGAACAGCCAGCCGGGCAATATCCGCATCAAACGCGGCGACGAGGGGCTGCACCTGAATCTGGTGTTCGATTTCCGTTAAATCCGGCCGACGGGCGCAACGACAACTCCGGCCGGAGCGGCAGCGACGAACGATAAGGGTATGCCGCACCGCCGCGTGCGGCATCGGACCGAAGGAATCCTGACAGTCGGACGGCAGAAAGTGCAAGGGAAATGCACCGACAAGCCACAGTGCATACGTTCGACCCGAAGTCGACCCCGATGCACCCGTCCGTATCGGCCCGAACCGCGACGCGACGTGCAGCGTACCCTTATCGTTCGTCGTTGTCCTCCTCGAAAGGCATCGTCCAGCGGGGCAGGAAATGCTCCTTGATGACGGCCTTGCGGTAATTGCCGGAAAAATCGAAGTACTTGTTCAACGGCGATTTCCGGAACTGCGCCTGCAACATGCGGAACGACTTGAAGTGGACGAAATGTCCGCAATAGGAGTTCAGCACGGCGCGAATCTCCGTCAACCGCGTGTAGGCGACCGCCCCGTGTCGGCATTCGGCTTCCAGCTGGCTCATGCGCACGTGGAAGCGTTTGACCGACGATTTGGTGGCGTAACGCCTGTACGGTTTGACGTAAGCCCCGAGAAACGCCACCCCGTAATTGTAAGGTTGGAGGACGATTTTCTTGGGATGCAGCGTGAGGTGCAGCTCCGACTGCAAAAACTCCTTCAAACGCACGATCAACTCTTCGAGATACCGCCGGTCGGGGTGGATGATGTAGAAATCATCGACGTACCGCCCGTAATACCGGCACCGCAGCTCGCGCTTGACGTACTGGTCGAAGCGGTCGAGAAAAATGTTGCTGAACAACTGCGAAGTGATGTCGCCGATGGCCAACCCGACGTTTTCGGGGGTGTTGAAAAGGCTTTTCGAGGCGGGCAGGCCGTCCCAGTCGGAAGCGCTGCCCAACACGTAACAGCCGTCCGTCGGATCGCGGAACAGAATCAGCGTGATGAGGTAGTCGATCAATTCGCGGTCGAGCTTGTCGCACCAGCGCCGTCCGTCGGCCGAAGGCTTTTTCCAACAGCGGTCGAGGCGCTGCATCAGGATGCGGTGCAGGATGCGTTTGTCGATGCTCATGAAATAACCGCGCAGGTCGAGTTTCAGGACATAGGCCATGCGGGTGTAGTTGCGGGTGCAACTGCGCAGATTGTGTTGCAGACGCTCGATGCCGACGAGCACGCCCTTGCCCTCGCGGCAAGAGTAACTGTCGTAAATCATCCGCGCCTCGAACAACGGGGCGATGTAATTGTAGAGCAGGCGGCACACGACGCGGTGTGCGAAAGGAGATGCGAAAATTTCGCGCTTGACCGGCACGTCCGTGATGAAACAGATGGACGGATTGGGACGGTACGTCCGGGCGACGATACGATTGCAAAGTTCGACCAGATTGTGCTCGAAATCGAATTCGAATTTCAACTGGCTGCGCGTGTTCCGTTTGTGCTTGCGCGTGTCGAAATAAGCCCGAAACAGGTCATCCAACAGTTCGGAATACTCTTTTTTCATAAATGTAAATTCTCTACAAGCAGCGGTAAATACTTGACGCAGCGCACCGGGAAGCCGTACGCCCGGTTGTTGCCGTTCAGCGGGTTCACGTTCGAGGCGTTGAAATTCAAGTTGCTCGCGTTCGCAGAGCCCGAAGCGTTCGGAGAACTACTCCACGAACCGCCCCACGTACCGACACTCGTCAAAGCACCCGAGTCACGGTTGCGGTACCCAGAGGTGAACGATTGTAGTAACCGCTTGCCAAATTAGCGCAGGGAGCTCCTTGCGGAACGACCTGCCACAAATCATCATTCGTTACCGACGGCGACGCGACACATCCACGCGGGAATCATCGCGACATTTTATGCCGCCGGAGGGTTACTGGATTTACAAGACACTCTTCCGCAGGTCTATGACCGTACGGGACTCCGATCCTGTTCTGTTTGAAGAGAAACTTACATTCCGAGGGTGGAGAACTACCGGAAATTCCGGCCGCTCCGGCCCCATCCGAAAATAAATGGCCTTGTAATCAGCAAAAAAATCAATACTCCCTTTTCGTGCAGGAAACCGTAAATACTTGACGCAGCGCACAGGCAAACCGTTCGCCCGGTTGGTGCTGTTCAGCGGGTTCACGTTCGAGGCGTTGAAGTTCAAGTGGCTCGCGTTCGCAGAGCCCGACGCGTTCGGAGAACTACTCCACGAACCGCCCCAAGTACCGACCTCATTCAAAGAACCCGAGCCGCGGTTGCGGTACCCAGAGGAGAACAACCGTAGTAACCGCTTGCTGAATCGAACGGAAGACGCCCCGAAAGACGAATCCCGGTACGAAACGGTCGAAATCCCGACGACACGATCCCACGCCGCCGGAGGGTTACTGGATTTACACGGACACGCTTCCCGAAGCCGTAACTCCGCGGAACTCCGATCCTTGTTCCAAGCACAAAAAAGAACCATTCGATCCAATCAACAAAATCTTTTTTCAAGCAAATCCATGCAAATACTTGACGCAGCGCACAGGTAAGCCGTTCGCCCGGTTGTTGCTGTTCAGCGGGTTCACGTTCGTAGCGCGGAAATTCAAGTTGCTTGCGTTCGCAGAGCCCGACGCAGCCGGAGAACTGCTCCATGAACCACCCCACGCACCGACGTCGTTCAAAGCACCCGAGCCGCTGTTGCGGTACCCAGAGGCGAACAACCGTAGTAACCGCTTGCTGAATCGAACGGGAGATGTCCCGAAAGACGAATCCCGATACGAAACGATTTGGAATCCCGACGGCCACGCAGCCCCCGCCCCCTTGACGGGACAGGCAAACCGCGACCGTTTTACGCCGCCGGAGGGTTACTGGATTTACAATTCGGGTAACACTTCCCGAAGCCCGTGACTTCGAGGAACTCCGACCCCTTGAAAATGCCTGAAAAATGAAAAGAACCTTAACTCGGAAGCAGCCCGATTATGCTTCCTCTTCGTCCGGCCGCCAACCAGCCGGACCCGGGCCACCGGGCAATTCCCTCGCAGCACGCGGACCAACGGTCCGACCCGCCGCCGAAGGCGTTTCGTTCAGACGCTTGATCGTCTTGGAATGCCACGCCGCCAACTGCTTGGAAACGGACTCCACCTCGACCGCCAAGGTCTGGAACAACTCGGGATTGATGTGGTGCAGGTCGAACAAAATCCGAAACCGCGCCTTGATGCCCGGCAATAACTCGCGCGCCTGCCCCAAGACCTCGCCTTTCCGCTCGTCGGCCATGTAATGCGCCTTGTAGATGAGGACGAGAATGTCCAAAATGTCCTTCTTCAAGGTCTCGACCAGCGTGAATTTGATGTCGCGCGGCACACTGCCGATGCTCTTGTCGCGATAGATGTGCTGCAACAAGTCGTAAGTGGCCTTGTAAACGGGCAAGTGATCGTATTCTGCCATCGGACGTCAGATTTTAGAGGATTTGTTTTTTCAATTCGGCGATGAACATCATGCACTCCATCGGGGTCTTGTCCGCCACCTCGAATTTCCGCAGGGCATCGAGCACCCGCTCGGCCGAGGCGGCCGAATCCGCGGCGTCCGCAGCGGAACCGGCCGCGAAAAGCGCGCCGGCGTCGCGGACAGGCGCGACGGCATCGGCCGTATCGGCCACGTCACGCGGCGACGAACCGCCACCGGCCGCCAGACGCACCAGCCAACCGCCCAGACGCGACCACAACTGCGGCCGCGAAGTCCGGGGCGCGAAATCCACCCCGCCCGCAACGGCCGCGAGACCGTCGGAACCCGCAAGGACGGACGACACCGCACGACCCGCTGCGGGCCGCAAGGCATCGGCCGGAACCCCGCACAAGGAGGCGTCGCCCGACGCGTAACCCGACAACGGCAACTCGCCGACGGCCGAATCTTCGCACGAAGCGTCGGCCGCCGAAGGACGCGGAATCGAAAGGCTGATCGGAAGCGCGGATTTCCATGCGAGGAACTCGCCCTCGACAATGGGCTGCGGCGCCGCCAGCAGCATGCGCGTGGCCGAATCGGACGTCGGCGCAACGGCCGGCGAAGCGCAGACGGCAGCGGAACCCTCCGCCGCCGAACCGGCCGCAGCCGCGACGTCCGAACCGACCGCCGCAAGCGCAGCGGAAGCGGCAGAACCGGCAGCAGCAGCGGGAACAGCGGCAGCGGCGTCGGACGAAAGGTCCAACCGCTCCAACCCCGCCAAAATGCGGTCGGCCGCAATGGCCGGAAAACCTACCGACACGATGTCGCCGCCCGCAAGCGCTTTGAGTACCTTGCGGGTGGGCTTGAAGGGGCGGACTTGCGTGCACAGGGCGTAGGCCGAACGCTCGTAGGCCTTCCAGAAAAGGCCCTCGCGGTATAACGCGATGCGGTCGACGTTGTTCGCCTCGGCGGCTATGAGTTCGCGGCTCGTCATTGTGTGAGGTTTTCTTCTTGATGTTCGGTTTTCGGCGGCAGCCCCGCAGGGGGAAAATGTCCGTAGTAGTATTACTTGGATGTATTATTATTAATATACCTTCCCTACATACAGAGCTGCAACCAGCAAATTAATAAAACCCTTTTGGGAGGCGGGCGGTGGGGTTCGGGTGACCGTGGGAAGCGGCGGGAAAGCCGGTTCGGAAGGGTCGGGAACCGTCGCCCCGACGGAAGGAGCCTGCGTGGAACGAGAAAAAACGGATCGGTCGCTCGTGGACAGACGTCGTAACCGTCGATGCTGAATTGAAAAAATTTTTCGACCGGCTTACGCCGGTGTTCCCTCCGGCGGGCTTTCAATGCCCGCCGGAAAAAACATCGGATGCGGTCGTTCAGCGATTCCCTTCGTGGGGGCGCAATGGCCCCCACGAGCGGGTCGCTTCACTCCCTTTACTCCTTGACGCAGCGCACAGGCAAGCCGAGCGCCCGGCCGCTGCCGCCCAGCGGGCTCACGTACGTAGCGCGGAAACCCAAGCTGCTTGCGTACGCAGTGCCCGACGCAGCCGGAGAACTGCTCCATGAACCACCCCACGTACCGACACTCGCCAAAGCACCCGAGTCACGGTTGCGGTACCCAGAGGCCGGCCAGTACAGCGTGGCGCCGCTGCGCCAAGCCGAATAGTAGAACGTCCAACCGTTCTTGAAGTCCGAAGCCACGGCACCGGCCGTCGTGCTGGCCACGACGACGTTGGCATTGGTTTTTACCGCATTTGCGTCCGTCGCGTTGGCACCCGTCTGCGTGAACCGCGTGAAGGTGTCCTGCGGAGCCACGCGCCAACCTGCCGGACACGGGTCGTATGCCGATTTGGTCGTGGAGGCCTTGTTGACCACCGTCGAACCTACGTACTCGCCGCCCGTCCAAGGGTTGCCCCACAAATCGTCTTTCACCGCCGTCCAATTGTAGGTGTTGGCCTCCAAACCGTAGATGAAGTAGGTCGGGTGGGCGATTGCATAGTTTACGTTGTCGTAAGGCGAAGCCGTACCCGTAGCGTTGTAAGCGACGGCAAACCAACCCTCGGAAGAGGCGTTGGCGGCTTTGGCCAACGACGTGCCCTTGAAGTCGGCACCCGACTGCTCGGCCTTGTTGCCCGGCACGAACGGGTCCTTGCGGCCCCACTGGTAGAGCATGCCGTAGGAGAGGTAACGCGCGTCGGCGCTGTTGACATCGGCCGTCGAACCGGCAGCGTGCGCACCCAGCAGGTAGGTCATGACCTGACGGGTGATGTTCGTACCGTTGCCGCCCGTGTTTCCGGCGTTGGCCAACTGGCCGTTGGTGGTGTAGGTGACCGCCGTGGGTTTGTAAGCCGTAGACCAGATGTGCCAGCTCCACAGCACCGTGGTGCCCTGTTTGGCCACGATGACGGCGTTACCCTCGCGGGCCGTACCCCACGAACCGGCCGTGGTGAACTTCACGTAACCGTTCTCGTACTTGACCGACGTGCTGGTGATGATGTCGTTGACCGTCTGCGTGGTAGCATTGGGATAATACGACCACAGCACGCTGTACGAAACGCCCGTCGTCGGCAGAGCCGCACCGCCCGGGCCTTTGTAAGGCTTGAACATGTACTCCATGTTGCCCTGATTGACCACGTAGCAGTTGGCAGCAGCACCGAGGTCGATGGGGTCGATCTTGACGCGCTTGTCGGCCTTGTTGTCGCCCTTGATGGTGGCCGTGATGGTGTATGCCGTACCGCGCTCAATGTTGTAGCTCGAAGCGTCGGCACCGAGGTAAATCGAATAGGTCACCTTGTAATCCTTGCTCGGGTAGGTACCGCTCACTTCGAGGTAGGTCGCAGCCGTGTGGCTCGAACCGTCCTTGTCGGTAGCAGCCGTCGTGGTGGCCTTGCCCTGCCAGTTCTCAGGAACGTAGAGCGTGTAGGCCTTGTCGAACGCGAAGTCCGGCAAAACGAACGACTGCATGTCGTTGGCCGTCGGGTACAAACCCGTCGTGCCGGTCGGAACCGACGCCGTGGGGAACACGCGCGAGCAGTTGGGAACGTTCTTCAACTCGGCTTTCAGGTTGGTGAAATTACCGGCGACGGTCTTCTTGACCGTGAGGGCCAGTTTGGCGTAGAGGTACTTCAACGCAACACCCGTGATCGGCGTGTTGAAGTCGATCTTGACACCGGTGCCGGCCGAACCTTTGTACACGCAAGCCATCGGCAGTGCCTTGGCCGAAGCCGAAGCGGCGTCGTGCATGTAAATGTCCAAGCCTGCGATGACCTCGTCCTGAATCTGGGAGAGCGTCTTGCCGTTGCCGTTCAACTCCTGCGGGAAGTTGGCCACGAAAACCAACGTCTGGTCAGCCGCCGTCGAAGCCTTCAACGGGAACGAAAGCTGGCTCGTGGTGCCCGTAGCACCGATGTTCTCCTGACGGCCGCCGGCAACATAGGTAGCCGTGGCAGCCGTACCGTTGAACTGCAATACCTGCAACGAATTGATCTTGGTCTCCTCGACCTTAGCCGTAACACCGCGCGTCTCGACGACCGGCAAGGCCTTGACTTCCAAGTAGTCGTTCGAAACGACGGCAACCGACTGGTCGCCGGAAACAGCATCGGTCAACTCGTCTACGGAGAAGCTGACAGGCACGTCGACCGTCGTGGCCGTGATGCCGCTATCAGCCAGATTGTCCTTGCTGCATGCACCCAATGTCAGCGCAGCGAGGGCGTAAAGTCCGATTTTCTTCACTGTTTTCATTATACGTTTGATTTGATTGTAAAAAATTTCTCGTATTTCGTCGGCTCCCGCTCCGTGTCCCGCAGCTGTCCGGCCCCCGCGCAAACCGCACGGCCCGACCGGCCCGACCGCAACACTACGAAACGGTTACTGTTTCATTCCTTAATCATCTTCCGACGGCTATGCCCCGAAATCGCCGGGGGAATACGACCCGCCGGACGACCAACTGCCGCCGCCAGTGACCGTATTGTCGGCCCCGCCGCCGGTGCCATTGGTATCCCACCACGGAACAGAAGACCATACGCCCGCATTCACGGCCGCATTCAGGTAATTGCCCAAGTCGACCGTCCAATTGGGATTGGATGTCCAACTTTCGGGGCCCGCGGTGATCGTGCCGTAAGCGCCCAGATTGTCGGGATCCCAACTTTCGAGCGTCCAAGAACCCAGCACAACGGGGTCGATCGGAGCCAAAACACCGAGATCCTCGCTGCCGGAAACATCTTTCCACGGCTCGATCGTCACGGAGATGAGAATCTCCTTGCCCTGCAAGAAAACCTTGAAATTGTACCGCGTATTCTTGATGAACGGCAGTGCGGGAAGGTTGTCGGCTTTGAGAATGGCCCGCGTCTTGTCGGTGCCATCGTCCACCGTCTTGTTGAACAAGACCTCCATGTACAACCCGAACTCGGCGGACTGTTTCGGCAACACGATGCCCGAACCCGTCGAAGAGTCGTTGTCGGTGTCGCTGTCCTCCGTGTCGAACGGCTGGAAGTCGGCGGCCGCCAACTCGAAAATACCGTTCGCCGCAAAATCGGCCGGATCGGTAACCGCGCTGACGTCGGTCGTCATAGGAACCTGATCCGCGCTGGCAATGTCATCGGGCACGACCGCCGAAACAGGTGCCTTCGGCAACTTGAACACCCGCACGACCTTGAACTCCGTCTGCCGAACACTCGACCACGAAGTGCCATTCTCCGTCTTCACTTTCGGAGAAACCGTGAAGACCAGTTGCGAGCACTTGCGTTCCAACGTCTGCAACTCAATGGCGCCGCTGCCGATAGCTCCTGTTTTGGTGGCAGGCGCGGCGTTCATCGGGTCGGGGTAAACGGTCGAACCGTCGGACTTGACGGTAACCCCCGCAGTCGCAGAAGCGGCGAAGTCCATGGCGTGGTAAATGTCCACCGATTTGCCGTCGGACTTGAGCGGCAAAGCAGGCGAGATAGCGTAGAAATCGTACTCGCCGGCCCTCAAACGCATGACCTTCGACGCATCGGCCGTGCAAGCGGTGACAGCACCGGTCGCAGGGTCGTTGGTGACGGAACACGGCGCGAGAACCGCCCGCAAGTGGCCGTCGGCCGTCTCCTCGCCGGTGACGTAATACGTCGCCGAAGCAGCGGGAGTGCTGCCGAGCGCGTCGCCCGCGTGCAAAGCCACGATCCGCACGGTGGTGCCGTTCGCAATAGGCACGGCGGCGCGTGTGGCGGGCGCTGTTTGGGCTGTCTGGGCGGATGCTTGGGCGGCCGTTCGGGTCAGCTGGGCAGTTTGGCCTGTTTGGGCCGGCAGGCCTGTTTGGGCCGCGCCGACCGAAGCCGACAAGGCCCCGCAATCCAACGAAAAGGCGATGGCTACCCCCTCTCGCGGGTCGCCAAGCCCCTCGCCGCGATCGCCGCACCCCGCAAAACACAAGGCAGTCGCTGCTATTAACAGTAATTTTTTCATAAATCCTCGTTTTCGCTGAATCAAAGCGTGATTTCGCCGTTGAAGTCACCGCCGCCGGCCGTCCAATCGTAATCCTCCCACTCGGTAATCGTACCGGAAATCTCGATTTCTTGGGCGGAGAACTTCAAGGTGATGCCGTAAGCCGTGCCGGCCTTGAAACCGTCGGCACTCGTTATGGTGACGGGTACCTCGCAATCCGTGACGGCATTTCCGTCCGGGCCGCCGGTCGTCGAAACCAACACCGTTACGGTCGCCTTCAGCTCGCCGTCGACAGAGACAGCGGCAATCGGCGCGAACATCGCGTATCCGCACTCCTGCTTGTAATCGGCCGGAGCACCCGTTTCGCCGTTGTAATACAAGGTCAACGGAGTGGAAATCGCACTGTCGTCGGCAACTTTCTTGAAAATAAGCGACAAATCGCCGGCGGTCTTGCCGGACTGAAGCGGATAAGTGACCGCGCCAGCAGCGGTGCCGGGCAAAACGATCTGGCACTCCTTGTTGGCCTCGCCTTTCACCTTGATGCCGGTAATCTGGCCCCACTGGGTCTTGCCGGCCTCGTCGGCAGCGTATGCCGAAACCTTGATTTGGGTCAGCAGATGCCCGAAGACGAACGGATCGGCAGCGGAGAAGCGGTTGGCAGTCTCCTTGTTGCCCTGCAATACCTGCGACAACATGATGTCGGTCTCACCGTCGATCGGACAAACGACCGTACCGGACGAGAAGGTCGACGCGGTACCCGCGAAGGTGTTGCCCTCGCTGTCGGTAGCGACGGACGGGGCCCAACCCACGAGCTGGGTATAATACCCGTTGGCCAAGTAGTACTGCGGCGTATCGAACGTGATGTCCTTTTCCGCAGGAGTGGCATCGCCCGTGTTGGATGCAAGCGTCGCATTCAAATACTTGCCGGTCGACCACGCAGGATACGTGGCCGAAGCACCCGCAGCGGTAGCATCCACGCGCGCAAAAGCCAATGCCACAGCACCGTGCTCTTTGTTGATGACGGCACGGGTAGCGGCGACTTTCGCGTCAGGCGAAACGGCGAACGACACGCCGCCATTGAGCAACATTTCCACGAGCTCGCTGTCGGGCGTAACGGGTTCGATGGGCGCATCGGAAGTACACGCTGTCGCGAAAAATCCGAGAACGACCGCCAAAACCGCTTTTGTCAATTCATTTTTCATTGTTTTGTTGTTTTATCCTATCCCTTTTCGTATCGTATCGGCCGGCCGGGACAAGTCCTGCGAAGACCGATTGCGCGATAAAAAACGAATAAGAACATTTTTTGCCCCGCAACGGATGACCGAACCCGCAGGTTCCGCCACCCGTAACGAGAACAGATTTTTTCATTCCGGCCGGAACACACGGTTCCATTCGGAACGGGTTTCGGAGCAGGACTTTTCCGAAGAAAAGCCCCGCACCGAGAATTAACTACTGGACGTCGCCCGTACCTTCTTCGCCGGCTACCCAGTCGTTAACCGTTGCCGAAGCCTTGATGTCGGTCGACTTGAACGTCAGCGTAATCGAATAGTACTTACCAGCCGTATATTCGTTGATAATGTCGGCTGCATCGCCGGTAAGCTCAACCACCACACCGTCTTTCGTTGCATTTTCTGCCGTTACTTTCAACTTGAAAGCGGCCTGTTTTTTGATCTGGAACGGAGCGATTACCGAATAAGCGGCACGCAATGCCAATTCGCTATCAGCAGCATTCGGCAATGCAATCGTTTTGGTAGCACTAACCAAATCAGTCGTGTACTGGTCAACAACCGTTGCACCATCCTTATCATAGAAGTAGAACGGAATCGTCACGTCCGTAGCAACACCAGCGTCGTAAGCGGGACGATTCGCAGCCGGTGTTGTCAACGCCGTAGCAGTATAAGTAACCGGAACTTTGCAGTTGTTGTTCGGTTGAGCGTAAGCGGTCGACGAAGTTGCAACGTCGGTCAGTTCGATGCCGGTGATTTTACCCCAAGCGTCGATAGCAGCTTGGTTTTCAGCGACAACCGAAATATCCAAACGGGTCAGGATGTGGTCGAATACGAACTGTTTGTAAGACGACGGAGCGTCTGCCTTGCTGGTCGTCAACTCCGGTGCAACCATGATGTCGGTTTTACCGTCGATAGCGCAAGTGAAGCCCGAATTGTCGGCTTCTACCGTCCAAGCAGCATCCGACGGATACAGACCGAACAGATAAACGTTGTCGCCATTGGCAGGATAGAACGTCGAACCCGTAGCACCGGTATCGAACGAAACTGCCGTCGAGGTATCGCTGAACGTCATGGCTCCTTCCACATAGGGAGTACCAGAGTATTGTCCGCTGGTCAACGAACCGAGAACTTTGGCCGTCAACGTGTTGGAAGCTCCAATCTGGCCTTCGTACACACGGGTACCGGCGACAGCTTCCACAGCGTTCGAGCGCAATTTGATGTTCAAATCGGGACGTGTTTCGACGTCGCTCTTCGAGCAACTTGCCATTGCTGCAACAGCAAGCATCAAAA
>CAZGYX010000009.1:0-61377 GCA_964530735.1 uncultured Alistipes sp. | reverse complement strand
ACATCTACATGCAGGACAACAACCGCCGCATGCCCGAAATCACGGACGACCTCTATTTCGTCATCGACGAGAAACTCAACTCGGTGGAACTCACCGACAAGGGTCACGAAGCACTGTCCAAATACTTCAACGAGGAGGGTTTCTTCGTGCTGCCCGACATCGGGGCCGAAATCGCCGAACTGGAAAAGAGCGGGCTCTCGGCCGAAGAACGCGCGCAAAAACGCGACGAAATCATCAACGAATATGCCGTCAAGTCGGAACGCGTCCACACGGTCATCCAGCTGCTGAAAGCCTACGCGATGTTCGAGAAAGACATCGAATACGTGGTCATGGACAACAAGGTGAAGATCGTCGACGAACAGACGGGCCGTATCCTCGAAGGCCGCCGCTATTCGGACGGCCTGCACCAAGCCATCGAGGCCAAAGAGCACGTCAAAGTCGAAGCCGCGACGCAAACCTTTGCGACCATCACGCTGCAAAACTACTTCCGCATGTACCACAAGCTGGGCGGCATGACCGGTACGGCCGAAACCGAAGCATCGGAGTTCTGGAGCATCTACAAACTGGACGTCGTGGTCATCCCGACCAACCGTCCGGTCATCCGCGACGACCGTCAGGACTTGATTTACAAGACCAAGCGCGAGAAGTACAACGCCGTCATCGAAGAAATCGTCCGGCTGGTGGGCGAAGGCCGTCCGGTGCTGGTCGGCACGACGTCGGTCGAAATCTCGGAGCTGTTGAGCCGCATGCTGAAGCTGCGCGGCATCAAGCACAACGTGCTGAATGCCAAGCAACACCAGCTGGAAGCCCAAATCGTGGCCGAAGCGGGCCGCGCAGGACAGGTGACCATTGCCACGAACATGGCCGGCCGTGGTACCGACATCAAGCTGACCCCCGAAGTACGCGAAGCGGGCGGTCTGGCGATCATCGGCACGGAACGCCACGAAAGCCGCCGCGTCGACCGTCAGCTGCGCGGCCGTGCGGGACGTCAGGGCGACCCGGGTTCGTCGCAGTTCTTCGTGTCGCTCGAAGACAACCTGATGCGTCTGTTCGGTTCGGGCCGCATCGCCACGATGATGGACCGCATGGGACTGAAAGAGGGCGAAGTGATTCAGGCGGGCATGATGACCCGCGCTATCGAACGGGCGCAGAAAAAGGTCGAGGAGAACAACTTCGGCATCCGCAAACGGCTGCTGGAATACGACGACGTGATGAACTCGCAGCGCGAAGTCATCTACACGCGCCGCCGGCATGCGCTCTACGGCGAACGCATCGAAATCGACCTCAACAACATCATGTACGACTACGCCGACGATTTCGTCGAAAACAACCGCGGCGTGGATTACGAGGATTTCCGGTTCGAGCTGATTCGCGAAGTGGCGGTCGAACCGTCGTTCGATGCCGAAGCCTACGACAAGGCCAAACCCGAAGAGCTGGTCGAACGGATTGTCGAAGATATGAAATCGCTCTGCGGACGGCGCGCCAAAGCGATTGCCGACACGGTGCGGCCCGTAATGGAAAAAGTCTATGCCGACCGCAAAGACCAAATGGACTCGGACATCTACATTCCGGTGACGGACGGGCATCTGGGCTACAACATTCCGGTCAACTTGCAGAAATGCAAGGATACGGACGGGTCGGAGATTTTCCGCGTGTTCTCCAAAGTGGTGATGTTCACCTCGATCGACGACGCTTGGCGCGAACACCTGCGCGAAATGGACGACCTGCGCCAAAGCGTGCAGAATGCCGCTTACGAGCAGAAAGACCCGCTGCTGATTTACAAGTTCGAGTCGTTCGGGCTGTTCTCGAAGATGCTCGTCAAGGTGAACCGCGAGGTGCTGTCGATTTTGAGCCGCGCCTACGTGCCGGTGCGCGAACAAGGTGCCGAAGCCGCGCAACGCCAACAGCAGCAACGCGACCGCGCGAAAGTGGATGTCAACAAGCTGCAAGCCTCGCGCATGCAAGCCGCCGCGCAAGCGGGCCAGCAAGACCGGCAGAAGACGATGCCCATTCAAGCGGAAAAGAAAATCGGCCGCAACGACCCGTGTCCCTGCGGTTCGGGCAAGAAGTACAAGAACTGTCACGGCAAAGGACTGTAACGCATGGGCTACCACGAAGAAAAACAGCGGCAGCTGGACATGCGCTATCTGCGTATGGCGCGCATCTGGGCCGAAAACTCCTACTGCGTGCGGCGTAAGGTGGGTGCGCTGATCGTCAAGGACAAGATGATTATTTCGGACGGCTACAACGGCACCCCGTCGGGATTCGAGAACATCTGCGAGGACGAGGAGGGGCGCACGAAATCCTATGTGTTGCATGCCGAAGCCAACGCCATTACGAAAGTAGCCAAGTCGGCGAACAACTGCGACGGCTCGACGCTCTACATCACGGCGGCTCCCTGCATCGAGTGCTCGAAACTGATTATTCAGGCCGGCATCAAACGGGTCGTCTACTCCGAAGACTACCGGTCGGAAGAGGGGCTGGTCTTGCTGCGGCGCGTCGGCATCGAATGCGTCAAATACGCCCCCGAAGCGCAATAAAGGCAACGACGTCCTAAAAAAAGGCCTGCAACCATTGGGTTGCAGGCCTTTGCTTTTCCGCACCGGCGTCAGAACGGCAGGTCGTCGGGGTCTTCGGCCGGAACCGAAGGTGCCGCCGGAGTCTGCGCCGGTTGCGATGCAGCCGGTTGCGCCCCGTATTGCGGCGCGGCGGCGGAACCCTGCGCCGGAGCACCCTGCGAACCGCCGTAACCCGGAGCGCCGTAACCGCCCTGCGGAGCGCCGCCGTAATTCTGCCCTCCCTGCGCCTGTCCGTAACCGGCACCGCCGGCCGGAGCCGCATTGTTGTCGCCGCGACGGCCCAACAAGTTCATCGAATCGGCCAGAATCTCGGTCGTATAACGTTTGTTCCCGTCCTTGTCCGTCCATTCGCGCGTGCGCAACCGCCCCTCGACGTAAATCTGCGAGCCCTTGTGCACGTAACGGTCCACGATGTCGGCCAAACCGCGCCACAACGTAATGGTGTGCCACTCGGTATGCTCTTTCGTCTCGTTCGCCTGACGGTCGAAAATCCGCTCGGTCGTCGCCAACCGCACGCGGGCCACTTTCGTTCCGTTTTCGAGCGAACGCACCTCGGGGTCGATACCGACATTGCCGACCAGAATCACCTTGTTGACCATAAATTGTGTTATTTCAGATTTTTAATCATTTCCTTGAACAGCTTTTCCATGCGGACGCCCGCCTTGCGGCCCTGCAACTGGACATCTTCGTGGTCGCCCACCTCTTCCGACAGGCCGCAGTTGGTGATGACCGAGACGCCGAACACCGGAATCGACATGTGGCGCGCCACGATGACTTCGGGCACGGTGGACATGCCGGCCGCATCGCCGCCGATGACCTTGTAGAACCGGTACTCGGCCTGCGTCTCGAACGTCGGACCCGTACCGCCGACGTAAACGCCGTATTGCAGTTTGATGCCCTCCGCCTCGGCGATTCGCGTCGCCTGCGCGATGAGCGCCTTGTCGTAGCAGTTGTGCATGTCGGGGAAGCGGGGCCCCAGCTCCTCCATGTTCGGCCCGATGAGCGGGTTGGGCAGGAGGTTGATGTGGTCGGAAATAATCATCAGGTCGCCCACGCGGAACGTCGGATTGACACCGCCCGAAGCGTTCGACACGAAAAGATAACGGATGCCGAGCTGTGCCATGACGCGCACGGGCAGCGTCACCTGCGACATGGCGTATCCCTCGTAATAGTGGAACCGGCCCTGCATGGCCACGACGCGCCGACCCTCGACCGTTCCGAAAATCATCCGGCCCGCATGGCCCTTGACGGTCGACTGCGGGAATCCGGGAATCTCGGCATATTCGACGACATGTTCCGCCGCGATACCGTCGGCGAAACCGCCCAAACCGGTGCCGAGGATGATTCCTACTTCGGGCCGAAACCCGGCGATGCGTTCGCGGAGAAACTCCGCCGCACGATTAATTTCTTCTGACATCTTTTTCCAATTTTTGCAGAAAATCCGCCCCCGAATCCTTGATGAACGAGATATTGATGGGTTGATAGTACAACCGGGCACGCACATCGGGCGGAATGCGGTCGGAACGAATCATCTTCACGGCATCCTTTTCGGTCGTGACGATCACCGCATCGGGATAACGGGCCAGCATGGCGGAAAGCCGGTGCATGTCGCCCACGCGATAGACGTGATGATCCTCCAACGTCACGGCCTCCGTCAGTTTGTACTGTTCGCGCAGCGTATCGAGGAACGGCTTGGGATTGCCGATGCCCGAAAGGCCGATGACCTGCTGTTCGGGACCCAACGATTCGAGCACCGCGTCGGCCGGAAAAATCGGCTGGGGACGGAAACTCTCGAACCGGGTATAGTAGATACGCTGGTAGGCGAACTGAATCAGCACCTTGTGGAACAGCCGCCGGTCGAGCGGCGACATGTTCGGCGGGCACTTCGTGACGACGAAGTAGTGGGCGCGGTGCAGCGACTCGGGCACGTCGCGCAAGTCGCCGAGCGGCAACAGCCGGTCGTACTGGATGGGACGCGTGGCGTCGATCATCACGATGTTGATTTTGGCTTCGACGCGCCGGTGCTGGAAGCCGTCGTCCATGACGATGAGGTCGACCTCCGGGTGCTCGGCCTGAATCCGGCGGATGCCCTCCGCCCGCTTTTCGCACACGACGACCACCGTCGAAGGGAATTTGCGCTTGATTTGCAGCGGTTCGTCGCCCACCTCGCGGTAATGCGAATTGACCGAGACTTCGAGATAGCCTTTCGTGCGCCGTCCGTACCCGCGCGAGAGCAGCGCCACGTTGTGCATCTGCGACATATAGTCAATGACGAACTCCGCCATCGGGGTTTTGCCCGTACCCCCGACGGTGATGTTGCCGATGCAGATGATCGGAATATCGAAACGCTCGCCGGTGAGCAGCCCCTTCTCAAAAAGGGCGTTGCGGAATTTCACTCCCATTCCGTACAATGCGGCTGCCGGTGCGAGCAGAATTTTCAACATGGCGCGATACCCGTTTTTTTCTTATGATTCACAACTTTACAAAAGTAACCATAATTATCGGAACGTCAAAACAAAAACGGCACAAATTTCAGGCCGCAGGGACAAAAGAGCGCGAAAATTGCCGATTTCCGCTTTTTTTTGCGTAAATTTGCTTCCGGTTATGAAACGAATGATCCCCTTGCTTTGCACGTTGGTCGGGACGGGCATCCTGATCGTGTCGTGCACTCCCAAAGACGATGCGGCCGCCGACAAAGGCCCGCGCAACCTCGTTTACGGCATCGACGCCGACGACTACCGTCTGGAAACGGGCGAAGTCGCCAACGGCGAGACGATGGGCAAACTGCTGGGCCGCTACGGCATCGCGCCCGCGACGGTCGACCGGCTCGACCGCGCGTCGAAAAACCTTTTTCCGCTGCGCAACATCCGCGCCGGACACAAGTACACCGCTTTCATCCACGAGGATTCGCTCAACACGCCGCACCTCGACCACTGGGTCTACGAGCAGAGCATGACCGATTACGTCGTGTTCAGCTTCTGCGACGACTCGGTCGCCGTACGCCGCGATACGAAACCCTACACGCTGCGCCGCACGAAAAAGAGCGCGGTCATCACCTCGTCGCTCTGGGGAGCCGTCATGGAACAAAACTTGCCCTATGCGCTGGCGGCCGAAATGGAAGATGTCTACCAATGGACGGTCGACTTTTTCGGCATTCAGAAGGGCGACAGCTTCACGGTCGTCTACGACGAACGGTTCATCGACGACACGGTGTCGGTGGGCATCGGACGCATCTGGGGCGCGCGATTCACGCAAGGCGGCAAGGACTACTACGCCATTCCGTTTCATCAGGGCGGCAAGGTGCAGTATTGGGAAGCCGACGGCGCGAGCCTGCGCAAGCAGCTGCTGAAAGCGCCGCTCAAATACACGCGCATCAGCTCGCGGTTCACCTATGCCCGCAAGCACCCGATTTACAAGGTCTACCGCCCGCACACGGGCGTGGACTACGCGGCCCCGAAAGGCACGCCCGTCCACGCGGTGGCCGACGGCGTGGTGACGTTCAAGGGCTGGGGCGGAGGTGGCGGCAACACGCTCAAAATCAAGCATGCCGGGAACCTGCAAACGGGCTATCTCCATTTGAGCCGCTATGCGAAAGGCATCGCGACGGGCAAACGGGTCGTGCAGGGGCAGCTGATCGGTTACGTCGGTTCGACGGGCGCCTCGACGGGCCCGCACCTCGATTACCGCATCTGGAAGAACGGCACGCCCATCGACCCGCTGAAAATCCCGCAGCAACCGGCCGAACCTATCGCCAAAGCGAACCGCGAGGCGTTCGGGTTCGTGCGCGACCGCGTTATAGCCGAACTGAACGGCGAAGTGGCGGACGAAGAACGCATCACGCGGCTGGATTCGCTGGAGCTGATCGGATTCCGAAAGGCGGCGGACACCGTGCGAACAGCTCCGCAAGCACCGGAATCGGCGGGAAACAAACCGGCACCGGCGAAAAAATAACACGGCACAAGCATGGAACGACGGACAGCGGTCATCATCGTGGCAGGCGGCAGCGGAACCCGCTGCGGCGGCACGCTGCCCAAGCAATTCCGGCTGCTCGGAAACCGCCCCGTGCTGGCCCGTACGATCGACCTGTTCGCCACGTCCCTGCGCGGGGCCGAAATCGTGGTCGTCCTGCCTGCGCAATACACCGGTTTCTGGAATGACTTTTCGGCCCGTTTCGACGTAGCCGCGCACACGGTCGTGGCGGGCGGAGCCGAGCGTTTCGATTCGGTGCGATGCGGTTTGCAAGCGCTCCGCACCGACCCCGAACTGATTGCCGTGCAGGATGCCGTGCGTCCGCTCGGAACACCGGAAATGATCCGCCGAACCGTCGCGGCCGCCGCCGAAAGCGGAGCGGCCGTTCCGGCGGTGGCACCCGTCGATTCGTTCCGCATGGTCGACGACGAACCGCATGCCGGAAACGACAGCAAGGCCGTTTCGCACATCGTCGACCGCAAGTGCCTGCGCATCGTGCAAACGCCGCAGGTCTTTCGCGCCGACTGGCTGGCGGAAGCCTACCGCACGGAGTACGACCCGCGATTCACCGACGATGCGTCGGTCGTGGAAGCGGCCGGCCATGCCGTCCGGCTGGTCGAGGGCGAACGCACGAACCTGAAACTGACCGAACCCGATGACTTCGCCGTGGCCGAAGCCTTGCTGGCCGCCCGCGAAGAACGCAAAGAAAAAGACCGGGAATGAAAAAGAACAGGAAAAAGAAGAAATTACCCCCCCCCCGTCGAATTCGCCGTCTCCGGCACAAAACCCGAGACCGCATGAAAACGACCACCGTCTACCGATACCGCATCGACCGCCGCACGTTCTACTGGACGCTGGCCCATTTGGTCGTTTACAGCCTCATGGGCATCGGGCTCTATTACCTCTACGAGGGCGGCTATTTTTCGGCATGGTTCACGTCGTTCATCGTCGCCGCCGTCGCCCTGATGGCGCTTTCGATTCCGCGGAAAATCGTCGTCACGGACGACAAGGTCGAAATCCGCTGTCTGCTCGACCAGACCGAACTCGCCCGCACCGAAATCAAGGCGGTGCGGAGAACGGATGCCAGCCGCATGAAGTGGATGATTCCGCTCTTCGGCGGATGCGGATTTTTCGGCTATTACGGATACTATTTCGACCTGCGCCGCTTCGAGCGGGTAAAAATCTACGCTTCGGTATGGCGGAATTTCGTCGAAATCGAGGACATTTACGACGACCTGCTGATCGTCTCGTCGCCCGATGCCGACCGGCTGGTCGCGGAACTGGCCCCCGCGCAACAGGACGTCAATCCGACGAACGAAAAAGGCGATGACGAATCGGGAATATCCCCGTCCGACGCAGACGACCCGGAATGGAAACAGCCCGAATTGTTTGCAGAATAAGCCGAAAATACCTACCTTTGGACGTCCGATTTTCGGATAACACACGTTTTTCCAAACTTAATCAACAAAACGCTATGTTCAAAAAATTCCTGTTCTTGATGGCGGCTATGGCCGTTTTTTCGGGGGGGGGAATGTGACGGCACAGAACCTCGAACCCGATTTTGAAGGCGAAGTCATGGGGATTTACCCCGACGGCTCGGCCAAAAAACTCGAAAAGCACAATGTGCAGGTGCGCACCGGCGGCAGCGTCTACGTGGCGGGGTTCGCAGTCAACAAAGCCAAAACCAAAGTCATCATCGACGGCGGCCGGGCCGGAGTCCGGTTCCATGCGGGCGAACCCCTTTCGCTGGTGGTTCGGGCCAAAGACAACAAGGCCGACCCGATGTCTATCGTGCGGGTGTTCCGCATGAAAGCGAACAAAAAACAACGTTCGGCCGTAATCGCGGCGGCGGGAACATTCACGGTGACCTCCAATCAAATGGACTACCTGCCGTTCACGGCCAAAAAGTACGGCGAAAGTTCCTATCAGCTGACATTCGACCAGACGCCCGCAGGCGAATACGGCATCATCGTATCGAACCCGAACAACGTGGACGAAAAGATGGTCATCGTCTCGACGTTCGCAATCGACGGGGCACAAGAATAATCGTCCCGAATCCGTTTGCAGCCCGACATTTCGAGCATCGCAAATAAAACGGAGAAGCGTTTTCATAGGCGCTTCTCCGTTTTATTTATACGCTCAGCCTCCGTCAGTTCACGTTCGGCAGGAACGAGTAATCCCGCGAGTAACCGAGCATCTGTTCAGTATAATTGGCCGGATAGGAAATCCGCACGTCGATGACACGGCCGTCCTGCTCGACGAGCTCGTACTCGGGATTGACGAACCCGCCGTAAGGCTCGATGCCCAGTGCATAATAACGCTCACGAACCTCGGCGTGCAACGCAGGGTCGACCTTCACGGCATACTGCTCGACCAACGCCTTGCCGGCCTCGTAATCGCCCTCGGACTTGATGCGCTGCACCTCGTGCAACAACTCGCCGAACAAAGTGCGCAACTTCTCGAAATCGTTGACGACGACATAACGCTTGCCGTCCTGCTCGACCCACTCGATGACCTTGTCGTCCGCCCCGTGCTCGTAGCACCACTCGGCAATCAGTTTGCGGTTGCGCATGTGCGACTCCTCGACATTCTTGCCGGGCTCGATGCGCGCCAGCTGGGTCATCAGGCCGTTCATGATGTAATGGGCATACCCCGCTTTGGCCACGTCGAGCGACGGAATCAACCCCAACTCGACCAGTTTGGAATCGCCCAAATAGTACAGCGCGAACAAATCGGCCCGCGCCTCTTCGAGCGTCGAACCGTAACTTTTCAACTCGCCGCCCTTGACGCCCGGCGCCAACTGGCCGGAACCGTGCCCGAGACACTCGTGCAGGTCGGTATGCAGGTCGTCGGCCAGTTTGCCGTACTTGTTCATCCGCTCGCGGTCGTCGGCCCGCAGGACGAACTCCTCGTCGAAGCCGTTGCCGTGCGCCGCCTTGTCGTAAGCGTAAGTGATGTTGTCGATCGTCACCGATTTCGAGCCGTACTCCTTGCGAATCCAATCGGCGTTGGGCAGGTTGATGCCGATAGGCGTCGCCGGATAACAGTCGCCGCCCAACATGGCCACGGTGATGACCTTCGCCGAGACGCCTTTCACCTTCTTCTTGCGGTATTCGGGAGCGACGGGCGAATGGTCCTCGAACCACTGCGCGTTTTCGGAAATGACCTCCGTGCGGTGGCAGGCCTCCTTGTCCATGAAGTTGACGTTGGCCTCCCACGAAGCCTTGCGGCCCAGCGGATCGCCGTAGTCCTCGATGAATCCGTTGACGAAATCGACATTGGAAACCGTGTCCCGAACCCACCCGATGTTATAGCGGTCGAACTCTTTCAAATCGCCGCTCTTGTAGTAGGAAATCAACGCCTCGATATTGGTTTTCTGGGGTTCTTTCGCCACCGCGGCGGCTTTTTGGAGCCAATAGACGATTTTTTCGATAGCCGGAGCGTACATGCCGCCGACTTTCCAGACACGCTCCTGCACCTTGCCGTTGCGTTTCACCAGCTGCGAGTTCAGGCCGTAGGAAACCGGCTCGGGGTTGCCCGCATCGGCCGCTGCCATGCGGGCGTAGAAACGTTCGGCTTCGGCCTGCGTGACGCCCGAATAATAGTTGTTGCACGAAGTGGCCACGAGGTCGTCGCCCGCCTGCTGATTGAGCCGCGTGCGGTAGAGCGCGGGGTCGAAAATCGCGGAGCAAACCTCCTCGAACAACGTATTCAGCTCGCCGAACTGCTCGGCGGGAATGGACGAGACGACCGAACGGAAATAGGATTCGGAAAACTCGGGCACGAACTTGTCGTTGGAGTAATGGTGGTGGATGCCGTTGGCGAACCACACCTTTTTGAGATACTTCTCCAAAGCGGCCCACTCGGCTGCGGCGCGGTCGCCCTCGTAGTGCTCGTAAACGGTTTCGAGCGTGCGGCGAATCGCGAGGTTGTACTTGAAATTCTGGTCGAACAGGATGTCGCGCCCGCATTTGGCCGCCTCCGCAAGGTAATAAACCAACTCCTTCTCCTCCAAAGGCAGCCCGTCGAATCCCGGCACCTCGTAGCGGATGACCTTGATGTCGTCGAAGCGGTCGACGATCCACGCCGCCTCGCCGCTTGCGGAAGAGTGGCCGCACGAATACGCTGCGGCGGTAAACAGACCCATCATAAAAATGTTTCGGATAGCTTTTTTCATCATTGTATAATCTATTTCGATGCCAAACTTTTTTCGGACTCCCGCACAATCAGCGCGACGGCCGATACGGACACGCCCTCCTCGCGCCCCTCGAAGCCGAGCCGTTCGGTCGTCGTGGCCTTGACCGACACGCGGCCGGCCTCCACGCCCATCGCGTCGGCCATTGCGACGCGCATGGCGTCGATGTAAGGGCGCAACTTGGGCCGCTGCATCCGAATGGTGCAGTCGACGTTGCCGATCGCGTAACCGTGTTCGTGCAGGAGCGCGACGACCCGCCGCAACAGGATTTTCGAGTCGATGCCGGCGAAATCCTGCGACGTGTCGGGAAAATGCAGCCCGATGTCGCCCAATGCGGCAGCCCCCAACAGCGCGTCGCACACGGCATGGATCGCCACGTCGCCGTCCGAGTGCGCGACAAAGCCTTTCGGGTGCGGAATTTGCACGCCTCCCAGTACCAACGGCAGCCCGTCGGCCAGTGCGTGCACGTCGTATCCGTGCCCGATGCGGAAATCCATGAACTTGTCCATAATGTGTTGCCAAAGTTAGGAAAAATCCATACATTTGCAAAAAATAAATCCGCTTATGTCAGCTATCGCAAACCTGAATCCCCGCATCGTGTGGGAGCAGTTCGACGCTATCACGCAAGTGCCCCGCCCCTCGAAAAAGGAGGGACGCATCATCGAATACCTCGTCGGTTTCGCCAAATCGCACGGCATCGAATACCAGAAAGACGCTATCGGGAACGTGGTGATGCGCAAACCCGCGACGGAGGGATTCGAAAACCGGCCGGCCGTCGTGCTGCAAGCGCACATGGACATGGTGTGCGAAAAGAATTCGGACGTGGAGTTCGATTTCGAGCACGACGCGATCCGCACGCGCATCGACGGCGACTGGGTCAAGGCCGAAGGCACGACGCTCGGAGCGGACTGCGGCATCGGCATGGCGGCGGCGCTGGCCGTCCTGATCGACCCCGACGTGCAGCACGGCCCTGTGGAAGCGCTCTTTACGGTCGATGAGGAGACCGGACTGACGGGCGCGTTCGAGTTGGGCGAAGGGATGCTGACGGGCAAATACCTGCTCAATCTGGACTCGGAAGACGAAGGCGAGATTTTCATCGGCTGTGCGGGCGGTATCGACACCATCGCGACGTTCCACGCGACGATGGAACCGGCCCCGAAAAACCATGCGTTCTTCCGGGTGGACGTTTCCGACCTGCTCGGAGGCCATTCGGGCGACGACATCGACAAGGGGCGCGTCAACTCGAACAAGACCGTGGCGCGGCTGCTGTGGGACGGCATGCAATCGTGCGAACTGCGGTTGAGCTACTTCTCGGGCGGCAACCTGCGCAATGCCATTCCACGCGAGGCATACGCCATTTTCGGCGTGCCCGAACGCTTCAAAGCCGAATTCCTGAAACGCTACCGGCTCTTTGCCGCCGACCTCGAAGCGGAATTCCGTTTCCGCGAACCGAATTTCAAGATTACGCTCAACGAAATGCCCCAAGTCGACGAGGTGCTCGACGCCAAATCGCAGTTCGGGCTGATCTATTCGCTCGTGGGCGTTCCCAACGGCGTGATTTCCATGTCGTTCGCCATGCCGGGGCTGGTCGAGACCTCGACGAACCTCGCATCGGTCAAATTCGGCGAGAACGGCGACATCGTCGTCACCTCGTCGCAACGCTCGTCGGTCGAAAGCGCCAAAACCTACGTGATGCAAATGGTCGAATCGGTCTTCGCACTGGCCGGAGCCGATGTCGCCCACACCGACGGCTATCCGGGCTGGACGCCCGATCCGCAATCGAAACTGCTGGGCGTGACGGTCGAAAGCTACAAACGGCTGTTCGGCACCGAACCGAAAGTCCGCGCCATCCATGCGGGACTGGAATGCGGGCTGTTTCTGGAAAAATATCCCGAACTGGAAATGGTGTCGTTCGGCCCCACCCTGCGCGGCGTGCACTCGCCCGACGAACGGCTCGAAATCGCGACGGTCGACAAATTCTGGAAATTGCTGTTGGAAGTGCTCCGAACGATCTGATTCCGTCCGGCCATGCGGTATTTTTCGGGCCGGAAACTCGGCCGCAATGCAGTGCTCGCGTCGATGCTCTTGGGCTCGGCGCGCGGCATTCAGGCACAGGAGTATATCCGCGATTTTTACCCTTACATGCGCGACGCCGAAGAGTACGCCCCGCTGTTGCAAACCGATACCGCCTTGTTCTACCGCGCCGCACAGACCGCTCCCGACCTCTACGGAGCCTGCACCGACTACCGTTTGCCGCTGGTCGCGTCGGGACGCCGCGGCCATAGCTTCGCCGACGAACAAGCCCTGCTGAACGGCATGCCCGTAGAGAGTTACCGCACCCGTGCGCTGCTGCGGACGCTCGGCGCGACGGAAGAATTCCGTCCGGGAGCGACCGCCCCGACGGCCGATTATGCCGGTGCGGCGGAGGGTGTCCGCACTTTCCGATTCGACGCATCCACCCCACTGCGCCCCTACTACGCCGCGCTGTCGCTGACCGACCGCAACTACCGCATCGGTGCGCGCGTGGGCTGGTCGGGCGAACTGGGCAGAGAATGGTACGGCTCGGCCGCCGCAGACATCCGCACGGGGCGCGACGTGCACATCGAAGGCGTATTCACGGATGCCGTGACGGTCGGAGCCCGCTTCACAAAACAATTCAAGGACAAGGGGACGCTCGAATTTTTCGCGGCCGCCCCCTTTTCGGTGCGCGGCGGACGCTCGGCCTCGACCGAAGAGGCGTTCGCACTGACCGGCGACCGGCTTTACAATCCGGCGTGGGGATTCCAGAACGGCAAAGTACGCAATGCCCGCGTGCGGCGCGAACGGCTGCCCGCAGCGCAAATTGCATGGCGGAAGCCGCTGACTGCGGCGACTTCGCTCGCGGCGACGGTCGGCCTCGAAGCGGGCAGCCGCTCGTACAGCGGGCTCGACTGGTACGATGCCCGCACGCCCCAGCCCGACAACTACCGCTATCTGCCGAGCTACACCGAAGACCGCGCCACCGGCGAGGCATGGCGCAACCGCGACACGCGCTACACGCAAATCGACTGGGACCGGCTTTTCGCCGCCAACCGCATGGCCGGAGGGCAGGCGGTCTACACGCTCGAAGAGCAGGTCGAACGGCTCTGCCGCATCCATGCCGGCGTCGGGTTGACGACTACGGTGGAAGATCGGCTGCAGCTCCGCTACGGAGCCGTGTGGCGATACCGGCGCGCCCGCCGTTTCAAGCGGATGCGCGACCTGCTGGGAGCGGAATACGTCGTGGACATCGACCAGTACTTGGTCGACGACGACACCTACGGCAATCTGCTGCAAAACAACCTGCGCGACCCCGACCGCCGCATCGGCGAGGGCGACCGGTTCGGGTACGACTATGCGCTCCACGAGCAAGAAATAGAAGCCTACATACAGGCGGAATGGCACTCCGACCGTTTCCGTGCCGGAGCGACGGCCGGATTCGGAAACGCCGTCCGCTATCGGCGCGGGTACTACGAGAAAGAACTTTTCCCGGACGAAAACTCCTACGGGCGTTCGCGCCGGATGAATTTCACGGCATGGTCGCTGCGGGCCCATGCCGGGTGGTCGTTCACGGCGAGCAACTACTTGGAAATCGCCGCGTTGGCGGCCGCAACGGCTCCCGATGCCGAAAATTTGTTCTATCAGCCGCTCTACAACAACCGCACGACAGACGCCCCCCGCGCCGAACGGCATTATGCCGCCGACCTCACGTGGCGGCTGACCGGCACGGACGTGCGCTGGCAGACTACGGCCTTCATCGCGGCGGTTTATGATGCGGGCTACACGTCGCGCTATTACGACGATTGGGCGGGTGTTTACTCCGACATGGCCGTCACGGGGCTGGGCACCTGCGTCATGGGCGTCGAAACGGCGCTGCAACTCCAACTCGGAAGCCGCTGGCAACTGACGGCCGCAGGCTCGATGCAGCACGGCATCTACGTCGTCAATCCGACGGTCACGGTGCTCTCGGACGTGGACAATTCGGCCGTCGACGGCGGTTCGACCGCTTTCATGGGCGATTGTCGTCCGGGCGGCATTCCCCGATGGACGACCTGCGCCGGAGCGGGTTATTTCGGAAAGAAAGGCTGGGGATTCCGCCTGTCGGCGGGGTACGTCGGCGGCCGTTACGTGGAACCGTCGCCCCTGCGCCGCACGCAGCGCATCGCCCGTCAGGCGGGCACGACGCCCGAAGCCTTCGCGGCATTCGTGACGCAGGAACGGCTGCAAAACGCCTTTACGCTCGATGCCTCGCTGTTCAAGAGCTTCCGGTTGAGCGAAGAAGCACGGCTGACGGTCGCGCTCACGGCCCGCAATCTGACCGATGACGACGCCCGCTACGCCGGCTACGAGTCGTCGCGCATCCGGCGGCGGTATGCGGGCGACCAGACCTACTGGGAACCCCACGCCACGCGCTACACGACGGTCTATCCGCGTTCGTTCCAGCTGTCGGTCGGCTGTCGATTCTGAAAACAAACATCATTGAAAGATATGGCAACTTCCAATTTCGTCGATTACGTCAAGATATTCGCCCGTTCGGGACACGGCGGGGCCGGTTCGGCCCATTTCCGCCGCGAAAAATTCGTCGCATTCGGCGGCCCGGACGGGGGCGACGGCGGCAAGGGCGGCAGCATCGTGCTGGTGGGCGACCGCCAGTACTGGACGCTCATCCATCTCAAATACCAACGGCACCAGTTCGCCGAAGACGGCCAGAACGGTTCGGGGGCGAGGTCGTCGGGCAAGGATGCCCGCGACATCGTGATTCCGGTGCCGCTGGGCACGGTGGCCAAGCGCGTGGTCGAAAACGAGGCGGGCGAACAGGCCCTCGAAACGGTCGGCGAAGTGACGGCGCACGGCGAACGGCTCGTGCTGCTGAAAGGCGGGCGCGGCGGACTGGGCAACTGGCACTTCAAGAGCGCGACCAACCAGACGCCGCGCTATGCGCAGCCGGGCGAGGAGGGCGACGAGGGGGCTTTCATTCTGGAGCTGAAAGTGCTGGCCGACGTGGGGCTGGTGGGCTTCCCGAATGCGGGCAAATCGACCCTGCTGTCGGTCGTATCGGCCGCGAAACCCAAAATCGCCGACTATGCGTTCACGACGCTGGAACCCAATCTGGGCATCGTCGAGGTGCGCGGCGGCAAATCGTTCGTCATGGCCGACATTCCGGGCATCATCGAAGGCGCGCACGAGGGCAAGGGACTGGGCACCCGTTTCCTGCGCCACATCGAACGCAACTCGGTGCTGCTGTTCATGATACCGGCCGACAGCGACGACATCCGCCGCGATTACGAAATCCTGCTGGGCGAGCTGACCCAATACAACCCCGAATTGCTGGACAAACAACGCCTGCTGGCCGTCACGAAGTGCGACATGCTCGACGACGAACTGATACAGGAGCTGCGGGCGCACGTGCCCGACGGGCTGCCGACCGTGTTCATCTCGTCGGTTTCGGGGCTGCACATCGCCGAGCTGAAAGACCGGCTGTGGGAGGTGCTCAATTCGGAAAATCCGCTCCGCGATTGACCGACCGCAGCGAAAACCGGCCGTTGAAACAATCGACGACCCCGCACAACGAGCCTTTGCCCTCCGGCAAGGGCTCGCCTGCGTAAAGGCACCCGCCCCGCGTCCGCACGACGAACCGGTTTCCGGCATCGTCGGCAATCGTGCGGTCGGTATCGACGAAACGCCCCGTCACAGGGTCCTTGTCGCACCAGCAGCCCCGTTCGCAGAAATGCACGTCCGCGACCTGCACGTAGGTGTCGACGTGCCGCGCCGCAATCCACCCCAACGTCACGGCGACCGGCACGGGCGCGGCAGGCGCATCCGTTTCGCGGTGCAGGTGCGACGCGATCGTCTCCTGCGGAATGCCGAACCCGTAATCGGAAGGCTCGGAACCGACGACGACCTTGCCGCCGTAATCATGCAGGCGCAACCCGTTGCAATACAACACGACGCTGGCCCCGAACGGGTACCGCTCGGCCAACGAAGCGGCATCGGCGAAGACCGTGATGCCGCCGGTTTCGTCCGCGATGACGAGCGCACGGCTCCACTCGCCGAAACGGTCGTTGGCGACGACGCGCCCGCGCACGACGATTTCGTCGGTCAGGAGCGTGCTTTCGCCCTTGCAGCGCGATTTCAACCACGCAATGGAGTGCTGGCCGGCGGTCGTCTCCTCGCGTTCGGGGTAGTCGAGCCCGCGCGACCGGCTGCAAGCGGCCATCCCGACGGCCGCCGCAAGCAACACCGCGCTATGGAACAAAATCGTTTTCATCGCGCAATTTTATCAGGAAACAGGCCGAACTGCCGCTGCCCTCGCATTGGAGAATCCCGACGAGCGACCCCTCGCCCGCAGGGATTCCGACACCGGCGAAATCGGCATTCGACCGGACATAACTGAAAACTTCGGCACCCGAAGCGTCGCAAAAACGATGCGTGCCGCCCCAAGCCGAAGATTCGACGGATTCGGCGTCGGGCGCGAAGCGCAAGCCGTCGATGCGCACGAGCGTGCCGCACCGCACGAGGGACAAGTCGCCGATATGCAAGCGGGTCGGCTCGACGGGCAACAACGTCTCATCCCACCGGACGAGGTGCGCGGCGACAGCGGCGGGCGAAGCCAAATAAGTCGTGGGATAATAACTTCCGGCGTCCGGCTTGGCACCGGCCTGCAAGACCCCGCGGTACGTGCCGAGCGTCAACCCGCGCAACAACACGGTGACGCGGCACCCGACCGGATAATCGACGTGCAAGCGGTCGATACCGGCCAAGAACTCCAACGCGGCGCCGTCGGATTCGACACAAAGCGAACGATAGAAATTGTACCGGCAATCGGAAGTGGTGACGGTGCCGCAGACCGCGATGTCGTTCGTCACGGTTACGGAAGCCCCGTCGGTCAGACGGCGCACCTCGGCGATAGTGGTGGTGGCAGGCAGCGGATTGTCGGCGGGCGGTGGCGGGTCGAAAGGCCCGTCATGACAGGCGGCGAGCAGTGCGACAGCCGCACTAACCGACACTGCAATGATTGCAGCGGAAAGAGAAATTTTCATCTCCGAGAGCTAAAAATATAAAAAAGCCCTCGGCCTTGTCAATGAAAACTTCTTACATCCGCATTAACAACAAAATGTGTCGCCACACTCCAGCTACCGAGGGCTAAAACCCTGTGCTGGAGCATAACGACTATTTATTGTGCGTAAAAGGCTACGCAACGGATGTAAGAATGAACAAATATACGAAAAAAATCAATAGGCGCTTTTTCGACCGCCAAAAAGCCCGATTATTTTGTCACTATCGTACCTTTTGGTGGCAAAAGGTACCCAAAACCATCCGCACGGTGAAAATTGCGGGCGTTCCGTTCGCCGACTGCTGAACGAACACGAAAGACTCCGCTTTTCGCACGTTCGTTCCGGGCGCAGTCGGCTCGCTCCACGCTTTATCCGCAATTTTTACAGTGCGGAATCTATGGTGCGGCTTCGCCGCATGTTAATAAAAACGGTGAAAGCGCTTCCGACCGTCCGAAACCGCAAGGCCGCCCGTAGCGCTAATAAAACGGCAATAGCGACGCGTTGCGTCGCGCGGGCCGAAGCCTCCGCCAGCGGAGGCCCGCCACTTCGTGTCAGGCCATCCGCAGTCTTCGTCCCGCAAAAAGGGCAACGGCGCAGTAACCGCGCGAAACCAAATGACTGCCTTTTGCACCTAAATCCGCTTTCTTAAAGCGGCGTTCTTAACGGGGCGGGGAGAGGGCGAAACGAATGTTTCGCACAAGGACGAATAAACCGGATTCGGAATACTTGTATTCAACGAATCCGGTTTGTTTGGCCTTGTAGACGGATGCAATCCGTCGTCTCCTCGCCGCCCACTTATCGCTCGGGGGAGCGCCGTCCGGCAAGGGGCGCGGAGCTATCGCGCCCCGACGAGGACAACACCGTCAGGCTGGACGAAAAGTCTTATTCGGTCGGCAGCTTGAATTCGGTGAAGCCGGCTTCGACCAGCGCGTTGTACCATGCGAAACATTTTTTGATGTCCGACACGTGTACCCGGTCGCGGTCGTATTCGGGCAGCACCTCGGCAAAGGCCGCTTTCAGTTTTTCGGGCGTTTCCTTGTGGTCGATCGCCTGCTTGCCGCCCGTGTGGGCATAGATTTTCGTAAAAACCTCCGCCAGCGGAATGTCGTCGCCCTCCGTGAACATGGATATTTCGGTCAGGGCGCTCACTTTCGCCGACGCCGACGCGTTCATCCGGTGGCCGTCGGCCAGCGACTCCACAATCACGCCGCGCGTCGATTGCGCCACGTACTTATACAACCCGGGTTGGCCCGAAATGGCCAGAATCTCTTTCAGTTCCATAGTCGTCAGTCTTGTTTTACGTGCACATCCATTTGCGGGAAGGGGAAGTGTGCGCCCTTCTCCGGCAGTTGTTTGTAGAATTTCTCGTTATGCTCGAAAAATACGTTCCAGTAGTCGGCATTCTTCACCCATGCCCGCACCGTGAGCGTCACAGCGCTGTCGGCCAATTCGGAAACCCACACCACAGCTGCAGCAGGCTCCTGCAAAACCCGTGCATCGGCAGCCAGCTGGGCGAGGATAGCCGCCCGAATCGCGTCGACATCATCGCCATAGGAGATGCCCACTGTCCAGTCCACGCGCCGCAGCTCGGCCGTCGAATAGTTGTCGACGATAGCCGTAGCGATGGAGTTGTTCGGGATGTAAATCGTGCGGTTGTCGGTCGTCGTGATGACCGTCGAGAAAAGTTTGATTTCGCGCACGGTGCCCGACTGCCCCTGTGCCGAGATGAAATCGCCCACGCGGTAGGGTTTCATCACGAGAATCATGATGCCGCCGGCGAAATTCTGCGCCGTACTGCTCAAAGCCATACCGATGGCCAGCGTAGCAGCCGAGAAAATGGCGATTACCGAAGTAACATTGACGCCGAGCGTCTGCACGACGACCATCAGCAGCACGATGATGAAGACGGCCTGCACGGTGTTCCGCGCGAACGACCGCAACGAAAGGTCGACCTTGCGCTTCTCGAACGCGAGGTCGAGCAACCGGACGACACGGCGCATGACCCACCGGCCGACCAAATAAATGATAAGCGCGAGCGCTAATTTGAGCAGAATCCACGTCGCTTGGTTGAGCAGGCCCGAAAGCACCTCGCGCACATCGAGATTCATCAGTGTATCGACCGTCTCGGCAAGTTTGGCTTTCTGCACGCTGTCGGGCAAGATAATCGGTTCGGCATCCTGCACCAAAAAGGAGAAAAAACTATTCATATGATGATGAAAATTATCCGTTTACGCGGCAAAAATAACGAAAAAAAGCGGAACGGCAAAAAAGGCCGCAGCCGGAATCGCATCCCGCAAAAAAGCAGGAGCCGCAGTCTTTACACTGCGGCCCCCGCCTGCAAATGGTGCGCGAACCGTTAGTATTTCAGTTCGGCCAGACGGCGGTAACCGTTGTACCGCCACTGGGCGTTCTTCTCGGCTGCTTGGAAGAGCTCCTCGGCTTCGGCCGGGAACATCTTCTGCAACGAAGTGTAACGCACCTCTTTCTTCAAGAAGTCTTGGAACTTCGACCAGTCGGGCTCTTTCGAATCGAGCACGAACGGATTCTTGCCCTCGGCCTCCAACTGCGGGTTGAAGTGCCACAGGTGCCAGTAACCGCAAGCTACGGCCTCTTTGCCGACGGTCTGCGTGCGCGTCATGCCGCCCTTGATGCCGTGGTTGATACACGGAGCGTAGGCGATGATGAGCGACGGACCCGGATAAGCCTCAGCCTCTTTCAGCACGTTGAACAACTGCTGCTGCGAAGCGCCGATCGAAACCTGAGCGACATAGACATAACCGTAGGTCATGGCCATTGCGCCGAGGTCTTTCTTGCGGATGCGTTTGCCGCCCGAAGCGAACTTGGCGACGGCACCGACGGGCGTCGATTTCGACGACTGGCCGCCCGTGTTGGAGTAAACCTCCGTGTCGACCACGAGGATGTTGACGTCGGCACCCGAAGCGAGAACGTGATCCACGCCGCCGTAACCGATGTCGTAGCCCCAACCGTCACCGCCGATAATCCACTGCGATTTCTTGACGAGCCAATCCTTGTATTCGAGAATCTTCTTGCAATAGTCACAACCGCAAGCCTCCATCATCGGGACGAGACGGGCCGCAACCTCGGCCGAAGCGACCGACGAACCGCGGTTGGCGATCCACTCCTTCATGACGCCTTTCAGCTCATCGGAGCATTTTTCGCAATTCGCGATTGCAGCTTCCATCGTAGCTTGAATGCGGTCGCGGAGTTTCTCGACGCCGGTGTGCATACCCAGACCGAACTCGGCGTTGTCCTCGAACAACGAGTTGGCCCAAGCGGGACCCTGCCCTTTGGCGTTGGTGCAATAGGGAGTCGACGGAGCCGAACCCGAGTAAATCGAGGTACAACCCGTAGCGTTGGCAACCATCATCTTGTCGCCGAACAACTGCGAAATGGCCTTGATGTAAGGCGTTTCGCCGCAACCGGCGCAGGCACCCGAGAACTCGAACAGCGGCTGTGCGAATTGCAGGTTCTTGACCGATTTGGTCTTGTCGACCACCTCTTTGTAACCGATGTTCTTGGTGATGTAGTCCCAGTTGGCCGCCTGTTTCTGCTGCTCCTCGAGCGGACGCATGACGAGCGCCTTCTCTTTGGCGGGGCAGACGTCGACGCAGTTGTTGCAGCCCGTACAATCGAGCGGCGACACCTGAATGCGGAACTTGTACTCCTTCGTCTCGCCGAGGCCCTGTTTCCATTCGGCACCCGAAGCGGCAGCCTCGGCCTCCGTCGCGAGGAACGGACGAATGGCAGCGTGCGGGCAGACGTATGCGCACTGGTTGCACTGGATACAGTTGTCGATTTTCCACTCGGGAACGTTCACGGCGATGCCGCGTTTTTCCCAAGCGGCCGTACCGTTCTCCCACGTACCGTCCTCACGGCCGTTGAACGTCGAGACGGGCAGCTGGTCGCCTTTCAGCGCGTTGATCGGGTCGACAATGTTGCGGACGAACTCGGGACGGGCGGCATCGACGGTCTGTGCGACAGCCTTGACCTCGATGTTAGCCCATTCGGCGGGCACGTCGATTTTCTCGACGGCGTTGCCGCCGGCGTCGACCGCCGCGTAGTTCATGTTGACGATGTCCTCGCCCTTCTTGCCGTAGGATTTCAGAATGGCGTGCTTCATCTCCTCAACGGCCTTCTCGAACGGAATGACGTTCGCAATCTTGAAGAATGCCGACTGCATGATCGTGTTCGTGCGCGAACCCAAGCCCAGCTCGGCGGCAATCTTCGTGGCGTTGATGATATAGAAGTTGATGTTGTTCTTGGCCAGATAGACCTTCATGTGGTCGGGCAGCGTCGCGCAGGTCGTCGCGGCGTCGTGCACCGAGTTCAAGAGGAACGAACCGCCTTTTTTGAGCCCTTTCAGCACGTCGTATTTGTCGACATACGACGGAACGTGGCAAGCCACGAAGTCGGGCGTCGTCACCAAGTAGGGCGACGTGATAGGCAGGTCGCCGAAACGCAGGTGCGACGAGGTGTAACCGCCCGATTTCTTCGAGTCGTAGGAGAAATAGGCTTGGCAGTACTTGTCGGTCGAACCGCCGATGATCTTGATCGAGTTTTTGTTGGCACCCACCGTACCGTCGGCACCCAGACCGAAGAACAGACCCTCGAACGTACCGGGCTTGGCGAGCGAAATCTCCTCGCCGACGGGCAGCGAAGTGAACGTCACGTCGTCGACGATGCCGACGGTAAACTGGTTCTTGGGCTCGTTGGCTTTGAGGTTCTCGAACACGGCCAGCATCTGTGCGGGCGTGGTGTCTTTCGACGAAAGACCGTAACGGCCGCCGATGATGAGCGGTTTCTTGCCGATGCTCGTGGCGAAAGCCTCGACCACGTCCAGATAGAGCGGGTCGCCGTTGGCTCCGGGCTCCTTCGTGCGGTCGAGCACGCAGATGCGTTTCACACTGTCGGGCAACACGGCAGCCAGATATTTGGCCGAGAACGGACGGTAGAGGTGTACCGTCACGACGCCGACCTTCTCGCCTTTGGCCGTCAGGTAATCGACCGTCTCCTTGATAGTCTCGGTAACGGAACCCATTGCGACGATGATATTCTCGGCATCTTTGGCACCGTAATATACGAACGGTTTGTATTCGCGGCCGGTGATGCGCGAAATCTCCTTCATGGCATCCGCCACCATGTCGGGCACGGCCGTGTAGAACTTGTTGGCCGCCTCACGGGTCTGGAAGTAGATGTCGGGATTCTGCGCCGTACCGCGCGTCACGGGGTGTTCGGGATTGAGGGCACGCTCGCGGAACGCTTTCAGGGCGTCGCGGTCGAGCATGGCGGTCAGAGCGGCCTCGTCGATGAGTTCGATTTTCTGAATCTCGTGCGACGTGCGGAAGCCGTCGAAGAAGTGCACGAACGGCACGCGGGCTTTCAGTGCCACGATGTGCGCGATACCGGCCAAGTCCATGACCTCCTGCACCGACGACGTAGCCAGCATGGCGAAACCGGTCTGACGGGTCGCCATGACGTCCTGATGGTCGCCGAAAATGGACAACGACTGCGCAGCCAGCGCGCGGGCCGACACGTGGAAAACGCCCGGAAGCAACTCGCCGGAGATTTTGTACATGTTGGGGATCATCAGCAGCAAACCCTGCGAAGCGGTGAACGTGGTCGTCAGCGCGCCGCTCTGCAACGAACCGTGCACGGCACCGGCGGCACCGGCTTCGGACTGCATCTCGACCACCTTGACGGTTTCGCCGAAGATGTTCTTGCGACCCTGTGCGGCCCATTCGTCGACGAGCTCGGCCATGGTCGAAGAGGGCGTAATGGGATAAATAGCCGCGACTTCCGAGAACATGTAGGCCACATGCGCCGCAGCATAATTACCATCACAGGTAATGAATTTCTTTTCTGCCATTTTTTCGTTAGTTATGTTTATGTTGAGTGTTTTCTTAACTTCGCATATGCGCGAACTTCCGTTCGGGAAAGCCGTTCCGTGATGCAAAGATAGAAAATTCGGCGGAAAAATTGCACAATTTATCAAATTTAATTGGGTCGACGGAGGGTTTGTGCCGGCATTTCCGGTTCGCGGCGCCGTGCGCCACGCGGGCTGCGGGCTCGAACCGGAACGGCACCGTTCCGAAGATTTTCCGATTGCGAAAATAATTTTTTACTTTTGGCACTGTGATTACCTACCGAAAACGCATCCTCAACAACGGACTGACGGTCATCGTCAATCGCGACCGCACGTCGAAACTGGCCGCCGTGAACATCCTCTACAAGGTCGGCGCCCGCAACGAATCGCCCGACCGCACGGGATTCGCGCATCTGTTCGAGCACCTGATGTTTCGCGGCACGCGCGAAGTGCCGGTCTTCGACCTGCCGGTGCAAATGGCGTCGGGCGACAACAACGCCTTCACGAACAACGACTACACGGATTTCTACCTCACCCTGCCCTGCGAGAACATCGAAACGGCCCTCTGGCTCGAAAGCGACCGCATGGAGGGGCTCGACATCACGGCCGAAAAACTGGCCGCCGAGAAAAAAGTGGTCATCGAGGAGTTCCGGCAACGTTACCTCAACCAACCCTACGGCGACCGGCCGCTGCTCCTGCGCGACCTCGCCTACAAGGTGCACCCCTACCGCTGGGCCGCTATCGGGCTGACCCCCGACCACATCGCCGCCGCGACGCCCAACGAAGTGCGGGCATTCTACCGCACGCACTACCACCCGTCGAACGCCGTGCTTTCGCTCTCGGCCGACTTGGACGAAGAACGGATGCTCGACTTGGGCGAAAAATGGTTCGGCGGGCTGGCCGACCGGCCGGCCGCCGCCGCGCCCATTCCGCAGGAACCCGAACAAACGGCGCCGCGCCGGCTCGAAGTGGAGCGCGACGTGCCGGCCACGACGCTGACCGTCGCCTACCGCATGGGCGGCCGGATGTCCGACGATTTCTACACGGCCGATTTGGTGTCCGACCTGCTGTCGGGCGGCGACTCGTCGCGGCTCTACCGACGGCTGGTGCGCGAACAGAAACTGCTGTCGAGTGTCAACGCCTACATCACGGGCGATGTCGACCCGGGGCTTTTCATCTTCACGGGCCAGCTGCTGCCCGAAACGACGGTCGAAGCGGCCGAAGCGGCATTTTCCCGGGAGGTCTCGGCGCTGCAAACCGAACCCGTGTCGGAACACGAACTGGAAAAGGTGAAAAACAAGTTCGAGGCGAACACGCTGTTCGGCGAACTGAACGTGATGAACAAGGCGATGAATCTGGGATTCTACGAGATGCTGGGCGACCTCGAACTCGTCAACGGCGAAGTCGCGCGCTACCGGGCCATCGAAGCGGAGCGCATCCGCGATTTCAGCCGCCGCACGTTCCGGCCGGAATGCAGCTCCACGCTGGTTTACCGCGCCGCCGACACGAAAACCGGACCCGTCGAAAACGCCGAATCATGAAACAGCCGCCCATTACCCTGCCCGCATCGGTCGAAGTGGCCGAAGCCGCCGTACGGACGCTTCCGAACGGCGTGAAAATCCATACGCTGGCCTCCGACGATTTCGAGGTGCTGCGCGCGACGTTCGTCTTCGCGGCCGGCACATCGGCGCAGCAGGTCCCGTTCTCGGCTTCGGCCGCCGCGAACCTGCTGGCAGAAGGCACGCGCGACTGCACGGCCCACGAAATCGCCGAACGGCTCGACTACTACGGTTCGTATTTCGACGTCAACATCGACCGCGACATGGTTTACGTCAGTTTCTGCATGCTCTCGAAATTCGCCGCGCCCACGCTGGAACTGGCCGAACAGATTTTGCTGCATCCGCTCTTTCCCGACGAGGAGGTCGCGGCCTACTGCGCCAAACGCAAGCAGCAACTGCTCATCGACCGCACGAAAGTCAACACGCAAGCCAGCGAAGCCTTTGCGCAGGCGCTTTTCGGGCCGGAGCACCCCTACGGGCGGTCGTCGGAGGCGGAGCTGTACGACCGGCTGACCCGTGCGGACATCGCCGGATTCTATGCACGGCACTACACGGCCGAAAACTGTTTCGTGGTGTGCAGCGGCCGCGTCGGAGCACAGGAACAGCAGGCGATTGCCGCGATAGCCGCGCAACTGCCCGCAGGCGGCGGAACGGTGCGGCCGGAAATTCCGGCACCGGAAACGCGGCACGAACTTTTCGTGGAACACGCGGGAGCCGTGCAATCGGCCATACGGGTGGGACGGCTGCTCTTTCCGCGGCAACACCCCGATTTCGTGGGGATGCAGGTGGTGGCAATGGCGCTGGGCGGCTATTTCGGCGCCCGGCTGATGCAGAACCTGCGCGAAAAACACGGCTACACCTACGGCGCGGCGGCGGCGGTAATCAATTTCCAACAGGCAGGCTATCTGGCGATAGCGACGCAGGTAGGCACCGAAGTCACGCAGGACGCCCTGCGGGAAATCCATGCGGAAATAGCGCGGCTCCGCGACGAACCGATGCCCGAGACGGAATTGGAAATGGTGAAAAACATGATGGCGGGCGAAATGATGCGCATCCTCGACGGGCCGTTCGGCATCGCCGACGTGACGATCGAAAACCTGCTGTGCGGAATGGACAACCGCGTCATCGGCGAGAATCTCCGCCGCATCCGCGAAACGACGCCCGCAGAGGTGCAACGGCTCGCCCGACGCTATCTGGCCCGCGAAGATTTGGTGACGGTCGTGGCAGGCGTCAATTCCCCTGCTCGCACATGAACTTGATGCGCACGAGCCGGATCTCCTCTTCGGTGTAATCGGCCCCCAGCTCCTCGACGGCGGCATCGAGCGAATCGCTCTCGGCGTCCTCCTTGAAATAGAGGTAAATGTCCTCCGCCTTGTCCTCGTCCATGAAATCCCGCAGGTAATACGAGATGTCGAGTTTCGTCCCCGAATTGACGATGCCTTCGATTTCGGTCAGCAGTTCGTCGAAATCGAGGTTTTTGGCCCGCGCAATGTCCTCGAAATCCATTTTGCGGTCGATGGACTGGATGACGAATATCTTGATGCCCGACTTGTTGGCCACGGCCTTGACCACCATGTCCTGCGGACGGACGATCTCTTTCTCCTCGACGTAAGCCTTAATCAGTTTGACGAACTCGTCGCCGAACTTGCGCGCCTTGCCCGCGCCCACGCCCGTGATGTTCTGCAGCTCCTCGATCGTGACGGGGTACTGAATGGACATGTCCTCCAACGACGGGTCTTGGAAAATCACGAACGGCGGCAGCCCCTGCTGCTTGGCCACTTTCTTGCGCAAATCCTTCAACATGGAGAACAGCTCCTCGTCGGCCGCGCCGCCGCGCCCCATCGGGGCGACGGATTCGGCATCTTTCTCCTCCTCGTCGTAATTGTGGTCGAGCGTCACCGTGACGGGCGTCGGCAGGGCGATGAACTGCTCCCCTTTCGGATTGATGGACAACAGACCGTAATTCTCGATGTTCTTGTCGACGAGCCCGAGAATCAGCCCCTGCCGGAGCACGGCCCCCCAGAAGCGCGCGTCGTGTTCCTCGCCGGCCCCGAACCACTTGGACTTATGGTGTCCGTAACTCTTGATCAGGGCGGTATTCTTGCCCGTCAGCACGCTTATCAGGTAATCGGCCTTGAACTTGTCCCCGATGTCGCGCAGGGCTTCGAGCGCCATTTTCAACGGCGCTTTCGCATCGACGCTGGGCTTCGGATTGCGGCAGTTGTCGCAATTCCCGCAATTCTCTTCGGGGTACTCCTCGCCGAAATAGTGCAGCAGCGTCTTGCGGCGGCACATCGAACTCTCGGCATACGAAACCGTCTCCTGCAAGAGCAATTTGCCGATTTCCTGCTCGGCCACCGGCTTGCCCTGCATGAATTTTTCGAGTTTCTGAATATCCTTGTAGCTGTAAAAGGTCAGGCAATAGCCCTCGCCGCCGTCGCGTCCGGCACGCCCCGTCTCCTGATAGTAGCCTTCGAGCGACTTGGGGATGTCGTAGTGGATGACATACCGCACGTCGGGCTTGTCGATGCCCATGCCGAACGCAATGGTCGCCACGATGACGTCGACGCGCTCCATCAGGAAGTCGTCCTGATTGGCCGCCCGGGTGGCGGCGTCCATGCCGGCATGGTAGGCATGGGCCCGGATGCCGTTGGCCGTCAGCAGTTCGGCGAGCTCCTCCACCTTCTTGCGGCTCAAACAATAGATGATGCCGCTCTTGTGCTCGTTCTGCTTGATGAAGCGGATGATTTCGCGGTCGACGTCGTGCTTGGGCCGCAGCTCGTAGTAGAGGTTCGGCCGGTTGAACGACGATTTGAAGACCGAAGCGTCCGACATGCCCAGATTCTTCTGGATATCCAGCTGCACTTTGGGCGTGGCGGTAGCGGTGAGCGCAATCAAGGGCGCCGTGCCGATTTCGTTGATAATGGGGCGGATGCGGCGGTACTCCGGCCGGAAGTCGTGGCCCCACTCCGAAATGCAGTGCGCCTCGTCGATGGCGTAGAACGAGATTTTGATTTTACGCAGGAACGCCACGTTGTCCTCCTTGGTCAGGGATTCGGGGGCGAAATAGAGCAGTTTGGTCTTTCCGGCCAGCACGTCGGCCCGCACCTGCTGGACCGCGGTCTTGTTGAGCGACGAATTGAGGAAGTGCGCGATGCCCGACTCGGCCGAAAAGGTGCGCATGGCGTCGACCTGATTCTTCATGAGCGCGATGAGCGGCGAAATGACGATCGCCACGCCGTCCATCAGCAACGCCGGCAACTGGTAACAAAGCGATTTGCCGCCGCCCGTGGGCATCAGCACGAATGTATCCTTGCCTTCCAACACATTGCGGATCACCGCCTCCTGATTCCCCTTGAACGACGCGAAACCGAAATACTCTTTCAGCTTCCCGTGCAACAAGGATGATTCGATTCGTCCCATTTACCGTAAAACGTAAAATTCAAATGTAAAGATAAAAAAATTTCGGAAAAAAACCTAACTTTGTCCAAGATTATTGTTCTTTTTCGAAAAATAGCGCGGAAAGGCACCGGCCGTCGTCCGGCCCCTCTCCGGCGGTATGCACAAACCTGAAAAGCCATGCGTCTGTACACCAACGAACTGGTCAAGAAATACAAGTCCCGCACGGTGGTCAACCATGTTTCGATCGACGTCCGGCAGGGCGAAATCGTCGGACTGCTCGGCCCCAACGGAGCCGGAAAAACCACCACGTTCTATATGATCGTGGGGCTCATCAAGCCCAACGAGGGGCGCATTTTCCTCGAAAACGACGAGGGAGAGACCTCCGAACTCACCGACCTGCCGGTCTACCGGCGGGCGCAGTTAGGCGTGGGTTATCTGGCGCAGGAGGCTTCGGTTTTCCGCCGGCTGACCGTCGAGGAGAACATCCGTTCGGTGCTCGAAATGACCTCCTACTCCAAAGAGTACCAAGCCGAACGCATCGAAGCCCTGATCGAGGAGTTCCGGTTGCAGAAAGTGCGCAAGAGCTACGGCATCCAGCTGTCGGGCGGCGAACGCCGGCGCACCGAAATCGCACGGGCCGTGGCTATCAATCCGTCGTTCATCCTGCTCGACGAACCGTTCGCGGGCGTCGACCCGATTGCCGTAGAGGACATCCAGTCGATCGTGGCGACGCTCAAACACAAGAACATCGGGGTCATCATCACCGACCACAACGTCGACGAGACGCTGGCCATTACCGACCGCACCTACCTGCTCTACGAGGGCAAAATCCTGAAAACCGGCTCGGCCGAAGAATTGGCCGCCGACCCGATGGTGCGCAAGGTCTATCTGGGCCAGCACTTCGAGCTGAAAAAGAGCCACCAAATCACGCAGGAGATGATCCACAACCCCGACGCCGTTCGCAAATAGTCCGTGCCGCATGGAAATCACCGTCACGCCCGGACGAGTCGGAGGGCGGGTCAGCCCCCCTTGTTCCAAGAGCTACGCCCAACGCGCTTTGGCCGCCTCGCTGCTGGCCGAAGGCCGCTCGGTGCTGCACAACCTCGAATTCTGCGACGACACGCTTTCGGCCATGCGGTGCATCGAAACGCTCGGCGCCCGCATCGCCCACATTGATGAAACCACGCTCGCTATCGAGGGCGGCATCCGGCCGGCCGGCGAAAAACGCGGCGGCCTGCTCCGCCCCGCGAGCGACACACTGCACACCGGCGAGTCGGGGCTGGCGACGCGGCTGTTCACCCCTGTCGCCGCGCTCTGCGACCGGCCGATGCACATCGTCGGCACGGGGTCGCTGCTCCACCGGCCGATGCGCCCCATGATCGACACCCTGCGCCGCTTGGGCGCCGGGATAACGGATAACGACGGCTGCCTGCCGCTGACCGTCCGCGGCCCGCTGCACGGAGGCGAAACGACCCTCGACGGCTCGGTCTCGTCGCAGTTCGTCACGGGACTGCTCCTGACGCTGCCGCTGGCCGACAGGGAGACCGTACTGCATGTCGAAGAACCGGTCTCGATACCTTATTTAGATATGACCATCGACACGGCGGCCCGTTTCGGCATCGAAATCGGCCACCGCGACTACACCGAATTTTTCATCGAGGGCGGACAACGGTTCCGGGCGTCCGAATTTCACATCGAGGGCGATTGGAGCGCGGCGGCCATGCTGCTTGCGGCGGGTGCCGTTGCGGGCGAAGCGACCGTCGAAAACGTGCGGATGCTCTCGAAACAGGCCGACACGGCCGTTTGCGAAGCCCTCGTGCGGGCCGGAGCGTCGGTCATCAGCGACGCCGATTCGGTTACGGCCGAAGCACGTCCGCTACAAGCGTTCGAGTTCGACGCGACGCACTGCCCCGACCTGTTCCCTGCGCTGGCGGCATTGGCCGCCGCGGCCGAGGGAACGAGCATCCTGCACGGAACGTCGCGGCTGGTCAGCAAAGAGTGCGACCGCGCGGCGGCCATTCGCGAAGAGTACGGCAAACTGGGCATCGAAGTCGAACTCGCGGAACCCGACACGATGCGCATTCGGGGCGGCGCAATCCGCGGCGGACGGGTCGAAAGCCACGGCGACCACCGCATGGCGATGTCGCTGGCCGTCGCCGCGCTGCGGGCCGACGGACCCGTCGTCATCGACGGCGCCGAATGCGTCGCCAAAAGTTTTCCCGATTTTTTCGAGGTGCTCGACCGCATGAAACTGGAATAGCACGATGAACCGTTTCGGAAACCATTTCCGCATCGCCTTGTGGGGCGAGTCGCACGGGCCGCAAACCGGCATCGTGCTCGACGGCGTACCGGCAGGCATCGCCCTGTCGGCCGAAGACTTCGCGTCCGACCTCGCCCGCCGACGCAGCGGAACGACCGGCACCACGCCGCGCCGCGAAGCGGACATTCCGCAACTCGCGGCGGGCATCTATCGCGGCCGAACGACCGGTGCCCCGCTCGTCATCGAATTTACCAACGAGGACGCCCGTCCGCAAGACTACGCGGCGACGGAGGGCCACGACCGTCCCTCGCATGCCGACCGCGTGGCTTACGAAAAATTCGCCGGCTGCAACGACCCGCGCGGCGGCGGCCATTTTTCGGGCCGCCTGACCGTCGCCCTGACGGCGGCGGGCGTCGTAGCGAAAAAAATGCTGCCCGCAGGCGTCGCATTCACGACCCGCATCGTCGAAATCGGCGGATGCACGGAACCGGAGAAATTCGACGAACTGCTGCGCCGAACCGCCGCCGAACAAGATTCGGCGGGCGGCGTGGTCGAATGCCGCGTGCAGGGAGTGCCGGCCGGTCTGGGCGCCCCGTTCTTCGATTCGGTCGAAAGCGTCGCCGCGCACCTGCTGTTCGCCATTCCGGGCGTCAAGGGCGTGGAGTTCGGCGACGGGTTCGCCAGCGCCCGCATGCTCGGCTCGGAACACAACGACCCGATTGTCGACGCCGCCGGGACGACGGCGACCAACCATGCGGGCGGCATCGTCGGCGGCATCGCCAACGGCAACGAACTCATCGTCCGGGCGGCGTTCAAACCGACCGCCAGCATCGGCCGCCCGCAAGAGACCTACAACCGCGCGACCGGACGCATCGAACCGCTCGTCGCAGGCGGACGCCACGACACGTGCATCGCCCTGCGCGGAGCGGTCGTCGTCGAAGCCGCCGTCGCGATCGCATTAGCCGACCTGCTCGACCGATGACCACCCGCCGCGACATACTCCGCACGATTGCCGCGCCGCTCGCCGGGCTATACGGCGAACACGAAGCCCGCAGCATCGCCCTGCTGGCCGCATCGGAATTGAGCGGCCTGCCCGAAGCGGACTTTCTGACCGACCCGCAGGCCGCCGTCGAAATCGACGGGCTGGATGCCGCCGTCGAACAGCTGGCGGCGGGATGTCCGGTGCAGTACGTCGTGGGGCGGGCGCAATTTTTCGGGCGGAAATTCACGGTACGCGAGGGCGTGCTGATTCCGCGCCCCGAAACCGAAGAACTCGTGGCGTGGATACTCCACGCGGAACAAAACGCCGCCGCGATTCTGGACATCGGCACCGGCAGCGGCTGCATCGCCGTGACGCTGGCGGCCGAACTGCCCCGCACGAAAGTCTCGGCGGCGGATATTTCACCGGCGGCACTGGCCGCAGCGGCGGAAAACAGCCGCACGCTGGGCGCGGAAGTCGACCTGCGGCGAGCGGACATACTCGGCGATTTGACAAGCGTCTTTGCAGGGCCGTTCGATGTCATCGTATCGAACCCGCCCTATGTGCCGCAGCGCGACCGCGCGGCGATGCACCCCAATGTCCGCGATTACGAACCGGCCGAGGCGCTGTTCGTACCGGACGACGACCCGCTGCTGTTCTATCGGGCTATTGCCCATGCCGGCCGCAAGCTGCTGCGGACGGGCGGACGGCTCTATTTCGAGATTTACCACCTGCACGCCGATGCGCTGTGCGCCCTGCTCGCGGAGGAGGGCTACGCAGACACGGAAGTACGCCACGACCTCTTTGGAAAAACCCGCATGCTATGCAGTCGAAAGAGCTGAAAACCGGACGTCCGCGAGAACGCCGCACGAAAACGCCCGAACAGGCGCTGGCGTCGCTGATGCGGCTTTGCGCGCGGGCCGAGAAGTCGGCGGGCGACGCCCGTCGGCTCATGCGCGGCTGGGGCGTGGCCGAAGCGGATGCCGAGAAAGTGCTCGCCCGGCTGGTGCGCGAGCGGTTCATCGACGACACCCGCTATGCCGAAACGTTCGTGCGCGAGAAACTGCGATTGAGCGGATGGGGCGAATACAAGCTGCGGGCCGCATTGCAACGCAAGGGCATCGCCCGCGAAACCGTCGACGAGGCCCTGCGGCAGGCCGACCCCGCGCAAATGGCCGGCCGGCTGGCGGAACAACTCGCCCGCAAAGCCCGCAACGTGCGCGCCGCGACGCCCCGTGACCTGAAAACCAAATTGATCCGATACGGATTGTCGCTCGGCTACGATTACCCGGCCGTGCTCGATGCCGTATCCGGACTGATAAAAGACCCCGACCCATGCGACGAATTTTAATTAATTCCCTATTCATGCTGCTCCAGCTCACCGTCGGAGCGCAAACCACACCGAAAACCGCCGACACGACCCGCTATGTCTTTCCCGTGCAGAAAGTCGCGGGACACTACGCCGCCAATTTCGGCGAAATACGGCCCGGACACTTCCATGCAGGCGTGGACATCAAAACCGACGGCGCCGAGGGCAAACCGGTCGTGGCGATCGCCGACGGCTATGTCTCGCGCGTCGTAATCACGACCTACGGCTACGGGCGGGCGATTTACCTGACGCTGAAAGACGGCACGACGGCCGTCTACGGCCACCTGCAACGGTTCCGCGACGACATCGCCGCCCATGTGCAGGCCGAACGCTACCGCAGGCAATCGAACAACGTCGACCTCTGGTTCAAGCCCGACCGCTGGCCGGTGAAGCAGGGCCAACTGCTCGGCTATTCGGGCAACACGGGCTCGTCGACGGGCCCGCACCTCCATTTCGAGCTGCGCGAACCGAAAACCGACCGCCGCGTCAACCTCATCCGGCAAGGCATCCTCCGCGCCGAAGACCACCTTCCGCCGCGCATCCTGCGGGTACACTACGTCGAAGTGGACACGGTGCAGGGAGTCTGCCAGCGCACGCGCCCCGCAAGCTACAACACGGTGCACGAAGCCGACGGCCGCTACCGGCTGGCCCGCACCGAACCGGTGCCGGTAGGCCGCAAGGGATATTTCGTCGTCGAAGTCAGCGACCGGCGCGAGAACGTGCACAACACGTTCGGCGTGTGGCGGTTGAGCGCGACGCTCGACGGCGAACCCTTTTTCGAGTACCGGATGGACGGATTCACCTACGACTGCGCGCGGTGCAGCGATGCGGTGAGCTGGTACGCCGAACAATGCTGTTCGCGCAACGAGGTCATCCGCATGGCCCGGCAGACCGGAGCGCCCGAAGAGTTCTATCCCGTCCTGCGCGAACAGGGGCTCGTGCGGGTCGAACCGGGCCGCACGCACACGCTCCGCATCGAAACCGAAGACGACTGCGGCAACCGCTCGACGCTGTCCTTCGCGATTCGCGGCCGCGAAAGCGAATTCCGCGCGCAAGCCGATTCGACGGCCCTCGTGCTCCGTCCCGACCGGAACAATCCGGTGGCGTTCGGGCGGATGCTGACCGCCCACATTCCGGCCGGCGCGCTCTATGAATCGTGCTACTGCCACCCCGAAATGCTGCCCGCACCGAAAGCCGACACGGGGGTCGTGGTGCTCTCCCCCGCCCTGCGACTGCTGGAAGCGGGTGTCCCGCTGCGCAAGGAGGCGACTGTCACGATACAGGCCGACATTCCGCGCGCACTCCAACTCCATGCGGGGCTGGCCCACTTCGACCCCGAGAAGAAGAAATGGAGCTACGTGGGCGGCACGAGCACGGGGGATGCCGTCACCGCGAAAACCCGCAAAACGGGCTGGCTGGCGGTCGTGGCGGACACGCTGGCCCCGCACATCCGACCGCGTTTCGCCGCAGGAGCCGACCTCACGCGAGCCGAAACGCTGCGGTTCACGGTGACGGACAATTTCACGGGAGTAGCGACGGGCACGCTGCATATCGACGGCCGCTGGGTGCCCTGCGACCGGCTGCCGATGCGCAGCCTGTTCGTCCACACGTTCGACACCCCGCCCCAACGGACGCGCCACCAAGTCCGGTTCACGGTGACGGACGGCGCGGGAAACACGGCCAGCTGGGAGGGAACGTTCTACCGATAGCGCGAACGGGCCCGAACGTCGCTTTTTCGGAGCGGAAGCGCCGCGTTCGGAAAATAATCGCTATCTTTAACCCCGATTAAAAATCGACAAACACTATGAAAATCCGTTTTGCAATGACTGCATTGCTGCTGGGCTTGGTGGCCTGCGGCGTATCCGAAAAAGCGTCGCTCGACGGCACGGCTTGGAAACTCGTTTCGATGACCGCCATTCCCGACGAGGCGATTGCGGCCGAACCGGACGCATTCGCCCTCGAATTCGATGCCGCCGACACGATGGTCTACGGCCGGACGAACTGCAACCGCTTCTTCGGCAAATACTCGGCCACCGAAGCGGGCGAACTGCATTTCGGCAACATGGCCGCAACGCGGATGGCCTGCCCCGACATGCAATACGAATCCGATTTTCTGGAAATGCTCGGCACGGTCGACCGGTATGCGATCGAAGACGGCAGCCTGACGTTCTACGCGAACAACGTTCCGCTGGCTACGTTCCGGCCGTTCGAAAAGCAAGAAGCGGAAGAGAACGGGAACTGACGCAAAGGGTTCCATGCCGGAAGTCCGCGCAAAAAAGGCTCTGGGCCAACACTTTCTGGTCGACCGGAACATCGCCCGCAAAATCTGCGAGGCGCTCGGAGGCGGCACGGCCGCGACCCCGTGCGATGCCCTCGAAGTGGGCTGCGGCATGGGGGTGCTGACGCAATTCCTGCTCGAACGCGACGACCTGACCCTCTACGGAGCCGAAATCGACGCGGAAAGCGTCGCCTACCTCCACGAACATTTTCCGGGATTCGCGGCGCGGCTGTTCGAGGGCGATTTTTTGAAAATGGACTTGCGGAGCCGTTTCCCGGAAGGGGTGCGCATCATCGGCAATTTCCCCTACAACATCTCGTCGCAGATATTTTTCAAGGTACTCGAAAACCGCGACCTCGTGCCGGAATGCGTCGGCATGATTCAGAAAGAGGTCGCCGTGCGGCTGGCCGAACCGCCCGGCTCGAAAGAGTACGGCATCCTGTCGGTGCTGCTGCAAGCGTGGTACGACATCGAATACCTCTTTACGGTCAACGAAAGCGTCTTTAATCCGCCGCCGAAGGTCAAAAGCGCGGTCATCCGGCTGCGCCGGAACGCGGTGCAACGGCTCGACTGCGACGAACAACTGTTCGTGCGGGTCGTGAAAGCGTCGTTCGGACAACGGCGCAAAATGCTGCGCAACTCGCTGCGGACGGCATTCGGCGATTTCGGCGGCGCGGAATATCCGTTTTTCACGCAGCGGGCCGAACAACTCTCCGTCGCCGATTTCGTGGCGCTGACGAACTGGATCGCCGCCCACCACGCACAATAGCCGTCAACGGTCCGACGGGTGCGCACCGTCCGCCCAATCCGACGGCTCCCCGACCGTCAGGTCGAACAACTCGTGACGGTCTAATTCCGCCCAGTAGCGCAAGGCCAACCCGCGAACATACTGCCAGTAAGGCTCGCTGTCGGGGCCGTACAACGCGACACCCCGCCGCACGTCGTCGCGGATGCGGGCGGCGTATTCCGGTTTCAGTTTCAGCCGGATGCTTTTGTCCTTGAAGCGGAAAACCGCTTCGGGGCGCGGCGCATCGACCGCCGCGACGGTAATCAATCCATGCCCGACGGTGCCGCCCGTGCCGACCTGCAACCCGTCGTTCATGCAACTCACGGGCGGCCGGCTTCCCGCAAAGGTCGTTACCTCCATGTCGTCGACCCCGATAGCGAAATACTCGCGGGCCCGAATGCCCATTTTCACCCCGACCGTCGCATAAATCCCCAAGTGGCCGTGCAGTTCGTTGGTCAGCACGGCTGCCCGCCATTCGCTGGCGCCGTGCCGCCGGATTGCATCGGCCACTATCGGCGCGACGTCGGCGGCGTAAAGCGCGGAATCGGTCGGGAAACCGCAGAAAACGCGGCTCTCGGCATCGGGTTTGCCGCGCAGCACGGCCGCGACGGCCGCAGGCAAAGGTCCGGGCTCCGACGGCGCACAAAGCAGCACCGAAGCGGACAACGGATAGCAGTCGAACAACTCCGGCGCATAAAGCCGCACGGCGGCCAAATCGTCCCAAGCGGCCAGATGCTTCGACCGGCACAACCCGGCGAGCGGCTCGGCGCGGTGCGTGGCGACGATTTTGCGGGCATAGGGATTTCCGGCGTCGGCGACGCGGGCTATCGAATCGAGCAGGGCACCGGCCAGCGGCAGCGGGCGGGCGGGGTCGGCCGACACGATTTCCACAGGCACGCCGCACGCCAGAATCCAGCGGGCGGCATCGCGGTCGGCACGGCAATTGGCGCCTTCGGCCTGACCGAGCCGCCCGTCGTACCAGACGATGCGGTCGATGCGGTCGACTAACTCCCCATGCGCCCGCAACAGGTCGGCCCAGTTGGACAACGCGCCGAGCGCGACGACAATGACCGGTTCGGGTTCGCTCCGAAAAGTTTGCCGAAGCACATCGACCGCCGCGGGATAGGGCACGGTCAAGGCGGTGGTATCGCCCCAATCGACCTCCTGCGAATGGGCCCGCCAAACCGGAACCTCGCCGCAAACGGCACGTCCGACCCCGACGGGAATCCCCTCGTGGTGGAATCCGCGCAGGAGAGCCGCCACCTTACAGGCCGTTTCGGCGGGCGGCAGCGCCCCGTCGGACGAAACGACGGCGAGCACTTCGGCCTCGCGGTTGCCCAAGAGCATGCACAACGTCCGCAAGTCGTCCGCCGCGCCGTCGGTGTCGACGACGACATGGAAGCGCGCCTTGCCGGAGTGCGCCGAAAGGGAGAGCACGGAAAAAAGCAGCGCGACGAGCACCGCCGACACAAATTTCAGGAAAGACGTATTCATCGCTTTTTCATTAGAAATCGATTTTCACCCCCGCCAGCACCGTCGCTTTCGGCATCGGGAAACCGGCATTGATTTCGTAACGTTGGGCGAGGAGGTTCTCGCCGCGCACGAAAAGGCTCAACCAACGGGCGGCCTGCCAGCGGCCCGTAAGGTTCCACAGCACGAAGTCGTTCTCTGTCGCCACCGGATCCAACGCCGTATAAAGTCCCTTGACGAACTGCACGCCCGTCGAAACATTCCAACGGCCCTTCGCGAAATCGGCGCCGACGAACAATTTGTTGCGCGGGGCCGCCGGCACGGGATACTCCATGTGCAGGTAGCTGTAATTGGCATCGACCGACCATGCGCGCGAAATGCGCCATGCGGCCTCCAACTCGATGCCCGCATTCCCGATGCGGCCCGTGTTGACGTTCAACGGGCGGCCGTCGATACGGACGGTCTGGATGAGGTTTTCGCCGTCGATATAAAAGAGATTGACCCCGTAGGAGAATCTGCCGCCGGACAACCGCTGGGCGAACGCCAGTTCGTAATTCCACAGCCGTTCGGGGCGCAGGCCGGGATTCTGCGGCGGGAACATGTACATCTCGCGAATGGTCGGAAAGCGGAATCCCTTGCTGGCCGAGAGCTTGATCCGGGCGTCGAGCGGCAACTGGAACGACACGCCCGCCTGCGGCACCCACTCGGTGCCGGCATGCGAATGGCGGTCGACGCGCACACCGGCGTCGAGCGTGAACCAAGCGGCCAGATTCTGCCGGAAATCGACATACGCGGCTACCTCGTCCTGCGACTTGTCGGCCGTAACTCGGTCGGGGCCGCCGTTCAGGTAGCGGTTCCACGCCTTCCCGCCGAAATGGCGGTAGTCGAACCCGAACGTCGTGCGATTGCCGCGGAACAAGGCGAAATTCTGATACCACGACACGCCCGACATCCGGTCGCGGGAGCGGAAGCGGTAATCGAGCGGCTGTTCGCCTGCCGAATACCCGTCATTGATGCGGTGCCGGCCCCAATTATAGAAAAAACTCAACGAACCGGAACTCTTTTCGTAGCGGTTGCCCAACGATGCCGAAGCGACGCCGCGCGTGATGTGCGAAATGTTGTCCAACAGAGGCGCCGAGACCGTACCCGGATTCTGCGCGTTGAAGCGGGTGAGCTGCACGTTCGCGGCGAGCGTCCACGCCTTCGACAACTCGCAGCCCAATCGGGCGCTGCCGCCGTACTGCTCGAACCCCATGTCCCGACGGTGGCCGTCCGAACGGTCGTAGGAACCTGTCACGACGCTGGTGAATCGACCGGCACGGATGCGGTTGGTCAATTCGGTCTGCACGGTATTGTAGGAGCCGTACCCCGCCTGCAAATCGGTTCGCACGCCGTCGTCGTGCATCTTGCGCGTCACGATGTTCACGACGCCGCCCATCGCGTTGGAACCGTAAATCATCGAAGCAGGCCCCCGCACGACCTCGACCCGTTCGGCCAGATTCGACCGGTAGGCGTCGGCGACCGGATGCCCCATGAGTCCCATGTACTGCGGGTGGCCGTCGATTAAGACCAGCATGCCGGTCGTCGGGCTGTTGCCCACGCCGCGCAAGGTCATGCCGCCGGCCGCACCGGTCGAAACGCCGTACCCCATGACCCCGCGTCCGGTGACGAAAAGCCCCGGCACCCGTTCGGTCAAAGTGGGCAGCAACGAGGCCCGGCCGGAGTTCGCAATCCGTTCGCGGCCGACGACGGAGACGCTCACGGGCAACTTGCGCAAATCGACGGCCTCGCGGCTGCCGGTGACGACCACCTCGTCGATCGGATGCACTTTTTCGCGAGACAGCGAATCGGCCGCCGACGCGATTTTCGGGTCATGGGCCGTGTCGTTTCCGGCACCGGCCGCCGCACCTCGCGACATCGCCAGAATGCCCGCGAGCAACCATCCCAACCAACTGATTTTCATATCGAATCGAATTTTCCGTTCACACCGGCATCCGATTCCAAAAACCGCACCGAACGAACCCCCGTTCCGCCGCGTATCGGGATGCGGCATATTTTTTGCCTTTCGGAGAGGTCGACAAAACCGATTACGTCATGATACGCAAGAAAACACCGACGCCGGCGGAACACCCCGCACGGCCTGTCGCATCGACGGTCTACTGTCTCACCGGACTGGGCGCGCTGGCGACGGCCGTCGGCATGATGCTGTGCGGCAAACGCAGCAACGCCATGCTGGTGGCCCAATGGGTCGCCCCGCTGCTCATCGCGGCCGCCCACGAACAGAGCGTCCGCCGCCACAAAAGAACGTGCACCCCGAAAAAAATCCGCTGACGATGAAAAAAATACACGGCTATCTGCTGCCGCTCCTCCGGAGTCGGCCCTGCTCGACATCGCCGTACTCGACATATCGGTGGTGCTCTACATCGTTTTCAGCGCGCGCGTGAGCCGTGCGGCGGCATGGCTGTTCGTCCCCTACCTGTGCTGGACGCTCTTCGCGACCTATCTCAATGCCTGCATCCAGACAGCCAACTGATTGGCCGCGCGGAACACGATTCGGTGTCTTTTCGGGGCATGTTTGTACGCATTTTGCAGGATTCGTCAGGACATTGTTCATTAAAAAATTTTACAATCATGGAGAACAACAACAAACCTTACGACCAAGTTCCCGACAAGGCGCAGAACTTGAAAGAGAACATCCACGACAAGGTCGACAAGACAATCGACAAGGTGAGCGGTGCTTTCGACAACGCGAAGCAGAAAGTGACCGACGGCGTGAACAACCTCAAATCGGAAGGGCAGAAATCCTACGACAAGCAGGACAACTGGAAGGAAACGCCGCACGACCAGCCGCAGAACTGGAAGCAGGACAAGTCCTACGGCCAGAACGGCTACACGAAAAAACAGCCCGAAGCCGGACAATACGACAAAGAGTCGAAAACGGGTGATTTCGACAAAACGAACGGCAGCAAGTAGTCGATTCCGGCCGATTGGGCGGCACGTTCCGAAACGGGTGTTTCGGAACGTTTTTTTGTGCTTCGGGACGTGCGGCAAGCAAGGCCGCGACCGGCTTACAACCCGAACACGTAGGGCGAAAGGCCGTGCAGGTCGAGGCGGTTTTCAGCGGCGGCGCGGGTATCGAACAGGCCGAAGACGGCCGACCCCGAACCCGACATGGCGGCATAGACGGCACCGGCAGCGAGCAAACGCTCTTTGGCCTCGCGGATGACCGGATGAGCGGCGAAAACCGACGGCTCGAACGCATTGGCGACGGTGGTCTGCCATTCGGCGACGGGCCGCTGCAACCGCTCGGCAAGGGGCACGGCGGGAATACGAGGCGAGACGCCGGCGTAGGCCTCACGTGTGGAAACACCCTCGTCGGGCTTGATGATGACGAGCGTCATGCCGGCCAACGACACCGGACAAGGCGTCATGATTTCGCCCCGACCCGTGCACAACTGGGGCGTATTGCGGACGAAAAAGGCGGTGTCGCTGCCCAACAGCGCGGCACAACCGACCAACTCTGCATCGCCGAGGTGCAACCCGAAAAGCGCGTCGAGCGCCTTGATGACCGCCGTAGCATCCGACGACCCGCCGCCCAGACCGGCCCCGAAAGGCACCCGTTTGGTCAGGCGGATATGCACGCCGTCCACGCCGTAACGGTCGTGCATCGACCGGAACGCCCGCAGGCAAAGGTTGTCGGACGGGGCGCAATCGACCGCCAGCCCGTCGGCCGAAAACGTCGCACCGGATCCGCCGGTACGCACCACCTCGACCGTATCCGAAAGCCCCCGCACGGGAAACATCACCGTCTCGACGTCGTGATAACCGTCCGCACGCCGCCGCAGGATGTCCAGCCCGAGATTGATTTTGCAGTTCGCCTCGATAATCATACGCGGCAAAGGTAAGAAATTTCGCTATATTTGTCCGATGAAATTCCGCACCGAAATCGAAATCGCACCCTTCGCCGAACGCATCGGCTACCGGCACCGCTTACTGGCCGTAGGCTCGTGCTTCGCCGAACACATCGCCGGAAAACTCGCCGATGCGAAGTTCGGCATCAAGACCAACCCCACGGGCATCCTGTTCAATCCGCTGTCGATCGTCGAAGCGCTGCGAAGCTACTACCGATGCGAACCCGTATGCCCCGAAGATTTGCATCACGACGGCGAACTGTGGTTCCACTACGATTTCCACGGCTCGTTTTCGGACACCGACAGACAAGTGGCGGCCATCCGCATGAACACCGGACGAACAATCGGAACCGGCCAACTCCTGCTGGCCGATTTCGTGCTGCTCACGTTCGGCACGGCGTGGGTCTACGAACGGGAGGGGCGGCCGGTCGCCAACTGCCACCGGCAACCCGTCTCGGAATTCGTCCGGCGCAGGCTCACGGTCGAAGAAATCGTCGCGGCGTGCGGCGAGCTGTTCGGCGGAGTGCTTACGAAAAAGCAAATCATCCTGACGGTCAGCCCCGTGCGGCACCTCGGCGACGGACTGGCCGAAAACGCCCTCTCGAAAGCGATTCTGCGCACGGCCGCAGCCGAGCTGGAAGAACGGCATGCGAACGTACGCTATTTTCCGGCCTACGAAATCGTCACGGACGACCTGCGCGACTACCGGTTCTATGCCGACGACCTCGTACATCCCGCGCCGCAGGCCATCGAATACGTATGGGAAAAGTTCGTCGATGCGGCGCTCGACGACGAAGCCCGACGCCGCCTGCCCGAAGTGGCAGCGATCGTCGCGGCGGCCCGTCACAAGCCGCGCAATCCGCAAGGAAAGGCCCATGCCGATTTCTGCCGCCACTGCTTGGAGCGAATCGCAGCGCTGCCCGACATCCGGTTCGACGACGAAAAACGCTATTTCGAGCAATACGCCCGCTAACGGCACGGCACCGGCCGCCAAGCCCGCAAAATAGCCCGCAATCGCGCCGAGGTATCGAAATAAATTCGTAAATTTGTCCGTTCTATCCGAGAATATGAAACGCACGCTCATCATACTTTGCGGAGTGCTCTGCGGGCTGCCGGCTGTCCGGCCGGCCGAAGCGTCGCAACGCCGCACGCCGCGGCTGATCATAAACATCGTCGTCGGGTCGATGCGGGCCGAAGACCTCGCCCGCTACGGCGACAACTTCGGCGAAGGAGGCATCCGGCGGCTGGCCGAAGGGGGCACGGTCTACACCGGCAGCCGCTACGACTGCCAACAGACCGCGACGCCCGTATCGCTGGCGACGCTGGCGACGGGTGCGCAACCCTCGATGCACGGCGTCATCGGACTGCGCTGGATGGACTACACCGCCAACCGGCCGGTCATGCTGCTGGGCGACGACGAAGAGGGAAATCCCACGCCCGACCGGTTGATCGTGCCGACGCTGGCGGAAACGCTTCGGCAACAGGCCCCGGGTAGCAAGGCGGTGACGATTGCGGCGGAACCCGCGTCGGCCGTCGTCACGAGCGGCCGCGGGGGAATCGCTTACTGGCTGGACGAACGCGCCCGCTGGGCATCGTCGTCCGCATACGTCGACACGCTGCCCGACTGGGTCGTCCGCGACAACCGCGAGAACTACAACACGTCGTATGCGGCGGCCGAGTGGCGCACGCTCTACGGAGGCGACCGCTACCGCAACGAACGCCGGTGGGACGTCGCATTCCCGGAAAAAAGGCGGGAGAAGACGACGAACGTCCAGCGGCGGCTGAAACCCGCAAACGACTGCGAAAAACTGCTCTACACACCGGCAGGCAATACGGCGCTGCTGGGATTCGCCAAACAGGTCATCGCCCAATACGGGCTGGGCAAGGACAAAGTACCCGACCTGCTGAACATCTGTCTCGACCCCTCGCGCCGCATCGCGGAGTGCTACGGGCCCGAATCGGTCGAGGTGGAGGACATGTACTACCGGCTCGACCGCGATCTGGCCGATTTTCTGACTTACGTTTTCGCACAGGTCGACGCGGACGACGTGCTGGTCGTTTTCACGGCGGCGCACGGCACCAGCCCCTCCTGCGACTACGGGCCCCGACCGGCCGAACGGTTCAACGCGCGGCAATTCGCCGTCATCGTCAACGGATTCCTGAACGTGCGCTACGGTGCGGGCGACTGGGTGTTGCTGTGCGAGAACAACTGCCTGTGGCTCAACCACAACCTGATTTACGAACGGGGACTGGACCTCGCGGACGTGCAGAACGAAGTGGCCGTTTTCGCCATGCAGTTCGACGGCGTGTCGCACGCGCAGGCGGCGACGGCCATGCGCACGAGCTATTTCGGCAGCGGCTATGCCCGCAAGATGCAGAACGGATTTTATCCGCGCCGTTCGGGCGACGTGGTGCTGAACCTCGTGCCGGGCTGCATCGAGGAGCGCGAGCGGTGCGTTTCGTCGTCGGGCTCGCTCTACGGCTACGACACGCAGGTGCCGTTGATTTTCTACGGCGCGGGAGTCGCCCCGCAACGCGTCGGACGGCGCGTGGAAATGACCGCCGTGGCACCGACGCTGGCCCATGCGGCCGGAATCACCGAACCGTCGGCATCGGAAGGCGAAGTATTGGAAGAAATCGTCGAACTATAACGGCTATGGACAAAGTACAAGAGGAAATCATCGAAGAATTTTCGGTTTTCGACGACTGGCTCGACAAGTACGACTACCTCATCGGGCTGGCCGACACGCTGCCCGCTATCGACCCGTCGCACCGCACGGAACAGTACCTGATACAGGGCTGCCAGTCGCGCGTGTGGGTGGATGCCCGCATGGACGACGGCAAAGTCCGCTATGCGGCCGACAGCGACGCCATCATCACGAAAGGCATCATCGCGCTGCTGATACGGGTGCTGGACGGGCGCACGCCGCGCGAAATCCTCGATACGGAACTCTATTTCATCGACGCCATCGGGTTGAGCGCCAACCTCTCGCCCACCCGCTCGAACGGGCTGGCGGCGATGGTCAAACAGATACGCCTCTATGCGCTCGCGTTCGCGGGCAAGCAGGCGGCGGAATAACCAACGGCGAAAAGACATGACACCGGAAGAGATATTGCAGGTAGAAAAAGAGATCGTCCTGACGCTCAAAAACATCTATGACCCCGAAATACCGGTCAACATCTACGATCTCGGGCTGATTTACGAAATCGACTACACGCCCGACGGCACGGCCAACATCCGCATGACGCTCACGGCGCCCAACTGCCCCATGGCGGACATGCTAGTCGAGGAGGTCGACCAACAGGTCGCCAAAGTCAAGGGCGTGCAGGCGGTGAACGTCGTGCTGGTGTTCGACCCCGTGTGGGACAAGAGCATGATGTCCGAAGAGGCGCTGCTGGAACTCAACATGCTGTGAGATGACGGAACTCGAAACGCGGACGCTCGAACAGCTGCGGGAAGACCCGGAAAAGCACGCCTGTGCCGATTTTCTCGCCGCGATGGACGAACTGCATTTCCACGAAATCCTCACGACGCTCGCATTCGACCGGCTGCGCTACAAGATGAAGCTGGTCGACGCGCTTCGCGGGGAGTGTTCGGGCGACTGGAACCAAACGTTCTACCAACTCTATTTCCGCACGCTGGGCGACAGCAACAACCAAGAAGCCTTCGTCACGCTGGCGCGGCGCGTACCCTACAAAACCGTGCTGCGCGAACGGACGATGCCCCATGCCGTCGAAGCGATGCTGGTGGGCACGTCGGGCCTGCTGCAACTCTACGAACTGGATGCCTACCGGCTCGACCTGCTCCGCACCTACGAACATCTCGCGGCCAAGTACTCCCTCGAACCGATGAACCCTTCCGACTGGTATTTAACGAAAATCCGGCCGGCCAATCATCCGCTGCTGCGCATCGTGCAAGCGGCGGAATTTTTCGTGCAGGACGAATTCATGATGAACCGCACGATGGAGTGCCGCACCCGAAAGGACATCCAACGGCTGTTCGGGGTCGACGCGCCCGCCTACTGGAACGTCCATTACCTGCCCGACGCGACGGACGACCCGCGCCCCAAGCGCATCGGAGAATTCAAGTGCGACATACTGGCTATCAACTTGGTGGCCGTGCTGCAATTCGCCTACGGGAGCTACACCGACGACGAATCGCTGCACGAAAACGCACTGAAACTGCTGGAAACGATTCTGGCCGAGAAAAACAGCCTGACGGAAGAATGGTGCAAGAACCACGTACCCCGACCGAAAAACGCATTCGAGTCGCAGGCCCTGATTCAACTCACCAAATCGTACTGCCGGCAAAAGCACTGCGACGCATGTCCGGTCGCCCGGCGGATCCTGCACGAAATACGCCGAACGGCCGCCGCAGAAGAATAACCGGCCGCAAAATTGGGCTTTTTCCGTTTTTTTCGTATCTTTGGCGAACGTGTGCCGCCACACGCCGAACTAAAAACCGTACTGCTATGCCCTCGATTACACCGCTGACCATATATTGCGCCACGACGATGCTGGTTCTGGCCTATCTGCTGGGCTCGATTCCGAGCGCCGTCTGGATCGGCAAAAAATACTACGGCGTGGACATCCGCGAACAAGGCTCCAAAAACGCGGGAACCACCAACATGATGCGCGTGCTCGGCCGCCGGGCCGCCGCACCGGTCTTCGCGCTCGATTTTCTCAAAGGGTTCGTGGCCGTGACCATTATCCAAATGCTCCAATACGACGACATCGTAGGCAGCAACGACATCATCAACCTGAAAATCGCCGCGCTGTTCGCCGCCGTACTGGGCCATATCTTCCCGATTTTCGCGGGATTCCGCGGCGGCAAGGGCGTAGCGACGCTGGTCGGCGCCGTGACGGGCATCGTGCCCTCCATCGCCCTGCTCTGTTTCGGCGTGTGGCTCCTCGTGCTGATTTGCACGCACTACGTGTCGCTGGGGTCGATCGTCGCCGGATGCTGTTTCCCGATTTTCACCCTCATCTCGCCCAATACGAACAAAATCAATCTGTCGTTCATCGTCTTCTCGTTCGTCATCGCCCTGCTGCTGGTGGTAACCCACCGCAAGAACATCAAACGGCTCCTGACGCACACCGAATCGAAAACCTACATCTGGCATCCGCGCAAAGCCGCGCCCCCGACCGATGCCGCCGCGACGGGCCGACACCCCGAAAACGACGAATCCGACCGGTAACAACCGACGCCCCGCCATGCTGAAAGAAAACCTGATCAAAATCTACGAAGCGAGCTTTCGCGAAAACCGCGAAATGTCCGCACTGACCGACTATTTCAAGCACGAAACCTTTTCGTACTACGAAATGGCGAAGGAAATCGCCAAAATCCACCTGCTTTTCGAGAAGGCGGGCATCCGGCAAGGCGACAAAATCGCGCTCATCGGCCGCAACAACCCCCGCTGGTGCATCACCTACATAGCGACCATTACCTACGGCGCGGTCATCGTGCCCATTTTGCAGGACTTCACGGCCGCCGATGTCGTCCACATCGTCAACCACTCGGAGAGCCGCCTGCTCTTTTTGGGCGACAATTTCTGGGACCTGATCGAAGAGGACCAAATCAAGGAGATCGAAGCCGTATTCTCGCTGACCGACTTCCACGTCATCTACGAACGCGACGGCAAGACCCTGACCAAGTTCCAACACGACATTCTGAAAAACTACCGCACGAAATATCCGCGCGGATTCAGCATCAACGACATCGCCTACCCCGACATTCCGAACGACCGGGTCGTGCTGCTCAACTACACGTCGGGCACGACGGGCCACTCGAAAGGCGTGATGCTCACCGTGAACAACCTGACGGGCAATGTGGTCTTTGCCAAAAACGTCCACAACAAGCAGACCGGCCAGCACTATTTCCAGAAAGGCGGGCGCACGCTGTCGTTCCTGCCGCTGGCCCATGCCTACGGATGCGCGTTCGATTTCCTGACGCCGCTGGCGGTCGGCGGGCACATCACGCTGCTGGGCCGCATCCCGACGCCCAAAATCCTGCTCGAAGCGATGCAGGTAGTCAAACCGACGGTCATCTGCATGGTGCCGATGATCATGGACAAAATCTACCGCAAGCAACTCATGCCGCTGCTCGAAAAGGGCCCGATGTCGATTGCGGTGAAAATCCCGCTCCTCAACACGGCCATCCATGCCGTCATCCGCAAGAAACTGATGGATGCGTTCGGCGGCAATGTCTCGCTCGTCATCGTCGGCGGCGCGCCGATGAATCAGGAGACGGAAGCGTTCCTGATGAAAATCCAGTTCCCGCTTACGGTCGGCTACGGCATGACCGAATGCGCACCGCTCATCAGCTTCTCTTCGGACGACGAGTTCAAGCGGGGTTCGGTGGGCCGCTATCTGCAAGGGTTTATTGAAATACGGATCGACTCCGACGACCCCGAACATAAGCCCGGCGAAATTCTGGTGCGGGGCGAGCACCTCATGACGGGCTACTACAAGAACGAACGCGACACGAAGCAGGTGCTCACGGCCGACGGCTGGCTGCATACGGGCGACATGGGAACGCTCGATGCCGACGGCACGCTCTACATACGCGGGCGGTCGAAGACGATGATTCTGTCGGGCAACGGGCAGAACATCTACCCCGAAGAGATCGAGGACAAGTTGAACAACATGTACTTGGTGCTCGAATCGCTGGTCGTGGACGTCGGCAACGGACGGTTGCGGGCGTTGGTCGTACCGGACTACGAGCAGGCCGAGAACGACGGTGTGAGCGGCGAGCTGTCGGAAATCATGCAACGCAATTTGGACGAGCTGAACGCCCAACTGGCCGCCTACGAGCGCATCAGCGAAATCGTGCTCTACCCTACCGAATTCGAGAAAACGCCGAAACGCAGCATCAAACGCTACCTCTACACGCCGGCCCTGCTGGAGCAGATGAAGTCGCATGAAAATCACTAAAAAGCAGGCGATCGGCGAGAACCTGCTCTACCTGATGGTCTGGCTGGCCATCATTCTGGTGCCGGTGCTCAACTCGAAGATGATGTCGGAACTCCACGTCAGTCTGGAAAATGTCCTGACGACGTGGCGCAAAATCGCCCCCTATCTGACCATCTTTCTGGTGCACAACATCGTCATCGCGCAACGTTACCTGCTCCGGCACAAGTACTGGAAATACCTTTTGTGCGACCTGCTGCTGATTATCAGCGTATTCTGTCTCGTGGACCTCTACGAACAACACTACGTGGCCGAAGCGACGCTCAACGACATGGCCGACAACGTCGCACGGCACAAGGCCTCGTTCACCGATCTGGAGCTCTACTGGAACATCATTCTGGGACTCTTCATGACCGGTGCCAACTCGGGCATCAAGCTGATGTACCAGTCGATCCGCGACGAACAGAAGATGAAGGAACTCAACGAGCAGAACATGCAGGCGCAAATGGATTATCTGAAATACCAGATCAATCCGCACTTCTTCATGAACACGCTCAACAATATCCACGCGCTGATAGACATCGACACCGAATCGGCCAAAAACGCCGTCATCGAACTCTCGAAAATGATGCGCTACGTGCTCTACGATTCGGAACGCGAGACCATTTCGCTGGAACGCGACATCCAGTTCCTGAAAAACTACATCGAACTGATGCGCATCCGCTACACCGATGCCGTGGACATCCGCGTGGAACAGCCGCCCATGCTGCCGCACCGCATCTCCATTCCGCCGCTGCTGCTGATCGTATTCGTCGAAAACGCCTTCAAACACGGCGTAAGCTCGCACCGGCCGTCGTTCATCCACATCGCTATCGACTGCACCGACGAAAAGGTGACGGCCGACATCGCCAACAGCCGCCCGCGCAACCGGACCGCCGCCGGACGCACGAAGGACACGAACCGAGCGAAACCAACGGACGCGGCAAACACGGAGGGCATCGGGCTGAAAAACGTGCGGAAGCGAATGGAACTGCTCTACGGGCCGAAAAACTATGTGCTCCGCATCGACGAAATGGCCGATGTCTATACCGTACACCTCGAAATCCCGACGCTCCATGCTTAAATGTATCGCCATAGACGACGAGCCGCTGGCTCTGCGCCAGTTGTCCGCCTACATCGCCAAACTGCCCTATTTGGAGCTGGTCGCGACGTGCAGCAACGCGCTGGACGCCCAACAACTGCTGGTGCGGCAGCCGGTCGACCTGATTTTCGTGGACATCAACATGCCCGACCTGAACGGGGTCGATTTCGTGCGCTCGCTCGTCGAACGGCCCATGGTGGTATTCACAACGGCCTATTCGGAGTATGCTATCGAGGGGTTCCGGCTCGATGCGGTGGATTACCTGCTCAAACCGTTCGATTTCGCCGATTTCAGCCGTGCCGCGACCAAAGCGCACTCGCTCTACGAGCTGCGGCAGAACCAGCGCGCGGCAGCCGACGGGGAACCGGACTCGGAAGCCGAACCGAAAGACAAGGAGTATATCTCGGTCAAGGCCAATTACAAGGTTTCGCTCATCAAAATCGCCGACATCGTTTACTTGGAGAGCGAGGGGGAATACGTGCGGATGCACCTCGCGGACGGGACGACCGTCACGACCCTTTTCCGGTTGAAAAACATGGAAACGGCGCTGCCTGCGGAGCATTTCATGCGGGTGCACCGCTCGTACATCGTCAACCTCGACTGCATCCGCTCCTACGTGCGCGGACGCATCTATCTCTCGGAAACCGAGTACGTCCCTATCGGGGAAATCTACAAGGAGGGGTTCCAGCACTTCATCGAAACGCGGTTCCGCAACCTGACCGAACCGTCAGCCCAATAATCGGGGAAAATCCGCCAAAGGAGCATAGGTACCGTCGCGCCGCTCGTAACAATAGTGCGTCAGCCCGTTGGTCAGCACGACGTAGCGGGCGCCGAGCACCGAATTGTAACGCATGGCCTGCCGCAGGGTCGTGCGGTCGATGTGCACGTCGGGGGCTTTGCATTCGGCCAGCAGAAGCGGCCGCGCCGCATCGTCCACCACCACGACATCGGCCCGCTGGGGCTGTCCGTTGAGCGGCACGGGGTACTCCTGCACGATGCGCAACGGCCGGGCCCCGCAATGCGACACCAGACAGGCGATCAGGTGCTGCCGCACCCACTCTTCGGGCGTCAGCACGAGATACATGCCCCGCAACGCGTCCCACACTTCGGTCCGACCGTCGCGCCGGCGAGCGCGCAAGCGCACAGGCGGGAAATGCAGGACGGGCAAACCGGACGGTTCGACGGATTGGGGCTGTTCGGGCGACTCGGACATCGTACTATCGAATTTTTTGCGTAACTTTACGGGGTAAAATTACGAATAAGCGAGCGCAAAAGCAAGTTTGCTTGCATTTTGCCGAGCGAAAGTCCATAAGCTAAAATTACGAATCATGCGCAGAATTTCGATTTTCATATTCCTGTTTTCGTTCGCCGCCGGAGGATTCGCCCCGTTGCAGGCGCAACCGGCCCCCACTTCGGGACGCGAACCCGCACGCAGCGAATGGCGCGGCTATCCGTCGCAGGCAGAAGCGACCGCCGCAAGCCCCGCCGACCACCGCTATCTGCACAATCTGACGGCGTGGACGCAAGCGGACGGATGTTTCAGCACGCTGTTCACCGTGCCGTTCGAGTGGGCCAATCGGCAGGTCGTGGTTCACTTGGATTCGGCGACGGCGGCCTACGAGGTGCTCGTCAACGGACGCCCCGTCGCCCATAACGCCGACCCGTGCGTACCCGCCGAATTCAACGTCACCAAATGGGTGCACGAAGGACGCAACACGCTCGAAATCAAGCTCCGGCCGGCAGCCGAAACCGCCCCGCTCGAAAGCTGGCGCACCGATCCGCAACCGGCTATCGGCAACGCATGGATTGCGAGCCGGCCGACCCTGCACATCCGCGATGTGCTGACGCACACGCAGTCGAACGGCAACGGCGCGGCAACGGCCGACATCGGACTGGTCGTCAAGACACAATCGCTCAATCCGCGCACGTCGCGCATCCACTACGAACTGCTGGCACCCAACGGCGAACGCATCGCAGGCGGCATGCAGCCGGTTACGCTCGACATGCGGGGCGAAGACACGCTGCATTTCTTGGCGGCCGTGCCCGATTCGCTGTTGTGGAGCCCCGAACACCCCGTACAATGCACCTTGCAGCTGAAAACCCAGCACGAAGGACGGTTCGTCGAATACGCTGAACTGCCTATGGGATTCCGCACGCTCGCAACGGACAAGGCAGGGCAACTGCGGCTCAACGGGCGCGAAACGACGCTGTTGAGCTGCGAAGCGCTGCCCGACATCCCGCAGCAAGAGCTAATCGCCCTGCGCGAAAAGGGCTTCAACACGCTGCAGCTGAAAGCCGGAACCGTGCGGCCGGGACTTTACGCCGATTGCGACCGCGCGGGGATGCTGGTCATTGCGCAAGCCCCCGTCGACACGAGCAAAAGCGGCCCCTCGCGCAAGCAGGACGGCAATCCGTCGAACGACCCGCGCTGGCAAGGGCATTTCATCGAACGGGTCGAGGACGCCTACCATGCCGCGAAACGTCATCCGTCGGTCGTCGCATTCAGTCTGGCTGAAAATTCGGCGAACGGCATCTGTCTGTACGAAAGCTATCTGTCGGTCAAACGGTTCGGCGACGACCGCCCGTTCGTCTATCCCGACGGCGGCAACGAATGGAACAATGATCCGCTGAAACAATAAGACGTCACCGCTCCATGCGGCGAAGGAAACACTCGATCGTATTTTCCATAAGGCAGCAAATCGTCATCGGGCCGACGCCGCCCGGCACCGGCGTAATGACCGATGCGCGCGGCTCCACCTCCGCAAAATCCACGTCGCCGCACAACTTGCCCGTCTCGGGGTCGCGATTGACCCCCACGTCGATGACGGCGGCTCCCTCGCGCACCATGTCGCCCTTGATGAATTTCGGCCGGCCGACCGCCACGACCAGAATGTCCGCCTGCCGCGTGACAGCCCCCAAATCGGGCGTCCGGCTGTGCGCCATGGTCACCGTCGCATTCGCATCCAACAACAGCTTCGACACGGGCAGCCCCACGATATTGCTGCGGCCGACGACGACGGCCTGCCGCCCCTCGATGCCTACACCGGCCGCCCGCAACAACCGCAGGATGCCTTTCGGCGTACAAGGCAGCGTGCAAGGCTGTTTCTGCCACAAAGCCGCGACATTGGCCGGATGAAACCCGTCGACATCCTTCGCACGGTCGATCGCGGCAATCACGCGGTCGGTGTCGATGTGCTTCGGCAGCGGCAGCTGCACCAAGATGCCGTCCACGTCGGAATCGGCGTTCAACTGCGCGATGAGGCCGAGCAATTCCGATTCGGAAATCGTCGCGGGACGCCGCAGGGTCGTATTGCGAATCCCCACTTCGGCCGCCGCTTTGGCCTTGCCGGTCACATAACTGACGCTGGCGGGGTCGTCGCCGACGAGCACCACCGCCAAATGGGGCGTACGCCCGTACTTTTCGGGAAACGCCGCGACCTGCGCCGCCATTTCGGTTTTCAGACGGGCCGATAACTCCCGACCGCTTACAATCGTTGCCATAGGAATTTTACTTTTTAATTTCGTCGAGCACCTGCCAGCCGATGTCCGAACGGTGGAACAGGTTGTCGCAGTCGATGCGTGCGACGTTACGCAAAGCGGCGGCATGCGCTTCGGCAAGCGTGGCGCCCCGTCCCAAGACGAACAGCACGCGGCCGCCGTTGGTCAGCACGCGGCCGTTCTCGTCGCGGGTACCCATGTGGTAAACCGTATCGTCCGCCGCATCCAATCCTTTGATTTCAAACCCTTTCGCATAATCGCCCGGATAACCTTTCGACGCCAGCACGATGCCGAGCGTCGCGAAATCGTGCCACCGTAAAACGACCTCGCCGCCGTCGGCCACGGCACAGAAAACATCGGCGATGTCCGAAGCGAGCCGAGGCAAAACCACTTCGGTCTCGGGGTCGCCGAAGCGCGCGTTGAACTCGATGACCTTGATGCCCTGCGGCGTTTTCATCAACCCGCCGTAAAGCACGCCTGTGAAAGGGCACCCTTCGGCTACCAGCGCAGCGGCGACGGGCCGCATGATGCGCTCCAACGCATACCGCTCGTCGTCGGGCGTGATGAACGGCACGGACGAATAAGCCCCCATACCGCCCGTATTGGGCCCCTTGTCGCCGTCGAAAGCCCGTTTGTGGTCCTGCGCCGAGACCATCGGCCACACGTTCCCGCCCGACACGAAACACATGAACGAAAATTCGGGCCCCGTCAGGCACTCCTCGATGACCACGCGCCCCGCGCCGAACCGGTCGTCCAACAGCATGTCGCGCAAGGCGGCGTCGGCCTCGTCCATCGTCCGGGCGACGACGACCCCCTTGCCAGCGGCTAATCCGTCGTATTTCAAGACGATAGGCACCCCCTGCCGCTCGACGTAGGCGCGAGCCTGCCCGTAATCGTCGAACGTCCGGTAGGCGGCCGTCGGGACGCCGTGCCGCGACATCAGTTCTTTGGCGAACTCTTTGGACGATTCGATGCGGGCGGCCGCTTTCGTGGGACCGAAAATCCGCAGCCCGGCCGCGCGAAACGTATCGACGATGCCGGCGGCCAAAGCCGCTTCGGGCCCGACGACGGTCAAGCCGATTTGCCGTTCGACGGCGAAGTCGCGCAGCCGCTCGACGTCGGTTTCGCGAATGGCGACGCACTCGGCCTGCCGGGCGATACCGGCATTGCCGGGCGCGCAATAGATTTTTTCGACCCGTGCCGACCGCGACAATGCGTCGACAATGGCGTGCTCGCGGCCGCCGGAACCGATAACCAGAACATTCATATCTTTTCTATTTTACTATCCGCGGCGCTGCCGACGCCCGCCGGAAACCCGTTTTCGGCGGGTCAATGTTTGAAATGGCGTTCGCCCGTGAACAACATCGCGATGCCGAGTTCGTTCGCCTTGCGAACCGAATCCTCGTCGCGCACCGAACCGCCCGGCTGGACGATCGCCGCGACGCCGAACTCGCCGGCCAACGTCACGCAATCGTCGAACGGGAAAAACCCGTCGGAAGCGAGCACCAACCCCTCGTTATGGCCGGCCATGTGCGCCATGCGAAGCGCGATTTCGGCCGACCCGATGCGGTTCATCTGACCGGCCCCGACGCCCACCGTCCGGCCGTCCTTCGCGACGACGATCGCATTGGATTTCACGTGTTTGACGATACGCCAAGCGAAATCCAAATCGGGCATCTGCGCATCGGCGGGCCGTTTTTCGGTCACGCACATCCCGCCCGTCACGGAGCAGGTCGAAGTGTCCAAGTCCTGCACCAGCAAACCGCCGTTGACGCTGACATACTGCCGCACATCGCCCGCCGCAGCGTCCATCGGAACCTCCAACAGCCGCAGATTTTTCTTGGTGCAAAGCACTTCCAGCGCGTCGTCGTCGAATTTCGGCGCCATGACGATTTCCAAGAAGACCGGCTTCATCAGCTCGGCCGCTTCGCGCGTCACGGTGCGGTTGGTCGCGACGATACCGCCGAAAATCGACACTTTGTCCGCCTCGTAAGCCTTCGTCCATGCCTCGACGACATCCTTGCCGACGGCCGCACCGCAAGGATTCATGTGTTTCAGCCCGACGCAGAACGGCTCGCGGAATTCGCGCACGATGCACAGCGCGGCATTGGCATCCTGAATGTTGTTGTAGGACAGCTCCTTGCCGTTCAACTGCCGGGCGAATGCCAGCGAATAGGGCACGGGCTGCTGCTCGCGGTAGAATTTGGCCGACTGGTGCGGATTCTCGCCGTACCGGAGCGTCTGCGCGAGGGTGTACTCCAAGAAAAGTTTTTCATCGAGACCGGCCTGCGCCCGCATGTAGGTGGCAATCATCGCGTCGTATTCGGCCGTGTGCGTGTAGGCTTTGGCCGAGAGTTGCAGGCGGGTCTCCCTGCGGGTCGACCCCTCGCTGCGGATTTCGTCGAGGATGCGGGCGTAATCCGCAGGGTCGCAGACCACCGTCACGTCGGCCCAGTTCTTGGCCGCCGAACGCAGCATCGACGGGCCGCCGATGTCGATGTTCTCGACCGCCTCCTCCATCGTCACGCCGGCTTTGACAATCGTCTGCCGGAACGGGTAAAGGTTCACGCACACCAAGTCGATGTACTCGATGCCGTTGTCGCGAAGCGCCTGCACGTGCTCCGGCACGTCGCGCCGAGCCAACAAACCGCCGTGCACGTTAGGGTGCAGGGTCTTGACCCGTCCGTCGCAAATCTCGGGAAAACCCGTGACATCGCTGATGTTCAGCACCTCGATGCCGCTTTCGCGCAACAGTTTCATGGTGCCGCCGGTGGCGATGATTTCCCACCCCGCCTGCCGCAGGCCACGGGCGAACTCCACGACGCCCGTCTTGTCGCTTACGCTGATCAATGCTCTCATAAGGCAACTCGATTTATTCGTTTGTTTTATTCTTTTCGTTTCAACACGCCCGCTATCGCCCGGACGTAGAGTGCGTGTTCCACCGCATGGATCCGGGCAAGCAGTTCCTCCTTGTCGCCGCCGCCGTATCCGAAAGCCTCTTGCGCGATGATGCGCCCGCCGTCGATCGAAGCGTCGACATAATGCACCGTAACGCCGAAAACCTTCACGCCGTATTCCAGCGCCTGCTCGACGGCCCGGGCCCCGCGAAAAGCGGGCAACAACGACGGGTGGATGTTGATGATCCGCCCCTCGTAGGCCTGCAACAACGTATCGCCCACGATGCGCATGTAACCCGCCAAGCAGACCAATTCGACCTCCGCAACATCGAGCCGCCGGACGATTTCCGCTTCGTAATCGGCTTTCGAGGCGTACTCCCGCGCCGAAAAGGCGAAACAAGGGACTCCGTGAGCGGCCGCCCGTCCGACGACCTTCGCGCCGGGCCGGTCGCAGACGACGAGCACTGCCCGTGCATCCAGCCTGCCCTGTTCGCAGGCCGAAACGATGGCCTCGAAATTCGTCCCCTCGCCGCTGGCGAAAACCGCAATCCGATGCATGCTCAACGGATGACGACGCCCGGCCGGTCGGTAATCCGGCCGATGACCGAAGCCCGTTCGCCGGCAGCGGCCAACAGGTCGACAGCCTGCTGTGCCTCGGCGGAATCCAGCGCGATGACCATGCCGATGCCCATGTTGAAGATGTTGAACATCTCGCGGTGCGGCACCCGGCCGTATTTTTCGAGGAAGCGGAACACGGGCAGAATCTCCCACGTGCCCTCGTCGATTTCGATGCCCTGCCCCTCGCGGAGGATGCGCGGGATGTTCTCGTCGAATCCGCCGCCCGTGATGTGGCTGATGCCGTGCACGTCGCAACGGCGGACGACTTCCAGCACCTGCTTCACGTAGATGCGGGTCGGCGTGAGCAGCACCTCGCCCAACAACTTGTTCGACAACTCGGGATAGGCGCGGTGCAAGTCGAAACCGTTGTCGTCGACGATTTTGCGCACGAGGCTGAATCCGTTGGAGTGCACGCCGCTCGACGCGATGCCGACGAGCACGTCGCCGACACGGACTTTCGAGCCGTCGATCAACTGCGATTTCTCGACCGCACCGACCGTGAACCCGGCGATGTCGTACTCGCCGTCGGCGTACATGCCGGGCATCTCGGCCGTCTCGCCGCCGACCAGCGCGCAACCGGCCTGACGGCAACCCTCAGCGACTCCGGCGACGATCGCTTCGATTTTCTGCGGTTCGTTGAGGCCGACAGCCACGTAATCGAGAAATTCGAGCGGCTCGGCCCCCTGTGCCAACACGTCGTTGACGCACATGGCCACCGCGTCGATGCCGATCGTGTCGTGCTTGTCCATCGCGAAAGCCAGTTTCAGTTTGGTGCCCACGCCGTCGGTGCCGCTGACCAGCACCGGCTCGCGGAAACCGAGCGCCGAAAGGTCGAACATCCCGCCGAACGCGCCGATATTCCCCATCGACCCGGGACGTGCGGTCGAAGCCACATGTTTTTTGATGCGTCGCACCACTTCGTATCCGGCTTCGAGATTCACGCCGGCCTGTTCATAAGATTGAGCCATGTTTCTTGCAATTATTTGTCGTCTTTATTCGCCTGCGTCACGGACTGGTACAACGCCGTCGGGTAGTTGCCCGTGAAGCAGGCCATGCACAGTTCGCTGCGTCCGCCCGCCCGCAGCAATGCTTCGGGCGAAAGGAACCGCAACGAATCGCAACCGATTTCGCACCGCACCTCCTCGACGCTCTTGTGCGCCGAAATCAGCTCGTCGTAAGTCGAGGTGTCGACTCCGTAAAAGCAGGGGCTCATCATGGGCGGCGAAGCGATGCGCACGTGCACGGCGGAAGCCCCCGCGTCCCTGAGCATCGCGACGATGCGCCGCGACGTGGTGCCCCGCACGATAGAGTCGTCGATGAGGACGACCCGTTTGTCCCGCACGATCGTGCGCACGGCCGAAAGTTTCATCCGCACGCCCTTTTCGCGCAGCTCCTGCGTGGGCTGGATGAACGTGCGGCCGATATACTTGTTCTTGATGAGGCCCATTTCGTAGGGCAGGCCGCTCGCTTCGGCATAACCCATCGCCGCACTCAGACTCGAATCGGGCACGCCGACCACGATGTCAGCGTCGGCCGGAGCCTCCTGCCACAGGAGCCGCCCCGTCTCCTTGCGGAATGCGTGGACGTTGCACCCCTCGATGTCGCTGTCCGGCCGCGCGAAGTAGATGTACTCCATCGAGCACATCTGGCGGCGTTTGTACTGCGAATAATCGCGGCTGCGCAGTCCGTGCGCGTCGATCGTGACGATTTCGCCCGGCTCGACGTCGCGCAGGAACTTCGCGCCCAGCACGTCGAAAGCGCACGTCTCGCTCGACACGACGTACCCGTCGCCCAACCGCCCGATAGAGAGCGGGCGCAGCCCGTACTTGTCGCGGCAGGCATAAATGCGGTTCGCCGTCATGATCAGAAAGGCGAACGCCCCTTCGAGCATGTTCAGCGCGTCGATAATGGCGTAGATGCGCGGCCGGTCGTGGCAACGGTTCTCTTTCTTGATGAGGTGGGCGAGGATTTCGCTGTCCGAAGTCGACTGGAAGAGGCTGCCCTTGTTTTCGAGGTAGCTCCGCAACTGCGCGGAATTGACCAGATTGCCGTTGTGCGCCAATGCGAAATCGCCCGTATTGTGGCGGAACAGAAACGGCTGGATATTCTCGCTCACGCTGCCGCCCGACGTCGAATAACGCACGTGGCCGATAGCCGTTTCGCCCGCAAGGCCGGACAATTTGTCGCCGTTGAAGACTTCGGTGACCAATCCGGCCCCCCGGACGCGGTGGAACCGGCCGTCCGCATCGACGCTCACGATACCGCACCCCTCCTGCCCGCGATGCTGCAAGGCATGCAACCCGTAGTAGGACAACGAGGCGGCATTCGGCACCCCGAAAATCCCGAACACCCCGCACTCCTCGTGCAGTTCGCGGTCGTTCATCACCTGCTGCGACATGCTACTCGACAGCCTTTTTCAGACGGGCCAAAATCTCTTCGTAAGCCTCGCGCACACGGCCCAAGTCGCGGCGGAAGCGGTCTTTGTCGAGCTTCTCGTTGGTCGAAGCGTCCCACAACCGGCACGTGTCGGGCGAAATCTCGTCGGCCAAGACGATTTTGCCGTCGGAGGTCTTGCCGAACTCGATTTTGAAGTCGATGAGGTTGATGTTCATCTTGGCGAACATCCCTTTCAGCACCTCGTTGATGCGGGCGGTCATGGCATAAATCCGCTCCAACTCCTCGTAGGTGACGACCCCCAGCGCCACGGCGTGGTGGTCGTTGATGAGCGGGTCGCCCAGCTCGTCCTTCTTGTAACAGATGTCGTAGATGGTGTTCGAGGGCTTCGTACCCTCCTCGATGCCCAGACGCTGGGCCATCGAACCGGCGATGACGTTGCGGACGATGACTTCGAGCGGAATGATGCCGACGCGGCGGCAAAGCTGGTCGCGCTCGTTGAGCGTTTCGATGTAGTGGGTCTCGATGCCCGCCTTGTGCAACTCGTGGAAAATGAGGGTCGAAATGGCATTGTTCAACACGCCCTTGTTCTCGATAGTCGCCTTTTTGATGTTGTTGAAAGCCGTCGCAGCATCCTTGTAGTGGATGATGATCCGGTCGGGGTCGTCGGTCAGGAAGACCTGTTTGGCCTTGCCCTCGTAGAGCATTTCGAGCTGTTTCATATTCTTATTAATTTTTTCTAAAATTCAGTCGGGATTCCGATTATACGTTGTTACGCTTTATATTTGCGAAAATAGTTCACGGCATTGCGGAACAACGGCTGTTCCTTGTTGCCCGCGATGTTGCGGAACACGTTCGGTTCCCAACGCTCGGTGTGGCCCATTTTGCCGAGAATCCGGCCGTCGCGCGACACGATGCCCTCGATAGCGTAGGACGAACCGTTGGGATTATAGGGAGCTTCGGCCGTCGGCTTCCCGTCGGGGCCGGCATACTGGAACGCCACCTGTCCGTTGGCGAAAAGCTCGCGGGCCAACTCCTCGCCGACGACGAACTTGCCCTCGCCGTGGCTCACGGCAATGGCGTGCAAATCGCCCGGCTCGAAACCGGCCAGCCACGGCGAGCAGACCGAAGCCACGCGCGTCGTGACGATTTGCGAAATATGGCGGTTGATGTCGTTGCGGAACAGGGTCGGCGACGCTTTCGTCACCATGCCCAAACGTCCGTAGGGCAACAGTCCCGACTTGACCAGCGCCTGAAAGCCGTTGCAAATGCCGAGAATCAGGCCGCCGCGGTCGAGCAAGGCGTGGATTTCGTCGCGAATATCCTTGTTGTTCAGGACATTGACGATGAATTTCGCACTGCCGTCGGGCTCGTCGCCCGCCGAGAAACCGCCGCTCAACACGAAAATATGGCAACGGCGCAACTCCCCTTTCATCGCCGCAATCGACCGCAGAATATCGTCGCCGCCCAAGTTGCAGAGCACGCCCGTGCGCACTTCGGCTCCCGCGCGGCGGAATGCCCGTGCGGTGTCGTAGTCGCAGTTCGTACCCGGGAAGACGGGCAAATAGGCCACCGGATGCTCGACCGCTTCGCCCGGATAGGCCACCGTGCGGCGAACCGGCCCGGCGTCGAGCATCGGCGCACGGTTGTCGCCCTTGTCGGGATAGACCGCCGCATAAGGCTCCGTATTGGCCGCGTAGAGCGTTTCGAGCGGCATCCGCACGCCCGCAACGGCAATCGCCGCGTCGCCGGTCGTGGTACCGACCAATTCGGCGGCGGAGTATTCGAGTTCGCCCGCGCACTCGACCAGAATCGACCCGTAGGCATAATCATAGAGCCGCGCCTCGTTGCACGTCACCTCGACACCGATTTCGTTGCCGAAAGCCATTTTGGCCAACCCTTCGGCCACGCCGCCGAAGCCGACCGACCACGCGGCGGCGACCGTGCCGTCGGCGATGCGGTCGCTCACGAAGTTGAAATTGCGTTTCAGCTGCTCCGTGTCGGGCATGCCGTTGGCACGAGGCGTATGGCGAATCAGATAGACGCGATCGCCCGCCTGTTTCAGGTCGGTGGAAATCACGCGGCGGGCATCGACTGTCGTGATGCCGAACGCCATCAGCATGGGCGGCACATCGATGTCTTGGAAGGTGCCCGACATCGAATCCTTGCCGCCGATAGCGGGCAGCCCCAGCTCGACCTGCATCC
>CAZGYX010000008.1:0-63590 GCA_964530735.1 uncultured Alistipes sp. | reverse complement strand
TTTTTGCCTTTCTTCTGTTTTTCGAGCAGTTTACGTTTACGCGAAATGTCGCCGCCGTAACACTTGGCCGTGACGTCCTTGCGCACGGCCTTGACGGTTTCGCGGGCGATGATTTTCGCGCCGATAGCCGCTTGAATGGCGATGTCGAACTGTTGGCGCGGAATCAACTCTTTGAGCTTTTCGCACATCTTGCGGCCGAAATCGTAGGCGTGGTCGGCGTAGATGAGCGACGACAGCGCATCGACCGGCTCGCCGTTGAGCAACACATCCAGTTTGACCAACTTGGAAGGCTGGAACCCCGTGCGGTGATAATCGAATGAAGCGTAACCTTTGGAGATGCTTTTCAGCTTGTCGTAAAAATCGAAGACGATTTCGGACAGTGGCATGTCGAAATTGATTTCCACGCGGTCCTGCGTGATGAACGTCTGGTTTTTCATCGTGCCGCGCTTGTCGATGCACAGTTTGATGACATTGCCCAGAAAATCGGTCTTGGTGATGATTTGCGCCAGAATATAGGGTTCTTCGATTTTGGCGATTTTCGTTACCTCGGGCAGGCCGGACGGGTTGTGCACCTCCAACTCCTCGCCCTGCGTGGTCGTGATGCGGTAGGAAACGTTCGGCACGGTGGTGATGACGTCCATGTCGAACTCGCGGTAGAGCCGTTCTTGGATGATTTCCATGTGCAGCAGTCCGAGAAATCCGCACCGGAACCCGAAGCCCAAAGCCAACGAACTTTCGGGCTCGAACGTGAGCGAAGCATCGTTCAGTTGCAGTTTTTCGAGCGAGGCGCGCAGGTCTTCGTACTGGTCGGCCTCGACGGGATAGACGCCCGCGAAGACCATCGGTTTGACGTCCTCGAATCCGGCAATGGCTTGCGACGCGGGCCGTGCGACCGAAGTAATCGTGTCGCCGACCTTGACGTCGGCCGACGTTTTGATACCCGAGCAGATATATCCGACGTCTCCGGCGCGGATTTCGTCGCGGGGTTGCAGCTTGAGCTTCAGCACCCCCACTTCGTCGGCGTCGTATTCGCTGCCGGTATTGAAGAACTTGACGTGTTCGCCCTTGCGGAGCGTGCCATTGAAGACGCGGAAATAGGCGATGATGCCCCGGAACGGGTTGAACACGGAGTCGAAAATCAAGGCCTGCAACGGGGCGTTTTCATCGCCCTGCGGGGCGGGAATCCGCTGAACGATAGCCTCCAAGACCTCTTCTACGCCGAGACCGGTTTTGCCCGAAGCGAGCAAAATATCTTCATCTTTGCAACCGATCAGGTCGATGACTTGGTCTTTCACTTCGTCGATCATCGCCGATTCCATGTCGACCTTGTTCAGTACGGGGATGATAGTCAGGTCGTGCTCGACGGCCAAATAGAGGTTCGAGATGGTCTGTGCCTGAATGCCTTGCGTGGCATCGACGACCAGCAGCGCCCCTTCGCAGGAGGCGATAGCGCGCGAAACTTCGTAGGAAAAATCGACGTGTCCCGGCGTGTCGATCAGGTTGAGCGTGTATTGTTCGCCGTCTTGGGCCTTGTACTCCATTTGGATGGCGTGGCTCTTGATCGTGATGCCCTTTTCGCGTTCGAGTTCCATGTCGTCGAGCACCTGCGCCTGCATTTCGCGCTGGTTGAGCGTGTTGGTCTTTTCGAGCAGCCGGTCGGCGAGGGTCGATTTGCCGTGGTCGATATGGGCTATGATGCAGAAATTACGGATGTGTTTCATAGGGTACGTGAAAATAGCGGCTCAAAGATACGAATAAGCGAGGGCAAAAAGCAAACTTGTTTGCATTTTTTGCCGAGCGGGAGTATCTAAGGAGAAGCCAAAGATACGATATTTTTTCGATTTGCCGTTTCGCGTCGAATCGCTTACCTTTGCACTCCGCGATTATAATTTGTCTCGATAAATATGTGGTTGTCGTTGGCTTTCGCTTCGGCCGCCTTGCTCGGCTTCTACGATGCGGCTAAAAAACAGGCTCTCACGGCCAATGCCGTGTTGCCCGTGCTGTGGCTCAATACGCTTTTCTCGACGTTGATTTTTTTGCCGGCACTGCTTTCGGCGGAGCTGCATCTCGGGTGGTTCGACGGAACGGTGCTGGCTGTCGGGACGAACGGTTTGCAAGCTCATGCGCTGGTTTTGATAAAATCCGTCATCGTGTTGGTTTCGTGGATATTCGGCTATTACGGCATGAAGCATCTGCCGATTACGATCGTCGGCCCGATCAACGCGACGCGGCCGGTGTTGGTGCTTGTCGGCGCGATGCTGGTATTCGGCGAACGGCTGAACGGGTATCAGTGGACGGGCGTGGTGCTGGCGATGGTTTCGCTCGTGTTGTTGAGCCGTTCGAGCCGCCGCGAAGGGGTCGATTTCGTCCATAACCGGTGGATATGGTTCGTGGCGTTGTCGGCACTGACGGGTGCGGTGAGCGGTCTGTACGATAAATTCATCATGTCGCGGCTCGATGCGGTGTTCGTGCAGAGTTGGTACAACCTTTACCAGCTTCTGATGATGACGGTCGTCGTGGCGGTGGCTTGGTGGCCCAAAAGAGGCGAAACGACGCCGTTCCGCTGGAAGTGGGCCATTCCGTTGATTTCGATTTTCCTGTCGCTGGCCGATTTCGCCTATCTCTATGCGTTGCGCGATCCGGATGCCATGATTTCGGTGGTCTCGATGATTCGGCGCGGGTCGGTCGTCGTGTCGTTCTTGTGCGGGGCCGTGCTGTTCCGCGAGCACAACCTGCGCTCGAAAGCAATCGACTTGGCGTTTATTCTCGTCGGGATGCTCTTTTTATGGGTCGGGTCGCGGTAGTCCTCTGTGCGCATCGCATAAAAAACAAACACAATTCCGCAAAAATCGTTACCTTTGCCTGAATTGATAACGAATCGAAAAACATTTCACGATTATGAATATCTCGTATAACTGGCTCAAACGTTACATCGACCTCGACCTGCCGGCCGAGGAGGTCGCCGGCATTCTGACTGACATTGGTCTGGAAGTCGAGGGATTTTCTAAAATAGAGACGGTAAAAGGCGGTTTGCAGGGCGTCGTCGTCGGCGAGGTGAAAACCTGCGCCGACCACCCCGATTCCGACCATTTGCACGTTACGACGGTCGATGTCGGGGCGGGCGAACCGTTGCAAATCGTTTGCGGGGCCCCGAATTGCCGGGCCGGGCTGAAAGTGCTTTGTGCGACGGTGGGTGCCGTGCTCTACCCCAACGGCGGCGATGAGGAGTTCAAAATCAAACGGAGCAAGATTCGCGGCGTGGAATCGCTCGGCATGCTCTGTGCCGAAGACGAACTGGGTATCGGAACCGCACACGACGGAATCATGGAACTTCCGGCCGATGCCCCCGTCGGGATGCCGGCCAAAGAGTATCTGCATGTCGAGGACGATTACCTGATCGGTATCGGCCTGACTCCCAACCGTGTGGATGCCGCTTCGCATATCGGTGTCGCACGCGATTTGGCGGCTTATTTCCGCAGTCGCGGCAAGGATGTACGGGTGCAGTGGCCCGATGTTTCGGCTTTTGCGGTCGATGACCATGCGCTGGAAATGAAAATCCGGGTCGAGAACAGCGAGGCGGCTCCCCGTTATGCCGGTGTGAGCGTCACGGGCTGTAAAATCGGCCCCTCGCCCGAATGGATGCAGAATTGCCTGCGGGCGGCGGGAATCAACCCGAAAAACAATCTGGTCGACATTACGAATTTCGTCTTGTTTGAGCTCGGACAGCCGTTGCACGCGTTCGACGCCTCGAAAATCGAGGGCTGCGAAATCGTCGTGCGCACGTGTGCGGAAGGAACGCCTTTCGTGACGTTGGATGGCGTGGAGCGGAAACTGACCGACCGCGACCTGATGATTTGTTCGGCCGAGCGTCCGATGGCCATTGCCGGTGTTTTCGGCGGGCTGGATTCGGGCATCAGCGACACGACGACCGATGTTTTCATCGAAAGTGCCTATTTCAACCCCGTGTGGGTGCGCAAGACGGCCAAACGGTTCGGGCTGAATACCGATGCTTCGTTCCGTTTCGAGCGCGGCATCGACCCCAATTTGCAGGTTTACGCTGCCAAGCGCGCCGCCTTGTTGCTGAAAGAGTTGGCCGGCGGCACGATTTCGAGCGACATCGAGGATGTTTGTCCGGTTCCGGCGCAGGATTTCGTGTTCGATATTTCGTTTGCCCGCATCAACGCACTGGTGGGCAAACATATTCCCGAAACGACCGTCCGAACGATTATCGACGCGCTGGAAGTGAAGGTGCTTGCCGAAAAAGAGGGCGTGCTGACGGTCGCCGTACCGCCTTATCGGGTCGATGTGCAGCGCGAAGCCGACCTGATCGAGGATATTCTGCGGATTTACGGTTATAACAACGTGGAGATTCCCCAGCAGGTGCGCTCCACCCTCTCTTATGCGTCGAAACCCGACCGCAATGCGCTGATGAATGCGACGGCCGATTTCCTGACGGCGAACGGCTTTTCGGAAATCATGTCCAATTCGCTGACCAAAGGGGCTTACTACGAAGGGTTGCAGGCCTACCCTGCCGAACGCTGCGTGCGCATTTTGAATCCGTTGAGCGCCGATTTGAACGTCATGCGGCAAACGCTGCTGTTCAACATGCTGGAAGCGGTCGCGCTCAATGCGAACCACCGCAACGGTGATTTGAAATTGTACGAGTTCGGCAACTGCTACTATTACGATGCGTCGAAACGGACGGAAGAACAGCCTTTGGATGCCTATTCGGAGCAGTATCGGCTGGCCGTTGCCATGACGGGAACGGCGGTTCCGGCTTCGTGGGACGCGAAACCGATGGCGGCATCGTTCTTTACGTTGCGGGCCATTGCCGAGAAGCTGTTGCGCCGGTTCGGCATCGACATTTATTCGTTGCAGACCGACGAGTTGCGGAACGACCTGTTCAGCGAGGGGTTGGTCCTGTCGCTGAATGGCAAAGAGTTGTTGCAAATCGGTGTCGTGGGTGCGAAAATCTGCCGACAGGCGGATGTCAAGCAGCCCGTCTATTTCTTGGAAGCGAATTTCGACGCTTTGGTCAAGTCGACGAAGAAGTTGAAAATCACGGCCGAAGAACTCTCGAAATTCCCCGAGGTGAAACGCGACTTGGCGTTGCTCGTCGACAGCAAGGTGACGTTCGCCGCGTTGCGCGAGGTGGCATTCGCTGCGGAGCGCAAGTTGTTGAAGAGCGTTTCGTTGTTCGATGTCTACGAGGGCGACAAACTGCCCGCCGGAAAGAAATCCTATGCGTTGAGCTTCGTCTTGGAGGACAAGAGCCGCACGCTGGACGACAAGACGATCGAGCGGGTCATGGCCAATCTCGCGAAGCAGTTCGAGCAGAAGTGCGGCGCGACGGTACGAGCGTGATTTTGAACAGAAAAGAAACAAGAAAGCGAGGTGCCTAAATGGCAACCTCGCTTTCTTGTTTGCTATAATACCGGTTTGATTTTCGGCGGCTGAATAGTGACGTAAGGCGTGCCGTTGTCGTCGCAGGTCGATACGATTCGCACGGCCTTAATCGGTCGGTCGGGGTGCAGGGTGATACTGCCCTTTTCCAATTCGCCCACTCGCTCGAATGTTTCTCCGTCGTAGGACACCTCCGCATAGCCGGTTGTAACGATTGTTTTCGGTAATTGGCGGTTGCCCGTTTGCAGGTACATTTCGCGGCATATAACGGGTTCTGCGAAATCGTAGCGAATCCAATCCTGCTGACGGCATGCGCGGCGTGTGCGCGACAATCCTTTGTAGGTCTCCGCATTGGAGTACGGCAGGCCGGTGCTCTCGCCCATCGAGGTCGTGATGGCCAGCGCGGGCGTAATGGTGCGGTAATAGGACTTGTCCGCCACGTAGGGACTGCGGGCCGTGCGGTAACGGGTGAAGAACCGGTACAAATGCGGCCGGTCGGTGCGAATCGGCCGTTTGTAGCGATGCTCTTCCGTGTCCCCCTCCTTGATATAAAATAGCTGCGAACGGTCGTCCGTCGTGGCTGTCAGTTTTCCCTCGCGGTAGGTCAGTTTGGGCGGGAACAGCCGGAAACGGATGCCCATAGCCGCCATGCGGTCGTAATGCTCCGTGACGAGTTTGCGGTAGAAAGCGTCCCACCCTTCGTCGTTGCCGCGCCAAGCGATGTGCGCCAGCGCGCAGATGCGCGGATAGCACATGTAATCGAGGTAGTCGGGCCGTTCCGGCTGGTGCGAAACGTAAGCCTCGCTGAAAAAGGTGCCTTCGAGCCCGATGACGTGCTTCATCTGCTCCTCGCTGAATCCGAGTTTCGCGAAGTCGAATCCGTAAACCTTCCGTGCGTCGAAAATCGCGGCCCAGTCGTGCCCGTCCTCCTCGGGGGTCTGGCGCATGTCGAAATAGAAGTATTCGCCGGGCATGACGACCGTTTCGTATCCTCGGGCCGTTACGTTGAGACACCCTTTGACGTGTTCCCAACCGTAGGCGCGGCAGTCGTGGGTGAAGCGTCCCGAAGCTGCAGCTTCGTTCCAGACCCCGGGCCGTTTCCCGTGAGCCGTGAGTATCTCCGTAAGCCGGTTCATGAAGTACTCTTCGAGCATCATCGGGTCGGTCATCCTCTTGCGCTGCATCAGCGCGCGACAGTCGGGGCAACGCTTCCACTGCGAAAAATCGACCTCGTCGCCGCCGATGTGGATGTATTCCGACGGGAACAATTCGCAGATTTCGTGCAGGATGTCGGCAAGCAGCGTATAGTTCTCTTCGCTGGCCACGCACCATGCCGAACGGTAGTCGTATCCGTTGGTCGAAACGGTGTCGGGCGGATAGTTGCACCGGATTTCGGGGTGGACGGACGCGATGTTGCGGCTGTGGCCCGGCAGGTCGATTTCGGGGATGATTTCGATGTTGCGCACGGCTGCATAGTCGATCAAGTCGCGCATTTGCTGTTGGGTGAAATAGCCGCCGTATTTCTCGCCCCATTTGCCATACACGGCCCGTACGGGCGAATCGCCGCCGCGGAATCCGCCGATTTCGGTCAGTTCGGGGTGCGATTTGATTTCGATGCGCCAGCCTTCGTCGTCGGCCAAATGGAGGTGCAGTTTGTTGATGCGGTGGTAGGCCAGCAGGTCGATGAACCGCCGAACGGCATCGGGGCCTTGCCACGTGCGGGCGACGTCGAGCATCATGCCGCGATACGCGAAGCGCGGCGCATCGGTCAGCACCGTGTCGGGCAGCTCGATTCTTGCCGGCTGCTGTTTTGCGTAAATTTCGGCCGGCATCAACCGGAACAATGCCTGCACGCCGTTGAATACGCCGCCGTAACAGCCGCCTGCAATAGAAACATCGGTCGGCCGGATTTCGAGCCGGAAACCCTCGGCGGCGAGTGCCGTGTCGATTGCCAACCGGATGGCGGCATCCGTGTTCGGGCCTTTCTGCGCGGCCGGTGCGGGCAGGTATTGGGCAAGATATTCGGAAAGCGGGGCAAGTTCGGCAGTGCAGGTTATGCGGGACGACGGGCCGATGACGCATTGCTCGGGCAACGTCCGCGAACAGGCCGGAAAGAGGTTGCTTCCTGCGACGAGGAGGATGAACGCAAGTCGAAAATGACGCATGGATACGGATTGTTTCGACAAAAAAAGCGTTTTTTTATGAATTTTCCTAACTTTGCGAGAAGTAAATCGAAGAAAGAATGGAAGACAAACGTTTGGAGGCTACGGCCCGTCTGTTGGAGGTGATGAACCGTTTGCGGCGCGAATGCCCGTGGGATCGCGAACAGACTTTCGAGTCGCTGCGCAACAACACCATCGAGGAGACGTTCGAGCTGGTCGATGCCATTTCCGACCGCAACATGGAGGGTATCAAGGAGGAGTTGGGCGACTTGTTGCTGCATGTGGTCTTTTACTCCAAGTTGGGCGAGGAGCAGGGTGCGTTCGATTTCGGCGACGTGGCCAATGCGTTGTGCGATAAATTGATATACCGTCATCCGCATGTCTACGGCGAGATTCATGCCAATACGCCCGACGAGGTGAAAGCCAAATGGGAGGAACTGAAACTCCGCAAGAAAAACCGCAAAAGCGGTACGTTGGGCGGTGTCCCGCGTTCGCTTCCGGCAATGGTCAAGGCCTACCGTGTGGGCGAAAAGGCGGCCGCGACGGGGTTCGACTGGCAGCAAAAGGAGGATGTCTGGGACAAGGTGCGGGAGGAAATCGGCGAAGTGGAAACCGAAATGAAAGCGGGACGCAAAGAGGCGCTGGAAGGCGAATTCGGCGACCTGTTCTTTGCGTTGATCAATGCCTGCCGGCTCTACGGCGTCGACCCCGAAGCGGCGTTGGAGCGCACGAACAAGAAGTTCATCCGGCGCTTCAATTATATGGAGCAACAGGCTGAAACCAACGGTCATGCGTTGCACGAACTTTCGCTCGACGAAATGGAGACGCTTTGGCAAGCAGCGAAAAAAGAGGAATAAAACTATGGCTTATATCAAAAAAGTACGCGGGCACGAGCCGGTTATCGGCGAAAACACCTTCGTGGCCGAAACGGCCGTCATCGTGGGCGATGTTACGGTCGGACGCGATTGCTCGATTTGGTTCAATGCCGTGCTGCGCGGCGACGTGAACAAAATCGTCATCGGCGACCGCACGAACATTCAGGACGGCGTGCTGCTCCACACGATTTACGACGGAGCGAAACACCCGTCGCAGACCATTATCGGCAATGACGTTTCGGTCGGGCACAACGCGATTATTCACGGGGCGCGCATCGGCGATAACTGCCTGATCGGCATGGGGGCTACCCTGCTCGACAATGCGGTCGTGCCGTCGGGGTGCATCATCGCCGCCAATGCGCTGGTGCTCTCGAATGCCCGGTTGGAACCCGATTCGGTGTATGCCGGAGTGCCGGCCCGCAAGGTCAAGTCCGTGACGCCCGAACAACGCGACGAAATCATCCGGCGCACGGCCCATGACTATATGCTTTATGCTTCGTGGTTCAAGGACGAAGAATAATCCCGGACGATGAAACTGCGCTATTCGGATTGGATACTGAACCTGCTGGTTGCTGCGGCTATCAGCACGGTGGTCAATTTCTCCTACGTGCTGTTGCTGATCGTCGAGCAGCGGGGCGATACGCAACAGCCCGCACCTGCCCGGCGGCAGATTGTCGAGCGTCCCGATGAGGGCCTTTTGTCCGTGACGCCCGACGGACACGGTTACATCGTCTACGAAAACGGAGACAGCGTTTATACGCCGATGCACCGTATCCATCGGCTCGGATTGGCCGACGGCGACCGTTTGGTGGTCGATTTGGCGCCGAAGAACCGGAAACACGGCGCACATCCGACGCTGCACAAAATTCGGATGCGCAACGGTACCGATTTCGATTATGGGACGGTCTTCAACCGGCCGTCGGCGGCCACGGATGTTTCGGTGCAGCTGCTCTACTATCTGTTGCTTTCGTTCGTGTTGTTGTCGGTGATGACCGTTGCGCGGCTGCGCGGCGGAGCGGTCGCAAGGGCTTCCGTTGCGGGGATGCTCGTCGCGGTCGCGCTCTACTTCGTGGCGCCGGTCATCGACTGGCGTTCGGGGCATATCGTGCCCAATTTTGCGACCGGACGCATGTTCGATTACATGTTGCTGCTGAAATGGACTTTCGCGGTCGTCGCGTCGCTGCTCTATGCGCGCATCTATACGCTGATATCCCAGCGTCAGGCCGTCGAGCTGGAAAACGAACAACTGAAAAACGAAAACCTCACCACCCGCTACAACCTGTTGGTGGGACAAATCAACCCGCACTTCTTTTTCAATTCGCTCAATTCGCTGGCGATGCTCGTGCGCGAACGCGAGGACGAAAAGGCGCTGACCTATATCGACCAACTCTCCTACACGTTCCGATATATCATCGAGAACGGCCAAAGCACGCTGATGACGCTCGATGAGGAGCTGAAATTCGTCGAGGCGTACGGATACCTCTTCAAAATCCGCTATGCCGACAAACTGTTCATCGACATGGACGTCGCACCGGAGTATCTGAATTGGCGGCTGCCTGCCCTGTCGTTGCAGCCGCTTATCGGCAATGCCGTGAAGCACAACACGATTACGCGCGCCAATCCGTTCCACATCTCGATTCGTACCGAAGGGGCGTGGCTCGTGGTTTCCAATCCCAAAGTCCCCAAACTCACGCCCGAACCCTCGACCGGCATCGGGCTGAACAACCTGTGCAACCGCTGGCGGCTGATTACGGGCTGCGAGGTCGAAATCGTCGACACGGAGCGCGAATTTGCCGTGCGCATGCCGTTGCAATCCCCCGCACAGCCATGAAAGCGTTGATTATCGAAGACGAAACCGCCGCTGCGGGCAATTTGCTGGCGATTCTGAAAACGGTCGCTCCGGCAATCGAGGTGGTTGCGACGCTCGAAAGCGTGGTCGAGAGCGTCGATTGGCTGCGCCGTAATCCGCAGCCCGACCTGCTTTTCGCGGACATCCATTTGGCCGACGGCGATTCGTTCCGCATCTTCCGCGAGGTGGAGGTGACGGCGCCGGTCGTTTTCACGACGGCCTACGACCAGTATGCACTCGAAGCGTTCAAGGTCAACAGCATCGACTATCTGCTGAAACCGATCAATGCGGATGCCGTGCGGCGTGCGCTCGAAAAGTTGCGCCGGCTGTCCGGCCGCGAGCGCAGCGATTACGGTTCGCGGGTGCGCACGATGGCCGCAGGAGCCCGTGCGGAAACCTTTTTGGTGCATGTACGCGACAAAATCATTCCGCTGCGCTGCGAACAGATTGCATTCTGCTACACCTGCAACGAAAAAGTGACCGCTTACGGTTACGACGGGGCGGTCTATCCGCTGGACAAAACGCTCGAAGCCTTGCAGGGGCTCTTGCCGGAGGGCGATTTCTTCCGGGCCAACCGGCAGTTCATCATCGCGCGCCGGGCGGTGAAAGAGATTGCCGTGTGGTTCGGCAGCCGGCTGACGCTTCATCTGGCGGCCGAAACGCCCGAACGGATCGTCATCCCCAAAGCCCGCGTTCCCGAATTCAAGGCTTGGCTGACGGCGGTTCACCCTGCCGAATAGTCGTTTCAACCTGCATTTCAGTCGTTTGCCCCGGACTCCGGTTCGGGGTGTTTCGTTTTGGCTTTACCTTTGCATCGGAGCTCTGAACGAACCGGAAAGGCCGGATTCGGGACAATAACCAAAACCAAAAAGCATTATGAAAAAGAACATTTTTGCGGTCGCAGCGGCCTTGTGCCTGTTGATCGGAACGGGCGCATCGGCCCAGAATCGGAACGGACATCAGAGTCGGATGATGAAAGAGCGTCCGACCGCCGAACAAATGGCACAGCGCAAGGCCGACCGCCTGAAAGAGAAACTCACCCTGACGGATGCGCAGACCAAGCAGGTCTATGAGCTGAATTTGCAGCAAATCAAGGATATGCAGGCGCAGCGCGAGCAGATGCGTGCCGCGCAGCAGGCCGAAACGGACAAGATGAAGAGCATTTTGACGTCGGAGCAGTTCGCGAAGTGGCAGGAGCTGCAAGGCGGACGCAAGCCGCATCCCGCGAAGATGCACAAGGACGGCAAGTGCTGCAAGGAGGGCGGATGTTGCAAACACGCACAGAAAGAGGGCAAGGGCGCATGCTGCGATGCCAAGAAGAAAAAATAACCGCGCGCGGATAAACGGATGAAAAGGGGGGGGCGGTCGTCGGATCGGGGAAAAGGTCGGCGACTGACCCTCTTTTTTGGGCGATTCGCCGCTCCGAAACGGGAAAACTCGGAGAAATGGATTATCTTCGCGCGAAAATTCCAATCGAATAATGAAAAAAATACTACTGACCGTTTTGCTCGCGCTTCTTTCGGTGGCGGCTTTCGCCCAGCAGGGAAAAGTCACATCGACGATTGTGGACGGCGATACGGGCGAAGGGATTGCCGGTGCCGTCGTGGCTGTGGCTTCGACTGCCGCACCGGAGAAGAAACACTATTTTACGTCGGGATTCAAGGGGGCATTGACGATTCCTTCGTTAGCTTACGGGGAGTATGTGCTCTCGGTGGAGTTTCTGGGTTACGAGAACCTCGAAACGAAATTCCGCGTATCGGCAGCCAAACAGGACCTCGGTAAATTGACGCTGCGGCCCGGCGTGCGCATCGAAACCGTCGTGAAAGAGGTCAAGGCGCTGCGCACCTCGCAGAAAGGCGATACGGTGAGCTACAACGCCGATGCTTTCAAGGTGGCCAATGATGCGGATGTCGAAGGCCTGTTGAAGAAGATGCCCGGCATCACGGTTTCCGACGGTACGGTCGAGGCGCAGGGCGAGTCGGTCAAGAAAATCTATGTCGACGGCAAGGAGTTCTTCGGCGAGGACGTTACGACCGCTATCAAATCCCTGCCTGCCGAAGCGGTCGACCGCATCGAGGTCTACAACAAATTGAGCGATGCGGCGGAGTTTTCGGGCATGGACGACGGCGAGGGTTACAAGGCCTTGAACATCGTTACGCGTCCGGGCATGCGTCAAGGCCAGTTCGGCCGTCTTTATGCCGGACTCGGATACGATGCCGACACGAAAACCGAAGACAAGTTCAAGTACGTGGCCGGCGGCAATGCCAACATTTTCAGCGGCGACAGCCGGATTTCGCTCATCGGGCTTTTCAACAACATCAACCAGCAGAACTTTTCGTTCGAGGATATTCTCGGCGTATCGGGCGGCGGAGGTGGCGGCGGTCGCCGCGGCGGCGTCGGCCAGTACATGGTGCGCCCGCAGAGCGGGGTCGCTTCGGTAAACGCGTTCGGTGTGAATTACTCCGATACGTGGGGCAAGCGCGACCAAGTGTCGTTTCAGGGGAGCTACTTCTTCAACAACACCGATACGGAGAACCGTTCGACGGCCGAAAAATGGTACGAAACGCCCTATGCCGATACGTTGTCGACGGTCGGATATTCCGATACGAAATCGTACAACCACCGTTTCAATGCCCGGTTGGAGTGGAAAATTTCGCAGAATCAGAATCTGATGATTCGCCCGAATTTCAGCTACCAGTCGAACGACCCGTTGAGCTGGACGCAGGGCTGGCAATGGGGCGAAAAAGGTTTCAGCCGCATCGACAACGGCAGCAACTCCGCCCGTTCGGGCTATCGGGTGGGCACCAATGCGGTTTATCGGGCGAAATTGGGCAAGGACGGCCGCACCATTACCTTGAACGGCGGTTTTTCCTATTCGGACAACAAGAGCACTTCGACTTCGACCTCCAACCTGCTGGGTTATCAGCCGGTAGTTCCGTCGGAGGGTGCTTACGGTGCATGGACTTCGGCGACTTATGTCGACCCCGAAACCGGCGATGTGAAACCTTATGTCGATCCGCGCTATCTCTACAACACGGCACCGTCGAGCGGCTACAACCTGCGCGGAGAGTTCACTTACACGGAACCGGTGGCGAAACATGCGCAAGTCAGTTTGCAATATCGTGCGCAATATGAACACCAAGAGCGCGACAAGAAAAGCTATGAAACCGGCTCGGATTACTCCGTTGCGGGGCTTTTGCCGTCGCCGTCGCTTTCCAGCTCCTACGAGAGCAACTACCTGACCCAGCGTGTGGGGCCGGGATTCCGCTACTCGAAAGATCGGAACACCTTTGTGGCGAATGTTTTTTATCAGCGTTCGTCGCTCGACGGGCAGGTGATGCAGACCGACAATGCCAAAATCCGCCACGATTACGATAATGTTACCTATTTCATGATGGGTCAGTTGAATATCAACCGCGAAAATTCGCTGCGGCTTTTCGTCTCGTCCTATACGAACAATCCGTCGGTCACGCAGTTGCAGGGCATCTACGACCTCTCGAATGCGCAGAACATTTCGAGCGGCAACCCCGAACTGAACCCGTCGTACAACCACTCGGTCAACTTCCACTACGTCAACTCGAACGTGGAGAAAGGCCGGACGTTCATGTGGATGTTCTCGATGAACGCCGCGACGGACTACATCACCTCGAACGTGCAGTACAACGGCACGACGACGATCGACGGCGCCGAGTATTCCTACCTGCAATATACCCGCCCGATCAACATGGACGGTTACTGGGGCATGCGGACGCATTTGAGCTACGGTTTGCCCGTCGGGTTCCTCAAATGCAACTTCAACGTGATGGCGGGCATCAACTACACGAAGACGCCGAGCCAAATCGACGGGCAGCGCAACAATGCCGAAAACATGGGATATGACTTCCGGGCCGTGTTGGGCAGCAACATTTCGGAAAATGTCGACTTCACCCTGTCGTGGAACGGCACCTACAACGAGGCGACCAACTCCATTCTTTCGGGCAGCAATGCGAAAAACCGCTATTTCAACCATACGGCGCAGGGAAATCTGAAAGTGGTTTTCCCGCTCGGATTTACGCTCACGGCGAGTGCGGCCTATACGCAGTATCTCGGTTTTACGAACGACTACAACGACAGCTATCTGCTCTGCAACGCCTATATCGGCAAAAAAGTGTTCCGCAGCAAACGGGGTGAAATCATGTTCGGCGTGAACGATATTCTCAATCAGAACAAGGCGTTCGTCCGTTCGACCGGTTCGGGCTGGACGCAGAATGCCACGAACAGCGTCATCGGCCGTTACTACATGGTGCAGTTCTCCTACAACCTGCGGCGGTTCGGCAAGAAAGGTTCGCGCAATATGAAGGATTACGACGGTGTGGAACAGCCGTCGTCCGGCGGCCAGCGTCGGATGATGGGGCCCGGCGGGCCGGGCGGACCTCCTCCGGGCGGATTCCGGTAATGTTCGTCCGGGAAAAACGGAACGGCCTTTGTTGCGAGCGGTGCGGCAAAGGCCGTTTTTCTTGTCAGGGGAAAATATCTGCTCGGCTGGTTACGTTATACGTCAATAAAATCGTAACTTTGTACCATGCGATTGGGGCGGATTATCTTGTTTCTATTGGTGTCGGTGTCGTTCGGCGAGGTGCGGGCGCAACAGCGGCACGGGTCTTGGCAACAGGAACTGGCTGTCGAAAACGGCGATACAGTTCCGATGGTTCATGTCATGCCGGTCTATGTGTTCAGCCGTCCGGTCGATTTGCGGCGTTACCGTCGTTTGGTCGATGCCGTGAAGAAAGTCTACCCTATCGCCCAGATCGCCAAAAAACGCATGGCCCGAATGGAGGAAGACCTTTGCCGGCTCCCGACCAAAAAGGAGCAGAAAGAGTATATCCGGCAGGTCTATCACGAAATCAAGGAGGAATACACGCCGGTGCTGAAGCACATGACCCGCACGCAGGGACGCGTGTTGCTGAAACTCATCAACCGCGAAACGGAATACACGGCTTACGAGGTGCTGAAAGAGTTTCGCGGCGGATTCGTCGCGGGATTCTGGCAGGGAGTGTCGCGTGTGTTCGGCCAAGACCTGAAATCGGAGTACGACAAGGAGGGCGAAGACCGCATGATCGAACAGATCGTCGTCTACTACGAAGCGGGCTGGCTGTAACGAATTGCAGGAACGCGGAATAATTCGTATCTTCGCATCGGAAAATTGCGAAAATCATGTTTGAAAATCTTACCGATAAGCTCGAACGGTCGTTCAAAATCCTGAAAGGCGAAGGGCGCATTACGGAAATCAATGTCGCCGAGACGTTGAAAGAGATACGCCGTGCGCTCATCGACGCCGATGTCAACTACAAGGTGGCCAAGACTTTCACCGACGAGGTGAAGCAAAAGGCGTTGGGCCAGCACGTGTTGACGGCGGTCAAGCCGGGCCAGATGATGACCAAAATCGTGCGCGATTCGCTGGCGGAGCTGATGGGCGGCACGGCGACCGACATCGCGTTGAACGGTACGCCGGCCGTCGTCTTGATTGCCGGTCTGCAAGGATCCGGTAAGACGACCTTTTCCGGCAAACTGGCGTCGTTCGTCAAAAGCAAGAAAGGCCGTCAAGTGTTGCTCGTCGCGGGCGACGTTTATCGTCCGGCGGCTATCGACCAGCTGAAAGTGCTCGGCGGGCAAATCGGTGTGGAGGTCTACACCGAAGAGGGCAACCGCAATCCGGTGCAAATCGCCGAAAACGCCATTAAATACGCCCGCCAGAAATCCTACAACGTGGTGATTGTCGATACGGCGGGCCGCTTGGCCGTCGACGAGGCGATGATGCAGGAGATTGCGGCGATCAAGGCGGCCGTCAAACCGTCGGAAACGCTGTTCGTGGTCGATGCGATGACCGGACAGGATGCGGTCAACACGGCGAAAGAGTTCAACGACCGGCTCGATTTCGACGGTGTGGTGTTGACCAAGCTGGACGGCGATACGCGTGGCGGTGCGGCGATTTCGATTCGGTCGGTGGTCGACAAACCGCTGAAATTCCTGTCGACCGGCGAGAAAATGGATGCCTTGCAGGTATTCCACCCCGAACGCATGGCCGACCGTATTTTGGGCATGGGCGACGTCGTTTCGCTGGTCGAGCGGGCGCAGGAACAGTTCGACGAGGAGGAAGCGCGGCGGCTGAAAAAGAAACTGGTGAAAAACCAGTTCGATTTCAACGATTTTCTCGCCAAGATACAGCAGGTCAAGAAGATGGGCAACCTGAAAGACTTGGCTTCGATGCTTCCGGGCATGGGCAAGATGCTGAAAGAGGTCGATATTCCAGACGATGCGTTCAAACCGACCGAAGCGATTATCTCGTCCATGACGCCTGCGGAGCGCGAGCATCCCGAAATCATCAACGGCAAGCGCCGCGAACGCATTGCGAAAGGCAGCGGCCGCACGATGGCCGAAGTCAACCGGCTGATGAAACAGTTTGAGGATACGCGCAAGATGATGAAAGCCGTTGCGGGCGGCAATTTGCGGATGCCCAAGATGCCCGGCGGCATGATGCGGAGATAGTATGCACAAATCGGGTTTCGTAAATATCATCGGCAATCCCAACGTGGGAAAATCGACGCTGATGAACGCGCTGGTCGGCGAAAGGCTATCTATCATCACGTCCAAAGCGCAGACCACGCGCCACCGAATCATGGGCATCGTGTCGGGCGAAGATTTCCAGATCGTCTATTCGGATACGCCGGGCATCCTGAAACCGGCCTACAAGCTGCAGGAGTCGATGATGAAATTCGTGCACGGCGCATTGTCCGATGCCGATGTGATTCTTTATGTCACGGATACCGTAGAGCAGACCGACCGTTCGGCGGTCGTGCTGGAAAATATCCGCAAGAGCGGTATCCCGACCGTCGTCGTCGTGAATAAAATCGACCTGACGACGCCCGAAGCACTCGAAGCGCTGACCGAAAAATGGCATGCGGAGTTGCCCGATGCGCGTATCGTGCCGGTGTCGGCCAAAGAGAAATTCAATGTCGAAGGCGTTTTCCGCACGATTCTCGACCTGCTCCCCGAAGGCCCTTCGTACTATGCCGACGATACGCTGACCGACAAACCGATGCGGTTCTTCGCATCGGAAATCATTCGTGAGAAGATCCTCCGGTTCTACGACAAGGAGATACCCTACTGCTGCGAAATCGCTATCGAAAGCTACAAAGAGGAGCCGACTATCGACCGTATCGTGGCGATTATCCACGTCGCGCGCGATTCGCAGAAAGGCATCCTTATCGGACGCGGCGGCGCGATGCTCAAAAAGGTGGGTCAGGCGGCACGCGAAGACCTCGAAAAATTCGTCGGCAAGAAAGTTTTTCTTCAACTGCTGGTCAAGGTGAGCGACGATTGGCGCAACAATGCGCGCAAGTTGCGGGAGTTCGGCTACGAGCAGGAATAATAAAAACGGGTGCGGATACGTTATTCAGTCGATGCGGAAGGTTTTTTATAGGGGTTTGTTGTTGTTTTTGATGCTGGGAGGCATCATGCAGGCGCGGGCGCAGTACAACCGGGAGTATTTCTTCTGGATGGGGCGCACGTGCATGATGAACAACCACTATCAGGAGGCTATCCGCACGCTCAATACCCTGCTGCGGGTCGAAGAAAACGCCTATGAGGGCTATTTCTTGCGCGGAATCGCCAAATACAACCTCGACGATTTAATCGGCGCGGAAGCCGATTTTACGACCGCTATCCGTTACAATCCGGTTTATACGCAGGCTTACACCTATCGCGCCATTACCCGTTCGCGGTTGGGCAATTACGACGATGCCTTGCAGGACTTCAAGGAGGCGATCGAACTGCGCCCCGACCTGCCCGGCCCCTATTACAGCCGCGGCGTTACGCGGCTGCTGAATCAGCAGTTCGAGCTGGCTATCAAGGATTTCGACCAATTTATCCGGCAGGAGAACAAAGTGGCCGATGCGTTCATCTGTCGCGGGTTGAGCTATCTCCACCTGAAAGACACGGTGCAGGCCTACGACAATTTCAACCGGGCCATTCGCACGAACCGCGAAGACCCCAACGGCTATAACCGTCGCGGCGGGCTTTACATGCAGCAGAAGCGGTATGCCGAAGCCGAAGCCGATTTCGACAAGGCTATCGGTTGCGATTCGACCTACCTGCTCTCCTATTTCAACCGGGCGCTGGTCTATTCCGACACGAACCGGCCGATGCAGGCACTGGCCGATTTCGACAAGGTGATCCGGCTCGATTCGACCAATTCGCTGACGTACTTCAATCGGGCGATGCTCCGGGCGCAAATCGGCGACTACAACCGTGCGTTGGACGATTACGACAAAGTGGCGTTCTATTCGCCGAACAACGTGCTGGTCTATTACAATCGGGCCGGTGTCCACGCGCAGTTGGGCGACCTCGAAAAGGCGGTCAAGGATTACACGTCGGCGATCGAGCTTTATCCCGATTTCGCCAATGCCTATATTTATCGCGGCCGGTTGCGCGAATTTCTGCGCGACCCCAAAGGTGCGAAGCAGGACCGCGATACGGCGCAACGGAAAATCGCCGAATACCGCAAACGCTTGAACGACAGCACCTACTCCATTTACGCCGATACGACCCAGCATTTCGACCGGCTGTTGTCGTTCGACAGCAAGTTCGCGGGCGGCGGTTTCGAGCGCATCGCGGGCCGCAACGCCGGTCGGGAGGAGATACGCTTGCTGCCGTTGTTCAAATTCACGCTGATGCGTCCCGATACGGTGCCGCCCGTCGTGCATTATCGCCTGCAACGGGTCGAGGATTTCAAACGCCGCATCGGAAACGGCCGGCTGGTGCTTTCCTCGCGGGAATGCGACATTGACGCCGATTCGTTGCTGCTACTCGACCGCGAGTATGCCGAAACGATGAAGACGGACGATTCGTGGACGGTGCTCTTCCTGCGCGGCATCACGCAGTCGCTCATCAAGCAATACACCAATTCGGTGAATACGCTGACGGCGGCTATCGAACGGAATCCGTCGAATCCGTTTCTCTATATGAACCGTTCGACGACGCGGGCCGAGATGATCGACTTCATTTCGTCGATCGACAACTCCTATCAGCGCATCACGATCGACTCCGACCCTGCCAACCGCTTGCAGAACAACTCGAAACGTTCGTACAGCTACGACGAGGCGATTGCCGATTTGAACAAGGCGGCGAAATTGTTCCCCGATTTCGCGCATCTGTATTACAATCGCGCCAATTTGCAGGCCTTGTCGGGCAATTTGCCCGAAGCCTTCGACGATTATACGAAAGCCATCGAACTCAATCCCGCTTTCGCCGAAGCGTTCTTCAATCGCGGTGTCGTGCAGCTGTTCATGAAGGATACGCGCAAGGGGTGCCTCGACCTTTCCAAAGCGGGCGAACTGGGTATCACGGCAGCCTACGACCTGCTGAAGCAACATGCTCCTGTCGACAACTAATTCCAAACAAAACGATAATTATGGTAGAAACAATCCAACGAAAAATCAACGATTCGTTCCTCGTCCGGTGGTCGGCACTCATCCTGATTGCTTCGATGATGTTCTTCGGGTACATGTTCGTCGATGTCATGTCGCCGCTCAAATCGTTGATCGAATCGACGCGCGGCTGGGACAGCGCGACTTTCGGAACCTACGCCGCATCGGAGTATTTCCTGAATGTATTCGTTTTCTTCCTCATCTTCGCGGGAATCATCCTCGACAAAATGGGAATCCGCTTTACCGGCCTGCTTTCGGCTTCGTTGATGGTGCTCGGCGCTTCAATCAAGTTCGTCGGCATTACCGATTGGTTCCAGACGACCGGCTTTTGTGCATGGCTCGACAGCTGGTGGGGTGCGTTCCCCGGCAGTGCGAAAATGGCCTCGCTGGGATTTATGATTTTCGGCTGCGGCTGCGAAATGGCCGGTACGACCGTTTCCAAAGCGATAGCCAAATGGTTCAAGGGCAAGGAAATGGCGATGGCGATGGGTGTCGAAATGGCGATTGCCCGTTTGGGCGTTTTCGCGGTGATGTGGATCGCGCCGATGATTTCCAACCGTTTCGACAAGTCGATCGTGGCTCCGGTGGCCTTTTGCACGGCGTTGTTGATTATCGGCCTGCTTTGCTATGTCGTATTTGTCTACATGGATCGCAAACTCGACAGGCAGCTCGTTGCGGCCGGTGAACTGAAAGAGGAAACCTCGCCCGACGAAGAGTTCCAAATCAAAGACCTCGGGCAGATTTTCACCAGCAAAATGTTCTGGCTGGTCGCTCTGCTTTGCGTATTGTACTATTCGGCGATTTTCCCCTTCCAGCGTTACGCGCCCAATTTCCTCGAAGTGACCTTGCGCGTCGATGCCGAATCGGCGGCGCATCTTTTCAGCCTTTTCCCGGTTTTGGCGATGGTTCTTACCCCGCTGCTCGGTTTGTTGCTGGATTTGAAGGGAAAAGGCGCCACGATGCTGATGCTGGGGGCCATTATCATGATTGCCTGCCATTTGAGCTTCGCGTTCCTCCTGCCGGTTTTTCCCTACCGGTGGTTGGCTTTGTTGCTGGTCGTGGTGCTCGGTGTTTCGTTCTCGCTGGTTCCGGCGGCTCTGTGGCCTTCGGTGCCGAAAATCATCGACGCCAAAATTCTCGGTTCGGCCTATTGCGTGATTTTCTGGATTCAGAACATCGGGCTGTGCTTGGTGCCGCTGCTAATCGGCACGGTGCTCAATGCTACGGGCGGTTATGTGATGCCGATGATTATTTTCTCGTCGTTCGGCGTGCTGGCTTTCATTATCAGCCTGTATCTCAAAGTCGAAGACCGGCGCAAGAATTACGGGCTGGAACTTCCGAATATCAAGAAGTAGCCCGAGCTACGAACGGATAAATGAGGGAACGGGCCGTCGTGCATCACGCACGACGGCCCGTTGCTGTGCTGTCGGCTTTTATTCTTTGGGAAGCAGGCGGTACAGTTCTTCGATTCGGTCGCACATCGCTTCCCACGAGAAGCGTTTTCGTTCCTCGATGCAATTCCGGCCGAACCGTTCGAGCGTTCCTTGTTCATACATGCGTTCGACGGCCTGCGCTACTCCGTCGACGGTCGGCGGACAGACGTACCCTACCCGACCGTCCGGTACGATTTCGGCCAGCCCGCCCACGTCGGTAACGACCATCGGGGTGCAGAATTGATAGGCGATTTGCGTTACGCCGCTTTGCGTCGCGCTTTTGTAGGGCTGTACGACGAAATCCGCCGCCGAAAAGTAGAAGCGAACTTCCGCGTCGGGGATGAAACGGTCGTGCAGCAATACCTCGTTTTGCAGTCCGTGTTCGGCGATTTGTCGCAAATAAGGTTCTTTCGGGGCATAAAACTCCCCTGCTACGATCAGCTTTCGGTGGGCGAAATCTTCGCGTTTTTTCAGACGGGCCCAAGCGTCGAGCAATAGGTCCAATCCTTTGTAGTCGCGCACCAGCCCGAAAAAGAGCACATACCGTTTTTCGGGGTTCAGCCCTAATCGGGCGCAGGCTTCGGCGCGGTCGACCCGTTCGCCGAAGTTCTCGAAAAGCGGGTGCGGCGAAAACAACGCCGGAACCGATGTATAGGCCGCCAGTTCGCGGTGCACCTGTTCGGACATGTAGATGAACCCGTCGACCGAACGCAGGAAATAACGGTTGAACGGCCGGTCGATTGCGTGGTGTTCGTGCGGCTCTACGTTGTCGATTTGGCACAACACTTTGGTGTGTCCGTTGCGGCGGGCGATGCGGGCGATAGTGCCGAAACAGGGAGCCATGAAGGGCGTCCAGTACTTCATCAGGAGGATGTCGGGCCGTTCCCGCCGCAGTTCGCGTCCGATTCGCCACCAGTTCAGCGGCCACACCGTATTGACGCAGCGGCGAATGGCGAGGCCGGCGGGCGGCGGTGTGTCGACCGTTTGCTTCGTGCCCGGAAAGAGCCACGCGGGGTATTGCACCGTGAACGTGCGGATGTCGACAGCATGCCCGCGACGCGAGAACGTGCGGGCCATGAACTCCATGATAGCGGCCAATCCTCCGCGATAAGGATGCGCAGGGCCTAAAATCGTAATTTTCATGAAGTCAAAGATACGAAAAAAGCAGTTGTCGCAAAATAAAAGAGCCGTCATTTGGCGGCTCTTGGTGATAAGTTATCTTTTTTGTAGGCGAATGTCCAATAAAGAACGACTGCTTGAATCCTCATCTATCATCGTTACTTCGGCGGTGTTATCTGTAATACTATGTATTCGATACGTGTACATGTATTCTCCGTCGACATACGTTTTGATGGAATGACCGCTTATTTTATACGTTCCATATCCAGTGCCGAAAAAATCGCTTCTTCCGTAATATTGTCCGTCTTTGTAAAATCTTATAACCATACTATAACGGCTATTGGAAGGTATCGTTATCCAATCTCCATCCACTTTTACTTGCGTGGCATCCCAAGTGCCGATTATCTTGCTTTGTGAGATTGATTCGTCATCATCTTTAGAGCAAGATGTAAAAGAAACGAGTGTCGTTGCGCCAAGCAACATAAAGCATAAGAGCTTTTTCATTTTTTAAGTTTTTTATGAGTTTTGTGCAATAGTGCCGTCTCAATATCCAACACATGCCCAAAACAAAGAGCATGGGTTGGCTATACGGATTAGAGGTACTGCCATACCCATGCAACATATCAGCACAAACGCCCACGCACAGCGTGGGCGTTTGTGCCCATTGTACTTGTTGCATTGAAAATTGGCAGTTTTCTAATCCAAGTCCAATAGCAAAACGCTATTTTGTATGTAAAAATGTATTACCGAATAAATAATTATGGTAATACGCGACAAATATAATGAAAATTTCTATTAAGTGAATACAGAGTTTTATTCTTCGCTTTCTTTCTGCTTGTGGATTTTGTGTAGGTCGTTTGCGCTTTCCTTGCTTCCGGCGATGGATTGCAGCGCAAGATAGTTTTCGCCGTAGTCGTGCATGTTTTGCAGCTCGGTGCGGAAGATGTCCATGTGGTTTTCCTCTTCGGCGATGATGTCTTGGAACATCTTGTGCGTGACGGCATCCTTGTGCTCCGCCGCGATGCGCGACGCTTCGTTGTAGGTGTCGATGGTCGATTGCTCGAGCCGCAGGGCGAATTGCAACATTTCGGCCGTGTCGGACATCTGGCGGGTTTGGAACGCAGGATTCATGTTCACGTCGCCCTCCAAAAAGAAAATCCGGTCGGAAAATTCCTCGATGTGCCGCATCTCGGCGATAGCCACTTCACGCATGATGCGCGAAAGATGCTTGTAGCGGGCGTCCTCGAATCGGGCGTGGAAATACATGTATTGAAGCGTTGTGGCGATTTCTCGGCCGATCGCATCGTTCAACAGGTCGATGCTGACCTGATGCCGGTTTTGGTTCGGCGCCGGTGTTTGCGCAGGCGAAGGATTTTTTACGGTGGTTTGCATAATCGAAAAAGGTTTTGCTCCCGTTGTCTGCAAAACCCGTTCCGAATTCGTTTCGATGCTGGTTTTCGGGGCCTATCGCCACACGAACGACGCCCGTACCGCGACGGTTCCGTCGTCTGCGGCTATCTCGAAAAGGGCTTCCCGCTCCCGCAACTCGCAACCGACGGTGAGCGTCTGACCGTAGCGGGTTTCATGCAGGAAATGCACGTCCAGCCGCACCGGTGCTTCGTCGGTCAATAACTCCAGCGGCAGCAGGTCGCACATCATTTCGACATAGCGCATCGTGTTGACATGGCGGTTGAAGTCGATGTCGCTGTACACGACTTGGTGCTCTGCGCTGCAAGTCGGAACGACTGCGCGGATTTTGCGCGGCTTCTCGGCCGGCGACGGACAATCGACGACCGCATCGGCATGGGCATCGCCTATGTGCGACAAATCAACCGCCGTGCGGTTGGTCAGGTCGAGCATGGCCCACTGCGTGACGGCGCGTCCGAATTCGCGGCCTTCGGCATCGCACAGCGTGAAGTTGCGGGTCGAAAGCACCCGCCCGTATTCGTTGATCCATGTCGCGACGGTGTAGTCGGTGTATTGGTGCGGGCGCCGGTCGAATTCCAGCGCCATGCGCGAGAGTACCCACGAATGGTTTTCGGCATGCAGCACGTCTACGCCGAATCCTTTGCCGTGTGCATCTACGCCTGCCGTGTTGAGTATCGCGGCCCCCAACGAGGAGAGCGTCGCGCAAAGCGTGAAATCGACCTCCTGCGGTTCGACGCGGTAGGGATAACAGGTTTTTTCCGCCATAAGCAATCTTTTATCGCTACACAAAGGTAAAAATTTTTTTCGCGATTGTTTTTGCTCGGATTTGCGCAGTTATTGAAGCCGTTTGTATCGCGTAATCGAATTTCGATAAAATTTATTTGTTTTCCGTCGGATAAATCGTATCTTTGTCGGGCAAATCCTAAAAACAAGGTGTCATGCAGAACAAGAAAAAGTTGTATAAACATCTCATTGTCATTTACATTCTCTATTTCGTCGTGTTGCTGGCCGGTTTCATCTTCAAACTGCCCTCTTTCACGAGCGGGTTCAACGCCGGTATGCGGCAGGCCAACAGGGAGGTCGGACAAGGCGACCTGCACTCCTATCTGGTGACGGCCGACGTCACCAATACGGAAACCGGCTGCATCGCTATCGACGGGCTCCCGGAGCATGTCAAGCCCCGTTTCGCCGAATTGTTGCTGTTCGTCGAAGAACCCGGAGCCTTGACCATGCAAAACGCTTTTCGCATTCATGCCGACAACGGATACGTTTATTTGCTGATGCTCGTGGCCGGACTCTCCTATTTGGCGGTTTTCGTCTTGATTGCATTGATTATCAACTCGCTGCGCAAGTCCATCCGTGACGAGCAGCCGTTGCGTCAGGGCAATATCATGCGGACGCGCGCGATCGGCATCCTGTTGGTTGCGGCCGAACTCTGCAACGCGCTTGCGCTGTATCTCAACCATTGCAAGGCCGCCGAACTGCTGGCCGGAACGGAATATGAAGTGATGTCCGGCTTCCCGATCAAGGGTTGGAACCTGATTGTCGGTCTGTTGTTCCTGTTCATGGCCGAAGTGTTCTCTATCGGCACGCAGTTGAGCGAGGAACAGAAACTGACTATCTAAATTACCGAACCGAATGAATTTCATTGTTACCGTATTGCTGAAAGAAAGGAGTTTGTCATGGCTATAATCATCAATATCGACGTCATGATGGCCAAACGAAAAATGCCGCTCGGCGAATTGGCCCGCCGGATAGATATTACGCCGGCCAACCTCTCGATTCTCAAAAACGGAAAGGCGAAAGCCGTTCGCTTTTCGACGTTGGAGGCGATTTGCCGCGAACTGGATTGCCAGCCGGGCGATGTCATCGAATATCGCCCCGACCCCGAGCCGGCGGAACCGAAAAAAGAGTAAACTATTTCTTAATTTATCGCAAGTATGAAAAAACTGATGATGTTGCTTCTCGCCTGTTTGGCGATGTGCAGCGCGACGGCGCAAATGCAAATGGCCCCGATGCCGGTGGACCCTGAATTGCGCATGGGAAAACTTCCCAATGGCATGACCTATTATATCCGACACAACGAGAAACCGAAAGGTCAGGCCGATTTCTACATCCTGCACGACGTGGGCGCGATTCAGGAGAATGACTCGCAGCAGGGGTTGGCCCACTTCTTGGAACACATGGCGTTCAACGGAACGAAAAACCTCGAAGGCAAGACGATTATCGACTATCTCGAAAAAATCGGCGTGAATTTCGGCCGGAACCTCAATGCAGGCACTTCGTGGGACTACACGGTCTATCAGATGACCGACGTGCCGACTTCGCGGCAGGGCATCATCGACAGCGCGTTGCTGATTCTGCACGACTGGTCGCACTTCATCGCGTTGCAGCCGCAGGAAATCGACTCCGAACGCGGCGTCATCATGGAGGAGCTGCGCACGCGCGACGGTGCCGCTTGGCGTTCGCAAATCGAGATGATCAAGGCCATCGGCAAAGGCTCGAAATACGAGCAGCGCAACCTGATCGGTTATTTGGACGGGCTGAAAGCGTTCGACCATAAGGATTTGGAGGAATTCTACCATGCGTGGTACCGTCCCGAACACCAAGCCGTTATCGTGGCGGGCGACGTGGATGTCGACGCTATCGAAAAACAGATTGCGGAGTTGATGTCCGATATTCCCGCTTCGCCGGCCGATGCACCGCAAAAGGAGGTGATCGTCGTTGCCGACAACGAACAGCCGATTGTCAATATCTACACCGATCCCGAAATGCAGGGTTCGCGCGTAATCGTTTTCATCAAGCGCCCGGCTCTGCCCGTCGAGCTCAATAACACGCTCAACGGCGAGATGCTCGACGTTATCCAGTCCTATGCCGCTGCAATGGGAGCAGCCCGTTTGGAGGAGCTCGCCATGAAACCCGATGCTCCGTTCCTCGGCGCAGGCATGAGTTGGGGCAGTGTCGGCATCATCCCGACGCTGGATGCTACGACATTCATCGCTCAAACGGAAGACGGCAAGTTGGCGCAAGGTTTCGAAGCGCTCTGCTCCGAAATGGAGCGTGTGCGTCGTTTCGGGTTTACGCAGAGCGAGTTCGAGCGTGCGCAGGAGAATCTGATGCGTTCGGTCGAACGGAAATACACGAACCGCAACGACCGTCGCAACAACGAGTTCGTGCAGACCTATCTGCAAAACTATCGGAAGAACACGCCGATGCCCGATGCGCAGAACGAGTGGCAGATAGACAGCATGCTCATCAAATCGCTCACGGTCGATCACGTGAACATGTACGTGCAGCAGACTATCTACCCGCAGAATCAGGTGATTTTCGTGACGGCTCCCGCACGCGAGGGGCTGGCCAATCCGACGGAGGCCGAGCTGCTGGCGATTCGCGACAAGGCGATGAATGCCGAGTTGACTGCCTATGAAAATGATGTAGTCAAGGAGCCATTGATTCCCGAAACCGTCAAGCTGAAAGGTTCGCCCGTGGCGAAAACCTCCGAAAACAAGGAGTACGGCACGACGCAGTGGACGCTGAAAAACGGCGTGAAGGTTATCGTGAAGCCCACGACGTTCAAAGCCGATGAAGTGCAGGTTTCGGCCTATGCCCCCAAAGGCGGTTTGGCCGTATTGACGGACGAGGAGTACTACATGGGCGAGTTGATGCCGGCGGTCAATCAGATGTCGGGTGTCGGAAAATTCTCGACTACCGACCTCAAAAAGCAGCTTGCGGGCAAATCGGCGCAGGTGCGGACTTCGACTTCGGAGTACGGCACGGCGATGCAGGGCGTCGGTTCGCCGAAAGATATGGAAACGCTCTTGCAGCTGCTCTATCTGAACTTCGCACAACCGCGTTTCGACGAGAACGACTACAATACACTCATGAAGATGCTGCGGTCGCAGTTGGAGAATGTCCGCACGAATCCCGATTTCGTAATGGAGGAAAAATTCATGGACGTGGCCTACGGACACAATCCGCGCCGGCAGGTCATCACGCTCGAAATCGTGGACAAGTTCGACTTCGCGCAACTTCCCGGTATCTACAAAAAACTTTTCGCGGGAGCTGAAAACTACACGTTCTATATCGTCGGCAATGTCGATTTGACGACCCTCAAACCGTTGGTGGAGAAGTATATCGGTTCCATTCCGACGACCAAGAAACCGCAGGCGTTCGTCGATGACCATGCCGCGCCGGTCAAGGGCGCCGTTACGGAGGATTTCCGCACGGCCATGCAGCAGCCGAAAGTTTCGGTGCACTACCGTTTCACCGGCGACATGCCCTATTCGATCAAGAACAAGTTGGCGATGCGTCTGCTTACGGAAGCATTGAGTACGCGCTATCTGACCTCGATTCGCGAGGAAAAGGGCGGCACCTACGTGGTGCATGTGTCGGGTACGAACGCAAAACGCCCGACCGAAAGCTACCAAATGGACATCCGGTTCGATACCAACGCCGAAATGGCCGACGAACTGCGTGAAATCGTCATGCAGGAGATTCGCGAAATCGCGGCCAACGGCCCCAAGAGCGAGGACATCGAGAAAACGCGTGAATATCTGGCCAAGCAGTGGAAAAACTCGCTGGAACAGAACGGCAGCTGGATGAGCTATATCCGGGAGCTGGATACGTTCGGCGCCGATTATGTTGCGGACTACGAACCGACGCTCCGCGCGGTGACCGATGCCGATGTTCAGGCTTTGGCCAAGAAGATGCTGGAAGATAACAACCTCGTGCAGGTCGTGATGCGTCCTGCGGCGGAATAAGAATCCGGCTTTAATGCGGAAGCGCCCGACCTTGCAAGGCCGGGCGCTTTTTTTACGGATGCGCCGCAGCCGTCGGCTCTTTCGTGCCGATGTCGGCGACCGTCGCTCCGACGTAGGCGATCAGGTCGTTCGGTGCGATTTTCAGTTGCAGTCCCCGAATCCCCGCACTGATGTAGATGAACGGATAATCGACCGCCGTGCGATGAATGTAGGTCGGAAACCGTTTTTTCATCCCGATGGGCGAACATCCGCCGCGTATGTATCCCGTTACGGGCAGCAACTCTTTCATCGGAATCAAATCGACTTTCTTGTTGCCCGATGCGCGGGCGGCCGCTTTGAGGTCTATTTCGAGGTCGCCCGGCACGACGCAGACGAAATGTCCGGTGCGTTCGCCTTTCAGTATCAATGTTTTGAATACCTGTTCGATCGGTTCGCCGAGCAGCTCTGCGACGTGCGTCGCCGCGAGGTTCGTTTCGTCCACGATGTAAGGCACCGGTTCGTAGCGGATTCCCGCACGGTCGAGCAGGCGGGCGGCATTCGTCTTTTCGATTTTTTTATTCGCCATGGTTTGTGCGGTTTTTCGTATTTGCGGTCTGTCTTCTGCAAAGGTAGGGCATTTCGGGGAAAATGCCGTCTTTTTTTCCTACCTTTACCGCCCGAACATGAAACGTTTTTTTCTGTCGATTCTTTGCCTGTTGTTGGGCGGTGCAGGTGCGTGGGCGCAGACGACCCGTGTGCGCGGCCGGGTGACCGATGCCGCGACCGGCGAGCCGCTGCCGTTCGTCAGCGTGCTGTTCCCGAACACCACGACCGGCATTTCGACCGATGAAGACGGTATCTACTCGCTCGAAACGCGGGATTCGTCGTCGTTGGTGGAGGCCACGATAGTGGGATACTACACGCAGACGAAGCCGGTCGTGCGCCATGCGTTCAATCAGGTGGATTTCACGCTCGTAACGAGGGAAATGGGAATCGACGGCGTGGTGATTACTCCGGGCGAGAACCCTGCCCATCCGATTTTGAAGAGTGTGATTCGCAACAAACCGAAAAACGACCCTTCGCAACTGCCCCGCTACCGTTGCGCCACCTATACGAAGATGCAGCTTGACTTGGCCAATGTCAAGGGGCATTTCCGCAATAAACGGCTGCAGCGTAATTTCGGTTTCATTTTCGATTATGCGGATACTTCGGCACTGACCGGACAACCCTATCTGCCTGCGATGATTACCGAAGCGACCGCCGACTATTATCACAGCCGGCAGCCCGCCGTTTCGCGCGAAGTGATTCGGGCGAGCCGTATGTCGGGGGTGGACGACACGTTCTCGATTGCACAGTTCACCGGATCCTTGCAACAGGACATCAACTTTTACGACAATTTCATCGAATTGTTCGACGTGCGGTTTGCCAGCCCGCTGGCCGACGGAGGTCTGTCGTTTTATGACTATTTCCTGATAGACAGCCTCACGAAGGTGGATGGGCGCAAAACTTACAAAATCCGCTTTCATCCCAAACGGTTGACGACGCCCGTGCTGGACGGCGAAATCAATATCGACTCGGCGACCTATGCCTTGCAGTCGGCTGCGGTTCGCATGCCGAAGGGCGTGAACGTCAACTGGATAAAACGGCTGCAAATCACCAACACCAACCGGATGCTGAATGATACGACGTGGTTTCGCGAAAACAATCGGATGACGGCGGAATTTTCGATTGCCATGGCCGACTCCTCGAAAATCGTGTCGTTTATCGGTACGCGCGAGGTCAATTATTCCGACGTGCGACTGAACGAGGTGATTCCGCCCGAAGTGTTGAAGATGAACAATTCGGTGGTAATCGACAACGAAGAGGTGGGCCTCAAAGATGAAAGCTATTGGGAAGCGGCCCGCCCCTACCGGCTGACCGAGAGGGAACGGAACATCTATGCGATGGTCGATTCGATACAGCATGTGCCGCTGTACAAAAATATCTATACGATTGTCAATGCGCTCGTCGGCGGTTATTACAACACGAAATACATCGGCATCGGCCCCTATTACAAAATGGCGAGTTTCAACAAGCTCGAAGGTTTCCGTATGCGGCTCGGGGCTCGGACCACGAAGGAATTGAGCCGGAAAATCCGCTTGGGCGGTTATGTGGCCTACGGCACCCGCGATGAGGAGGTGAAAGGCGGCGGCAGCGTCGAATTGATGTTCGACCGGCGGCTGATGCGCAAATTGACCGTAAGCGGCAGCCATGATGTCGTCCGTCTCGGCGCCGGACAGAATGGACTGACGGGCAATAACATCATCAGTTCGATTTTTTCGCGGGGCGGACGGAATCGCTTGTCGATGGTCGACCGGCTCGATGCGCAGTACCAGCACGAGTGGGTGCACGGCATCGAAAATCAGGTCGGAACCCGATTCCAGCGGATTTTCGGCAACAAATATGTTCCGTTGGTTCGGCCCGACGGTACCAAGCTCGCCTCTATTGCCGATGCGGAATTTCAACTCGGCCTGCGGATTTCGCATAAAGAGAAGATTTATCGGACGGCTTTCAGCCGCCATTTCATCGAATCGGACTATCCGGTGCTGAATTTTTCCTTGATTACCGGCATGCCGCGATGGTTGAAGGGCGCATACGGATACTGCCGGCTCGAAGGCGGAGTCCACTACGAACCCAAGACGCCCCCGATCGGTTCGGCGAAAATCACGGTGCAGGGCGGCAAAATTTTCGGAAAGGTGCCCTACCCTTTGCTCAAACTGCACGAGGGCAACGCTACCTATTTTTACGATCCGTATGCTTTTTCGTGCATGAACTATTACGAATTTGCATCCGATGCGTGGGTGAGCGTTTTTTACGAGCACCATTTCAACGGGTGGCTTTTGGGGCGTATTCCGTTGATCAAGAAGCTCAAATGGCGCGAAGTGCTGGTCTGCAAGGGCGTTTGGGGCCGACTTTCCGACCGGAATAACGGCAGCTTGGCGGGAACCAATGCCGTGTTGCTCTTTCCGCAGGGAATGACGTCGGTCGATAAACCCTATGTCGAAATGGGTTTCGGCATCGAAAACATTTTCCGATTGTTCCGCGTGGATTGCATTTGGCGACTGACCCACCGCCAGTCGCTGCCCGGCCAGAAAGCGCAGAATTTCGCGGTCAATTTAAGCGTGCATTTGGATTTCTGATGCGGGATCGAGCGCCGTTCCGAAAAAATCGATATTTTTGCACGACTAAAACCCAATCTGTCATGTGGAGAGGATTCCTTACCGTCGGACTGCTCGTCGTCTCGAATGCGTTTATGACGCTGGCTTGGTACGGGCACATCGCGTTCAAATCGAAACTCGAACGTTACGGCATGGCGGCTATCGTCGTGTTGAGTTGGTGCATCGCCTTGTTCGAGTATTGTTTTCAGGTGCCCGCCAATCGCATCGGCAGCACGCAGTTCGGGGGGCCGTTCTCGTTGTGGGAATTGAAAGTCATTCAGGAGGTCGTGTCGCTCTCCGTGTTCACCGTTTTCGCGCTCGTCTTCATGCGTTCCGACACTTTGCGTTGGAACCACCTCGCCGGCTTCGCCTGCCTGATTCTCGCCGTCTATTTCATTTTTCGGAAGTAAGTAAGGTTGCGTAGATAAAAAAAAGGCAGCGGGAACCCCAAAAGGTTCCCGCTGCCTTTTTTATACCCTATTAAAGTATCGCAGCACAACTGCACTTTCGTCGCCCGAAGTTGGAAAAGCATTTCTACCGACAATATCCGTTTGCGATTTGTCTGAAGAAAATGTCTGTTAAATGTTATTTTAATTAACAAACATTTCTTTTTACAGACAAATGGATGGCAGTTGATTCTATGGAACAATTATTTTGCCCTGCACGATAAAAATTTTATCGTCATGATAGCATTGTTAATCAGTGTTTTATGTGCAATAATTGCGATTTTTTAGAAAATGGACACAAATTTTTTTCATAAAAATATTTGGAGTGTAAAGATATTTCGAATACATTTGCGCAGAAAAGGTTTATTAAAATAACATTTGATATTTTAAGATTGGTTGTATATCAGCTAATTATGCTGTTTATACGTGTTGAAATATGCGAAAAATGAACACAAAAGGGTATATAAGATACAAAGAGGATGTTTCGGAACTTTATGAAACGATCGGCCGGCTGGTTTCATCGGGCGTGTCGTCCGAAGCGATTGTCATGGCGGAGAACCCGGCGCAGACGATAGCCGGTTTGCAGGCCGGAGACCGGCTGCTGGTCTACTCGCTCTACGAACTGGCCAACGGGTTGCCGAGCTTGATGCGACTGTTAGGGACTGTCGCGCAACGCGAGGCGGTTGTGAAATCGCTGAACGAACCGTGGCTCGACATGGAATCCGCGCATGTGGACTGGCCGAAGCTCTTTGAAGGACTTGCCATGTTCGGCAGCAAAGCCGTAGGAGCCCGCACCAAGCAGGGGCTCTCGCAGGCCGCGAGGAACGGGAGCAAATTGGGACGACCGGCGGGCCCCTCGCCCGGAATGGTGGTCAAGTACCAAGAGGGCCTGAAACGCTACCGGGAAGGCGGCACCGTTTCGGGTATAGCCCAAGAATTGGGATTCAACCGGATATGTTTCGCCAAATGGATGGACGAAAACTATCCGGGAGTCAGAAAACGCAATGTACGCAGAAAACAGAGTTAATACGGAGAAGTCGTGAAACGATTGATTTCCATATTGTTATTTACCTCGTTTTTAGCGGGGGGGGGATTTTCGGAGGTTCGAGCTTCGCAGCCCGTCAGCGATTCCGTGGCGATTCGCTTTCGGCAGGGTTATTCTACGCTTGAGCTCGACTTTGAAGGCAACCGTCAGGCACTGGCGCGCATTGTCGACAGTCTGAAAGTACGCCAAGATGCCGATTCGATCTATCGGCTGACCCGCATCGAAGTGATCGGCGGCGCATCGCCCGAAGGTTCGGTGCCGATGAACCGTCGTCTTTCCCAAAAACGGGCCAACAAACTCTTCGATTATCTGTCGCAATACGGAGAGTTGCCCGACTCGATGATGACCTTCACTTTCTTGGGCCGAGACTGGAATGGCCTGATTCGCTTGGTGGAAGCCGACCCCGACGTGCCCTATCGCGATGAAACGCTGGAGTTTCTCCGCGATATTGCCGACCGGTGCCGCGACGGCGAAAAAGTCGAAGACAACAATGTCGGACGGCTCTCGCGTTTCCGTGGCGGTGTCCCATACCGTTACATGTACCAGCATCTTTTCCCCGAGCTGCGTGTCTCGCGGCTGTGCGTCCAATACGAAAAAATCCGGAATCCCGAGAAACTTCCTCCGGTTGGAGCCGAAATAAACTTTTCCGCACCCCTGCTGGAAGCTCCCAAAGTGCCGGTCGAGGTGAAGATGCCGGAACCGCCTCCCGAAGAGACAAGGAAACCGCTCTACATAGGTCTGAAAACCAACATGCTGTACGATGCGCTGGCTGTCCCTAACATCGGAGCGGAAGTGTACCTCGGCCGCAACTGGTCGATTAGCGGAAACTGGATGTACGCATGGTGGAAAACCGACCGGCATCACTGGTACTGGCGCACCTATGGAGGCGACATCGCCGTCCGCAAATGGTTCGGCCAAAAAGCGAAGGAAAAACCCCTCACCGGCCACCACGTAGGTCTCTACGGCCAAATTATCACTTACGACTTCGAGACGGGCGGCCGCGGTTACTTGGCTGACCGGTGGAGCTATGCCGCAGGTGTCGAATACGGTTACTCCCTGCCCGTCGGAAAACGGTTCAACATTGATTTTTCGGTCGGTGTGGGCTACATGGGCGGCACCTACAAGGAGTATTTGCCCGATAACGAGTGCTACGTATGGCAGAGTACCCACCAGCGCCACTGGTTCGGGCCGACGAAAGCGGAAATCTCGCTCGTCTGGCTGATCGGTTACGGGAATTATAACAAAACAGGTAAAATAAAAAGAAACAGACGATGAAGAAAGTATTTCATGCAATCTGTATCATTGCGATCATGGTCATCACGTCCTGCAAACACAAGGATTTGTGTTACCACCATGCGCACATGACGACCGTCCGCATCGAATTCGATTGGAGCAAAGCGCCTGATGCCACACCTGAGGGTATGTGTGTGTTCTTCTACCCTATGGAGGGCGAGGATGCCCCGACGCGCCGATTCGACTTTTCGGGCCGGACCGGCGGCGAAATCGACATCCAGCGGGGCCGCTACTGCGTGCAGTGCTACAACAACGACACTGAGGCCGTGTTGTTCTGGGGTATGAATGAGTACCTTACCCATAAGGGTTACACTCGTGAAGGTTCTGTTTTCGAGCCGCTTTTCGGAAGCGCAGCGATTTATGCGCCCCGTGCGGAGGAGGCGGAAGACGAGCGTGTGGTCATCAGCCCCGACATGATGTGGGGATGCTCCTCGATAGATGTCGAAGTCACCGAAAAAGGGGTAAACTATCTCTGTATCAAGCATACTGATGACGATAAGCATGCTGCGAATACGGTGCTGACGAACGAGCGGGTCATCACCCTCTCTCCGGTCGAACTCGTATGCACGTACACCTATGAGATTCGCAAGGTGAAGAACCTTAAATACGTCACCCAGATGTGCGGTACGCTGTCGGGCATGAGTCCCGCCCTGCTGTTCGGCAACGAGGAACTGGACCGTGAGTGTGTGACGATACCTTTCAACGGTTCCGCTTCGGATGAATCGACTATCGAAGGACGCTTTCTTGTCTTCGGCTATCACGAGGAGAGCGAAGAACCTAACAAACTGCTTCTGTACGTGTGGTTTGCTGACGGCTCGAAATACTACTACGTTTTCGATGCGACCGACCAAGTGCACGGCGCACCTGACCGGCACCATGTGCATATCTGTCTCGAAGGGCTCGAATTTCCCAAGCCTACCGGCATCGAAAGCGGATTCGACCCCTCGGTGGACGACTGGGAAGAGATTGAAGATGACATAATGATGTAACTGAAACGAACTTAATAAACCTTTATTCATTATTCACAATCAAAATTTTTAGTCAAATGAAAAAAACGTATTTGTTTTTAGCCCTCGCGGCTATGGGCGTTGCAGCAAGCTGCTCCAACGACGAGGTGATCGGAGTCAATTCCGGCAGCGGCATCGACTTCAGCGTGACTGCCGGCAAGCAGACTCGTGTCGCAGCCACCACGACCAACACGATCAATGACTTCAAGGTCTGGGCATTGGTCGACAATGGAGGCTCTGCCAAATTGCCTTACATGAACGCCACCGATGTCATCAAAGGCAGCGAAGGCAAGTGGACGTACGACGGCACCAAGTTCTGGCCCGAAAATCCGCTCGACTTCTATGCCGTCAGCCCCGCTGACGTGAACGGCGTGACCGTCGGTACGATTTCCCAGTCCATCGCTTATACCGTAACCGATGGCATGGAGGATCTTCTCTACTCCGCTTCTCTCGGGCAGAAGAAAGCCGACCATATTTCGGCTCCCGTGGCTGTCAACTTCCGCCATGCCCTGTCGCAGGTCGTTTTCAGAGCCAAACTCACCGAAAACAGCAGTTACTCTGTCAAAATCAAGGGTATCAAAGTCGACGGCGTGGCCAATGCGGGAACTTTCGCATGGGCTACGGAGAGTACCGGCTACTCGGAAGAAAACGACACGGAAACGGGTGCCTCTTGGGGCGAATGGAGCGTCGGTTCCGACATTGCATCGTACAATGTCAATCTCTCCGGTGAATACGATCTGACCGCCGATGTTATCTCGTTTGCCGACAACTCGCTCTTTCTCATGCCCCAGAAACTCAACCCGTGGCTTACCAAAGGCGAAGACGGTAAGGATTTCGTAACCGGTTCGGCCCGTGTGCTCGTGGATTGCCAGATTATCGACAATGAGAGCGGGATTCAGCTTTGGCCGGCAGTGGGTGCGGCCGAAGGCTGGGTAGCGGTTTCGCTTAACAATCCGGTCAATGACCCCAACCGTGGCGACACGGCGGAAACGCAGGCTAAACACGACAAGTGGATGCAGGGTAAGAAATACATCTATACCCTCATATTCGGAGAGGGTGCCGGTTATGATCCCAATCCCAAAGATCCGGATCCGGACAAAGACCCCGATACCGATCCTGACCCGGATGAGGATCCGGATCCGAAAGAGGAACCTGTACCGGTACTTGTGCCTATCCGTTTCGAGGTGTCCATCGACGCATTCCAAAACGGCGGTGAATACGACGCCAGCGGCAAGACGGAATAACGGCTGACAACACCTTCCAGTTCCAGTGAATTGCAGGGACGGGACTGAACGGAACTCCCGTCCCCGCAATTTACAAAAACATCGAAAAATCGTATAAATTATGACTGTCAATACATTACGTTTGAACTCGTTGCGGATTCTTCTTCCTGTCGCTGTCGCCGTTGTGCTTGGCGCATGCGAGCATAGTGGATTAGAAGATGAAATCTATGCCGACTCCGCAAGTCGGCAGATACGGTTGGGCGTTTCGATGTCAGATCGCTGGACGAATGGTACCAGAAGCAGTGCACCGCTGAACGACAACACGACCAGCGACGTAGTACCGATGATAAATTCCGTATCGGGCGACACGCTGTATCTTCACGCCGAGATAACCGACTATCCCGACGGAGGAGCGGAAACTCTGACGCGCAGCACCATCGTTGCATCTTCCGCAGAGATGTATGACGAAATCGGTGTCTCCGCCTACTATTATACCGACAAATGGGATGCGGGCAGTTCGCTGAACCAACCCAACTATTTTTGCGGCGTCACGGCCAGCGGTTCGGACGGGCAATATGCCTTTCAGCCTTCCCGCTTCTGGCCCGCAAGCGGCAAAATGCGCTTTCTGGCATACGCTCCGGTCGGCGACCCTAATTACGCTTTCTCCGGGGGCTTTAAGAATGGAACGCGCGGCCCGTATGTGGAAATCAAGGTTCCTGAAAAAGTCGAGGATCAGAAAGATTTGCTTGTCGCCTATACGAACGAAATCTCCTGCTCCGGCAATCATAGCGCCGCACCCCTCAATTTCAAGCATGCCATGACCTGCATAAGATTCGTCTGCGGCAGCGACATGGTCAAGTGCCGGATAAAGCGCATAAACATTAAAAACGTCTATTCCGAAGGCCAATTCATCTTCAATATGGACAAAGCCGACGAGTCCACTGGCCCGGATTGCAACTTTGTGACCGGAGGCCGCAATTTCGGCTACAATACGACGAAGCTTGGCAGCTTCTCGCAGACGCTTGACTATGAGGTCAAGCAAGAAGACAACGATTATATTGCTACGAATGAAGCCTCGTTCATCATGCTGCCGCAGTGGCTGCCCAACGGTGCCGAGGTACAGATCGTGTTGCAACAGATACGCGACGACGGTAGTTTGGCCGACGAAGAGATGATTTTCGGCTACATCAACGGCAAGGAATGGGCTGCCGGAAAGATCATTACGTACCGCGTAAGCTACGACAACTGGTGGCAGCACCTCTCGGTTACCGAACTCGAATCGTTCGCTCCGGAAGGAGGCGAACAGGAGTTCCGCATAACGAGTTTCGACATATCCAACAACGACTACGACAAACGTCCGGCGCAGTGGGTCGCCGAGTTCAAAGAAATGCAGGTAATCAACGGTCAAGAGATCGACAAGACCGGATATTACGCTCCTTACCCTCCGGCGTGGCTGACGCTCGATGTGACGAGCAGCGACGGCGATATAACGCCGCGCACAATCAAGGCTACGGTCCAACCGACGGAAAAATCGCGTGAGATAGACATGAATCTCAAGCTCAAAAATAACGCATCGTACTTATCGTTCACGAAGCAGCACCCCTACAATTTGGCTGCCCCCGCAGATTCCTACAACGCCAATGCCGGGGCTGCGATATCCGCAGCGCGCATGCAAAACACCGCCAACTGCTATGTGGTCGACGGACCGGGGTGGTACATGTTCCCTCTCGTGTACGGCAATGCTATCAAGGACGGACGCGACAATACGCTTGCTTACAGCCCGAACGCAGGTTCGGCCAACGGTGTGCTCAACAATTTCATAAATCATCTCGGAAACGAAATCACGTCGCCCTACATTTTGCAAAATGCGGGTTGCGGCAATCCGGCGGGAGCAAGAATGATTTGGCAGGACAGTGAGAGTCTGGTTGCGTCGGTGTTGCTCGACAAGAGCGCTTACGGGGGAATCGGCGGCGTGATATTCTATGTTTCGCAGGCGAACATCCGGCAGGGCAACGCCACGATCGGGCTGATGGCCACGGCCAGCGATGATGCGAAAGCCTATGTCGGCGATGCGATGTGGAGCTGGCATATTTGGGTGACGCCTTTCCTGAGCGAGGTCGACGATACCCTGAAAGAGACCATTGCCGTCACGAATCATACCGACAACAAATACGACGTTATGTGCGTCAATCTCGGCTGGTGCTCCTACGATCCGGTCTCAATCTACGACATTCGCAAATGTCGGGTGCGCTTCACCGCAACCACCAAAGAGGGCAAAACGAAAACGATGGAAATAGACGTGATCCAGCGGCCCGAAATCAGATACTGGCACGGTTACAATCCCTATTATCAATGGGGGCGCAAGGATCCGTTCCAGCCGGTAAGCAAAGATTACAATTCCAAGACTTGGTACGATTACCGGAATTGGGTTTATGGCAATCAGTATCCCAAAGCGGAAAATCTGCAACAGGGAGCGGAGGGCTTAAAAAACCGGATACTCAAGCCGAATTACTTTCACATGGTCGATGAGATATTTTTGCCGGGCGCCGACATTCCTGAGGGCTACGACGAGACATTCTACAACCTTTGGGACGCTACCAATACCCGCGCTTGGGAAAACAACGGAAAATCGCTTCCTTCCCGCACCGCCACGGTCAAGAGTGTCTACGACCCGTGTCCTCCGGGATACAAGGTGCCGCCGACGGATACTTTTACAGGCTTTACCAAAACCGGTAATAATCTGCAAATCGTCGAGAAACCCAAAAACTGGAACGGTGTGACGGAAGAATATGAGTATCATTGCAACGACGTGAGCGGGTTCCACACTCCACACATATTCATTTTCTATACGGACAAGAGCAAACAAAACAATATAGCCATGCCGTCTATGGGTTACCGTGACTGGCGCAACTGGAATTCGGGCAGCTCCAGCACTCCTCTTCAAATGGGGACCGATGGTTACTATTGGACCGCAGGTGCCCGCGATCGCAACCGGGGTTACTACCTCTGCGTGATGAAAGACCGGAAGGATCAGGCGGAACATGTCTATCCCTTGAATAGTTACTGGCACACCGACGGTTATTGCATCCGCCCGTGCAAAGAGTAATTTTCGGAATCGAACTTATATATCAACCGACGGACTGCAACGAATGCAGTCCGTCGGTTTGCGTTGCGGTAATCCCCGAACGGCGGAATTGTTCTCGTGTCTTTTATTTAACATAATGTACTTCCGGAAAATATCGGATGACTATCCTCGTCTTTCGCCGGTTTCTCTGTCCTTTTTGTAGAGCTGATAACTATTCACGAAGTTCTGCCAGACGATGTAAGCAGTCGGAGCAATGGATGAAATGGGATTAAGGAACGATTGGGCCATCCAAATCGCCAGAACCGTATTTTTTTGCCCCAACGATTGTCCGCCGGCGGCTGGGTCGCCGTACCGGCGTCCGAGAATGCGTCCGGTCTTGAATTGCAACAGGCAGATGACCAATGCGAGGAATGCCAACGAAAATTCGGTAGTGAGCGATGCCCCGTGCAGGTCGATGATGAAAGCGGTCGTTCGTCCGATAATCACGAGCAAGGACAGAAGCCACAGATAAAACGAAATTTGGCTGTGCTCGGCAATCCAGTGGGCGCATTTGGGGAACAGAAACCGGCAGCATTGCGCGACGGCGAACGGCATGATGAGCAACGGAGCCACGCGAGCCAGAATTTGCGAGAACGTGCATATTCCGTTGCCCGTGAAAGTCAGGATAACCGGCGCCAGCAGTGCGATAACCATGTTGCATAGCAGGCTGTAAGTGGCCATCGTCGCGACATTGGCTCCCAGCATGCCGCCGATGACTACGGCGGCCATTGCGATTGGAGCCAATACGCAAATCATGGCGCCCTGCGCAACAACCGGGTCGAACGGCAGCAACGCAAGGTAGATGCCGACGGAAACGACCGTCTGAAAAAGCAACATCCAAAAATGCAATGCCGACAGCTTCATTTGGCTGGGCTTCACGCGGCAAAACGTGATGAACAGCATCAGAAAAATCAAGGTCGGGGTAATCATCCCGTGCGACGCTTGTTCCAGTGCCGTGATTGGGCGACACGACAACGCGCCGACGACCATTGCCAACGGCATGGCGACGGTTTTTACGCTGCGGTGAAGATTTTCGGGCAGGTGCATATCATAAATTCCTTATCGGAACGGTCGCGCGCGTGCCGTCGTGCCGTTCTACGGTGATTTCAGGTTTGTCGCCGTGTATTTCGCCGCGAATGACGGCACACGGGTCGACTTCCGAGACATCGAGCGTACCGATGCGCACGATTCGGTCGCCCGGCGACACGATGTCGGCAAGCGTCTCGTCCCACACTTGCCCCACGACCAGCCGTCCGCCGGAAATGGCCACCGAGATATTGCGTACCGCGATGTCGGCCGAACCGGGCTGCTCGGCATGAGGCAGCAACCAAAAACGGCATCCGGGATAGTCGATGACGATTTCGCCTCGGCGCAAAAGCCCACAACCGAGTTTGTGGGTATTCCCGTAGGTTTCTTCGAGCGGAATATCCGACAGCGTGCTGCCGGCGATGTCGATTCGGGGAATCGTCCCACGCACGGCTTCGCGCACGGACGAACGGTTCGTCCAGCCCATGCGGCCCGGATGCCCCGAAGTGCGGCGCACGTTCCGAAGAATGCCTTTGTCGAGCAGTTCGATACACTCGGGATAGCGGCAACTGAAAAAATCGGACGCGCCGGAATCGAACAGCGCATAGAACTTCATGCTGCGGTGGCCGTCTCCAGCCCGAAACGCGACAAACGGCCGTCCTTTTTCGCGATGCAGCTGCACAGCCCGTTTGCGGTCGAGGTCGCCGAACTGCCGGTAATCGCCCGCCAATGAAATGACGGAATCGGTGGCGGGAAACCGTACGACGAAGTGCTGCAACAAATCGCTGCCCACGATGCCGTCGACACCCAAGCACCACACATAGGAGCTGTCGGGCAGGACGTCGACCGGCAGGTTTTCAAACACGGCGTCGCCCATGCGCAACTTCGGCATCCGCGCCGTGACGATTCGTTCGCGGTAGCCCTCGAAATCGCCGGTCAGGCTCCGACCCTCGGCGACGAGCCCCGATTCGCGGCACAACCGTTCGCTGACGGTCGTTCGCGAAGCTCCCGTATCGAATACGAATCGGCGCGGCCCCGCAGGCGTTTCGACCTCCACGATGTATTTGCCTTGTTCGATTCGGCAAGGCAGATCAAAACGCGCGGCGGGCGGACGGGCCATGAGGTTCCATTCCGCAAACACCGCGCAGAGGAGCAGCATCGACCGTCGCATGGATGATTTATGCGAGCAACTCCTTGACTTTGGCCGAAATATCTTTGCCGTCGGCGCGACCGGCGAGTTTTTTCGAGGCGATGCCCATCACCTTGCCCATATCCTTCATGGAGGTTGCACCGGCTTCGGCGATGATAGCCCGAACTTCTGCCGTCAACTCTTCGGCGGTCAGCTGTTTGGGCAAAAATTCCTGATAGACGGCGACTTGCGCCAACTCCTCGTCGGCGAGGTCCTGCCGGTTCTGCTGCATGAAAATTGCCGCCGAATCGCTACCCTGCTTGGCCAGTTTCGAGATGATTTTCAGCACGTCGGCGTCGGGAAGTTCGTCGATGCCGGGCCCCGAAGTCTTGGCTTCGATGATGTACTTTTTGGCGTTGCGCAGTGCGCTCAACCGCACGGTATCCTTGGCTTTCATCGCCTCCATGATACCTTTCGAGATTTGTTGTTCGAGTGACATATCCGTTTGTTTTGGAGTTTATTCGGTCGTCAGAAAATTCAGGGCCTCCCGCATCAGCCGGTCGCGTTCGCGCTGGGTCGTCAGTGCCTCGAACGGAAAGCCCATGACGAACGTCCGTCCGTCGCCGGTAGCGGCGATGCCTGCCGTGCGGCCGTTTTCGGCGTAACGCATGACGACGCTGGCCTTATCGTCGGTCGGCTGCAGCGCATCGGGCGATTCGACGGCGTAGTGGTCGGACCCCAATTTGTCGTGGAAACGGTATTCCCCGCGCGAAAAACCGCTTGCAGGCGATGCGACGATCCGCACCTTCCCCTGACGGGTCGCTTGGGCGCAATCGAGCGTGGCATGGAATACCTCTTCGGCGAACCGGCAGCCCTCTTCGTCGGCACATAGGTCGGAAAACGCATAACAGCCCGATACGAACAGATTTCCGCCGGATTGCCACAAACTTCGCAAGGCCTGTTGCAATGCGGGCGGAAAAGCGTGGAATTCCGCTTCCCGTATTCCGCGTCCGACCGTCGTTGCACGCTGTTTCCCTAAAATCAAATCGACGGCCGCATAGCCGGTAAGGTTTACTTCCTGTCGTTCGACGGCCCGGGCCGATGCGGAGCAAAAAGAATATCCGGCACGGCTTATCGACTGTCCGTGCAGGTAGGGATAATCGAACGTGTTGCCGCCGATGACATCGGTTTCGTACTCGGTCAGACTGGTGCCGAGCGCATAGGCATCGTCGTCGGAACGGGCGAGCGAGAGGTCGAATATCTGTTGTTCGCCGATGAAGGAAATATCCCGGCGGTCGGGTACTCCTCCGTCGATGCTGTGGTAGAATCCGGCCAGCGAATCGCATCGCGAACTGCATGGCGCGCCGACGCGGTCAAATCCGTTGACAATCAACAGGCATCCCCGTTCGTCCGGCAGACGGCAGGCCGCAAGCGTTTCGCTCGGAAAACTTTCGCCTCCGTCGTTCACCGCTGTGACCCGGTAACTGTAAGTCACGCCGGGTTCCTGCTCGAACGTGCAAGTCGTCGCATCGACCGCACGGCCGTTGTCGAATCCTCCGTCGCCTTTGCGGGTGTAGACGATGTAACCGGTCGGCACGGCGGTCTTTTCCAGCGTATCGACAACGGGCGACCAGCGTAGCCGGACCGTATTTTCGTCGGCGAATTCGACGCTGAACGCTTCGACGGGCAAGGGCTGTACGACGTAAGGCGTTCCGTACTGCGAATGGATGTAGCGCAGGATGCCTTTGTACACGGCACGGCTTACCGTGAATTTGAAACGCGGATCGTGTCCGTAACGCATGTCGGCGAAATTCTGGTGCGAAAGCAATTCCAGCAGCATGGTCGGTGCGCACGGAACGCGGGCCTCGTAATAGGAGCGGTTCCACAATCCGCGCCGTTTCCATTCGGGCTCGAACGTGCGCCGAATATCCCCTACTACCTGCGTCATTACGAGGTCGGTCAGGTCGCGCGAACGGTATCGGTCGGCTCCGCCGACGAAACGGCCGTGGTTGTCTTTCGTGTAGAAGATGCCCAGCGTCCCGACGGTCTCGTCGCCGTCGCGTACGCCCGCATCGGAGTGGAACGCCAACGCCATGTCGATAGGAATACGCAGTCCCGTCGAATCGGGCAGGCGTTCCGACCCGCCCATCAACGCATTGACCCAGTGGGCGCGCGACATGTAATCCTCCTTGTAATCGTCCAGATGCGCTTTGGGGGCATAGACCGTCGTGTCGAATCCGGCCCATTGGAGCCAGTAGCGGGCACCTTCGCAAAAACGCGGATAGCCGCTCGTCTCCTCGCGGTAGACCGAATCGGCCTGCCGCAGCGATTCGTCGGTCGTGCGGGCGATATTGCCGTATCCCCCGCCGATTTTCACGGCGTCGGCCGAAACGATGCAACCGGCGCGGCGGGAGCGGTTGGACAGTACGACGGCTTCCTGCTGGCCCTCCTCGAACCGGAATGTCCCGAGATAAATCCACGTGCCGCCGCCCATCGTTTGGTTGACGGCGAATTCGGACACGCCGTCTGCGTGGTGCACCGCATAACGGGCATCGTCCGCACTGGCGGGTGTTTGCTCGTAGCTCACATAGACGGCGTACTCTCCCGCGTCGGGGATTTCGACTTTCCACATGGCTCGGCTTTCGGGGCCGTCGGTTACGCTCGTCGTGCGACGGGCGGTACCGTCGCAAAACGGATTCTCGCCAGTTCGGTAGATCGGCCGAAGCTGGGCGAATCCCCTGCCGCCCGATGCCCAGTCGCCCTCCTCGCGATATTGGCCGGGCGCATCGTTGTCGGCAATCGCTTCGTTGCATTGCACGTCGCGTTCACGGGGCAGCAGCACGCATGCACCTGCGTTTTCGAGCATGGGCACCAAGTACGGCAGGACGTAGCTTTGGGTGTAAAGGTCTTCGCAGGTCTCCCACAGTTGGGCGCGTTGCCATTTCCACCGGTTCTCCTCTTGGTCGAAATAGCGTCCGTGACTTTGCCACACGGCGATATGGCGGCCTTCGAGCCCCCGCGACGGTGCGGCGAGCGCGGACAACCGGGTGAGCAACGGCCGTTCGGAACGGTTGACGAACGGAACCGGACGGTTTTTCCCTTTTTTAGGCAGGTTCTTGCAGTAGGCCAGCGGAATCAGCTCGCGGATTTCGTGGTTGTCGGTATATAGCTGTATCCGTGCTTTGCGGTACTCGCGCGGCAGAACGGCCCGAACCGAATCGTAGAGCGCGCGCGTATTCTTTTCGCGGAACGGATAGTACGACAATGCGGGCGAAGCATAAATCTGCACCTGTCCGCGCGAAACTTTGACCGATTGCACCCGAATATCGGCCCCCGTGATTTCGCGGGCGACGATGCGATTGAGGGTTTTGGCGATTTCGGTGCGTGTGGAGGTGCCGATTTTCGCGGCGAATGCCGTGCCGCATACCGTCAAAAATACAAGTGTGTATAGCAGTTTATTTTTCATCTCGTTTCATTAACAATCCCATGCCCGTCATCGTGAATGCGGCGTTATAAATCAACAATTCGAATCCGATTTGGTATCCCCAGCGCGTGCGGGCGACATATTGCAGCAATCCGCTCAATAACGGTGCGGCGACAGCGACTACCGGCATCCAGCGGTCGCATATCCGGCGGCGGGTCGCCAGCCCGAAAACGAACATGCCGAGAATCGGACCGTAGGTGTATCCGGCGACTTTGAATACCAGATTGATCGTGCTTTCGTTGGCCGCATATCCGAAAACGGCAATCAGCACGACCATGCAGACGGTCATGGCGATGTGCACGGTTCGGCGCGTGCGGGTCAGCGTGGCATCGTCTCCGTGTTTCATGGCGGCAAGAATGTCTACGGTAAAGGAGGTGGTCAGCGCTGTAAGCGCCGAACCGGCGGATGAATAGGTGCTTGAAATAAGCCCGATAACGAACAGAATACCAACCGCGAGCGGTAGTCCGCCGTTGACCGCGATTTCCGCAAACACCTGATCGCTTTTCGCGGGCATGGGCATTCCGGTGCACTCCATGTAACGGTATAGCAGTACGCCGAGCACCAAGAACAACCCGATGACGAAGACCTGACAAACGGCCGTGAGGACGATGTTTTTCTGTGCATCGCGTGGTGTCGGACAGCTCATGTTGCGTTGCATCATGTCTTGGTCGAGCCCCGTCATGGCGACGAGCAGGACGATTCCGGCGGCAAACATTTTCCAGAAATAGTAACCCGATGCGGGGTCGTCGAAGAAGAAAATGCGCGACATGGGCGAAGCGGCCACCTGCCGTACCGTATCGGCCGGCGACCAGCCCAATCCGCGCATGAGAAATATGATGGTCAGCACCAGCGCAATCACCAGACAAGCGGTTTTGAGCGTGTCCGTCCAAATCAGCGTTTTGACACCGCCCTGCTGCGTGTACAGCCATACGAAAAGCATGGTTATGGCGGCATTGGCCCAGAAAGGCACGCCGTAGCAATCGAACACCAGTCCCTGCATCACGGCGCAGACGATGTAGACTTTGAGGGCGGTGCCCGTCATCTTCGAGAGAAAGAAAAACCATGCACCGGTACGATGCGACGTGATGCCGAAACGGCTGTCGAGATATTCGTAGAGCGAAACGACCCGCAACCGATAGAATACCGGAATCAATACGAAAGCGATGACGAACTGCCCCACCGTAAACCCCAAGACCATTTGCATGTAGGAGAACGTATCAGCCGCGACCGAACCGGGCACCGAAATGAACGTAACGCCCGACATGGCGGCCGCAATCATGGACGATGCGGCCATGTACCAGCGGGTGCGCCGGTTGCCCGTGAAGAAAGCGGCATTTCCGGCCCGCCGTCCCGAAATCCGTGCGAGGACGAACAAGAGAACGATATATCCCGAAACGGTTGCAACGACGGCGAACGGCGACATCATCCGAACTGAATTTAAGCAGTGCAAAGATACGAATAAGCGAGGGCAAAAAGCAAACTTGTTTGCATTTTTTGCCGAGCGGGAGTATCTTCGACGAAGTCAAAGATACGAATAAGCCGAACACAATGCCAAATTTATTTGGGCATTGTTGAGGCGAAGTATCTAAAACGAAGTTAAAGATAGGAATAAAAAAGATAAGAGAACGTGTCGACGGAGTGCGGAACGATGTTTTTTCGGGAGAAGTAACCGGGATTCCTCTTATTATGGCTATTTTTGCATGTTGCAATAGGAACCGATATGCCGTACATTACGATCGAAAGCGGTGCGATGACCGCAGAACAAAAGAAAGAATTGATCGGACGAATGACTGCTTTGGCTGCGGAGGTAACGCGAATCCCCGAGCAGTTTTTCATGGTGACGATCAAGGAATTACCGGATGAAAACATCGGTATCGGAGGAAAGCCGATCGATGAACTCAAAAAGCAATACGAACGTTCGTAACCCGAATCAGCGGCCGCAGATGTTTTTGAAATCGCAGTACTTGCAGGTATCGGCATCTTCGCACTGGCGGAACGGGATTTGGGCGTCGTACATCTCTTCGAGCGCTTCGCGCACGAATTGCTCGAACGTTTCGCTGTAACGGGAATACGGCACGCCGCGTTCGTTCAATTCCGTGTCGTTCAGCAGCGGCGAATAGTCCGATTTCCGGATGCCGCGCATGTAGAAAAGCGCCGGAATCGCATCCGCATGGCGGGTGCGGTGAAGCATCATGGCATAGAGCAGCGTTTGCAGGATATTCGACTGACGTTCTTTCCCCTTGCCGTGAAACAGCGAATCGATCCCTTTGAAATCCAGATGCTCGGTGCCGGTTTTGTAATCGACCACACGCAGCGTGCCGTCGTCGAGCCGGTCGATGCGGTCGGCGACACCGGCGAAATTCATCGTCCGTTCTCCGTCGGCCGTCGAAAACGGGAATCCGCACGCAATGCGGTCTTCCAATCCGATGACCGTGAACCGGTCGTGCTGCGCATCGTAGGGCAAAAGACCCTCTTTGAGATAGCGCGTAACGATGTCCTTCACCAGCAGCAGATTGCCGGTATATTCCTGCGTGGATGCGCTTTGGTCGTGCAGGTAGTGTTCGTTGATGGCGGCTTCGACCGCTCGGGCGATTTCGTCGGTTCGGAGCAGCGCATTCAGGGTCTCGCCCGGATGCGCTTCGTCCTCGATGCGGGCATAGAGGGCCTGCACGGCGGCATGGAGAATGGTCCCGAACATCGGGGCATCGACCTCTTCGCTGATTTCGTCGTTGGTTTTCAGCCGGGCAATCGACGCGAAGTAAAAGCGCAGCGGACACGCTACGTACCGGAAAAATGCCGTCGGCGAAAGAGCCGCTTGGCTTTCGGGGTCGGTGAAACGGGCCAGACGGCGCATGACGTCGGCGTCTTTCGCCACTTCGATAGCTTCGGTTTCGGCCAGATTGACATCCACGCCCACTTCGATTTTCCGAATCGAAAAACCGCTTTCGTAATCCAGCTGCCGGATGTAGCGGCTCGGCTCGCCGGTCGATTTGTCGTCCGCATGCGAGCAATAGAGCATGTGGACGGTCTGCGCCCGCTGAATCAACCGATAGAAATAGTAGGCGTAAACTCCTTCGTGGTGTTCGGGCGTGGGCAATGCGTAGGCGGCCCGCAGGTTGTAGGGAACGAACGATGCCTGCGCGAGCCGGTTGCCCGGAAAATTGTCGTCGGTCATCGAAAGGACGATTACGTGGTCGAAATCGAGGTTGCGCGTTTCGAGGATACCCATGATTTGCACCCCTTTCAGCGGCTCGCCCTCGAACGGAATCCGTATCGTTTGCAGATGCCGGCGCAGAAGTGAAGCATAGATTTCGGTCGAAAGATCCATGTCGCAGTTGTCCAGCGAATTGCGCAGTTTGGTGATTTCGGCGGCCGTAACGGAAAGGAATTCGATGCGTTGGTGGAGGTCATCTTTCGTCGCGGGGGTGTGCGCTACGCTATCGAGCACATCGAGCAGGTAATCCGACATCTCGTGCCACGTGGCGGCGGGACGGAAAATCCGTTGCAACAATTCGGTTTTGCCGAGCCAATCGGCATCGACCGTGATGCGGCGTTCGCGGACGATTTGTTCCTGCAACGAGCCGGTCGCAGCCGCGTCATGCCCTGCGACATACGGATGCGCGAGCAGTCCGGTGACGTCGACATGATAGAATGCCGTGTTGCCGGATTTGGTCGTCCGACGGTGATGCTGCAATTCGACGAGCCGTTCGACGAACGTATAGACCGGCGTCGCCCGCAGGGGATACCCCATTGTCACGTTGACCGCATCCAATTCAGGCGGCAGCGCATAAAGCAACGGCATCAGGAGATTTTCGTCGGTAAGTACGATAGCCGTGCGTTTGTCCAACGGCCCTTGCTCGGCCAGTTCGTGCAGAATTCGGGCGACCTGCTTGCATTGCACGGCGTTCGATACGGTCGAAATCGCGGTCAACTGTTTTTCCGTGCGCAGATTGTCGTGCGAAATCGGGTCGCGGGCCGGAAACCGGACGATGTTTTGCCGGACGAACATGCCGGCCTCCTGCTCGGGATGCCGGGTGTAATAGTCGTCGTAATCCCAGTAAAAATCGGTTTCGGCATTGGTCGCCAGAAAGCGGAACAACTCCTTTTCGCATTCGGACAGCGCGTTGAATCCGGCCACGACGTATCGGCGCGGTTCCGAAAACCGGAACTCTCCGGCTTGCAGTTTTTCAGCCGCCGCACGTTGCACCATGCCGTTGTAGGCGATGCCTGCGGCGGTGAGCCGTTCGCGGAATTGCCGGTAGATAGGGCCGAGCGTTTTCCAGATAGCCAAGAAACGGCGTTTTTCGTCCGAGAGGTCGACCTCTTCGCCGAACGACGACCAAAACGTGCGGATAATTTCCAACTGGTCGGGTGTCAGGTAGGAAATATCGGCTTCGAGTTCTTTCAGGTCGCTGATGTTCCGGAACAGCATCTCGGCGTCGATTCGGTACTTGTCGATCGTATCGAAATCGGTCAGGAGCATGTCGCCCCAAAAATAGAATTTATCGAACGGTTCGTCGTGATAGGCCGAATAGACCTTGTATAGCTCGGTGACGAGCCGCACGCGCTCGCCGATTCGCAGACCGGCGATTTCGGACATCAGTTCGTCGATCGTGACCCACCGGGGCTGCCACAAGGGATGCTGCACGATGCGGGAAAGCGCATCCGTGAAAAACAGTTGCGCCCGTCGCGAGGGAAACAGAATGTTCCGCTCGACCAGTTCGTCGCCGTAACGGGTGTAAAGCCGTTCGGCGACCTCTTCCAAAAAACCTTGCATCGTGCGTTCGGCCCGTTATTTGGCCCGGTCGATCGTGCCGCCCATGAGACGGATTTCGGTGCGCAGGATGGCCGGTTTCGTCTTGTAGCGGACCGTGCCGTTGGTGGAGGTGATAGCTTCGAGCCGTTCCGTGACGTTGAGCGTCAGCGAGCCGCCGGTCGTGACATTGACCCGTGCGGACATGACTTCCAAATCAAGCGCTTCGACCGTACCGGTAGCGGCGGCCAGCGTCAGGTAACGTGCCGAACCGTCCAGTGTGGCGGAGCAGCGTCCCGAAACTTCCATTTTCAGATCCTTTACATCGAACGTGGCGGTCAGCGAAGCCCGTGTCCCGATAGTCAGGTTGAACAAATCGCCGGCAATCGGTTCGAGGAACCGGACGGTGGCATCGGTGACGGAGAGGGATTCCAGCGTATTGTAGTAAACCGTCACTTCGGTGCGTTCGGGATGACGTTCGTCGTCGCGCTCGGAGATGCGCAGCACGCGGTTCTTTACCTCGAAGCGGAATTTCGAGGTGTAGGAGCCTTTCGTGTCGTAAACGATTTTCGGAGCTTCATGAGCCGGTATTCGGATGAATACGATGTCGAGCGGTGCGTTTACCTGTACGGACGAAAACGAGGCCAGCCATTCGCTTTTGGCGGGGGTCGGTTCGGCAGTCTGGGTCCAGCCCGTGCCGGCGAACAGCAGCGCCGCAGTCAGGCCCGAAATCAACTTCTTCATATCGAAATGCTTGTGTCGATTAAAAATCGATGCTAATTTACAAAAATAATCGGGAAATCGGTTGCCGATCGGCGAATTGTTCGTACTTTTACTACGAAGAACGGAGACACGAACGGTGAAAGCGAAAATCCTCAATGCCAGTGCCGGGTCGGGCAAGACCTACCAGCTGGCTTACAAATACGTGCACGATGTCGTGGAGCAACCTGCGCTCTACCGTCATATTCTGGCCGTGACCTTTACGAACAAGGCCACCGAAGAGATGAAATCGCGCATCCTGAAAGAGATTCACCTGCTCGCTTCGGGTGCGGAGAGCTCTTATCTGCAACTGCTTTGCCGCGAATTGAAACTCGATGCCGAAACCGTCCGCAAACGGGCGGCCGAAGCACGGTCGAAGATTCTGCACGACTATTCGCATTTCACGGTCTTGACTATCGACACCTTTTTCCAGCGTATTCTGCGGGCTTTCATCAAGGAGCTGGGGCTCGACCTCAATTACAACGTCGAAATCGAAACGGCGTCGGTGCTGGCCAAGAGTGCCGATGCCTTGATCGAACAGATTACGGTCGACAAGAAACTGTTACATTGGTTGACCGCTTTCGTGCAGGAGCGCATCGACGACGGTGAAAAGTGGGATGTCCGCAGCAGCATTCTCTCTTTGGGGCAGGAGTTGTTCAAGGAGAAGAACAAGGAAACCCTTTCGACCATGCGGGCGAAAGAAGAGTTGGCCCGAATCGTCCACGAGGCGACGGCCCAAGTCGAAGCGACCAAAAACGAATACCGCGAAGCCGCGCAGCGCATGCTTGCGGTCATCGAAGAGGCCGGTCTTTCGGAAAAAGATTTTACAAAAGGGTTCCCAGTAAAATATCTTTGCAATGTTGCGGTCGGTGAAATCGCAATACCGAACGATACGGTACGAAAGCAGTCGGTCTCGACCTCCGGTTGGTGCAATGCGAAATCCCCTGCGTTGCCCCATATTGCGCGGCTGCAGCCCTTGTTGCAGGCGGTGTGCGACATTTACGACCGGAATATCCGCCATTGGAATACGTGTACCCTGCTGCGGAATCAATATCGCAGTTTCGCGCTGTTGTCCGATTTGTATGCGAGGGTGAAACGCATGTGCGACGAACAGAACCTGATGCTGTTGTCGGAAACGAAGTACATCCTTTCGGAGTTCATCGCGCACAACGATGCTCCGTTCATTTACGAAAAGGTGGGCAATCGTTTCGCGCGCTTCATGATTGACGAATTTCAAGATACCTCCATCAAGGAGTGGGAGAATTTTCTGCCTTTGTTGACGAATGCCCTTTCGCAGTCCGATGAAACGTCGGTTTTCATCGTGGGCGACATCAAGCAGTCGATTTACCGCTGGCGGGGCGGCGATTGGGAAATCCTCCAATCCGAAGCCCGGCGCGCATTGGGGCAGGGAAATACCGAAGCGGTCAGTTTGCAGGACAATTTCCGCAGCCTGCCCGTCGTCGTGGAGTTCAACAATCGGGTCATCGGCGACATGGTGGCGGAGGATAACCGCATGCTCAATGCGATGCTCGAAACGGCGGTCGCGAACAAGGCGATGCCGGTGGCGGATGCGGAGGCTTTGCGCGATACGTTGGCCCGGGCCTACCGGAATCACGAACAGCGTCCGCGTCTTCAAAAAGAGCATCCGGGTTATGTTTCGGTGGAACTGTTCGATGAACATCCGCCCGTCGTGGAGCGGATTTGCCGGCTGCTGGACAAAGGATTCCGCCCGTGCGATATTCTGATATTGGTGCGGGGTACGGCCCACGGGGCACGGATTGCGTCGGATTTGCTCGATTTCAAGCGGAACAATACGGATGCCCGCTACCGGTTCGACGTGGTGACGCGCGAGGCGCTGCAAATCGGTACGGCGCCCGTGAGCAAGTTTATTGTTGCGGTGTTGCGTCTTGCGCTGAACGACGGGGATACGTGCAGCCGTGCCGATTACAATCATTTTCTCGCGCAGGCTTTCGATTGTCCGTTGGACGAAGATGAAAAGTCGTTCTTCCGCTCGTTGCGGATGCTTTCGCCCGAAGATGCGTTCGAGCGCACGGTGATGCGCTACGGGCTGCAGCATGCGGAGCAGCAGACGGCCTATCTGCAAGCCGTCCACGAACAACTGATTGCCTTTTGTGCCGACCGCATCGCCGACATTCCGTTGTTTTTGCGCTGGTGGGACGAACAAGGCTCGAAGCGGTCGCTTTCGATCGAACGGAGCGAATCGGCCGTCGAGATCATGACCGTCCACAAGGCGAAAGGGCTGGAACAGAAAGCGGTGATTATTCCCTATTGTTCGTGGTCGTTGGAGCCCAAGAACAACGGTTGGGAGCCGAATATCGTTTGGGCCGAAGCGGACGGCAGCGCAAGCGAAATCGGCCGGTTCCCTGTCAAATACGGAAAAACGATGTCCGAATCCGACTTTTCGGCGGAGTATTATCGCGAGCGGGTTTATTCCCACGTGGACAACATCAACCTGCTGTACGTGGCGTTGACCCGTGCGGCCGAATCGTTGCATGTGTTTATTCCGCGCAAGACGGGAAGCAACGTGCCGTCGCCTGTCGGAAAATTGTTGTGGCAGGTGCTGACCGAAACCGGAGCCGATTCGTGCGACCGATACGAATGCGGAACGTTCACCGGGCCGGTAGCGACGAAAGCGGATGCCGGAAAGCCGGAACATGTCGTATTGAAGGACTACCCTACGGCCCAAGCTGATTTGCGGTTGCGCTGGCCGACGCAGCGTTATTCGGAGGAGGGAGAACGGGAATTGACGCCGCGAAATTTCGGTATCATGATGCACCGGGCGTTTCAGGAGGCCGAAACATTGGAGGATATTCGCACGGCGATTCGGAACATGCAGAGCGATGCGCTGCTTTCCGATGCGGATGCCGCGGCTTTGTTGCAAAAAATCGAGCAGGCATTCGAAAATCCGACCGTCTGCGAATGGTTCGACGGCAGCTGGGACCGTGTGCGGAACGAAAATACGATTATTCGGCCCGCAGCAGACCTTGCGGCTTCCTCCGACGACGATTTAATAAAACGTCCCGACCGCGTGATGCTCAAAGGCCGGCGGGCGGTCGTCGTGGATTACAAATTCGGTAAGCGCGAGGGCGAGGAGGCCGGTTATCGGCGGCAGATACGTCGCTATCTCGATTTGATTCGCCGCATGGGGTATCCCGAATGCGAGGGCTATTTGTGGTATGTCAAGCGCGGCGAAATTGAAAAGGTCGAATAACCTCGCATAAAAAAGGCCGGATTCTCGATAAGAATCCGACCTTTTCTTGGCGTGGCTGCCGGGCGATTATTCGCCCAGCGCGAAACGCTTGTAAGCGACGACCGTCGCATCTTTGGCAGCTTTCCGAAGATATTCTGCAATCGTCTCCTTTTCACCGACAACCACCTGATTCAGCAAGGTGTTCTCCTCGTAGAATTTGCGCATCTTGCCTTCGGCGATTTTCGCAAGGATTTCTTCGGGCTTGTTGGCGTTTTTCGGGTCTTGCTTCATGGCTTCGATAGCAATTTTGCGCTCGTGCTCCACGATATCTGCGGGGCAGTCGGCAATGTCGATCGAAACGGGAGCCATAGCCGTTGCCTGCATGGCGACGACGTGTGCCGCTTCGGCCGGAACCTCCTTGTTGAAGCCCAGAATCGTACCGAGTTTCTTGTTGAAGTGTACGTATTCGGCGCAATAAGGAGCCTCGATGCGGGCATAGAATGCCAGCTCGATTTTCTCGCCCGTCTGTCCCGATTTCTCCGTCACCATCTCCTCGACCGTGTGGCCTTCGGAATTTTTGGCGGCCAGCAGGGCGTCGCGGTCAGCGGCGTCGACTGCAATGGCGACTTCCAACATGGCGTTGGCCGATGCCGTGTACTCGGCATTCTGCGCTACGAAGTCGGTTTCGCAAGCCAAGCAAAGCATGTAAGCCTTCTGCCCTACGATTTTCGTGACGACGACGCCTTCGGTTGCGGTGCGGTCGGCGCGTTTCGCTACGACCAACTTGCCCTTTTCGCGGATAATATCCTGCGCCCGATCATAATCCCCCTCCGCTTCGATGAGTGCCTTTTTGCAATCCATCATGCCGGCACCGGTCATTTTGCGGAGCTTCATCACATCGGCTGCTTTGATTTCCATAGTCTTCTGAATTTTCGGTTTTTGTTCTTCTTCTCGAAACGAGGTTCGTTATTCCGCTTCGGTCTCCGCAGCCGGTTCTTCGCTGGGCGTTTCGACAGCGGCTACTACCTCTTTCACTGCCTCTTCTTCGGCATCGACCGATGCTTTCACCGCTTTCTTGATACGGGGTTTCGCCTCTTTGCGGGGAGCGGCCTCGCCCGAAGCCTCGGCTTCCTGCGACTCTTTCTCCTTTTCGAGACGGCGTTCTTCGGTACCTTCGGCGATTGCAGCGCACATGGCGTCTACGATAACGGCAATCGATTTTGCGGCATCGTCATTTGCAGGTATAACGTAATCAATGTCGGTCGGATCACAACAAGTATCAACCATTGCAAATACGGGGATGCTCAATCGTTTGGCCTCTTTCACGGCGTTTGCCTCTTTCTGAACGTCGACGACGAACAGGGCGGCCGGCAGGCGCGTCAAATCGGCGATGGAACCGAGGTTCTTCTCCAATTTCGCACGCTGACGGGCGATTTGGAGTTTTTCGCGTTTCGAGAAGTTGTCGAACGTGCCGTCGTTGGTCATCTTGTCGATGGTGGCCATTTTTTTGACGGCTTTGCGTATGGTGGGGAAGTTCGTCAGCATACCGCCGGCCCAACGTTCGGTAACGTAAGGCATTCCGACGGCTGCCACCTTTTCGGCAACGATTTCTTTGGCCTGTTTTTTCGTGGCAACGAACAGCACGCGACGACCGCTCTTGGCGATCTGTTTGATAGCTGCCGCTGCTTCATCGACTTTCAGCACGGTTTTGTGCAGGTCGATGATGTGGATGCCGTTCTTCTCCATGAAGATGTAAGGAGCCATTTTGGGGTTCCATTTGCGCTTCAGGTGACCGAAGTGCGCGCCGGCTTCCAATAATGTATTAAAATCTGTACGTGACATGTTAATTCGTGTTGTTTAATTTTAATTCTCTTTTCTGCAACCTTGCGGGTAGCGGACGGATCCGGTCCCGCCGGGTTTTCCGCGACTCGGCAACCGAAAGGTAATATCGGATAATCCGATAGTCGTTCCGGTTTGCAACCTCGTCGTGCGTTGCCGAAATTCCGGTCGTCTGCGTATTAACGCTTGCTGAACTGGAACTTGCGACGTGCTCCGGGCTGACCGGGCTTCTTACGTTCAACCTCGCGGGGATCGCGCGTCAGGAATCCGGCTTTTTTCAGCACCGGACGCATTTCGGCGTCGATCTCGCAAAGAGCGCGGGCGATGCCCAGACGGGCAGCCTCTGCCTGACCTTTGATACCGCCGCCATCGAGATTGATGGTGATGTCGTAATTCTCGGCCGTGTTGGTAGCCAGCAGCGGCTGCTTTACTTGGAACTGGAGAATTTCGAGCGGGAAATAGGTGGCGAGCTCCTTATGGTTGATAGTAATCTGACCCTTACCCGGCTTCACGAATACGCGAGCCACAGCAGCCTTACGGCGACCTACGGTGTTTACAACTTCCATAATACTCTTTACTTAATCTCGTTTAACTTGACGGTCTTCGGGCTCTGTGCGGCATGCGGATGCTCCTCGCCGGCATAGACCTTCAGATTTTTCAGCATTGCGGCGCCCAGTCGCGTGCGGGGCAACATGCCCTTCACGGCTTTTTCGATCAGGAACGTCGGCTTTTTAGCCAGATAATCCGCAGGGGTGGCGAAACGCTGACCTCCGGGATAACCCGTGTGTCGTGTGTAGACCTTGTCGGTCATCTTCTTGCCCGTGAGCTTCACCTTCTCGGCATTGATCACGACGACGTAGTCGCCGCAATCTGCGTGGGGGGTGTAGCAGGGCTTGTTCTTACCTCGTAGAATCTTCGCGATTTGCGAGGCAAGACGTCCCAATACCTCGCCGTTGGCATCGATCAGCACCCATTCTTTGGTGACGGTCGCTGCGTTGGCAGAGATAGTCTTGTAGCTTAATGAATCCACAGTGTTTTACGTTTAATTTAACTTGTTGTAATCCGTTTCCCGCACTTTGCGGGTGCGCAAAGGTACAAATTTTTTCATTTACACAAAAACAAAAAGCACGAAAAACATAAAAAGCTCCCATTCTAAATCGAAAAGGCAGAACGATTTCTCGCTCTACCTTTTCATTGATGTCCGGAATCCGTCGGGTTATCCGAGGAACGAAAGCAGGATACCGGCAGCTACCGCCGAACCGACGACACCGGCCACGTTCGGGCCCATAGCGTGCATCAGCAGGAAGTTGCTCGGATTCTCTTTCTGTCCGACCGTTTGCGCTACACGTGCCGCCATCGGAACGGCCGATACGCCCGCAGCACCGATAAGCGGATTGATTTTCTTGTCCTCTTTCACAAACAGATTCATGAATTTGGCCAGCAACACACCGCTTGCGGTGCCGATGCCGAATGCCAAGACTCCCAAGACAAGAATGCCCAGCGTTCGCCCATTGAGGAATGCCTCGGCCGTTGCCGTCGCGCCGACCGTCAATCCCAAGAAGATGACGACGATGTTCATCAATTCGTTCTGGACGGTTTTGCTCAATCGGTCGACTACCCCGCACTCTTTCATCAAGTTACCCAGCATCAGGCAGCCGATAAGCGGCGCGGCGCTCGGCAGCAAAAGCGAAATGATGACGGCGATGACGATCGGGAAGATAATGCGTTCCAATTTGGAAACCGGACGCAGGGTCTTCATCTTGATAGCGCGTTCTTCCTTGGTGGTCAGCAGCTTCATGATAGGCGGCTGGATGACGGGCACCAATGCCATATAAGAATAGGCCGCCACCGCAATCGGGCCGAGCAGTTCCGGTGCGAGTTTCGACGTGAGGTAAATGGCCGTCGGGCCGTCGGCACCGCCGATGATACCGATCGAACCGGCCTGCTCGGGCGTGAATCCCAATGCAAAAGCTCCGAGGAACGTGATGAAAATGCCGATTTGCGCGGCAGCTCCCAACAGGAAACTTTTCGGATTGGCGATCAGCGGGCCGAAGTCGGTCATGGCTCCTACCCCGACGAATATCAGGCAGGGATAGAGTCCCAACTTGACGCCAAGATAGAGGTAATCGAGCAGACCGGCCTGAGCCACAAATATATCCCAATGCACATGGCCGCCTGCAAAAAGTTCGGTGTGGTAGAGATTCGCGCCGGGCAGGTTGGTGAGCAACATGCCGAACGCGATCGTGAACAACAACAGTGGCTCGAATTTATGACGGATAGCCAGATAGAGCAGGAAGAACGCCACGCAAATCATGACGACGCTCTGCCACCCCATAGCCTCGAAGAACCCGACGATGCCCGTGGATTCGATGAATTTTTGGATGCTCTCCCCTACGAAATCGGAAGAAGCGGCTAACAGCGTACCCATAACTATTCGATAACGAGCAGATTGTCACCTTCCATTACCGTTGCGCCCTGCTGTACGAAAATCTGCTTGACCACACCGGCACGATCGGCGTCGATATTGTTCTCCATTTTCATGGCTTCGAGCACCATCAGATTCTGTCCGGGTGCGACCTTGTCCCCTACGGCTACGTTGATGCTCACCACCGTACCCGGCAGCGGGCATTTCACGACGCTGCCCGATGCGGGCGCAGCCGCTGCGATGCGGGGAGACGACGACGTTGCCGTCGCAGGCGTGATTTTGGCACTGTCGGACTCTTTCGGAGCGGGTGCGACCTGCGGTTTGTTTGCGGCGACCCGTTCGGCACCGGCGATTTCCACTTCGTAGGGCGTGCCATTGACGGTTACGTGAGCCAAAGTCGAATTCTCGTTCACGTCGTCGATTTGCACGTTGTAATTCTGTCCGTTGATTTTCAGCGAGTAATTTTTCATGTCGTTTACTAATGCTTATTTTTTGTCAGGCAACTGCGTCAGGCCGTGGATTTTCGAGTTCCACGGCGAGTAGGCGCGTTTGATGCTTTGGATGGTCAGCACCTCCGATTCGCTGTCGTGCATCTCCGTTTTGAAGAGTTTGATAGCCGTCATGATTGCGGCGATCTCCTCCTCGTGGAGCTGCCCCGTAGCTACGGGAGCGACCGTCGCCGTGGCGGCAGCTGCCTGTCGATGCGTGAATACGTAACCGAAGAACTTCATGATGAAGACCAACAGCAGCAAAACGATGAAGACCAGACAGATGCTGATGAGCGCCACCCACAGCATCTCCGACCATCCCCAGTTCATTACCGATAACAATTTCATGGCTCAACGATTTACAAGGGAATGTTCGAGTGCTTCTTGGGCGGATTCTGCAACCGCTTGGTCGCCAGCGACTGCAACGCGCGGATGATGCGGAAGCGCGTGTTGCGTGGTTCGATTACGTCGTCGATATAGCCGTAGCGGGCCGCATTGTAGGGGTTGGAGAATTTGTCGTTGTACTCCTTGACCTTTTCTGCGACGAAAGCCGCTTTTTCTTCCGGTTTGTCAGCGAGGTCTTTGAGCTCCTTGCCGTACAATACTTCGACGGCTCCACTGGCACCCATGACGGCGATTTCGGCCGACGGCCAAGCGTAGTTGATGTCGCCGCGTATGTGCTTGGAGGACATGACGATGTAGGCGCCACCGTAAGCCTTGCGCAAGGTGACCGTAATCTTCGGCACTGTAGCTTCGCAGTAAGCGAAGAGCAGTTTCGCACCGTGCGTGATGACACCGCCGTACTCCTGCGTCGTACCCGGCAGGAAGCCCGGAACGTCGACCAGCGTCACGATAGGAATGTTGAACGCATCGCAGAACCGCACGAAACGGGCCGCTTTACGGCTGGCATTGATGTCGAGCACACCGGCCATGAATTTGGGCTGGTTGGCGATGATGCCCACCGACTGTCCGTTGAAGCGGGCGAAGCAGGTGATGATGTTCTTGGCATAACCGGCCGCCGATTCGAGGTATTCGCCGTTGTCGACAATCGCACGGATCACCTCGGTCATATCATACGGTTTGGTGTCGCTGTCGGGGATAATCTCGTTGAGCGAATCTTCCAAACGCGTAATCGTGTCCGTGCAGACGGCCAGCGGCGCATCCTCCATGTTGTTTTGCGGCATGTAGGAGAGCAGTTTGCGAATCAGCGCGATGCCCTCGTCTTCGGTATCGACGGCGAATTGCGCCACGCCCGATTTGGTCGTGTGCATGCGTGCCCCGCCCAACTGTTCCTGCGTTACGTCTTCGCCCGTCACGGTCTTCACCACTTTCGGGCCCGTGAGGAACATGTTGGAGGTCTCTTTCTTCATGATGATGAAGTCGGTCAGCGCGGGCGAATAGACCGCACCGCCGGCACAGGGGCCGAAGATAGCTGAAATCTGCGGAATGACGCCCGACGACATCACATTGCGCTGAAAGATATTCGCATAACCGGCCAGTGCGTTGACCCCCTCCTGAATACGGGCGCCGCCCGAATCGTTCATGCCGATGCAGGGCGCGCCGTTGCGCAGGGCCATGTCCATGACCTTGCAGATTTTGTCGGACATCGACAGCGACAGCGAACCCGCCGAAACGGTGAAGTCCTGTGCGAAAACATACACCAAACGGCCGTCGATCGTACCGTAACCGGTTACCACGCCGTCGCCGAACGTATGTTTTTTCTCCATGCCGAAGTCGTAGCAACGGTGCGTGACGAACATGTCGAACTCCTCGAAACTGCCCTCGTCCAGCAACATCTGGATTCGTTCGCGCGCGGTGTATTTGCCGCGTTCGTGCTGTTTGTCGATGGCTTTCTGACCGCCGCCGAGCCGTGCGGTTTCGCGGTTCTCGATCAGTTCGTTGATTTTATTCTGAATTTCGCTCATGGTTTCGGAATTTATTTGTTTTTGTTCTCGCAAAGTTCCGTCAGAATGCCTTGGGTCGATTTCGGGTGCAGGAATGCGATCGTCATCCCTTCGGCGCCCTTGCGCGGCGTGGCGTCGATCAGGCGGATGCCTTTCGCTTCGGCGTCGGCCAGCTGCTCCTCGATGTTGGTGCAGGCGAGGGCCATGTGGTGGATGCCGATGCCGCGATTCTCGATGTACTTCGCGATGGTCGAATCTTCGGACGTGGGTTCCAGCAATTCGATTTTGGTCTGCCCCAGCATGAAGAATGCCGTGCGGACTTTTTGGTCGGCGACCTCCTCGATGGCATAACATTTGAGCCCGAGCACGTTTTCCCAGTAAGGAATGGCCTCGTCGAGACTCTTCACGGCGATGCCGAGATGTTCGATGTGAGATACTTGCATGATATGAAAGATTTTTAGTGAATTTTTCGTCTGTTTGGGCGCTTTTTTTAGCGCATACAAAGATAAATCAATCTTCGGGAATCCCCAAGCATTTGCGTCTGAAAAAATTTCGTCCGACGGCAAATAATTCGTAACTTCGCCAATGGAAAAGTCCATGCGTCATGAAAAATTTTTTATGGATTCTAATCCTCCTGTGCTTCGGCCGGGAACCGGTATCGGCCCAGAACGCCGCTTTGGGCGATCGCATCTCGGAAATCAAGAGCGAGACATGGCTCGGAGGCATTCGCCCTGCGGAAGCGCCGACGACCGCTATCTTGTTTTTCTCGGTGTCGAATCCGGCTTGCGTAACGTCGTTGGAGCGGTTGCATGCGCTGTCCGAGAAATCGAACGGCCGTTTGCGGGTGATTGTCGTTACGCGCGATGACGAGGCCCGGGTCGCACCGGTTGCGACGCCGTATCTTTCGGCGCGCATGGCCGTGGCGTTCGATACGGACGGAAAGATATATAAGAATTTCGGGGTGAATTACGTGCCGTTCGCACTGCTGACGGATGCCCGCAATCGGTTGCTGTGGCAGGGCAATTCGCTCCAACTGAACGAAACGATTCTGTCGACCGCCCGATAAGGAAAACTCTGACCGACTATGAATTTCACAAAAATAGACCACTACGAAAAGGAGTATGCCGACACGCATCACGATACGGCGCTGAATGTCGCGGAAGGCGTTGAAGACCAGCCGATCGTGAACCCTTATTTCACGCGGCGCAAGAAGCGGACGCTTTCGATCGACGAATACGTCGACGGCATTCTGCACGGCGATATTACCGTGCTTTCGCAGGCCATTACGCTCATCGAATCGAACAATCCCGAGCATTACGCCCGAGCCCAAGAGATTATCGAGCGGTGTCTCCCCCACGCCGGGAAATCGGTGAGGATCGGCATTACGGGTGTGCCGGGAGCCGGCAAATCGACTTTTATCGAGGCCGTCGGCGATATGGTTACGTCGTTGCACCACAAACTGGCGGTGCTGGCTATCGACCCTTCGTCCGAACGGAGCGGCGGGTCGATTTTGGGGGATAAAACCCGCATGGAAAGCATCTGCCACAACCCCGACGTATTCATCCGCCCTTCGCCGTCGGCCGGTTCGCTGGGTGGTGTGGCGCGCAAGACGCGGGAAACGATCGTGCTGTGCGAAGCGGCCGGATTCGACGTCATTTTTATCGAAACGGTCGGCGTCGGACAATCCGAAACGGCCGTGCATTCGATGGTCGATTTGTTCATGTTGCTGCAAATTTCCGGTGCCGGCGACGAATTGCAGGGCATCAAGCGCGGCATCATGGAGATGGCCGACCTGATGGTCATCACGAAAGCCGACGGCGAGAACATCCACAAGGCTGAATTGGCCCGCACGCAGTTTCAAAGTGCCTTGCGGCTTTTCCCTACGCCCGAATCGGGTTGGAGCCCCCGTGTTTATACCGCGTCATCGGTTACACGGGCCGGTCTGGAAGAGGTTTGGAAAGGCATCGAGGAGTATTTGGAACACGTCGAAAAGAACGGTTATTTTCAGCACAACCGAAACCGGCAAAACAAGTATTGGATGTACGAAAGCATCAATGAAGCGTTGCGCAATTCGTTTTACCGGTCGGACACGATCGAACAGCGCATCGGCGAATATGAAAATCTCGTTTTGAGCGACCGGATGTCCTCGTTCATCGCGGCCAAAGAGCTGCTGGAAATTTATTTTTCAAAGAAATAAATCTCGGGGCACTTCGTACTTGAACCGGCCAAGTGTAAAAAAGAGTTGGCAATCTGTTGATTGCCAACTCTTTTTGCAGAGAGCGGGAAACGGGATTATGGTAGCAATTCAAAGCAATGATGCGTTAATGAATTGGGAAATAACCTCTTATGCTTTTCGTTGCTGTGTTTTGCAAATGGGCGAATCGGCGGTTTAGAGCATCGAAAAGCAGGAGTTCGGTTAACAAATCGTTAACGGCGATTCGGCAGCCGAAAAATCGGATAGTCGGTTCGGTTTTATCTGCAATGTGTTCTTATTCACTGTTTTGCGTAATTCTTCATATTGATTCTGAACTCATAACGACTTAACTTTGCAACTTGAAAACCGTTATGAGAAGAAGCACATTCAAAATCCTGTTCTATGTAAACAAACAGCGCATGAAAGAGGGGCGCATCCCCGTCTATGCCCGCCTGACGGTGAACGGCAAAAGCACGTTCGTCAACTGCCGCGTAACGTTGCCGCCCGCTCTGTGGGATTCCAAAGCCAACAAGGCCGCCGGAAAGAGCCATGAAGCGCAGGATGTCAACCG